>JARRQJ010000013.1:0-40867 GCA_037381915.1 Gammaproteobacteria bacterium | reverse complement strand
CCGCTTTTCTTCCATGGTTTGCATTTCTACTCCCGGTGCTACGATAGAGCGGCCAAAAGGCCGAGTCCGAACAGCATGACGGACGGAGATTCCGGAAGGGAGTTGCTCGTCGTTACCATAGGCTGCCGCGGATAACTGAAATTCAAGGCCGTGTTGGAGATTAAAGGGTCCAGATTGACGGCGAAGCTATTGCCAAAGTCGGCGTAGCGTCCGGCTGTCGCTCCATAGGCTTGAGTAAACACGTCTAGTGATCCATTCCAGTCACGTGTGGCTCCGATATACGTATTCACGGTGACGGTCTGTGTCCCGGTATCTAAAGAGAGCCGCCAGCGGCTTGCAACTGAAAGCGCTTTAGCTGCCGCCGCTCGGTAACACTGACCGGCAGGTCTGAGACGTTCCATCACAATTGTTAGGGTGTATCACTGCTCAGAGTGCTAGTAGTGTCTCCTTGCTATTGTTTGTTGTCAATGTCCAGCTCTTGTCCGCGCTTTGCTCGGAGATGAATTCCCGGTGGAGTCGGTGTAACCGGAGTCATTTCCAGTTGCGCTGTCGGTAAAATCGATGAGAGGAGGCGGAAAGCCCTGATCTCCATTCCCGTGTAGACCGCATTCGGATCATACAGGGTGAAGGATCCTTAGGCATCACTGCTCGCCGCAAAGCCGCCCGGGCGCATCACGTGCAGTCGATTCAACCCCGAAGAGGAAAACTGTGCTTGCGTTCATGAGCCGCAGACCACTGCAGGGTGTCGGCCTTTCCGTAGCGGGGGATAGGTGATGTGATATGGCCGTTCTGGAGAAACGAAGACCATATCGGAGTCGGAGGGTTGGTAACCGGTCCGGCGGATATGCTGAATTCTCGCGGCCGCAGGAAGCGCCTTTTTTTCAGCCAAGTCGCAAAGCTGTAAAGCGCGGTCTTTTAGCCGCCGTGCTGCTTGAGAAGACGCGATTTAACCGATTTGTAGACGCGTTCCGATAGAATCCCTCCTTCCTGGAGTCTTCGGTGTTCACGGAGTTCCGCTCCCAATCTCCCCTCGCCGCCGTCACTGCGGTTGTTCTTCGCGTTGGTGATCGTGCTGGTGAGGGTTTTGACAAATTTGTCCACGGTGCCTCGTCTGGGTTTGGAGGCCAGCAACTCGAACCAGGGGATGCGACCGTAACGGCTGCAGAACACGATTCGCTTCTTGGAGCGCAGCGCCAGGACCAGGGCCGCAATCATCGCGGCGCAAAGCAATGGCGCCGCGATCGTGAGCCACTCAAGCGGTTGGGGGGACAGCCATGCGAGCAGGAAACAGACAGCGGAAAGCAGCGCCAAGGTGGCCGTCATCCATAGTACCGGCCGGTCTAGTGCAAAGACGCGCGCGGGCATTGGATCCACGTAGCGCAGATCGACCCAGTAATTGACCGGTCGCCTGAAGAGACGCTTGATATGCACGGAGACAAAGTGTTCGTTGATAATCGAGAAATGGGCCGCGTAGGCCTTGATGAGGCTGATTTGCAGAAGCTCGATCAGCTTTGGCTCTTTGGCATCGCCATGATTGCCGTCAGTATCCGGCGTCGAGGGGTACAGGTCCGAGGTTATCCGCAGCGCCTCTGGCATTGTTATCGACCTCCCTTATTAATCAATCAATTGCGATCGAAATCGCAGTGCGGCGCGAGGGGCTTTGACTGTTACCCGCAAATTAACCCCGTGTGAGCGCCATGAATGGAGACATACCTATAATAGACGTTCTAATGAGCCGGTTTGTGACCTGGTTAACAGAATGTAAAGGTCCTTTCACCCGTGGTTTTCCCTTCCGGCGTATTGATGCCGTGCCAAGTGAAGTCGGCAGGCGGGATGCAGGAGCGTTCATAATGGTAACAAATGGCAAAGAGGCGGCCCGGCTGTCATCAGGGAGTGGCGATCAAGCGGTCTCCATGCTGCGTTGAGCATCATAAAATTATCGCTTGACAGCATGGGCCGCCCCACGCAAACTCATTCGACAATGAACAATTTCGTATTCAAGCCGGCACACATCATGATTCGCCGCCGCGTGAAAGCGCTGTGGTGCGATGCCGTGCGGCCGAGGATGGCGAAGATGTAAGTGTAGCGAAGTGACAACGATGATTTCCGAAGGCCGCAGACTGTAAAAGTCCGCGGCCTTCGTCGTTATGGACACCATGCAATGAAAGGAGGGAAACGTGTCTGTCCCCCTGGCCTTTTTGGCGACAATAGTAATTTGGTCCACCACACCACTGGCCATCAAGTGGAGCAGTGAAGGGATCAGCTTCATGTTTGCGGCGACCGCGCGCATGGTGATCGGCGCGATAGTATGCTGGTCGTTGCTGCTACTGGTACGCGGCCGGCTCTATTGGCATCGGGCAGCGGTGGCCACGTACCTGGCGGCCGGTCTGGGTATCTACGGGGCCATGAGCTGCGTCTATTGGGGGGCGCAGTTCATACCATCGGGGCTGGTGTCGGTAGTCTTCGGGCTGACGCCGTTATTGACGGGGCTGATGGCCGCTTATTGGCTGGGTGAGCAGGCCTTGACGCCCACGCGCCTGCTGGGCCTGGTCAGCGCCCTGTCCGGTTCGGTATTGATCTTTGGTAACAGTGTCCATGCCGGTAATACAACCATTCTGGGGATGGCATCGGTGTTTGCGGCGGTAGTTCTCCATTCGCTGAGTACGGTCTGGGTCAAGCGCATCAGTGCTGAGATACCGGTCATGACGGTAACTGCCGGGGGGCTGACGGTGGCCTTGCCGCTCTATCTCATCACCTGGGGACTGTTCGATGGCCGCTTGCCTGCAACGGTTCCCGACAGGGCCTTGGCCGCGATCGTCTATCTGGGACTGTTCGGATCGGTAATGGGATTTATCCTGTTCTATTATGTGCTGAAGCGGATCGAGGCCAGCCGGGTGGGACTGATTCCTTTGGTGACGCCGGTGTCGGGCCTGGGTATCGGGTCCGTGTTGAATGGCGAGAGGATCCCGGCCGTGGTGTGGGGTGGAACCGGCTTGATCCTGCTGGGCATGGCGGTGTACCAGTGGGGACATAACCTGTGCCGAAGACGCTATGCGTCCGTGGCCACACAGGAAGATTGAATCCGGCTTGGCGCAGCCGCATTGCAACATTTAGACCTCGACGACGATTAACGGCACTAACATCTCATCTTCGCTCATGCCACCGTGGGTACCGATGTGGTAGAAATGCTTTTCGCCGGCGAGGGTATCCATGATGGTATAGTTGCCGTTCATCGCCAGCACATAGTCGCCGATGCGGCGATGCAGGCGCGGGTGCGCCGGCCCGAGGCCATAATAGTGCTGCTCGAGCAAATGTGCGCTCGGATACACTGTCATTTGTTCCGCGAGATTGTCGTCCAGATAGCCGATGAAGTCTTCCCGCCGGTCCGCATCAACGTAGCAATACGCCATACGGCGTTCGCCGGACAGCGGCATGCTCAACATGTCCCGGAGTTCCGGATGGTGTTCCAGCTCGATACAAAGTTCGGGTCCGGAATCGACCATGCCGTGATCGGCAGTGGCGATCACCAGCGTATCGGTGCCCTGGATCTCCTGGATGAACCGGCCGAAGGCCGCATCGATTTCGCGAAAATGCTCGGCAACGTCCGCGCTGCCCACGCCTCTTTCATGCGCCATGCCGTCGAATTGCGGCCAGTAGGTATAGATGTATTTCCTGTTGGTGTTGGCTTTGATAGTGTCGCGGGTGGATCCAAAGCAGTCAGTGAGGCTGTCGTAAGGCATGATCGCGGCTTTGCCGCGATGGGCCAGGCTATAGTCGGAATAGGCAATGTTGCGCGGCGAGACCATATAAGTGTCCACGTCCAGCAAGTCGAATACCGGGATATGTCCGTACAGAGCCGGCACATCGATTTTCACATCCGCCGGAATGTTGCCAAAACGCGGTTTGACCGGCAGTACCGTCAGAATACTTTCCAATTCCTGGAAATAGGTGAACCAGCCGGTCAGGCCGTGTTGTTGCGGCGCCAGACCGGTCATGAAGGTGGTGATCGCGGTCGCGGTAGTCGAGGGGAATACCGTGGTCAGTTTGCCGCGTAAAAATTTGCGCAAGCTGCCGTGCGGCGTATTGACGGTGAGATAGTTGTATCCCAGGCCGTCGATGACGAATAGTACGACATTCCGTACGCGCGCAAATCGCGCGATATCCAGCGCGTTCAATGCCGCATGTTGATTGGCATGGCCTCCCAATCCTTGCAGAATAGCGGCCATGAGGTTGACGATGCTGCCGTTAACATAATTGGGCCTGACCATCCGTCGAGTATCTATGTTTCGTTGCAGAGAGGCAAGCGGCCTAGCGCACAATAATAGATGCACGTCAACTATACAGTGCGGCCACATCCGCTGGAGCCACTGCTACGGTGTCATAGGTGCACCTGCCGACATCTGACTGATGATCCCGGTATCTCTTTTTATTGCGCGCTGCGCCAGGGACTGGCATGACATGATACGCCGCGTGCCCTCCTTTGTATCCGTTGCGTGGAAGCTAGTGGGGTTTGTCCTGTTCGAACTGGGTGGCGCCGTCCGGGGATTGAATCGCCATGGTTTCCACCTGGTGACCGCGCATGATTACGCTGCCGCGCAGGCGTTGGGTGCCGTCAACGGTATACTCGAAGCGGTAGGTGCGCCGCCACACGGCGCGGCCCTCCGCGTTGCGCGTTACACTCAGGCGCCGCAAGGCGACGGTCTCATCCAGCAACTGGGTATTGACCCGCCGGCAGGCCGCGGCGCAGACGCGCAAGGCCTGCTCCCGTGCGCGCATGCTGTCGGCCCAAAACCATACCACTAAGGCCAGGACGGCGAGGGCGAGAAAGATGCCGATGTTGTTCATGGTGTACTGGGATAGTCCCAGGATTTATCTTCCCTTTTTCCGGGGAGAAGGGACGTCCAGGCGACTATAGTTACAGCCTCTGTCATAATTCGCCTTCGGCGGCTTCCAGGGCCTCGCTGGCCTCTAGCCAGCGTGTCTCCGCGTCCGCCAGGTCTTTTGTCACCTGTGGCTGCTCGTTCAACAGCGTGCGTAGCTTCTCCTTGTTCTGGTCCATGTACAGGTCGGGGGCGGCCAGTTGCCGTTGTAGTTCGTCCCTTTGTGATTCCAGTTTGGCGATGCTCGCCTCCCAGCGTTCCACCGCGGCCTTGAGCGGTTTGAGGCGCCGGCGGCGTTCCGCATCATTGCGGCGTCTGGTCTTGCGTGCCTCGGCACTGTGTGTGCTGCTGCCGCACGCCCCCTGATCGGTAATGGAATCGCGTTGGGCGAGCCAGTGGCGGTAGTCGTCCAGATCGCCGTCGAAGTCTATGGCGCGTCCCGCAGTTACCAGCACAAAACGGTCACATACTGTGCGCAACAGATAACGGTCGTGTGACACCAGCACCAGGGCGCCGTGATAGGTCTGCAATGCCATGTCCAGGGCGTGGCGCATTTCCAGATCGAGATGGTTGGTGGGTTCGTCCAATAACAGGAGATTGGGTCTTTGATAGACCAGCAGCGCCAATACCAGGCGCGCCTTCTCGCCGCCCGAGAACGGAACGACCGGCGCGAAGGCGTCATCGCCCAGGAATCCGAAGCCGCCCAGGAAGTCGCGCAGGGATTGCTCGCTGGCCTTGGGGTCGAGGCGTGACAGGTGTTGCAAAGGCGTGTCCTGGGGGCGCAATTGTTCCAATTGATGTTGGGCGAAATAGCCGATGCGCAGGCCCGTGGCCTCGCGGCGCGCCCCGGCGAGGGGCGCCAGCTCGCCGGCGAGGAGTTTGATAAGCGTGGATTTGCCGGCGCCGTTGGGGCCGAGCAAACCGAGGCGCTCGCCGGGGACGAGGTCGCGGTCGACACCCCCGATCACGCTACATCCGGCGTAACCCGCCGCCGCATCCTCCAGGCGCAGCAAGGGGTGAGGCAGATGCTTCGGGTCGCGAAAGGTGAAGGTGAACGGCGAATCCACATGGGCCGGGGCGATACGTTCCATGCGCTCCAGGGCCTTGAGCCGGCTCTGCGCCTGGCGCGCCTTGGTGGCCTGGGCGCGGAACCGGTCGACAAAGCCGCGCATCCGGGCGATTTCGCTCTGCTGTTTTGCATAAGCTGCCTGCTGAGCCGCCAGTTGGTCCGCGTGGCGGCGTTCGAAGGCGGAATAGTTGCCATTGTAGAGTTGCAGTTGCTGATTGGCGATATGCAGGATATGGCCCGCCACCGTGTCGAGAAAATCCCGGTCATGGGAGATGAGCAACAGGGTGCCGGGATAGGCGCGCAGCCAGTCTTCCAGCCACAGCACCGCATCGAGGTCGAGGTGATTGGTGGGTTCGTCCAGCAACAACAGATCCGAGCGGCACATCAGGGCCCGCGCCAGATTGAGGCGCATGCGCCAGCCGCCGGAGAAACTGCGCAGTGGCGCATTCTCCTGGGCGGTACTGAAACCCAGGCCGTGCATGAGTTTTGCAGCGCGGCTGCCTGCGGTGTAGCCGTCGATGGCATCCAGGTGTGCATGCAAGTCCGCAAGCCGCGTCCCGTCATGGGCGGCTTCAGCGTCCTGCAATTCCCCTTGCAGCCGGTCCAGCTCTTCATCACCGGCCAACACATAGTCGATGGCGGGAGTATCCACCGCCGGCATCTCTTGCGCGACATGCGCGATTACCCAGCCGGGCGGCAGACTGAATTCACCCGCGTCCTGTTTGAGTTCGCCGCGGATCAGTGCGAACAGGCTGGACTTGCCTGTACCATTGGCGCCGGTGAGTCCGACCTTGTGGCCGGGGAATATACTCAGGCTCGCCCCTTTAAATAAGAGGCGGGGGCCCCGATATAAGGATAGATCGTCAAGAATAAGCATGGGCGCGCAGTTTATCAGTCCTTCGGGGTGTGCTACCATGCACGGCGATTAACAAGGGGTGCGAGAGGTCTGCACCCGCCCGCGTGGCATATCCTTCCCGGTTTATTCCCCGCCTCAACTAAAAGCATACCGTCTGGACCTACCCGGGTACTTCTCCGGGCAGCCGGCCTTAGGAGTTTCATTATATGTCGTTTTCTCAACTCGGCCTGAGCGCCGATATCCTGCGCGCGGTTGCGGAGCAGGGTTATACTCAACCTACACCCGTGCAGGCCCAGGCCATTCCGGTGATCTTGGAGGGTCGCGATATCCTCGCCGGCGCCCAGACCGGTACCGGCAAGACCGCCGGCTTTACCCTGCCCCTGCTGCACCGCCTGAGTGCGGCTGCGCAAGGAAAACGTGTGCTGCGTGCCCTGATCCTTACCCCCACCCGCGAACTTGCCGCCCAGGTGGGTGAGAGCGTACGCACTTACGGAAAATATCTGCCGTTGAAGTCCGCGGTGATCTTCGGCGGGGTGGGTATCAATCCGCAGATCGATGCCGTGCGCCGCGGAGTGGATATCTTGATCGCGACCCCCGGGCGCCTGCTGGATCACGTCGGCCAAAAGACCGTGGACCTCGGCAGGATCGAGATACTGGTACTGGACGAGGCCGATCGCATGTTGGACATGGGCTTCATCCATGACATAAAACGGATCCTGGCGCTTTTACCCAAGGCGCGTCAGAACCTGTTGTTCTCCGCGACCTATTCCGATGAGATCAGGCAGCTGGCAGACAAACTGCTCGACAATCCCGCTCAGGTGGATGTAGCTCGCCGCAATACTGCCGTAGAGAGCGTTAACCAGGTCGTGCACCGGGTCGATCGCGAACGCAAGCGGGAGTTGCTGTCCCATCTTGTCCGCACGCAGGAATGGCGGCAGGTGCTGGTGTTTACACGCACCAAGCACGGTGCCAATCGCCTTGCGGAGCAGTTGGGGAAAGACGGTATCACCGCCGCCGCCATTCACGGCAACAAGAGCCAGAGCGCGCGCACCCGCGCCCTCGCGGATTTTAAGGCCAACAAGGTAAGAGTGCTGGTGGCCACCGACATTGCCGCCCGCGGCCTGGATATCGATCAATTGCCCCACGTGGTGAATTTTGAACTGCCCAATGTGGCGGAAGATTATGTGCATCGCATTGGCCGCACCGGCCGTGCCGGGGCCAGCGGGGACGCGGTATCCTTGGTGTGCGTCGACGAGTTGCAGTTGCTGGCCGGCATTCAGCGGCTGATCAAGCGCGAGCTGCCGGTCATCGAAGTCGCCGGATTTGCTCCGGATCCGAGTATTCGCGCCGAACCCATCGCCAACGGCCGGCAGCGCCAGCAGGGTCGCAACGCGCAGCGTCAACAGGTAGAATCTCGCCGTCCACATCGCCCTGCGGCTAAAAATACCAAGCTTGCCCAGGCCAAGCCGGGCCGTCGACCTGACGCCGCCAGGCCGCGTCCCGCGAAACAAACCCACCAAACTCGCCGGTCGCAGCGCAGGGATGGCGCCACAGCGTCGTCGTATGTGCAAGGCTTGTCGCAGCGGGGAGAAGTGCGCAGAGAAGTTCCGGCCCTGTTTATGACGCGACGGGAAGAGAGCGACGGGAATAGATAAAGTGATTTGGGTCAGTTGGCCGCATACCGGCCGCTGACCGTGGTTTATTGTTCAATGCTTGGTCGCTTTGCCATCGTCCAAGATCTCGACGTTGAGGATTTTGTACTTGCCGGACGGCTTTCTGGCGTGTTTGTTCGAGGAACATTGCACCCTGAGGTCATCCACATCGATGCGCCACACCCCCTTGGTGACATAGTTATTGCCTTCGATGTCGGTGGTGGCTTCCCAGTTATAGGGGATGTAACCCCGGCTTTTCAGGAAATGCAGGGTCTTCTTCTTGCACCAATCCCGCGCGGTGGCGGCGGGTCCGAAACCGGCGTGGGCGAGGGGCACGCCCGCGAGCAGGCACAGCGCCAAGGCGGATCTCAGCACGCGCTTGTCGATGAAATATCCCATGGCCTCCACACCCTTATTGCGTCCGGAATATTTGCTGCAGGAATTCCTGTAAGGCCTGCCACGAGGCCTGATCAGCGGCCTTGTTATAGGCAAGCGGCAAATCGAATTTTTGGCCGTACTTGTCCGCGGCGGGATTGGTGAAGCCGTGTTTGGCGCCCGGGTACGCGATTACTTTGTAATCGACCTGCTCCGCGTCCATTTCCGCCTTGAATTCGGTGACCTGATCCGCAGGGACGAAGGGGTCGTCGGCACCGGTCATTACCAGGATCTTGGCCTTGACCTCGTCCGGCCGGGCCGGGTCGGCGGTCGCCAGCATACCGTGAAAACTTGCGACACCGGCGAGGTCGATGCCTCTACGGGCCATCTCCAGCACCACGCCGCCGCCGAAGCAATAGCCGATGGCGGCGATGCGCCGCGGGTCCACGGTGTTGTTGTGACGCAATACGTCAAGCGCCGCGGTGAAGCGCGCCTTTTCCATGGGGAGGTTTTTTCTGACCTCACTGGAGAATTTCCTGGCATCGTCCGGGTGTTGCGCCTGTTTGCCAGCGCCATACATATCCAGGGCGAAGGCGGTATATCCCAGTTTCGCCAGCATGCGCGCGCGTCTGCGGACGTAATCGTTCAACCCCCACCACTCGTGCACCACGATGACGCCGGGACGCCGTCCGGAAGTGGCGCCGTTATAGGCGAGGTAGCCCTTCATGGTGGCGCCGTCGACCTGATAGTCGATTTCCTCGGTGACGACACCGGCATCGGTCACGTCGAGGCCTGCGGCCAGGATGAGCAGGCCAATCCCCAGTGATGTCATGTGCCCTCCAGTGCTTGCATTGATAATGCGCTGATTATCCTCGCTTCCGGCCCCGGCCGTCCAGGCAAGCTCCGTGGCGGGGCCGCGACAGCTGGAAAGCACCGCGGGACGATTAAAATATGGTTAGCGCTGTAAGGAATCGGGGAGTGAGCCGACTAATCTGTAACAATTGCCGCCATGCGGGGTCGAAGATGAGTGTGATATATGAAGATTTCCATGAGGTTTCCTTATGTTAGTTGGGGTAAAACAGCGCAACGAGGTGCGTCCTTCGGAGATCACTCCCCAGGGTTTGTATCTGGACCGGCGCCGGTTTTTACGCCTGGGCGCCGCGGGTGCGGTCGCAGCGGCGGTGTTATCCGGCGCTCCGTGGGAGCGGGCCTGGGCCGGGGCCAAATTGGCCAATGTGGTGAAGGGCCCCTATAACGCCAAGGATGAACTGACCCCGTATGAATCCGTGACCACCTATAACAATTTCTACGAGTTCGGTACTGACAAGGAAGATCCTTCCCGCCTGGCCGGCAGTCTCAGGCCGCGGCCGTGGAAAATCGTCGTCGACGGTGAGGTGGCCAAACCCGGCACATTCGATATTGACGACTTGGTTCGCCCCTACCCTGTGCAGGAACGGATCTATCGCTTGCGGTGCGTGGAGGCCTGGTCGATGGTGATCCCCTGGGACGGTTTTCCCTTGGGAGACCTGCTCAAACAGTTCGAACCGACGTCACGGGCGAAGTTCGTGCGTTTCGAGACCCTGTACGATCCCACCCAGTTTCCCGGGCAGCGGCGCTCGGTGCTGGATTGGCCCTATGTCGAGGGGCTGCGCATCGATGAGGCCATGCATCCTCTGACCTTGCTCGCCGTCGGGCTTTACGGCGAGGTGCTGCCCAATCAGGATGGAGCTCCGCTGCGCCTGGTGGTGCCGTGGAAATACGGTTTCAAGAGCATAAAGTCCATCGTCAAGATCAGCCTGGTCGAAAATATGCCACTCAATACTTGGCACAAGACCGCCCCCCATGAGTACGGTTTTTACGCCAACGTGAATCCGCACGTCGATCATCCCCGCTGGAGTCAGGCCCGCGAGCGGCGCATCGGCGATTTCTTCAAACGCGACACCCTGATGTTCAACGGTTATGCCGACCAAGTGGCGTCGCTTTATACCGGTATGGATTTAAGGAAATATTTCTGAAGACCATGACTGAAACCCAGTGTATGACCCGGATCATCAAGCCGGTCATATTCATTCTATGCCTGGTGCCGTTTGCCACCCTGGTGTGGGATGCTTTCACCCATCACTTGGGGGCCAACCCGGTGGAGACGCTCAATCACCGCACCGGCATCTGGACCCTGCGCTTCCTGCTCCTTACCCTGACCATTACCCCGCTGCGGCGCTTGACGGGGAAGAATATCCTGATTCGTCTGCGCCGCATGCTGGGTCTGTACGCCTTTTTCTATGCGTTTATGCATTTCCTCACCTGGCTGGTGTTCGATCATTTCTTCGATGTGCCTGAGATCGTCAAGGACATCGTCAAGCGGCCTTATATCACCGTCGGCTTCTCCGCCTTCGTGTTGCTGATTCCTT
Source organism: Gammaproteobacteria bacterium (assembly GCA_037381915.1). GTDB lineage: Bacteria > Pseudomonadota > Gammaproteobacteria > DRLM01 > DRLM01 > JARRQJ01. The sequence continues at coordinate 29,627 of JARRQJ010000013.1, read as the reverse complement.
TGGCGGTCACCTCCACCAAGAACTGGGTGAAACGGCTGGGGTCGCGCTGGGCGAAGTTGCACCAGCTGGTATACGTCATCGCCACAGGTGGTGTGCTGCATTACCTGTGGCTGGTGAAGGCGGATGTGAGGGATCCCGTCATTTACGGTATTTTGTTGGCCGTATTGTTGGCCTATCGCGCTTGGTACCGTAGATCGGGCCTATTCGCCCAGGCGCAGATGGCGCGTCAATAACGGGTCGCCGAAGCGCGGCGTGCCACAAGGGCAGCTGGAGCCCGTATCTTTCAGCAAGGATTAAGTGCGGCAGGCGCTGCGCACTTGGGACATATCGGTATATCCCTGTAAGACCTTGTCAATTCCGTCTTGTTTTAGCGTTTTCATTCCGGACGCCAAGGCCGTGGCCACGATGGTGTCCGGGTCTGCGCCGTCGAGTAAGGCGCGTTTCACCGGCGCACTGATTTCCAATAATTCATGAATGGCGACCCTGCCGTCATACCCCGTATTCTGACAATGTGCACAGCCGGTGGCGCGATATAGCATCAATTCTTCCGAAGGCTCGGTATAGGTTTCAGTCCATCCGTTCAATACCTTTTCATGGAGGGCCTTGATTCGAACACTGGGTTCGTTTTTGTCGTGCATTTCCGCGCAATACTCTGCTGCCATCATACGCATTTCTTCCGAGTTGGGCATGTAGCGCTTTCTGCAATGGGTGCACAGTTTTTTTACAAGACGTTGCGCCAGGACGGCGAGAAGCGCATCAGCGATTTCATAGTTTGGAAGGTGCATATTGAGCAAGCGGTCTATGGCCTCGCTGGCGCGGCGCACGCTGAAGGCAGAGAAGATCAAGTGACTGTTCAATGCAGCAGTAAGCGCTTTTTGCGCTATCATCTGATCGGATAGGTCGCCGATTGCGATGATGTCGGGGTCGGCGTGCAATATGATGTCGAAAGTCGTGGTCTGACTTGCCTCATTGCCCGGGTGGAGTGGTGCTTGGCGTATGCCTTCGGGCATTTTCCGCCCTTCCTCGCCGATCACCCAAATCTTTCTGTGCGTTTTATTGATGTGAGTAAGTAGGGCGCTGAGAGTCGTCGATTTCCCCGAATCGTATGTACCCGCTATAAGTATTAGGCCGTGAGGACTATCGCATAGCTCAACGACGCGCTTGAGATTGCCAGCGCTCAATCCTAGTTCTTTTAGGTGCGGAGTGTGATTCGACGCACCCAGTTTCAGGACGAAGTCTTCTCCACCATCTACATTTGGAATGGTGGCGAGCTGCAGGTCGATGCGTGCGGGCTCGAGGAATTTAGTATCTATTGATACGAGTTGGGCGCCAAAATTCTTTTCCGGCGTCAGCTTGGCCAGGGATCTGAGTTCGCTGATGAGCGATCGCCAGGTCTTTTCAGGAATGTCTTCCGCTTCCGATAAGTCCCCGTCTTTGCGGAGGCGTACGGCCGCTCCACGGTTACGGACGGGTTCAAAGTGGATGTGGGTAATGCCACGACGAGCGCCATCCAGGATAACTTCGCGTAGATATTGCGAAACTGATTGATGCTCACTCTCATCGGCTTCCGGCAAAGGGGCGTCTTTTACCTTTTTTGCCTTTTCCACTCTTTCCGGTTTTTCCAGATCTTTCTGTTTTTCATCGTTTGTGCTGGCTTGTTTGGGTGATTTCTTTTTTGGATTTGGCGCATCCTTGATATCCAAGGAGTCGCTGAAATAATAATTTATGGCCCATAGGATATCCATTTCGGTTGCAATTACGGGTTCTATTTCGAAACCGGTTCTGGCTTGCAGGGCCTCGATGGCTTCCCATTTTGTGGGGTCGAGCATGGCGACGACAAGTTTGTCATTGTTGTGATGTAAAGGCATGACATTGTGAGTCGATGCAAATTTCTTGTCGATCAACTTGAGGATTGTCAAATCCAGCGGAAATTGATGAAGATCTACGAAGGGGAAGCCGAGCTTGGTGGCCAGGCTTTGCTGAATGGTTTCCTGCTTGACCAAGCCCTTTGCTATTAGAAGCTCGCCGAGTGTCAGGTTACGCTGTTGTTTTTGTTGTGCCAGAGCATTTTCAAGCTGCTCATGGGTGATTAATTTTTCCTGTATGAGGATCTCGCCGAGTTGCAGATGCGGCATGCTGGTTTGGCGTTTTATCGCATCTACCAGCTGATCCGGGCTGACCACCGCCGTCAGGGCCAAATGTTCTCCCAGCGAGCGCGATCGATTATCTTGTTGCTCCATCAGTGCGATCGCCATATCTTTGTCACTTATGACTTTGTCCTTGACCAGTTGTTGGCCTAAGTGTTTGCCTATGCGGTGACGCGTAATGGCGCTATTTGGAACGAATAGATGGGCGTATTGATCTTTTTCAAGGACCGGAAACAGATAGATGCCGTGGCGTCCATTGCGAAAACCATATGTGGTGCCCTCCAGTACGGTCTGGTCGGCCATCTCGATTTCGTATTCAAGCGGATCGGTAGCGACCTTTACGCCTTTTGCTTGGGTCAATATGGAATCTTCATCCAGGATCCAGCGGCGGGGCGTAGGGATGTGCAGCACTCTGATTTCATGCATGCCGTGCTTCTTGGGCTTTTCATGGTCATCGATGGCTATACTGATGTTGCCCTTGTCGGAATCGAATGCATCCAGTTTTCCGATCAGTTTATGTCCATTATTTAATTCCAATATAGCTTTCTCGCCGTGGTGCACGCTTGTTTCGTTGTTTGCGACACATAAAGGCGGCGTAGGGTAGTCGATCACCTCGCCCATAACCTCGGTGACCTTCTGCTCGGGCAACGTATCGAGGGAAGATTGAAGTTGATTACCGGACATAGCCTACCTCATGCCCGCGGGGCATCTCTGTGAAATGGGGGAAGAGATGGCGAGATATTATCAACATTGTATCAACAATTTCCCTGGAAATACATAATGTTACGGGCAATACGCCAAGAGGAAGATGCCCACTCCTTACTTGGTTATCGGGCGCGGGGTGGAAAATTTAATAGCTTTATGAACTTGGTTGAGGGCGGCTTGATCAGGAGTCTTCTTTTTTGGTCTCGTAGCATAGCTCCACATCGCCGTCCTCAAGCACCGTCTCGAGGCGCACGGTGAAGCCCCACAGACGGGCCAAATGCTTCATGATTTCATCGGTATCTTCGGCAAGCGGTTGCCGGTTGTGTTGTATGTGCCGCAGGGTCAGGGAACGGTCTCCCCTCAAATTTACGTTATAAACCTGGATATTCGGTTCACGAACGCTGAGATTGTATTGGTTGGCGAGGACGCTGCGCACATGGCGATAACCGGCGTCGTCATGGATGGCGGAGATTTCCAGATAGTTATCGCCGTCGTCGTCCAATACACTGAACAACCTGAGGTCGCGAATGAGTTTCGGCGACAGGTATTGGGCGATGAAGCTTTCGTCCTTGAAATTCCTCATGGCGAAATCGAGGGTCTTTAACCAATCCTCCCCTGCGAATTCCGGAAACCAGCGCCTGTCCTCTTCGGTGGGATGTTCACAGATCCTGCGGATGTCACTCATCATGGCGAAGCCTAGGGCATAGGGATTGATGCCGGAGTAGTAGGGACTGTTATAAGCGGGTTGGTAGATCACGTTGGTGTGCGTCTTCAGGAATTCGATTATGAAGCCATCGCTGACCAGGCCCTTGTCGTAGAGCGTATTAAGGATGGTGTAATGCCAAAAGGTCGCCCAACCCTCGTTCATGACCTGGGTTTGCCGTTGCGGGTAGAAATACTGGGCGATTTTCCTGACGATGCGTATCAGTTCCCGTTGCCACGGCTCAAGCAGCGGCGCATTCTTTTCGATAAAATATAGAATGTTTTCCTGGGGTTCGGAGGGGAACAGGTGTTCCTTGGCGGTGCCTTCGGCCGTGTCGGTTTTGGGGATGGTGCGCCATAGGTCATTGACCTGGGATTGCAGATATTCTTCACGCTCTTTCTGACGCAGGCGCTCCTTTTGCAGGGAAAGACGAGGCGGGCGTTTATAGCGGTCCACGCCGTAGTTCATCAGCGCGTGACAGGAGTCGAGAATAAGCTCCACTTCCTCTTCACCGTAGCGGCGTTCGCAGTCCATCACGTACTTCTTGGCAAACACCAGATAATCGATGATGGAGTCGGGGTTGGTCCAGGTTTTGAACAGGTAATTCCCTTTGAAGAAGGAATTATGCCCGTATCCTGCATGGGCGATAACCAGGGCCTGCATAGTCATGGAGTTTTCCTCCATGAGATAGGCGATGCAGGGGTTGGAGTTGATGACGATTTCGTAGGCAAGGCCCATATGGCCGCGCTTGTAGCGCTGTTCGACGCTGAGAAACTGTTTGCCGAACGACCAGTGGTGGTAGCCGACCGGCATGCCCACCGAGGAGTAGGCATCCATCATCTGTTCGGCGCTTATCACCTCGATCTGATTCGGGTAAGTGTCGAGCTTGTATTCGGCCGCAACCTTGGCGATCTGCTCGTCGTAGCGCCGCAGCAGATCGAAAGTCCATTCCGAGGTATATGGAAGTCTATGTTCCGTCATGCAGCCTTCTTTTTAAAGAGTTTCTGGAAGACCGGGAATATGTCGCTGGCCTTTTCGATGCGTTGCATGGCGAAATTGGCGCAGGCCCTTTTCACGTTCATGAATTCGCGCCACAAGCCGCGCGGCGTGTCTTCGGTGATTTCGATGTAGGCGTAATACTGCACCTTGGGCATGATGGAGTTGATCAATATCTCTCTGCACAATGGTGAATCGTCGCTCCAATTGTCGCCATCCGAGGCCTGTGCCGCATAGATGTTCCATTCCGAGGTCGGGTAACGATCGGCGATTATTTCATTCATCAGTTTCAAGGCGCTGGACACCACGGTTCCCCCGGTCTCGCGCGAATAGAAAAACTCCTGCTCGTCGACTTCCTTGGCGATGGTGTGATGACGGATAAAGACCAGTTCGATGCTTTCGTAAGTGCCCGTAAGAAAAAAGTACAGGAGCGTGAAAAATCGCTTGGCGATATCCTTCTTCGCCTGGTCCATGGAACCTGAAACATCCATAAGGCAAAACATCACCGCCTGGCTCGAAGGATAGGGCTGCTTGACTCGGTTGTTGTAGCGCAGGTCGAAGGTGTCGATGAACGGCACGGCCCTGATTTTCGCCTTCAGGCGCTCGATGCGCTCTTTGAGTTCGAGGATGACGGGGCTGTCGTCGTCGTTGAACCTCAGCTGCGATTCCAGCTCTTCCTCGGCCTCGCGCAGTTTGGATTGATACGGTGAGCGCAGGGCGATACGCCGGCTCAAAGCGCCTTTCAAGGAACGGACCACGTTAATGTTGGTCGGTACCCCGGTAGTGGTATACCCGGCGCGTACTGTCTTTTCCATCATTAACTTGGTGAGTTGGGTCTTGATGAGGTCGGGGAGTTCCAGGTCTTCGAAGAACAAGTTAAGGAATTCCTCGCGGGAGATCTGGAAGACAAAATCATCGAGGCCCTCGCCGCTGTTGGAGGCCTCGCTCCCGCCTTGGCCGCCGCCGTCGGGGGGGCGCGGCACCCGGTCGCCGGTGACGAAGTCCGTGTTGCCGGGGTGAGTGGACTCCTTGATTCCGCCGCTGCCGTGATGCAGGTAGGGTTCGGAAATATCCTTGGCGGGGATATTCACGTTTTCGCCGCGGTCCAGATCGGTAATGCTGCGCTCGGCTATGGCATCCGATACCGCTTTCTTTATCTGGTTCTTGTAGCGCCGGATAAATTTGTGACGGTTAACCGCGCTTTTATTTTTACCATTAGGCCGCCTGTCGATGAATTGGGCCACAAAACTACTACCTCATTGTCCTTAAGATGCCTTGCGGGTACGCAAATGCCATTCGCACAGCAAGCGTACCTGTTTGGGGGTGTATCCTTTCAACACCATGCGATTGACGAATTCCTCGTGCTTCTTCTTGTCTTCCGACGAGGCCTTGGCATTGAAGGATATCACCGGCAACAGGTCCTCCGTCGTCGAGAACATTTTCTTTTCGATGACCTCACGCAATTTCTCGTAGCTGGTCCACGCGGGGTTTTTGCCGGCGTTGTGGGCGCGGGCGCGCAGCACGAAATTGACGATCTCGTTGCGGAAGTCCTTGGGGTTGCTGATGCCGGCAGGTTTTTCGATCTTCTCCAGTTCAGCGTTGAGCGCTCCACGGTCGAGGAATTCGCCCGTATCGGGGTCGCGGAACTCCTGGTCCTGGATCCAGTAATCGGCGTAAGTCACGTAGCGGTCGAAGATGTTCTGGCCGAACTCGGAATAGGATTCCAGGTAAGCGGTCTGAATCTCCTTGCCGATGAACTCCGCGTAACGGGGCGCCAGATAGCCCTTGAGGAATGACAGATATTTCTCCATGACCTCGGGTGGGTATTGTTCCTGCTCGATCTGCTGTTCGATGATATACAAAAGATGCACCGGGTTGGCCGCAATCTCCGAGTGGTCGTAATTGAAGACCTTGGAGAGGATCTTGAAGGCAAAGCGAGTCGACAGACCCGACATGCCTTCGTCGGGGCCGGCGAAGTCCCGGTATTCCTGATAGGACTTAGCTTTGGGGTCGATGTCTTTCAGGTTTTCCCCATCGTAAACCCGCATCTTGGAATAGATACTGGAGTTTTCCGGTTCCTTGAGGCGCGACAAGACTGCGAACTGCGCCATCATCTCCAAGGTGCTGGGGGCGCAGGGGGCATTGGAGAGCGAGCTGTTGGCCAGCAGTTTATCGTAGATCTTGATCTCCTCCCCTACCCGTAGGCAGTAGGGTACCTTGACGATATAGATACGGTCGAGGAAGGCCTCGTTGTTCTTGTTGTTCTTGAACGCCTGCCACTCCGATTCATTGGAGTGGGCCAGTACGATCCCATCGAAGGGGATGGCCGGAAAGCCCTCGGTACCTTTGTAATTGCCCTCTTGGGTTGCGGTCAGCAAGGGGTGCAATACCTTGATTGGTGCCTTGAACATCTCCACGAACTCCAGAAGTCCCTGGTTGGCTAGGCACAGGCCGCCCGAATAGCTGTAGGCATCCGGGTCATCCTGCGAGTATTGCTCCAGTTTGCGGATATCCACCTTACCGACCAGGCTGGAGATATCCTGATTGTTTTCGTCGCCGGGTTCCGTTTTGGATATGCCGATTTGGCGGAGGATAGACGGGTGCAGCCTGACGACCTTGAATTTGGTAATGTCGCCATTGTACTCGTGCAGCCGCTTGACGGCCCAGGGCGACATGATTTTGCCTAGGTAGCGTTGCGGTATCCCGTAGTCCTCTTCGAGAATCCGGCCGTCCTCTTCGCGCGAAAACAGGCTGAGAGGGGATTCGTTGACCGGGGAACCTTTAATGGCGTAGAAGGGAATCTTCTCCATCAAGGCCTTCAGCTTCTCCGCCAAGGAGGATTTGCCACCACCGGGTGGGCCGAGCAGGTAGAGGATCTGCTTCTTTTCTTCCAGTCCCTGGGCGGCATGCCGGAAGAACGCGACGATCTGTTCGATGGTCTCCTCCATTCCGTAGAAGTCGCGGAACGCCGGATAAACCTTGATCATCTTATTGGCAAAGATGCGGGATAAACGCAGATCCTTGCTGGTGTCGATGAGCTCCGGCTCGCCGATAGCCATCAACATACGTTCAGCCGCGGAGGCATAAGCCGTTGGGTCTGATTTACAGATGTCTAGATAGTCGTGAAGAGTCAGTTCCTCTTCCTTCGATCCTTCGTATCGTGCCTGGTAGTTGTCGAAGATGCCCATAATTACCTCACTCGAATGCTGTGCAGGCCAATGCCTCGCGCCTTCGTTTCATCCATGTCTTAGAGCCTATAGTAAGCAGCTCATCATAAACGGCTGCAACAATTAGGCCAAATACGGCCCAAAATCACTTGTCGTCGTTCGCCTGCCATCCTGCTGTTCTTAATGCGGCTTTTTAAAATCAGTCTGTTACCTGTGGTTGCGGCCATCATGCCCTTGCCGCCTTCCCTAGTTCCGTATTTCGGGACAAGTCACTTCAAACCGGAACTTAACCATCCCATAGTCATTTTCCCGGCGTTTATAGCAACATGTTGCACCAGAATTGTTTGACCAGAACCTAGGCCAATTGTTTCTCCTCATATTCTTAAACCACTGAGTGGTCGAGGAGTCCATCTTGACTTCTCCAATCTCTATAGCGGCATGGCAGCATCTCACCTTACTATCCATCATAAGCCGTTTCTCGGTGGGAGGTAAGCCTGGTAGCCGCGATTTTGGCAACTGCTTAGTTTCTGGCCGCGGGGAGTTTGTGTATAATGCCGCACTCTTAAAGTTTAGCAGTTTATTCATGTCCTTATGGTAGCCATCGCAGCACAGGCGGCGCGTCGTCGCACCTTTGCCATCATTTCCCACCCCGACGCCGGTAAGACAACGTTAACCGAAAAATTGCTGTTGTACGGCGGCGCTATCCAAATGGCCGGGGCGGTGAAGGGGCGTAAGGCCGCCCGCCATGCCACTTCCGATTGGATGGAATTGGAAAAACGTCGCGGTATTTCGGTGACGACTTCGGTGATGCAGTTCCCCTACAAGGATTTGATCATCAACCTTCTCGATACACCGGGACACGAGGATTTTTCCGAGGACACCTATCGCACCTTGACGGCGGTGGATTCGGCCCTGATGGTGATCGACAGCGCCAAGGGCGTTGAAGACCGCACCATCAAATTGATGGAGGTATGTCGCTTACGTGATACCCCGATTATCACCTTCATTAATAAACTGGACCGGGAGGGCCGTGAACCCATCGACATTCTGGATGAGATCGAGTCGATTTTGAATATCCGATGCGCGCCCATCACCTGGCCCATCGGCATGGGAAAACGCTTTCGAGGCGTTTTCAATCTCTATACCGACAGCGTGCATGTGTTCAGTTCGACTCACGGCGGCAAGATCCAGGAGGGCGAGGTAATCGCCGGGTTGGACAATCCGCGCCTGGATGAATTATTCGGCACCCAGGTTGCCGAATTGCGCGAGGAAGTGGAATTGGTGAAGGGCGCCAGCCACCATTTCGACATCAAGGCCTATCTGACGGGGGAAATGACTCCGGTATTCTTTGGTTCCGCCGTTAATAATTTCGGCGTCTCGGATCTGCTCAATGCCATGGCGGAGTATGCGCCGTCACCGCGCCCGCGGGACACCACCACGCGACAAGTCGCGGCGGATGAAGAGAAATTCAGCGGTTTCGTGTTCAAGATCCAGGCAAATATGGACCCGGCTCATCGCGATCGAGTCGCCTTTTTACGGGTGTGTTCCGGCTGTTTCTCCAACGGCATGAAGATACGGCACGTACGCCTGGGACGGGACGTCAAGATCGCCAACGCCATTACCTTCATGGCGCGCGACCGGGAGCATGTCGAGGACGCGTTTCCCGGGGATATCATCGGCTTGCACAATCACGGCACTATTCAGATCGGTGACACCTTCACGGCGGGGGAAGAGCTGAAATTCACCGGGATTCCCAATTTCGCGCCGGAGCTGTTTCGCCGCGCGCGTTTGCGGGATCCCATGCGTATGAAGGCCCTGAATAAAGGCCTGGAGCAATTGAGCGAGGAAGGGGCGACCCAATTATTCCGCCCTTTGAGCAGTAATGATCTTATTTTGGGGGCGGTGGGGGTATTGCAGTTCGACGTAGTCGCCCAGCGTCTGCAGGATGAATACGCCGTTGAGTGCCTGTTCGAGGCGGTGCCGGTGGCGACCGCGCGCTGGGTGAGTTGTGACGATCCCAAGCGACTGGAGGAATTTCGCCGCAAGGCCAACGAGCATTTGGCGGTGGATGGCGGGGGAGACCTCGCCTATCTAGCGCCGACCCGTGTCAATCTCGATCTCACCATGGAACGCTGGCCGGGGATCCATTTCTACGCCACCCGCGAACACTGAGGTCTGCGGTAGGGCCCTTTATTGTCCGGCTTGCTTGAATAGGCCGGGTTCGAGGTGATGGCGGCGCAATAGCTTGTAAAATTCGGTACGGTTGCGTTTGGCGAGCCGCGCCGCCTGGGTGACGTTTCCCTGGGAGATTTGCAGTAATTGCACCAGATACTCGCGTTCGAAGCTGCTGCGGGCGTCGACAAACGACAGAATCTCGCCGGGTTCGGAGCGCAGTGCCTTTTGCACCAGGGCCGTGGAGATGATCGGGGTGGTCGAAAGCGCAACGGTCTGTTCCACGACATTCAGCAGTTGGCGGACGTTGCCGGGCCACGATGCGCTGACCAGCAATTTCATGGCCTCGGGGGAGAAGCCCTCCACTTTGCGGCTGCCCTTCCCCGATAGCTTATTGAGGAAATCCAGCGCCAGCGGCGGGATGTCCTCGCGGCGCTGGGCGAGGGGCGGGATCTCCAGTTCGACCACGTTGAGGCGGTAGAACAGGTCCTCGCGAAAACGGCCGCGCCCCATCTCCTGTTCCAGGTTGCGGTGGGTCGCGGAGATGACCCGTACATCCACGGCGACCGACTGCGTGGCGCCGATGGGGCGCACCTCTTTATCCTGCAGGACCCGGAGCAGCTTGGCCTGCAGTGACATGGGCATATCACCTATCTCGTCCAGGAACAAGGTGCCTTTGTCGGCGGCTTGAAAAAGTCCCTTGTGATCCCGGGTTGCGCCGGTAAACGAACCTTTGCTGTGACCGAACAACTCCGATTCCAGCAATGGTTCCGGAATGGCGCTGCAATTGATGGCGACGAAGGGGTGATCGGCGCGGGGGCTGGCCTTATGGATGGCACGGGCCAGCAGATCCTTGCCGGTGCCGCTCTCTCCATGAATGAAGACGCTGATGTCGCTTTCGGCCACCAGGCGTGCCTGATTCAATACATCCTCCATGACCGGGTTGCGAGTGATGATGCCGCGCCGCCAATGCGTATCCTCGGAGCTGTTGTTCGCCGCTTCATGGTGGAGGCCGCTCGCCGCCAGCGCTTTTTCCACCTGTTCCAACAAGGCCTTGCTGTCGAACGGCTTGGTGAGGAAGCCGAACACGCCGCGCTTGGTGGCGGCCACCGCGTCGGGAATGGTGCCGTGGGCTGTCAGAATGATGACGGGTAGGGTGGGGTTGCGTTGATGTATGGCGTCGAACACCGCCATGCCGTCCATTCCGCTCATGCGTAGATCGGTAACCACGACATGGGGCCGGTGCAACGACATGTGAGCCAAGGCCTTCTCGCCGCTGTTTTCCGGTACTACGTCATAGCCCGCCGCACTGAGACGGATGGATATTAAACGCAATATTCCGGGATCGTCGTCGATCAACAAGATTTTCGCTTTGGCGGTGTTCATGGTTGGGGGGGTACCTCGACTTTATTTCGCTGATATAAATTTTCTTCAATGGCCTTGAGGGCATTCAGTTGGTCCTGGAGGGTCTTGTTGGCGGAGCGTGACTCGGCCAGTCGTCCTTCAAGTTCTGACACCTTTTTACTGGTTTTAGCCTGTTCCTTTACCCAAGAATACATTAAGAACGCGGCATCGTTGATTACGGGATCTTGATCGCCGGGCGCGTCGGCTAACTGCTTGAAGAGCGTCGCGGACCGTTGCGGGTTATGGAACGGCGCGGCGGGTAGGCTCAGCAACATGGCCAGCTGCCATTGATTCCACGCGGTTTTTCTCTTGGAAAAATCCAGTTTGGTCCGCTCGAATTCGTCGTTCAGCACCTTGAGAGACACAGTGCTGATGAGGCGGTAATATTGGAAAATCCATGCGATGTCCATTTGGGAGGAGGCGTGGGAGGCGTGCATCGCCTCCAATTGGCGGGTGGGAGACGTGCGCGGCGTTGCGTCGGCCTGATTATTGTGAACGGCGGGTTTGGCGGTTTCGACTTGAGCGGGGAATGTCACAAGCTCCGTGCAGCCGCTGATAATCATGGTTATGAGGGCGGCGCAGAGAATGAAGTTATGCCGGACTAACATGGATCGCTTGCTTTTGTGGGAGTATGACTTGCAAATGCGCGCCCAGAGAATCATACAGCGGCTTAATGAGTCCGCGGTGGGCCAGGACGTGTTCCCGGGCGATCGAGAGCCCCAGCCCCGAGCCCTTGATATGGCCTTCGGTCGGGGGCATGCCCTGATAAAAGGTCTCGAAAATTTTACCGCCCTCGTCTGCCTGGATACCCGGGCCGGAATCGAACACATCCAGGATTGCCTGAGACTGATTTTCCCTTAATGTAATTGAAATCTTTCCGCCCAAAGGGGAATATTTGATCGCATTGGACAGGAGATTGTCTACAACAACGCGCAATTTTTCATCATCTCCTTCCACGACACAAGGAGATAGTCGGGTATCGAGCTGAATATTCTTCGCGACCAGGGTCAATTTGTGATCTTTTATGACTTGTTGGATGACGTCGTCGAGTCGTACGGAGTGCACCGTGCCGAGCGAAGATTGAGAGGCGGCCGTATTGAAGTTCAGAAGATCTTCAATAAGAGTCTGGAGGCGCAGAACGTTATGTTGCAGAATCTGCACCACCTCGCGTTGTTCGTTGCGTAATTCGCCGACGACTTCGTCGGCGAGCAATTCCGCCCCTTCCCGCAAGGCCGTCAGCGGGGTCTTCAATTCGTGGGAAACATGTCGAATAAACCTGTTCTTTTGATTTTCCACATCCAATAACCTACCGCGCAGCCAGTTGAGGCGCTGTCCCAAATATTCAAGATCATGCGGCCCGGTTACGGAGATGGGGGACTTGAACTCGCCATCTCCCAGCAGTCTTATCGCCTGGTCGATCTGTTTGATGGGGCGGTTGAGCAGGATGGTGAACAAGGCGGAAAAAATGATGGCGGTGGGGATCATGGCAAAGGACAGCCACAACAGAGTCTTCAGCGTGCGTTGGCTGGTTTGATGCATTTCCTCGACTTCGCGGTCGATCACCTTGTTGGTATCGGTAAAGATCTGTTGGGCCAGTTCCACGAGGGGTAAAAATTGGTTGATCGCCGCTTCGGCTGCCGCTGAATTTGTCGGTCTGCCGTTGATGGCAAGGAATTGGGCGTTTTCCCGGTCTGCCAGTGAACGCAGCTGGGAACGGATGGTATCATCGTGCAGTGATGCCAGCAGCGTCTCCAGGGTTTGATGAAACGCCCGGTGTTTTTCTTCGTAAGACTGCAAGAAAGCGGGATCTTTCAGGACATGGTATTGGCGTGCGGACCGTTCCATGCCGGTGAGCTGTTCAAGCAGCATCCGGGTGTTTTGGGTGGCCTGAACCGCGGTGTAGACGGTGACCTCGCTCTTGTCCGCGAGGCGCTCTACGTGAAAGGCGCTGTAGATCAAGGCAAAGATCAGCGGCAGGGCGACGAAACCGAAACCAATCAAGATCAGGGCGAGGAAGGACTTGGGGCCATAAAAATAAACAGATCTGAGACGACTACGTAGTGTTTGAACCATGTTCACTCAGACCCGTTACAGGCGCATCTCATGTCGTCCGACATTGGCAAAAATGATCGTTTCATCCGAAAGATGGCGAATGATCATCGAAATCGAAACTCTTAAACCGGCTACTATGCAATCCCCGAAACTGAACAGCCCCAATTCATTATACTGGAATGGGGAAATATCCATGTAACATGAATTTTATGGCGAAAACAGACATTCGACAAATTGTCTCCAAAATGAGACACAAAAAGGCATTTAAAATTAAGTCGTTATAAAAACAAAGAACCTTAACTGTCTCTTATCGGAGACACGTATTACATGGCGTATGCTTGGAACTTGACCGGATATTTTGTATCTTATGCCTTAACGTGGATTTAGAGAATGATTGTGTAGCGCATCGTGAATCCGGCCCGACCCAGGATTTCCCCTGGAATGACAATGGCGAACCCGCTCCGCCGCCATGCAGTAAACCCGCCCTCTGCCGCGAGGGATGCCTTCACTCCCCCCAAATATTCGAACTTTTCCCTTGGCATGGGGCGAATCCCGCCGCGCGCACAAGGCCTTGTGGCACGGGTGGTCGTAGCGGTTGTGCAATGACGAAAGCGTCCGATAGTTAGATTAAGGACGCGCCAGTCTTCATTCGCGGCAGGAACACTGAAAAGTGGCGGTTAATGGCCGCTTGCGGCTGGCGATTATCAGCTCAATCGGATTATAGGACGTAATTGACATGAGCAAGGATTTCGAAGTTATCGTGGCAGATGATCAATGGAGTCGCCGTATTCATCATCAGCTTCGTTATCAAGTGTTTTGCTTGGAAACGGCTTACGAGGACCCGGCGCAATTTCCCGATGGGGAGGAAAAGGACGAGTGGGACGATCATGCCGTCCATTTTCTCGTTCAAGAGCGGTGCAGCGGACACTGGGTTGCCGCCATGCGTTTGGTATTGCCGTCGGCGCAGACTTTGCCGATCGAAAAGCGGGTTGCCATAGAGTCTTCATTGCGGCATGACCAACGGTACTGTGCCGAGGTATCCCGTCTATGCATGGTGGGACATTACCGGCGTCGCCTGCAGGGCCGTGCCGCTCTCTGTGATAATCCCTTGTCCGGCAATGCATTGAAAGGCGGCGTTCAGGCGGAAATCGTGAGGCAACGCCGCACCGCGGAAATCCTGCAAGTGCTGCTGAAAGCCGGCTTGGCGGTGAGCTGTGAGCGGGCCATAGCCTATTGCTATATGTTGACGACGCGCGCGCTGGCCAAGATCGCGGGTTATGTCTTGCCTATGGATATGCGACTGGCGGGACCGGCGTGCTTGCATCGCGGTGAGCGTTATCCCTATTTGGTGGATGTGGGCCAGGTGATGCGGGCGTTGATGCAGGAGTTGACCTACGAGACACCTGCCTACCGTCACCACAGCGAACTGGTTGCCGCCATGCCCGGTGTCGCGGGCGGCTAACGGATTCACGACCGGTCGCAGCGGATTAGGGCGTTGATTTCCCGGACAAAAGCACGCTTATCCTATCGGGCATGCCAGCTATTTTGAGGATGTGTCCGCCTTGGTATAGTTGAACATGGCCTCTCCCACCTTGTTGCCGTTGCCGTCAATGACGGAAACCCGCCATTCTCCCGTCCATTGCGGCAGCAATGTTTTGCTTGACCATACCCGCCAGCGCGGACCGCCCACGTCGAATTTTACTTCGGCCATGGTCTTGCCCTGGTATTCCCAGCGATGGGTTACGCTTTGTCCGCCCAGCCCGGTCAATACAGTGTAAAAATAGATCTTGTTGTGATCGTTGCTGAGACTGGTAATGGTGTCGGTGGGCTCGCGGTTCTGTACCGCCGAGGTAAACACGGCGCGGGCGACATGCTCGCTCGCCGCGGCGTCGGCGGGTGCGGCAGCGGTCATGTTCGCGGTGTCGCCGTTATCCTCGGCATGAACCGCAACGGTGCACAAATTGGCGGCGACGAAGGCGGCAAGGATCAAACTGGAATGATGTCTATGCATGGTGGTCGACTCCCTGTAAATGACGGTATCAATCATCGGTCTGTGTTTTAATCGTCCGTTGCGGGCAATAGCTTACTCCAATTTCGCCTTGGCACCAGCGGCGACGGCGACCTCGCGGAGGCCTCCAAAAGGGACGCCGTTGCATCAGGTAAGTGCGGCAAGGCAGCGAGGGGAAGCGGCGGCATGTTTTATAACTGCATATTTTTAATTGGTTTTCAGAGGCGGCTAGTGCGAGGGGACGGGATGGCCGGTTCCCGCAGGTGATGCCTGGGACCGGCTTCAGATGGCGGCGATGCGCGTTTGTTGTTCCTGTAGTTTGTCCAAGGCGGAATGCATGTCAGCGAGGCGTTGCCTTTCCTTGGCCACCACTTGGCCGGGTGCTTTATCCACGAAACTTGGGTTTTGCAGTTTTTGTTCGCAGCGCGAAATATCCGATCGCAGCTTTACTATCTCCTTATTGAGCCGCGCCAATTCCGCCTCCTTGTCGATCAGTCCGGCCATGGGGATTAGCACTTTCATCTCGCCCACCAGCGCCGTGGCGGATTCCGGGGCGGTGGTATCGGGCTCCAGAAAGCTTATGGTTTCCAGTGAACACAGAAAGCTAGTGTAGGGGCGGGTGGCCTCGACGCGCAGACGGTCCTGTTCCGAATAGTTTTGCAGCAGAACCGCCAAGGGTTTGCGCGGTGCGATATTCATTTCGCCGCGGATCTTGCGTATCCCGAGGATAAACTCCGTCAACCAGCCCATTTCCGTCACGGCGCCCGGGTCGACGAGGGCCTCCTCGCTATGGGGATATGCCTGCAGCATCAAGGTGGCGCCTTGTTTCCCGGCCAGGGGGGCGACGCGTTGCCATATTTCCTCGGTGATGAAGGGCATGAGGGGATGGAGCAGACGCAAGGTGGTTTCGAGTACCTGGACCAGGGTACGACGCGTGCCGCGTTGGAGGGCCGCGGAGTTGTGTTCGGAGGAGACCAGCTGCGGTTTCGACAATTCCAGGTACCAGTCGCAGAACTCATTCCAGATAAACTCGTAGATGGCCTGTGCCATGAGGTCGAAACGGTAGGTTTCGCAGTGTTCGCGGGCTTGGCCGATCACCATCTGCAGGCGCGACAGGATCCAGCGATCGGCGAGGCTGTGTTCTATCTCGCCCGTGAGTCCGCAATCCTGCCCCTCGGTATTCATCAACACATAACGGGAGGCATTCCAGATCTTGTTACAGAAATTGCGATAGCCTTCGATGCGTCCCAGGTCAAAGCGAATATCGCGGCCGGTGGAGGCCAGAGAGGCGAAGGTGAAACGCAATGCGTCGGTGCCGTGGGCGGCTATCCCTCCGGGGAATTCCTTGCGCGTGGCCTTTTCGATCCCCTTGGCCATTTCGGGCTGCATCAGGCCGGTAGTGCGCTTATTGAGCAGGGATTCGAGATCGATGCCCTCGATGAGGTCGATGGGGTCGAGGATATTGCCTTTGGATTTGGACATCTTCTGGCCGTGGGCATCGCGCACCAGGCCGTGGATGTACACCTCGTGGAAGGGCGCCTCGCCGGTGAACTTCAAACCCATCATGATCATGCGCGCCACCCAGAAGAAGATGATGTCGAAACCGGTGACCAGCACCTGGGTGGGATAGAAGGTCTGCAACGCTTCGGTCTGTTGCGGCCAGCCCAGGGTGGAGAACGGCCACAGCGCGGAGCTGAACCAGGTGTCGAGGACGTCATCATCCTGTGTGAGCGCGATATCGGGGCCCAGCTTGTGCTTGGCGCGAATCTCCTCCTCGGAACGGCCGACGTAGACGTCGCCCTTGTCGTCGTACCAGGCCGGGATGCGGTGTCCCCACCAGATCTGCCGCGAGATGCACCAGTCCTCGATATTGCGCATCCACTCGAAATAGGTGTTCTTCCAATTATCGGGCACGAATCTGATGGTGCCGTTCTCCACGGCGGCGATGGCCGGTTTGGCCAAGGGGCCGACCTTCACATACCATTGATCGGTGAGGAAGGGTTCGATCACCGCGCCGCTGCGGTCGCCGCGCGGCACCATGAGTTTGTGAGGCTCGATCTTCTCCATCAGCCCGGCGGCTTCCAGATCGGCGACGATCCGTTTGCGCGCTGCAAAGCGGTCGAGGCCGCGGTACTCGCCCGGTATTGCTTCCCTGATTTGTATGGCCTCGTGTGCCGGAGTCGGAGTTTCGCCGCCGTATTGCCCGTCCATATCGAGCGTCTCGCCGAGAATGCGGGCACTGTTATCAAAGATATTGATCAAACCGTTCCGGGGTTGATTCTGCAGGGAGGTATGGTCACGGTGACGCAGCCAGACCTGATAGTCGTTGAAGTCATGGGCGGGGGTGATCTTCACGCAGCCGGTGCCGAATTCCGGGTCCACGTAATCGTCGGCGATGATGGGAATGCGTCGGCCGGTGAGGGGTAGATCCACGACTTGGCCGATGAGATGTTTATAACGGTCGTCGTCGGGATGCACCGCCACCGCAGCGTCGCCCAGCATGGTTTCGGGACGGGTGGTGGCCACCACCAGATGGCCGCTGCCGTCGGCCAGGGGATAGCGCATGTGCCACAGGTGGCCGTTCTCCTCCTCGGAGATGACTTCCAGATCGGAGACCGCGGTGTGCAGCACCGGGTCCCAGTTGACCAGGCGCTTGCCGCGATAGATGAGTCCCTCCTCGTGGAGGCGCACAAACACCTCGCGCACCGCATGGGAGAGACCCTCGTCCATGGTGAAGCGTTCCCGCGACCAGTCCAGGGAGGCACCGAGGCGGCGCAGCTGCTGGGTGATGGTACCGCCCGAGTGTTCTTTCCACTTCCAGATCTCGGTGATGAAGGTCTCGCGGCCGAGGTCATGGCGGGTCTTGCCCTGGGCGGCCAGCTGCCGTTCCACCACCATCTGGGTGGCGATGCCGGCGTGGTCGGTCCCCGCCTGCCACAGGGTGTTTTCCCCCTTCATGCGATGGTAGCGGATCAGGGCGTCCATGATGGTGTCCTGGAATGCATGGCCCATGTGCAGGCGGCCAGTGACGTTGGGAGGCGGGATCATGATGCAATAGGAGGATCCCGTACCTTGGGGCGCGAAATAGCCGTTCTTTTCCCAAGTCTGATACCAGCGCTGTTCGATGGCGCGGGGGTTATAGGTCTTTTCCATTAGTGGTTCAACTGCAAAAAGTGAAAGCGTATAGATTATTACGTCGGGCTAGAAGGATTAGTTGTCTTTGCCCAGGGTCTGCACGATCAATTCGGGCAGTTTTTGTTCCAGCTGGTGATGAATCTGTTTCTTGACGCTGGTGGCCACTTCCTCCATGGCACTCTGCAATCGCTCGTACACGGCGCCGTCGATAGCGTAGTCCAGTTCCCGATTCAGGGTAAGTTGCAGGTTATCCGCGATTTCCGCGATTAGTTTGGAAGAGATACCGTTTTGCGGCGGTGCAGCGGGGAGTACGACGGCGTAACTCGCGTCCAGGGTCGGTATGTCCAAGCCGTCCGAGGGCTCGACCACATCACGTAAGACCGGAATGCCGTCGTCCGGCTCGGGCCCACTGTGCCGGGCGGCTGGTGGCGGTGCCGAATTGTCGTTCTCGTTATGCATCGTCCATCTGAGCAGTCAGGGTATGGGTTTCTAAAGCATACCCCCGATGGCGGTAGAAACGAAACCTCTCCCGGCCTGCCTGCTTGACGGCGGCGTCCTGGTTGACCACTTCGGCTACCCTGTCGAAGCGGCTGAAAAAGCCGGGGACCGTCGCGGCCAGGTTGATAAGCACTTCATGATCGCTTTCGGGGACACCCTCATGGCCGATGAGAATCGGGATGTCCACCGCCGTTTCGGCGGGATAGAGGGCGTGGGGGATGAAACTTCCGGCCTGGAAGCTCCACAGCAGGTTGTCGAGTAGTGCGGCCTGGTCTTTGGATTGGGCGTGGACATAGACCCGTTGGCCGCGGCGATAGGCGATGTCCGCCAGGCGGCAGACAAATTTCTCGCGCCCGGTGGATGTACCGTCGGGCAGGACGTAGAAATCGACCCGGGTCACGCCTTCTTGTCCTCGCCGGCGGCGTGCTGTTCCGTGGCGCGGTCGATCAAGTACTGCATCAGCAGGGGCACGGGACGCCCGGTCGCGCCCTTTTTGTCGCCGCTCCGCCAGGCGGTCCCGGCGATGTCCAGGTGAGCCCAGTGGAATTTCTTGGTAAAGCGCGCCAGAAAGCAGGCGGCGGTGATAGTGCCCGCCTCGCGCCCCCCGATGTTGGCCATGTCAGCGAAATTACTCTTGAGCTGCTCCTGATAATCGTCCCACAGGGGCAGCTCCCAGGCACGGTCGCCGCTCGTTTTGGCCGCATTAAGCAGGTCGTGGGCCAACGGGCTGTGATTACTCAATAATCCGGAAGCATGCTTGCCCAGCGCGATGACGCAGGCCCCGGTCAGCGTGGCGATATCGATGACGACAGCCGGATTGAAGCGCTCGCTGTAGCTCAGGGCGTCGCACAGGATCAAGCGGCCCTCCGCGTCGGTGTTGAGGATTTCAATGGTCTGCCCCGACAGGCTCTTGACGATATCACCCGGTTTGGTGGCGTTGCCGCTCGGTAGATTTTCCGTCGCAGGAATGACGCCAGTGACATTGAGCGGCAGGCCCATTTCCGCCGCGGCAGCGAGGGCCCCCTGCACGCTGGCCGCGCCGCACATATCGTATTTCATTTCGTCCATGGCGGCAGCGGGTTTGATGGAGATGCCGCCGGAGTCGAAGGTGACTCCTTTGCCCACCAGTACCACCGGGCTATCGTCTTTCTTTCCGCCGCGGTAGTGGCAGACGATCAGCTTGGGCGGTTCCTTGGTACCTCGCGCAACCGAGAGCAGGGCACCCATACCGAGTTGTTCCATGTCTTCCTTGTTCAAGATTTCCGTTTTGATGGCCTTGAAGCGCTTGGCCAGTTCCTGGGCCTGATCCGCCAGGTAGGTGGGGGTGCAGACATTGCTGGGTAAGTTGCCAAGATCCTTGGCCAGCTTCACGCCGTTGGCGACCGCGGTGCCGATATGAACCGCTTCCTCCCCGCTGGCCAGCTCGCGCCGGCGCGGAACGCTGAGCACTAATTTGCGCAACGGGCGGCGCGCCGTGTCCTTCTTGCTCTTTAACTGATCGAAGCGGTAGAGTGCGTCCGTTACCGCTTCCACCGTGTGACGTACCTTCCATGCCACGTCGCGGCCCTTGATGGTGAGTTCGGTGAGATAACACACCGCTTCCATGGCGCCGATGTCATTAAGCGTGGTGGCCGCCTTGGTGATGATCTTGAGATATTGACTGTCACCCAGTTCCCGTTCGCGGCCGCAACCGATCAGCAGGACCCGGTCGCAAAGCGTGTTGGGTACGTTATGCAGCAACAGGGTCTGGCCGAGTTTTCCTTCGAGATCGCCGCGGCGAATGAGATTGGAGATATAGCCGCCGGTGATCTCATCCAGTTTTTCGGCTACCGGCGACAAACGTCTGGGTTCGAAGACGCCGAGCACGACGCAGGCCGTACGCTGCTTCTCGGGATTCCCGCTTTTGACAGTAAATTCCATAACAACTCCTAAGGAAAATCAGGATGATGGTGGAACAAGAACATTATTGAACAATTCCTTGTTTTTGTATGATATAAATCCATACACCACCGCCCGTATCGGCACCGGGGAGATGATGCCGCTGGGGATGACGGTGGGCTAAATGCGCATTTTTTTACAGTTTACCGGATTAATGGCGGTTTTCCATCCGAAATTACCACTTTTCTCCAGTGGAAGGCACAGTCGTTGATAATCAGTCGCTATCTTTTGCGGGAAATTATATTAGCGTTGTTGGCCGTGAGCGGTGTGCTGTACGTCATTTACGTCAGCAATCGTCTCATCCGGTTTTTCAGCAACAACGAAACCAGCGGCTTGCCGGCCGCGGTGATTCCCCATCTGGTCGCCTTAAAATCCTTGAGCAATCTCATGATGTTGTTGCCCTTGGCCTTTTTTATCGCGGTATTGATTGCCCTGGGCCGCCTCTATAAGGACAACGAAATCGTGGCCCTGGCGGCATGTGGTGTGGGAGAAGGGAGGTTGCGGCGGACAATCCTATGGATGGCTTTTGGATTCGCCGGGGTGGTGGCCGCGCTTTCCCTCTATGCCGGTCCCCTGGCCGAAGAACTTAGCTATCGCATCCAGGATCGAGTCAAGGCGAATGTCAACATCACCAGCATCGCGGCGGGCCGCTTTCGCGAGATGCATAACGGAAAGATGGTATTTTATGTGGAAAACATGAGTGACGATCACAGGACGCTGCAAAACGTCTTCGTCAAGACCATCCGCAACGGAGTGTTGAATGTCGTGACCGCGGAAAGGGGGCGCCGGCAGTTCGATCCGAAAAGCGGCGACACCTATCTGATATTGGAGAATGGCTACCGTTATGAAGGCCAGCCGGGTGATTCCCAGTTCAAGATCATTCATTTCGCCAAACACGGTATATTGCTCGAAGAACAGGCGGTAACGCCCACCGCGCGCAATGTCGCAGCGAGCCCGACGCCGGCTTTATGGGGTAATCCGGGAAATTATCAAAAGGCGGAGTTACAGTGGCGCATAGCCATGCCCTTGGCCACCATCCTGCTGGCGGCCTTGGCGGTACCGCTCAGTCGCTCCGGCCCACGACAAGGCCGTTTCGCCAAGATGTTTATCGCGGTCGTCATCTACGCCATATATGTGAACTTCCTGGCGGTAGCACGCTCCTGGGTGGAACGCGGTGTCATTCCCGCCAGCCTGGGCCTGTGGTGGGTGCATGGTGCCTTGCTGACGGTGATACTCGCGTTGGCGGCTAGGCAGTCGGGGTTACGCTGGCTGCTGTTGCGCCTCGCCGGCAAGGCGCCGTCGCTATGAGGCTGCTGGACCGCTATATCGGCGTGACCGTGGCCGGCAGTACGCTCGTTGTGCTGGCGGTGCTGCTCGCCTTGTTTTCATTCGGGTCCTTTGTGACGGAATTGAATGCGGTGGGCAAAGGTGACTACACCTTGACGGTCGCGGCGGAATACGTGCTGCTGACCTTGCCGCACGTCACGTATCAATTGTTTCCCGTAGTCGCGTTGCTGGGAAGCGTCATCGGTCTCGGGGTGTTGGCCAGTAACAATGAACTGCTGGTAATGCGGGCGGCCGGCATATCTGTCGGGCGCATCACCTTGGCGGTGATGAAGGTCGGTCTCCTGTGGATAATCGTGGCAGTGATTCTGGGAGAATTCGTTGCACCTCTGGCCGATCGTTACGCGCAAACCATGCACAATACCGCGCTTGTCGACCGTTTTGCCATCACCAGTCAAAATGGCTTGTGGGCGCGTGATGGGGAAAATTATATCCATATCCGGGACGTTTTCGCCAATGGCGTGGTCGGAGGGGTAACCATATACAAACTGGACGGCAAGCAGCGCTTGCTTGAGGTAACGCAGGCGCGCACCGGACGATTCGTTGACGGCGAATGGCGCTTGCGCAAAGTGAAACGCAGTCTGATCGATCCCGCTCATATTGTGACCCAGGATCTCAAACAGTTGGAGTGGCGGTCGCTGTTGACGCCGGAGATGATTGACGTGGTGGTCGTCAAGCCCAATAGTCTGTCCCTAAAAGGCCTGCTCGACTATATCCGCTATCTGCGCGACAACGGGCTTGATGCGGAACACTATCAGCGGGCCTTCTGGAACAAACTGATTCAGCCGGCGACCACCGCCGTCATGGTCTTTTTATCCATCCCCTTCATCTTCGGGCCGCTGCGTTCGGTGGGCGTCGGGCAACGCATCTTCGTCGGCGCGCTGGTGGGAATCGGTTTTTATCTTCTCGGCCAATTATTCGGCATCGCTGGCATGCTTTATCATGTGCCGACGGCCCTGAGTGCCGTATTGCCCACCGGGTTGTTCTTCATTCTCGGCATTATGCTGATGAGGCGGGTGCGGTGACGGCGGTGACCGTGGGGCAACGCTGCGCCGGGAGCGGCACGGCTTTACCTTCCCACTTGTACCGGTAAGACGGCGTTGTCGACCGTGCCATCGCCCAGCTGGCCATTGTAATTGCCACCCCAGGCCCACGCCGTGCCGTCGCGCGCGAGGGCCATGGAATGTACTTTGCCCGCGGCGATGGCCACGATGTCGGAGAGCGATTTCACCTGCACCGGGGAATTGCGATTGACCGTGGTGCCGTCCCCCAGCTGGCCGCTGCTGTTTTCTCCCCATGCCCAGACGGTGCCGTCGCCGCCCAGCGCCAAGGAGTGATACCCGCCGGCGGCGACGGCGGTGATCCCGCCGAGTCCCGGGACTTCCACGGGCACGGCGCTGTCGGCATTGTTGCCGGTGCCCAGTTGCCCGCTGCCGTTGGCGCCCCAGCTCCAGACCTTGCCGTCGGCGGTGACCGCCAGGCTGTGGGCACCGCCGCTGGCGACGGCGATGACGTCATGCAGGCCGCTGACAGCGAGCGGCGTGGCGCTGTCGGTGGTAGCACCGTCGCCCAGTTGCCCGTCCTGATTGGTTCCCCAGGCCCACGCCGTACCGTTGCTGAGTACCAGTGAATGGGCACTGGCGGTCAGGCTGTTGCCGGGCGTGGCGGTGGGAATGCCGGTGGTGCCGTCGGGGGGGATGAAACTGACGCTGTATTGTTTGAATCCGCCCTGAGTGGTAATTGTCACCCGATACTCGACGCCATCGGTCAATACCGGTTCTCTATTACTGATGAGTTGCAGGTTGGGATTATTGGGATCAATGGGTTCACCGTGGGTGACGGGGGAAGCGATGGTATCGGTCGCGCCGCGGGTATTGATCCCCCATACCGGGGTGAGGGGATCGGCGACCCGCACGACAAACAGGGACGAGATATTGCCCACCAGCCATGAATATTCTGGAGTCTCGGTCGTTCCCACCTGGATATAGCTGGTGGGTGCCCCGGTCGCCTCCGGGGGGATGAGATCATTGCCGTTGTTCAGGCCCAGACAGCCGCTCAGCGCCAAGGGCAACAGCAGGCTGGTGAGCAGCGCAATCGCGGGACGCTTAGCCAGGCGCAGCTTGTTCATCATCATCGAGATTCTTTATCATCGGGGCGGATCGATGCCTCACCCCGCAGAAGTTATCTTGAAAATGCAGGAAGGCCATGCTTCACGATAACAACCATATTATCACAGGTATGGCATTGTGGTGGGTGCCTCGGCCCCCGGTGTTCCCGGAGAATGACAAGGTATAGCGAGCTTTGGGGAAGACGTTATTGCACCCCATCGCCGGGGATGCGCCAACCTGTAAGATGTGCTTAAGGGGATGAAGAAATAACTCATCAGTTGAGGCGATGCAACAATGCCGGCCGTCGCACAGGCGCTGGATTTGTCGGGGATGATTCACGACCGAGCCGTCGGTCCAGCCGGGCGTCGAGTAGCACCGAACCGAGGTGCAGCGCCGGCGACGATCACATGGATGGTCCCCTGGCGCTACCGCAGACTCGGGCCGTCAGAGCCAAACCGGCATGGCCGGGATTCATAGAAGGGTGGAATGAACATAGTTAAGGCAATGGTGCGTTGGCTATTGACACGCCTCTATCGCGTCGAGGTCAAGGGTATAGAGCATTATCGCCGGGCAGGTGGGAGAGTGTTGATCATCGCCAACCACACCTCCTATCTCGACGGCGTGCTGTTGTATGCCTTTTTGCCCGACAGGCTGACCTTTGCCGTCAATACCTATATCGCCAGGGCGTGGTGGGTCCGCGCCGGGCTCGCCTTCGTCAATTTCCTTCCGGTGGACCCCGGCAATCCCTTATCGGTAAAGGGATTGATCCGCCACCTGCGGCAGGACAATAAGGCGGTGATCTTCCCTGAAGGCCGCATCACGGTGACTGGATCCTTGATGAAGGTCTATCAGGGTCCCGGTCTGGTGGCGGATCGTTCCGGTGCCGCCCTATTGCCGCTGCGTATAGATGGCGCTCAATACACGCCGTTTTCCCGATTGCGCGGCGGTGAGCGCCTGCGGTGGTTCCCACGGATCTCCCTGACCATATTGCCGCCACGGCGCTTCGCCCTGTCCGCCGATTTGCGGGGACGGGCGCGACGCAACGCGGCGGGTCAGATGTTGGCGGATCTCATGACCGATATGGTGTTCGCCACCAGCAATTTTCGACGTACGGTGTTTGAGAGCCTCATCGACGCGCGGCGCGTCTACGGCGGCCGCCGCGTCGTGGTGGAGGACATCGAACGCAAACCCCTGAACTACAGCCAGCTAATCACGCGCGCCTTCATCCTCGGTGAGATCGTCGCCCGCGATACGCGGCGCGGCGAACGCATCGGCGTTCTATTGCCGACCGCCGCCAGCACGGTAGTGGCCTTGATGGCGCTCTATGCCTATGGGCGGGTGCCGGCGATGCTGAATTTTACTGCGGGCATGCGCGGCATGCGGGCGGCCGTTACCGCGGCGGAAATCCGTACCATTTATACCTCGCGGCGATTTGTCGCCGCGGCGAAGATGGCCCATGTGGTGGCACGTCTGGAGGACAGGCTGCGCATCGTGTATCTGGACGATCTCCGCAGTGCGGTTACCTGGATCGACAGGCTGAGGGGCAGGGGCGCGGCGCTGCTGGCGCTGCGCAGTCACCGGCGTTGCAGTGGACATGTACGTCCCGATGATGCGGCGGTGGTGTTGTTCACCTCCGGCACCGAAGGGACCCCCAAAGGCGTGGTGCTGTCCCATGCCAACCTGCTCGCCAATCGCGCGCAGATTGCGGCGCGCTTCGCCTTCAGTACCCAAGACATCGTGCTGAATGTTATGCCCTTGTTTCATTCCTTCGGGCTCACCGACGGCACCCTGCTGCCCTTGCTGTCGGGGATCCACACCTTTTTTTATCCGACGCCCTTGCATTATCGCATCATCCCGGAGATCGCCTATGACATCAACGCCACCATTATATTCGGCACCAATACCTTTCTCGCCGGCTATGCACGCTTTGCTCATCCCTACGATTTTTACAGCCTGCGCTATGTCTTCGCCGGCGCCGAGAAGTTGAAGGACGAAACGCGGCGCTTATGGGCGGACAAGTTCGGTTTGCGCATCTTCGAAGGCTACGGGGTAACCGAGACCGCGCCGGCCCTGGCGGCCAATACCCCGATGGATTTTCGTGCCGGCAGCGTGGGGCGTTTGCTCCCCGGCGTGGAATACCGCCTGGAGCCCGTGCCCGGAATCGACAAGGGAGGGCGCTTGCAGGTGCGTGGACCGAACGTAATGCTGGGGTATCTGTTGGAGGACCAGCCGGGCCGGCTGATTCCGCCGGCTACCGCTTACGGGGAAGGATGGCATGACACCGGCGATATCGTCGATGTGGATAGCGACGGTTATGTGTGGATCCTGGGGCGTGCCAAGCGTTTCGCCAAGCTCGGCGGCGAAATGGTGTCGCTGACGGTCGCGGAAGAGCTGGCCGTCCGCGCCTGGCCGGGCTATGCCCACGCCGCAGTGAGCCTGCCCGATCCGCACAAAGGCGAAAAACTGGTATTGCTGACCGAACAGCCGGATGCGACTCGTCAGTACCTGCTGGAACGGGCCCGATTGGAAGGCATCAGTGAGATTAACGTGCCGCGCAGCCTGTTCCGGGTGCGCAAACTGCCGCTGCTAGGCACGGGCAAGGTTGATTACGGCGCGGCGCAGGCCCTGGCGGAACGGCTCGATGCCGGGGAAGGGGCGGCCTCGTAATCTCCGACGGCAGACTTCAAGGCGCCGCGCGACGGACCGCGAACGATAAGGCCTCGCCCGGCTTGTCGTCCAGGCAGTAGACCGCGTGCCAGCTGCAATGGGCCGGATCATGCTGTGGCAGCAGGATAATGTCGCCGGGATGCAGGATATAGGCATGGCCGCGCTCAATCAGGTGGCGGGCGAAGTCCGGGGTACGATTGATCAGCTGTTCCAAGGCGTCATGATCGCGGTTGTTCATGCACTCGGCCAGGGCGCCACGGTGTCCGGCAAGGGCCACCAGGGCGGTACGGTCCCGTCGCGCTTTCACGCCGTTCGCCATAGC
This sequence comes from Gammaproteobacteria bacterium, assembly GCA_037381915.1. GTDB lineage: Bacteria > Pseudomonadota > Gammaproteobacteria > DRLM01 > DRLM01 > JARRQJ01. Next base: position 2,261 of record JARRQJ010000013.1, on the reverse strand, counting down.
CTGGGCCGCGTCGGGCAGCGCCAGGAAGGTCTGCAGCGCATCCAGTAATTGTTCGGTGGACAAGGCCAGCCACGCGGTATGGCCGGAGATCTGGGCGAATACCACTCCCAGATGGCCGCGTTCCACGTCATGATGAAATTGCGCGCCGCCCTCCGGCGCGTTGAAATAGACGATGCGTTCCACGTAGACCAATTCCTTGGCCTCGAGCAATTCGCGCAGGTAGTGTTGCAGGCGGGAATTGGCGCTGATGATCGCGGATTCCGGGAAGATCGCCTCCGTCAGGGCCGCCGCCTGCAATTGGCGCTCCGGGTCGGCGGCCACGTCTTCGTAGTTTTCCAGGCCGAAGGAAAAACGGAAACGCAGGGACGCGTCTTGTTCGGCGTACGACAGCCACGACAGTTTTACCCAGAGGTTTTCCGCGACGATCTCATCGCCGCGTACGGCATCGAATTCGAGCTTGACGATCTCCTGTTGATCGCCTTCGTCGTACAGGGAAGAGAGCAATTCAAAGCGGTGGGCAAGGCGCCCGGCATAGGGTTCCTCCAGCAACAATTGCTCGCAGTCCGTACCGTCCAGCACCGCGGCCATCAGATCCGCCGCCTCGGCGATGTGGTGTCGATGGGCGGGAAGTTCGGCGGCGACGAAGCCGGGTAACAACACCGGCTGCGCCGCATGCCAGGCGTGGCGCGCCGCATGCAAATCCGGCCAAGCTGGGCGGCACTGTTCGCCTATCCAGCCCAGCCGGGAATCCCGCTGCGACAGCCAACATGGCCGGGAGATGCCCAGTTTCCAAGCGGCGCGGCGGGCCTCTTCGGCGGAGTGATTGGCGTCCAGTACGTAACGGACGGGCGAAGGCCCCTTGGACTCGAAGCTGGCTATCATGACAAATCCCAAGTGTGACGGAGAGAGGCGGTTTCAGGCGGGCGCATTGTATATCCATTTCCCGCATTGGTGAATGGCGGCGGGGTCTTTCCTGTAAACTCGACACTGCGCAACCAAGATAGAAAAAGAGTCATGCGTCTGACCACCAAACCGATCATCTCCTGGTCCTTGTACGATTGGGCCAATTCGGCCTTTGCCACTACCGTGATGGCGGGATTCTTTCCGGTATTTTTCAAAAGTTATTGGAGCGCCGGCGCCGATGTGACGGCCAGCAGCTTTCGCTTGGGCCTGGGGAATTCCATCGCCGGTCTGGTGATCATGTTGTTGGCGCCGCTGCTGGGAGCCATCGCCGACAAGGGCGGCGCCCGTAAGAAGTTTCTGTTGTTCTTCACTCTCATGGGCGTGGTGATGACCGCCGGCCTGTACTTCGTGCAAAAGGGCGCGTGGGAACTGGCGGTGTTGCTGTACGTGGCGGCATCCATCGGCTTCAACGGAGGGAACGTCTTTTACGACGCCCTGATCGTGGTGGTGGCACCAAGGGGGAAACTGGACGTGGTATCGGCCCTGGGATTCGCCCTGGGTTACCTGGGAGGCGGGGTGTTGTTCGCGCTCAACGTGGCCATGACCTTGTGGCCGCACGCCTTCGGCCTGGCCGATGCGGCGCAGGCGGTGCAGGTGTCGTTCGTCATGGTGGCCGTGTGGTGGCTGGTGTTTTCCATTCCGGTGATGATGTTCGTCAAGGAACCGGAGGCAGCGCGGCCGCATCGGACCCTGCGGATGATCAGAGACGGTCTGCGCCAGATCCTGGCCACCTTCCATGAGGTGCGGCGCCTGCGGGTGTTGTTCCTGTTTCTCATCGCCTATTGGTGCTATATCGATGCCGTGGACACCATCATCCGCATGGCGGTGGATTACGGCCTGTCCCTGGGATTCAAGGCGCAGAATCTGATCGTGGCGCTGTTGATCACCCAGATCGTCGGTTTTCCCGCTGCTCTGGTGTTCGGCAAGCTGGGGGAACGATTCGGCGCCAAGACGGGGATATTCATCGCCATCGGCTTTTACGTGGCCATCACCCTGTGGGCGATGCGCATGGATCAGGTCGTGGAGTTTTACATCCTGGCGGCGGCCATCGGCCTGGTGCAAGGCGGTATCCAGTCCCTGAGCAGGTCGCTGTATGCCAGCATGATCCCGCTGGACAAATCAGCGGAATTTTTCGGTTTCTACAACATGCTGGGGAAATTCGCCACGGTGTTGGGGCCGGTCTTGATGGGCGCGGTGGGAGTGCTCACCGCCAGCCCGCGACTCTCCTTGCTGGCGGTAGTGGCCTTGTTCGGGGTGGGGGCCGTCCTGTTGTATTTCGTGGATGTGGCCGAGGGGCG
>JARRQJ010000012.1:0-58198 GCA_037381915.1 Gammaproteobacteria bacterium | reverse complement strand
ATCACGCCGTCGCAGATCTCGATGGCGATCTTCACCAGGTACTCGTGAGAGCGGTGCAGGGGATTGCGGGTCTGAAAGGCCACCACCGTCGACCAGCCCTTTTGCTCGAACAGCCTGCGCGTCTCGGTCGGTGTCATGTACACGTCGGCGAAATCGCTGGGAAAGCGGCCTTGCGACAGCACCTTGACCGGACCGGCCAGATTAACCGCGCCCTGGTCCATCACCATTTTTACCCCCGGATGTTCGGCATCGGTGGTCTTGAACACCATGACGCACTCGTGCTCTTTATCGATGGTGTATTTTTCCGTGACCTTCATGGTGGCCATGATCTCGTCGCTTTCCCGGTCCACCAGGGCGATTTCGGTACCGGTCTTGATGCCGTCGGCGGTATGCTGGTCGGTGGACAGGGTGATAGGGATGGGCCAGAACAGGCCGTTGGCCATTTTCATGCCGTCGCACACCCCCTCCCAATCGGCACGGGTCATGAAGCCGTCCAGGGGGGTAAAACCGCCGATCCCCAGCATGATGAGATCACCGGTTTCCCGGGAGCTGATATGGACCTTGGGCAGTTCCGCAGCGCGGGCGCGTTCGGCGGCCAAGGCGGCACCCTCCAACAGCAGGGGTTTGAGTTGCTCGGCCCCGTGGGGTTTGACGAGTTTGGACATGGTAGTATGGACTCCTCCCGCGTGATTATTCGGCCGGACCGCTGCACGCGTCTGATTTCTATGTATTGAGGCCGTATTTTAGCAGTGAACCGGTCGGGCTTACCAATCGCGGGGGAGCGGGCTTGATACGGGGGGCGCGGGAGGCTCGCTTTTTTGGCCTAGCCCGAGCGTGTATATTACGCCATTTCGGCGAGGAGAGCCTAGTGGAGCAATTTCGAGGCACGACCATACTGTTGGTTCGCCGTGGCAACCAGGTTGTCGTCGGCGGTGACGGTCAGGTCTCCCTGGGTCAGACAGTGATGAAGGGCAATGCCCGCAAGGTACGGCGCCTGTTCGGCGACAAGGTCATCGCCGGCTTCGCCGGCGGCACGGCGGACGCCTTTACCCTGTTCGAGCGCTTCGAGGGCAAGCTGGAGAAGTATTCCGGCAACCTGGTGCGGGCCGCCGTGGAGATGGCCAAGGACTGGCGCACCGACCGGGTGCTGCGCCGTCTGGAGGCCATGCTGGTGGTGGCGGATAAGCAGAGTTCGCTGCTCATCTCGGGTAATGGCGACGTCATCGAGCCGGAACACAACGTCGCGGCCATCGGCTCCGGCGGACCGTTCGCCCAGGCCGCGGCACGGGCGCTCATGGAGAATACGGATCTGGAGGCGCGGGTGATCGCCGAGCGGGCGCTGACCATCGCTGCGGATATCTGCATCTACACCAATCATCATTTGACCCTTGAGGAGCTGGACGTCGCGGAATGATCGCGGCCCGCTTCTGTCAAATCTAGACGTGGATAAAAAGGTTTACACATGATCGGGCACCTGCTATGTCGTACATGACCCCCAGGGAAATCGTCCAGGAACTGGACAAGCACATCGTCGGACAGGGCGACGCCAAGCGGGCGGTGGCCATCGCCCTGCGCAACCGCTGGCGGCGCGCCCAGGTGGACGAGCAACTGCGCAACGAGATCACCCCCAAGAATATCCTGATGATCGGGCCCACCGGCGTGGGCAAGACCGAGATCGCGCGCCGTTTGGCCAAGCTGGCCAACGCTCCGTTCACCAAGGTGGAGGCCACCAAGTTCACCGAGGTGGGTTACGTGGGCAGGGACGTGGATTCCATCATTCGCGACCTGGTGGACGTCTCCATCAAGATGACCCGCGAGGAAGAGATGGCCAAGGTTCGTCATCGCGCCCAGGACGCCGCGGAGGAACGGGTGTTGGATGCCTTACTGCCGCGGGCGCGCGGCGGTTACGGCGCCGCCGAGGAATCGGCGGAAGAATCGACCACCCGTCAGGTGTTCCGCAAAAAGCTCCGCGAGGGCGAGATGGACGATAAGGAGATCGAGATCGAAACCAGCGTCGCGCCGGTGGGCGTGGAGATCATGGCGCCGCCGGGCATGGAGGAAATGAGCAGCCAGCTGCAGAGCATGTTCCAGAATATGGCCGGTTCGCGCACCCGTCACCGCAAGGTGCGGGTCAAGGATGCGATAAAGCTGTTGACCGACGAGGAAGCGGGCAAGCTGATCAACGATGAGGACATTAAGAGTCGCGCCCTGCAGAACGTGGAACAAAACGGTATCGTGTTCCTTGACGAGATCGACAAGATCGCCAAACGCGGCGAGCACGGCGGGCCCGATGTGTCGCGGGAGGGCGTGCAACGGGATCTGTTGCCCCTGGTGGAAGGCAGCACCGTCACCACCAAACACGGCGTGGTGCGTACCGACCATATATTGTTCATCGCCTCCGGCGCCTTTCATCTCTCCAAACCCTCCGATCTGATTCCCGAGTTGCAAGGGCGCCTGCCGATTCGCGTCGAACTCAGCGCCTTGTCCGTGGACGATTTCGTGCGCATTCTCACCGAGCCCGACGCCTCGCTCACCGAACAGTACATCGCCTTGCTCAATGCGGAGGGCGTCACCTTGCAGTTTACCGAGGAGGGCATTCGTCGTGTTGCCGAGATCGCCTGGACGGTGAACGAGAGTACCGAGAACATCGGGGCGCGCCGTCTCCACACCGTGATGGAGCGCCTGTTGGAAGGCATTTCGTTCGCGGCCCCGGATTACCAAGGCCAGAGCGTGGCTGTCGATGGCGCCTATGTGGATGAGCAGCTCGCCAGTCTGGCGCAGGACGAGGACATGAGCCGGTATATACTTTAAGCCGATCGGCCGCGAGCCCGGATACAAGGAAGACTATGCCCCACCCCACCGACATTCGTTTGCGCCGCGCCTCGCGGATTCTCGAAGTGGCGTTCGATGACGGGAGGCGCTTCGACTTGCCCTGTGAATACTTGCGCGTCTATTCCCCCTCCGCCGAGGTGCGCGGTCACGGTCCAGGGCAGGAGGTGTTGCAGGTCGGGAAGGAGAATGTCAACATCACCGCCATCGAACCGGTGGGCAATTACGCGGTAAAGCTGTACTTCGACGACGGCCATAATACCGGTATCTATTCCTGGGACTGGCTGTATAGACTGGGGACGCAACAAGAGGCCAACTGGCAGGAGTATCTGGCGCAACTGGCCAAGGCGGGATATCAACGCACCACATCGGCGTAACGCGCCGGACCCTGTGATCAGTATGAATAATAACGACTCCTCCGATCATTCCGCGCATTTCGGTTTCCGCAAGGTGGCGGCCGAGGAAAAGGTGCGGCTGGTGTCGGGCGTCTTTACCTCGGTGGCGGATAAATATGACATCATGAATGATTTGATGTCGCTGGGCATTCATCGCCTGTGGAAACGCTTTACCATCGAGTTGAGCGGGGTCGGCCCGGGTCAGCGGGTCTTGGACGTGGCCTCCGGCACCGGCGACCTGGCGGCGGCCTTTGCCGAACGGGTCGGGGACGACGGCTGGGTGGTGGCCACCGATATCAACAACGCCATGCTGGACCGCGGCCGTGACGCGCTGTTGGATCGCGGCATCAGTGGCAACCTGAGCTATGCCCTGGCCAATGCCGAGCATTTGCCGTTTGCTGACGGGGTCTTCGATTGCATCTCCATCGCCTTCGGTCTGCGCAACGTCACCCATATCGACGCGGCACTGAAATCCATGTGCCGGGTGCTGAAACCCGGCGGGCGGCTGCTGGTGCTGGAGTTTTCTAAACCCATCACGCCGGTGCGTCCGCTGTATGACGCCTATTCGAAATTCTTGCCATGGCTGGGCAAGCTGGTGGCTAACGACGCGGAGAGTTACCGCTACCTGGTGGAATCCATCCGCATGCACCCGGATCAGGAGACCCTGAAAGGGATGCTCGTCGACGCCGGTTTCAGCCATTGCGATTACTACAATCTGAGCGGCGGGATCGTGGCGCTCCATCGCGGGCACAAGCTGTGAAGCTGCCCGCCGCCGTCCTGGCCGGACTGGAAATCGCGCTTAACCGCTGTTTGGCGCTCGATCCGGAGACCCTGTCCCGGCTGGAGTCCATGACCGGCAAGATTGTCGCCGTGGAGTTGCGCGGCTTGGGCGTCACCTTGCATATGGCGCCGCACGGCGGTGGCATTCAGCTGTTGCGTGATTACGCGGGGACGGCGGACGCCGTGATCAGCGGTGCGCCGCTGTCGCTGGCGCGTGTCGGTCTCGGCGAGGAACGGGGTTTGTTGTTCGCAGGCGCGGTGGAGATCAACGGCGACGTGAGCCTGGGGCAGCACTTCGAGGCCGTCCTGCGCGACATGGACATCGACTGGGAAGAACAACTGTCGCGACTCGTCGGCGATGTCGCCGCCCATCAAGTGGGCAACCTGGTACGCGACACGCTGGAGTGGGGCGCCAAGAGCATGGACAGCCTTGGGCGGGACATGACGGAATACCTTCAGGAGGAAAGCCGCCATTTGCCGCAGCGCGATGAAGTGAACGAGTTCCTCGCCGCCGTGGATGTGCTGCGCGATGATACGGAGCGCCTGGAAGCGCGCGTCAAGCGGCTCCGAGGGCGGCTCGAGTCCAATGAGCCGTAGCCGCGCGCGCCGGGCATGCCAGGATCGACCTCAAGGGGAAAAGGTGATCACGTGCTGATGTTGCGGCCCGGGCAGGTGTTGCGCCTGCTCTATATCAATTGGATTTTGGTGCGCAACGGTTTGGACGAGATCGTCCTTGCCACCCATTTGTTCCGCCCCTTCCGCTTTTTACTCTTTCTGCTTCCGTGGCACTGGTTTCGCAAGGGCAGGCCGCCGCGTGGCGCGCGTATCCGGCGCAGCCTGGAGGAACTGGGGCCCATCTTCGTCAAGTTCGGGCAGATGCTCTCCACGCGCCGTGACCTCTTGCCCGACGACGTCGCCCAGGAACTGGCCAGACTCCAGGATCGCGTGCCTCCCTTTCCGGGTGCGGAGGCGCGGGCCATCGTGGAAAGATCCCTCAACAAACCGGTGGCCGAACTCTTTGAAAGTTTCGACGAGCAGCCGCATGCCTCCGCGTCCATTGCTCAGGTGCACCTGGCGCGCCTGTTGAACGGCCAGGACATAGTGGTCAAGGTGGTGCGCCCCGGCATCTACAAGACCATCGCCCGTGATATCGGTCTGTTGTACGTGGTGGCGGAATTGGCTGAACGCTATTGGCGCGAGGGACGGCGCCTGCGGCCGCGGGAGGTGGTGGCGGAATACGAAAAGACCATCCTAGACGAGCTCGACCTGTTGCGCGAGGCGGCCAACGCGTCCCAGTTGCGCCGCAACTTCCAGGACTCGAAGCTGCTGTACGTGCCCGAGGTCTATTGGCCGTTTTGCCGCCGCCAGGTGATGGTGATGGAGCGCATCCACGGCACACCCATCAGTGATGTGGCTGAACTCAAGCGTGAGGGCGTCGATCTCAAGCAGCTCGCGGAGCGGGGCGTAGAGATCTTCTTCACCCAGGTCTTCGCTCACAGTTTCTTTCATGCCGATATGCACCCCGGCAATATCTTCGTCTCGCCCGAGGGGCGCTATATCGCCGTGGACTTCGGGATCATGGGTACCCTCAGCCCGGTCGACCAGCGTTATCTGGCGGAAAACTTCGTGGCCTTTTTCAAGCGCGATTATCGGCGCGTTGCCGAGCTGCATGTGCAATCCGGTTGGGTGCCCGCGGGGACGCGGGTCGAGGAGTTCGAGGCGGCGATCCGCACCGTGTGCGAGCCGATCTTCGAGCGGCCCTTGAAGGACATTTCCTTCGGGCAATTATTGTTGCGTCTGTTCCAGACCGCGCGCCGCTTTCATATGGAAGTACAGCCGCAATTGGTGTTGTTGCAGAAGACCTTGCTCAATATCGAGGGTCTGGGCCGGGACCTCTATCCCGATCTGGATCTGTGGCAGACCGCCAAGCCGTTCCTGGAGCGGTGGATGAGCGAACAGATCGGGGTACGGGCCCTGTTCCAGGGGCTGCGCCATGAGGCGCCGCGCTGGGCGGAGCGGTTGCCGCAGGTCCCCGCCTTGCTCTACGACGTGCTGCGCCGCGCCGAACAGGGCGAACTCAAGGTGGTGGTGAGCCCGGCCGAGTGGGAGGAACTCCGTCATACCCTGCAACGCGGTCAACAGCGCATCTATCTCGCCATCACCGGGGCGGCATTCCTGATCAGCGCCGCGATCATTCTCGGTCTGGACGGCTATTCACCCAATATGTTCGGTAATGCGCCCATCCTCACCTGGTTGTTAGGCGCGGCAGGGGCCTATTTACTCATCGCCTCTTGGCCCAGCGGGCGCGACTGAGCCGCCCCGGCCTGCGCGGCGGGTCCCTCAGCGAGCCGGTCGCACCAGGCCTTGTTCGACCTCGTCGCGCTTCGCCTTGCCTGCCAGGCAGGCGACAAGGCTCAGGGCGAAATCCATGGCGGTGCCCGGACCGCGGGAGGTAAAGATGTTGCCGTCCTGCACCACGGCGCTCTCTTCGTAGTGTACCTCGGCGAGCTGGGCTTGGCTCAAGGCGCCGGGAAAGCTGGTGACGCGGCGGCCCTTCAGCAGTCCGGCGCTCGCCAATACCTTGGGCGCGGCGCAGATGGCGGCGATATAGTTTTCATGCCGCGCCATGCGTTCCAGCAAGGCGTGAATACGCCGATCGGCATTGAGGTTATCGGTGCCGGGTTGACCGCCCGGCAGCGCCACCATGTCGTAATCCTGCTGCATGGCCTGCTCCAGGGACGCATCCGGGACCAACACGGTGCCGCGGCTGGCGCGTACCGCCGATGCCGATGCGTCCAGGCCCGCGGTGATGACCTCTATGCCGGCACGCCGCAACAGATCGATGATCGTAACCGCTTCCAGTTCCTCGCAGCCGTTGGCGAGGGGAACGAGAACCTTTGCCATGACGGGTCCTCCTATGGTTGATGGCTTGTATTGATGCTCAAGGATAGCCGCTGAGCCCGGCCGTGAAAACGGGACAAGCTTTGACTATGGCGTCGCCACGGCGGCATGCCGGCCGGCCGCCGGCGTGATATCCGTTTTTGCCGCCCCCATCAGCAGCGGGGCGGCGGCGTAGACGCGGCCGGGGCTTTGCTTGAATTTAATGAGGTCGGATGCCGAGACCAGTTCGATGCCTTCGTCGGCCAGACGGGGCAGTTGCCGGGCAAGAAAACGCAGGGTGTTGGGATGGGGGTGGCCGATGGCGACGGCGCCGCCCCGGCGTTTGGCCAGGGCGATCAAGCGGGCAAATTGCGCGGCAATGGCCGCCAGGTGCTGATCGTTGTCAAGAAATACGTCGCGACGCAGATTGGGAATACCGTTCTCCTGCGCGACCTGCTGGGCCACGGTATATTCAGTGGTGCGGCTGTCGACGAAGAACAGATTGCCGTGGCGGTTGATATCCTGCATCAGCCAGCGCATGTCGCCGGGATGCTGGGTCATGAGGCTGCCCATATGGTTGTTGACGCCCGCGATGTAGGGAATGGCCGCCAGGTCGCCCTCGACGGTGTGGTTGAATTCCTTGCGGGTCATATCCAGGGTCAAGGCGCCGGGACCGGGCGCCTTGCCGATCTCGGATTGCATGGGCAGGTGCAGCATGACCTCCTTATTGCGTTTATGGGCGGCTATCGCCAAACGGCGCGCATAAATAGTGTGGGGAAGAAACGCGCAGGTTACGCTTCCCGGCAGGCGGACGGCACGCAGTCCCAGGTGCAGATTATTCCCGATATCATCGATGATGATGGCGATGCGGGGCGTGGAGTGGGAAGAGAGGGGCGATGCTGCCACCGCCCCGCTGGATAAGGGGATCAGGCTTAAGAACAGACAGATCCGCAATATTCTCTTCATCGAGTGCCTACGTCCCCCGGCGGCACGGTCGGGCCGCCAGCGACGTTCGGCGCCTTCCTTTCCTACTCATCCTGGTTCTTATCCATGATGGTGATGCCCTTGAGGAGGTTCAACGCCTCGTAGAGCTGATAATCGCTCTTGATCAAGGGCGGTTCCTTCTTGCCATTTTTGCCCTTCTCCGACGCACCACCCTTGTTGTCCGTAATGGTGTTGTCAATGCTCAGGGTATTGATCTTTTCCGTCGGATTGGAAAGGTGGCCGCTCAAGTTGGCTTCCTTGATCGGATCGAACTCGGGTTTTTCCGCAGCCGAGAGTTTGACGTTGCCCAATGCGATATCCGGGACGATGCCTTCGGCTTGAATGGAACGGCCGGAGGGGGTGAAATAGCGCGCGGTCGTCAGTTTCAACGCGGTATCGGAACTGATGGGCAGGATGGTCTGCACCGAGCCCTTGCCGAAGGATTTTTCACCCATGATCACCGCGCGGTGATGGTCCTGCAGCGCCCCGGCGACAATCTCCGACGCGGACGCCGAGCCGGCATTGATCAACACCACCATGGGGGCGCCGTGCAATACATCGCCCGGGGTGGCCTTGAATTTAAGATCCGAATCTTTGATCCTGCCTTTGGTATAGACGATCAGGCCGTGGTCGATGAAGGCATCACTCACCGACACCGCCGCGGTGAGTACACCGCCGGGATTGTTGCGCAGATCCAGTACGATGCCCTTCAAGCTGCCGTTTTCCTTTTTGAGCTTATTGATCGCTTCCAGGAGGTTTTCCGGCGTGTGGGTCTGAAACTGGGTGATACGCAAGTAACCATAGCCTTTTTCCAGCGTGCGACTTTTCACGCTCTTGACCTTGATCACGGCGCGGGTAATGGTGAATTTGAGGGGTTTTTCCGCGCCCTCGCGGATCACGGTAAGCACGATATTGCTGCCGGGTTTACCGCGCATCAGGTCCACGGCGTCCTTCAGCGTCAATCCTTTAACCGGGGTTTCGTCGAGGCGGACGATCAGGTCGCCGGGGAGGATCCCGGCCTTTTGCGCCGGTGTATCTTCAATCGGCGAAATCACCTTGACGAAGCCGTTCTCCATGGTGACCTCGATTCCCAGTCCCCCGAATTCACCGGTGGTTCCCACTTCCAATTCCTTGTAAGCCTCGGCATCCAGATAGGTGGAATGCGGGTCCAGGTTGGAGAGCATGCCGCTGATCGCGTACTCCAGCAGCTTTTTGTCGTCCACTTTTTCGACGTAGTCGCTCTTGATTTTGGCGAAGACATCCGTGAAGGCACGTAATTCGTCCAGCGGAATGGTCGAATCGGAGGAGGCGGCGTTGTGATCGGCCCACACACCGTGGCCGATGGCTATGGTGACGCCCAAGACGACGCCGACAAAAAGGACAAGAAAATTACGTTTACTATCTTTCATGAATGACTCCGCGGCCACTTCACCGGGCCAGAACAAGCGCTAGAGGATACAAGTTATCTAATTCCATTTACAAGGGTTAAGCCTCTTATCGACCTTATCGAGCTTTACACCAGTGCAGCGGGTTGATCGGTGTCCCTTGGTGTCGAATTTCAAAATACAGGCCAGATTGTTTATGGCCGCCGTTGCTGCCGACGGTGGCGATCACCTCTCCCGCCTTGACCGTGTCGCCCACGCCTTTGTGCAGTTCCTGGTTGTAGCCATAGAGGCTCATATAGCCGTTACCATGGTCGACGATGATCAATAAGCCGAAACCGCGCAACCAATCGGCGAATACGACGCGACCCGCCGCCACGGCCTTTACGTCGGCGCCTGCCGCCGCGTTAATCACGATGCCTTGCCATTTCAAGCGGCCCACATGGCGCGAGGCGCCGAAGCGGGCGGTGACGGTGCCTCGGGCCGGCATGGGTAATCGGCCCTTCAGCCGGGCAAAATTAACGGTCGCGCCGGGGCTGGGGATGTTGACCAGTGCGCGGCCCAGGCGTTTTACCAGCTCCTGCAGGGACTGTTCGTCTTCCTTTAGCCGCGTAAGCCGTTGTTTGGTATTTTTGATGTCGCGATTAAGCTCGGCCAGCAGCCGGTTTCTTTCGTGGCGGGACCTCTCCAGGTCCCGGCGCTGGGTATTGCGGCGATCTATCAGCGCATCCAGTTTGTGTTGTCTGTGTTCGATGCCCTGTGCCAGATTGTTCAAGTCGGTCAAGGTGGTATTGATCGCCGCAATGTGCTCCGCTCGGCTGCGGTAAAAGTAGTCGTAGTACCTGAGACTGCGTTCCACCGTTGCGGGTTCCGTGGCATTGAGTAATATCTTGATAGGGCTCTCCTGTTCCAGCAGGTAGGCGGCGCGGAGCAATTGTGCCAGGGTCCGTTGTTGGCGGGCCAGCTGCGCCTGACTGGCCTGCCTTTGTGCTCGCAGCCGGGCCAGCCTGTCGGCCTGTTGGCGGCGCTGATCCTCCAGCTTGTGCAAAGATCGATTCATGTGCCTGATTCTATTGTTGAGGGCGCGGAGCTTGGCGCGCTCGTCCTTGTGCTGGCTGCGTAGCGACCCGAGATTGTTGCTCAGTTCCCGGATGGTGTGCCGCAGGCGTTCCAGTTCCGCCGCCTTGGCGCGCGCGCCCTCTGCCGTCACGGCGGCGGTCGACGCGCCTGCCCCCATCAAAATCAGGCCGGTTAGGATGAGGGTGGGAGGGATAAAGCGCTTCAAATCTCTGCCATGTTCCTTGAAAGCCGGGTTGGAGACCGGTTAGACGCCTGTGATCTTGAGCAGTGATTGGCCGCTCATTTCCGCGGGTTTGTCGAGCCCCATGGCACACAGCATGGTAGGGGCGATATCTGCCAGGCTGCCGGTGGGGCGCAGAACCTCGGCGGGGCGCCCTACATATATGAAAGGTGCCAGGTTGCGGGTGTGCGCCGTATGTGGCTGATTGGCGGTTTCGTCACGCATTTGTTCCACGTTGCCGTGATCCGCGGTGATGATCAATTCGGTCCCGGTCTCTTGTGACGCCGTGACCAGGCGGGCCAGGCATTGATCTATCACTTCGACGGCCTTAACCGCCGCCTCGAATGAGCCGGTATGGCCCACCATATCCGGGTTGGCGTAATTACAGATGATGGCGTCGTAATGCGCGCCTTCGATCGCGGCCACCAACTTGTCCGTCACCTCAAAGGCGCTCATCTCGGGTTTGAGATCGTAGGTGGCGACGCTGGGGGAGGGGACCAGAATCCGGTCCTCCCCCGCATAGGGCTGCTCGATTCCGCCGTTGAAAAAGAAGGTGACGTGGGCGTATTTTTCCGTTTCGGCGATGCGCAATTGATGCAAGCCCAGATTGGCGATGTATTCGCCGAAGGTGTTGCGCACCCGCTCGGGCGGGAAGGCCACCGGGATGTGAAAGTGCTCGTTGTATTCGGTGAGGCTGACGAAAGTGCCCAGCTTGGGCGCGACCTCGCGCTGAAAGCCGGTGAAATCCCCTTCAATGAAGGCGCGGGTGATCTGCCGCGCCCGATCCGAACGATAATTCATGAATATCACCGAGTCGCCGTCGCCGATGGTGGCCGCCTGCCCGTCCGGCGGGACGATGGCGGTGGCTTGAACGAATTCGTCGCTTTCCCCCCGCGCATAGGCCATGTCCAGGGCGGTCAGGGCGTCGGCCGCGCTGTGGCCCTTGCCTTGGGTCAGCAAGTCATAGGCGGCCTCGATGCGCGGCCAGCGGTTGTCGCGGTCCATGGCGAAGTAACGGCCGATGATGGAGGCGATGCGCCCGCAGCCCAGTTGCGCAAAGGTTTCCTGCATTGCCTGCAAGGAAGCGGCGGCGCTCTTGGGCGGCATATCGCGACCGTCGAGAAAGGCGTGTAAATAGACCCGGTGGGCACCGCGCTCCACGGCGAGCCTGGCCATGGCCTGGATGTGTTCCTCGTGGCTATGAACGCCGCCCGGTGACAGCAGGCCCAGGATGTGCACCGCCTTGTCATGGGCAATGGCGTGATCCACCGCCTGGGTGAGCGTACGGTTGGTGAAGAATGTCCCGCTTTTGATGGAGCGGCTGATGCGGGTGAATTCCTGATATACCACCCTGCCGGCCCCGAGGTTGAGGTGACCCACCTCGGAATTGCCCATTTGCTCGCCCGGCAGGCCCACGGCGGTCCCGGAACAGCGGATCAATAGGTGGGGGCGGTCGTGCCACAGCCGATCCCACGTCGGGGTTTCGGCGTTGAGGATGGCATTCGACTCGCGGTGCTCGCTGCAACCCCAGCCATCCAGTACGACTAAAACCACAGGTTTACCAGTTAGTTTGCTCATGATTCTTTATAGGGTGCCGAAGATGATTAAAGGACTCTGCATCGCGGCGTTCATGCGGCATGTCGCGGATGGCGCGTCATTTCTGGAACACATTTTGGGCCGTAGTGCTCGTAAAGTTTGCTCACCAGCCGCTAATTGTATAATCTTTCGCGTTTAAAGGCAGCATTTAGATCGGGTTTGCAAGGGAACGGTGGACCTAGTGAGGTAATCACAACCGCTGAGGTTATTGGCTTATGGATGACCTGAGTACCGTCTTGCCTACCGATGATCAAGACATCGATGTAGCGGCGCGTTCCCTGAAGGCGATGTCCCATCCCCTGCGCTTGAAGATCCTGTGTGCGTTGGGGGATAAGGAAATCAGTGTGCAAGATATTGTCGAAATCGTGGGTACGTCTCAGAGCAATATATCCCAACACCTGGGAATCTTGCGGGAGAAGGGGATCTTGGTGACGCGCAAGCATGCCAATCGGGTCTATTACCGGGTCGGCGATAAACGCATGTTGCGCCTGATCGGGATGATGCGCGAGGTTTTCTGCGGCCATACGCATTAGTCGTTTGCCCCGAACCGGATCATCACCACCTCCCTCGGTATATCGGTATATGGGCTGCCTTGGTTATTGTGGTTGAAAGGGTTATGGCTCATTTAAGTGAATTTGTTTCTCATCACTGGACGTTGGTGCTTGCCCTGGTGGTGGTGGTCGCGTTGCTGGTCATGGATACCTATAAGCGCAAACTTTTGGGCTTCCAGGAGATTAAACCCCAGGAGGCGGTGCGCTTGATGAACCATGAGGGGGCCATGGCCATTGACGTACGGGAAGACAAGGAATACAGCGAAGGTCATATTCTCAACGCCTTGCATATCCCTAACGGGTTGATCGAGCAACGCCTCCATGAACTGGAGCCGTACAAAAACCAGGCCTTGATCATATATTGTCATTCGGGCCCACGTTCCGCTCAGGCCAGCGCGGCCTTGCGCAAGCACGGGTTTGAACGCATCTACAAGCTAAGTGGCGGCATGACGGCGTGGCGTGGCGCGGACCTGCCGGTGGTCAAATAGTAGCGTGCCGGCGAATTCGGGTTACGGCGCGGCACGCCTGTAGTCAAGTCACAACCCGGCCGTGGGAATGTTCATTGTCGATATCCTTGATACCAGAGCCGAAGGGGGAGGTTGAATAAAATGGCGGATTCACAGAAACAGTTTATCCTGCAAAAAATTTACGTCAAAGATTTATCTTTCGAGACGCCCAATGCTCCCCAGGTGTTCTTGGAAAAATGGGAGCCCGACGTCGACCTGCAATTGGGGAATAAGGCGTCAACTCTCGATGACAATACCCACGAAGTCGTATTGGAGCTGACGGTGACCACCAAGCTCAAGGATAAGACCGCCTTTCTGGTGGAAGTGCAGATGGCGGGTATTTTCAACATTACGGGCTATGATCAGAGTCAGCTGGCCTTGCTAACCGGGAGCGCCTGTCCGCAGGTACTGTTTCCTTATGCCCGCGAAGTGGTCTCTGATTTGGTGACCCGCGGCGGTTTTCCACAGCTGTTGCTCGCGCCGATCAATTTCGAAACGCTCTATCGTCAGCATTTGGAGCAAGAGGCCGCGAAAGCGGGCGAAAACACCCATTGAACGGGAGCCCTCCGGCATCGGCAACATGGTTTCGATCGCTTCCTTTTTAACTTGCGCCGTGCCGCCCCCTACGCCGGGCGCCGCTTGCCGGGATGGATAAGCCCCAATCCCCGATTGCTGTTCTCGGCGGCGGTTCCTGGGGAACGGCGCTGGCGGTATTGCTCGCAGGCAACGGTCAACAGACCTTGTTGTGGGCGCGCGACGCGGCCCAGGCGGCGGAGATGGCATCGTCGCGGTGCAACACCCGTTATCTTCCCGGCATATCCCTGCCCCCGCAGCTGCAAGTCCATAGTGATCTCGACCGCGTGGTGCGGGCCGCC
Source organism: Gammaproteobacteria bacterium (assembly GCA_037381915.1). Lineage (GTDB taxonomy): Bacteria > Pseudomonadota > Gammaproteobacteria > DRLM01 > DRLM01 > JARRQJ01. Next base: position 44,120 of record JARRQJ010000012.1, on the reverse strand, counting down.
GGCGATGTATTGGTGGTGGTGCCGACCCAGGGCTTCCGGGCGCTGCTTCAGCGAATAGCCCCGCTGTTAACCGCACAGGCCCGGGTTGCTTGGGCTTGCAAGGGTCTGGAACCCGACAGCGGCATGCTGTTGCACGAGGTGGCGGTGGAAGTACTGGGTACGCAGCGGTATGTCGCGGTGATTTCGGGGCCGACCTTTGCTCGCGAAGTTGCGTTGGGTCTGCCCACGGCGGTCACCGTGGCCTCGGCGACGCCGTCATTCGCCACGGCCTTGGCCGCCCGTTTGGGAAACAGTCGTTTTCGCGCCTACACCAGCGAGGACGTGATCGGCGTGGAATTAGGAGGGGCGGTAAAGAACGTAATGGCCATCGCGGCTGGCATCGCCGACGGGTTGGGGTTCGGTGCCAACACTCGCGCCGCGTTGGTTACCCGGGGCCTGGCCGAAATGATGCGCATGGGAGTCATATTGGAGGGGCAGCGCGAGACCTTCATGGGGCTGGCCGGTTTGGGGGACTTGGTGTTGACCTGTACCGACGACCAGTCGCGCAATCGCCGGGTGGGCCTGGCCTTGGCCCGTGGGCAGACGTTGGCGGAGGCCTGCGCTAGCGTACGGCAAGTCGCCGAAGGGGTGAAGGCCGCGCGCGAGGTGCAGGCCCTGGCCGGCAAACACGGCGTAGAGATGCCTATTACCGAACAGGTGTGCCGCGTGCTCTATGACGGCCTGGATCCCAGCGCGGCGGTACAGGCTTTGTTGCAGCGGGAACAAAAGGCCGAAAGCCTGTGATGGCCAAAGTGAACTGACTATGGCCGAAGCGCGGGGAAAGCGATGAGGGCGATGATCCTGGCGGCCGGCCGTGGCGAGCGCATGCGCCCCTTGACGGATGCCACCCCCAAGCCGTTGCTGCGCGTCGGCGGACAGTGTTTGATCGAGTATCACCTGCATGCCTTGGCGCGCGCCGACATCCGTGAGGTGGTGATCAATCTGGGACATTTGGGGGAACAGATCGAGGCCCGCTTGGGCGACGGACGGCGCTATGGGTTGAGCATCCGCTACTCACAAGAGGGCGATCATGTCTTGGATACGGGCGGGGGGATTCTGCGCGCCTTGCCCTTGATGGGGCCTGACCCGTTCATAGTGATCAACGGCGATATTTTCACCGACTTTGCATTCGGCGACCTGCTGCAGCGTTCCGTCGCGCTGGCGCATGTGGTGCTGGTCGCCAATCCCGCCCATCACCCTCAAGGCGATTTTTCCCTGGTGGACGGGCAGGTCGGCGTGGAGGGCGCGCCGCGCTATACCTTCAGCGGCATCGGTATCTACCGTCCCGAGTTGTTCGTCGACTGTGCCGCCGGCGTGTTTCCCCTGGCGCCGCTGCTGCGCCGCGCCATGCTGACCGGGCAGGTGAACGGTGAATTGTACGAGGGCGTGTGGTGTGACGTGGGAACCCCCGAGCGGCTGAACGCGTTGGCGGCACGCGTGGACCCGCATGCGCGCGGCTGACCTACCGTCCCTATCGCGCCGGGCTCAGTCTCCGGTGGGGATGATGCCGAATTCTTTGATCTGATCCATCTTGCTCAGGGTTTCGGCCAGATAGCGGAGATTGCGCGTATCCTGGGTGCGGATGGTCATCTCATATTCGAAGATCTTGCCCTCCTCGCCGAGCTGATAGCTGGGGGCGCCCGGAGAGATGTCGTGGGCTTTGATGACCTCGCACAGCTCATCGAGGGAGAGGAGGTTTTGCCGTTGAAAGCGGGCCGTCAATTTCGCATAGCGCAAGGTGGGCATGACGGATTCCACCCAGCGGAATAGCGCCAAGGCGCCGAGGGTCAGGACCACGCCGAGACCGGCGGCCGGATAGAAGCCCATGCCGATCACGATGCCGATGGACGCGGTGATCCAGATGGAGGCCGCGGTGGTGAGCCCGCGGACGGCGAAGCGCTCCTTGACGATGACGCCGCCGCCCAGAAAGCCGATGCCGGTCATGATCCCCTGCGCCATGCGGGTGGGGTCGATGCGCAGGGTTTCCACCGGCGCGTTGGGGAGCAGATCCCACTGGAAGACGGAGACCAGAATCAGTAAGGTCGATGAACAACACACCAGGATGTGGGTGCGAAATCCCGCGGGTCTGCCGTGGTAGCTGCGCTCAAATCCTATGATGCCGCCGGCAAACACGGCCAGGATCAGGCGTATCGTCACAGTGACAAGTTGTTCATCCATCGCAACGGGCCTGAGGTTAGGGGGCTTGATCGCTGCGGGGCGCGCCGCCGCAGGCGTGTGGATTATAGCTTAACCAGTTGATCGCGCTACGCCACTCGTATGAACTCCGGCGCCGCGCCTCTGGCAGCGCATTGGCCGGGCCTACCGCGGCTCCGGGCAAGCTGGCAGCTATGCTAAGATATTGTGACATCGCCGGAAGATGATCAATCCGATTTTGCGGTTCCCAGGCTTCCGGAGTTTTTTCGGTATATGCCGGTCAATGTCGCCAGCGTCTCCAGGTCGTCGCTGTCTTGTCAACGCGCCCGAAGCGACCGCGGTGCACATCTGGGATTCCCGGCCATGCGAGTCGGGGCAGCTGACAGGCTATATATAACGGAAGGTGCAAAGAATGAAGGCTAAAGACCGTCGCCTGGCGGAGTTAAAGAAAAGCATCCCCGAAGTGTTGCCGGAAGAGGCCCTGGCCCTGCACAAGCAAGGGGCGGTGCTGCTCGATATCCGGGAGGCGGACGAGGTGGCCAACGGGAGCCCGCGGGACGCCGTGCGCATGGGGCGCGGTTTTCTGGAGCTGCGTATCGAAGAGGCCGTGCCGGCCTTGGATCAACCGTTGCTGGTGATGTGTGCCGGCGGGGTGCGCTCCTTGTTCGCCGCCGAGACCTTGAAGCAGCTTGGCTATCGGGATGTGAAATCGGTGGCGGGTGGCTTCAATCGTTGGAAGAACAGCGGCCTGCCCTTCGAGATGCCGCGGGTCCTGGACGCCGATGCCCGTGAGCGCTATGCGCGCCACCTGTTATTGCCCGAGATCGGGGAAGCGGGCCAATTGAAGCTCATGGCGAGCAAGGTGTTGCTGATCGGGGCCGGTGGTTTGGGCTCACCGGCCGCGTTTTATCTGGCCGCAGCGGGAGTGGGCACGCTGGGCCTGGTCGACCATGACGTGGTGGATCGCAGCAATCTGCAGCGACAGATTCTGCACACCGAGGCCCGCGTCGACACGCCCAAGGTTGCTTCGGCGCGCGAAGCGCTGGAGTCGCTCAATCCGCGCGTCAAGATCGTGAGTTATGAGACCCGCCTGGACAGCGGCAATGTGGAGGAAATTCTCTCGAATTACGATGTGGTGGTGGATGGTTCCGATAATCTTCCCACCCGTTACTTGATCAACGACGCCTGCGTGAAGCTGGACATTCCCAATATCCATGCCGCCGTGTACCGCTTCGAAGGTCAGATCACGGTGTTCTGGCCCGGTTACGGAAAACGGCGCGGCGGTTGTTATCGCTGCATGTTCCCCGAGCCGCCGCCGCCCGAGATGGCGCCGTCCTGCGCGGAGATCGGCGTCTTGGGAGTGTTGCCCGGCGTGCTCGGCGTATTACAGGCGGTGGAGGCCATCAAGGTGCTGTTGGATTTGGGCGACCCGCTGGTCGGCAAGATGCTCTACTACGACGCGCTGCAAGGGGCGTTCAATCAATTCAAACTGGCGCGCAATCCCGAGTGCCGGGTATGCGGAGACAATGCCAGCTTCAGCGGCTACGACGATTACGCGCAGGTTTGCAGCAGCACATCCCCTTGATTGCGGTCCCCGCCGTCAGCGGACCGCAACCAAGCCCGTAGCGGTAAAGCTCGGTACCTGATCGCTGGGAATCAGGATCAGCGGGATGCCGTGTCCCGGCCAGATGGCCAATTCATACCCGATCAGCCCCACGTAGATGCTGAATACCGAATAAAGCAGGTATCTGACGCGGATGCGGTTGAGAAAGATGAAGTGTTGATAGCCCACCAGGATGATCAGACAGACCGCCGTCAAGCCCAGTTTGACGCCGATAAACAAGGTGGCGCTTTTGTGTATGAGGGTATCCATAAAGCCGTTGATTTCCACGGCCCCATCCCAGAGCAACTGCAAGGTGTTGTGCGCATCGGCGAAGCTTAGAAACAAAGTCGCCAAGGTAATCAAGAGCAGATGGGAATGATGCCAATCCAGGTTGAGGGCGGGATTATGGGCATCGCTCACGCGACGGTGCCGCCGCCTTCTTCCGCGCAGACAGTGAATATTGAGCCACGGATGGGTCTGAGTTTGACGGCGTTCGACGTTATATCGCTGTAGCATTCCGAGCCCTCGTAAGATGTGTAAGGGGGACCGCAGCAATAGTCGTGCCCCCTTAAATAATTCCTATATTATCAGTTAGTTAAAAATTATGTGGACGTGCTGGCGGCCCGGTTTGTAAAGTCGTCCGACAGCTTCCGGCGTAAGCGGCATGTAAGGGCGGCGGGCGGCAGGGCCGGCTTTAATTCGGAGGCCTTGCTGCCGATAACAATGTATTAAGGCCGACGAGCTTGGGCCGGACCAATGATCCTTTTCAGGTGCGGGAAGGTGCTGGACCCATGAAGGAGGACCCTGTTGATGGCGATTGCCGAGAAAGCCAAATCCTATCTTGATAGGAGACGCATCGTCTACGATGTCCATAAGTTGATTCCCTTCACCTCGTTGCTGCAGGCAGCGGAACTGGGCGGGATTCCGGCTGAATCCGTCGCCAAGGGGATCGTGCTTGAGGATGAACTCGGTTTGTTCCTGGTGGTGGTGCCGGCGAGCCATGGCGTGGAAGCCGGCGCCTTGGGCAAATTGTTACATCGCAAGGTGGGCCTGGCCGAGGAAACGCAGATCAAGGCGACATTTCCCGATTGTCTGCCGCGTTTCGTCGCGCCGATCGGCGAGGCCTACGGCATCAGAACTATCGTCGATGATTCACTTGTCGGTGCCGAGAGGGTGTATTTCCCCGCCGGGGATGCCGTGTGCCTGATAGAGGTCAGTGGCAAGGATTTCTTTAGTTTTCTAGGCAACGCCAGATTGGCGAGGGACTTCACGTTGCCGATCGGATCCACGAAACTGGCCGGCAAGGCCGATGCCGCCGGGGCAGCGGGTGATGCCGCGCCCAAGACCGAGGGCGAAATCAGAAGGCGCATCGAGCAGATCAAGGATCTGCCCGCCATGCCGCAGATGACACAGAAGATCACAGAGCTGCGCATGAATCCCAACGCCAATGCGCAAATGCTCGCCAAGATCGTGGAATTGGATCCCAGCCTGGCCGCCCAGGTGCTCCGGTACGCCCGCTCGCCATTTTTTTCCTATCAGGGCAAGATCGATTCGCTAGACACCGCGATCTCGCGCGTACTGGGATTTGAGATGGTGATGAACCTGGCCCTGGGGATCGCCACCGCCCAGCCGTTCAAGATTCCGGCCATCGGTCCATTGGGACTAAACGCCTTCTGGCGTCATGCCACCTACAGTGCCGCCTTGGTGCAGGCGCTGAGTCGCGAACTGCCGCAGGCGATGCGGCCACCCGCCGGGCTTAGCTATCTCGCCGGACTGTTGCACAATTTCGGCTACCTGCTGGTGGGGCACCTGTTCAAACGGGAATTCTGCATATTGAATAATTTGATCAGCGATAACGACGACATACCCGTTTCCGAACATGAACGCGCGGTCCTGGGAATCGGGCACGGCGAACTGGGGGCGTGGTTATTGGAGAAGTGGGGGTTGCCGGAAGAGATTATCGTGGCGGTGCGGGAACATCACCACGAGGAATACGACGGTCCTCACGCCGTCTACCCGCGTTTGGTGATGCTTGCCGATCATATGTTGAAGGACCTGGATATGGGGGATGCCCCCAGCAATGAACTGCCTCCCCGCCTGCTGGATACCCTGGGGATTACGGAGCTTCAAACCGTGATGGTGATGGGGCGAATCCTGGCGGGGGTGACGGATTTGAACGTCATGGCCAAGGCCTTGGCCGCCGCGTAAGCCAATGTTTTCAAGTTGTTAGATCGTTCATTTTCGGGTCAGTATCGTTCATTTTCGGGTCATCATTCCTGCCGGCCGGCAGTAGTTTTTTCATGTTTATTAATCGGATAACTACGCTTCGGCGCAGTTGCCCGCTGCGCGGCTTCCCTAGGCCAACACCGATCTTCTCAGCGCCGGTTCCCGCATTAATTATATATAAATCAATATATTATTTAGCAAACAATCAGGAGCGCCGGTTATCCGTCGCTGGCCGTCGCTGATTTGCTAGAATGCCCGCAAGGCTTAAAAAAATGAAAGCAACGGGCATGACACAGTCACCTGGATCCGATTTCAATTTTGAAGAATGGGCATCCTTGGCAAAGACCGATCCCCAGGCCTTCGAAGCCAAGCGTGAGGAGGCCATCTCCCAGCTGATTTCCGGGGCCTCGCCCCACATGCAGACCCGTTTGCGCGGTCTGCAATGGCGCATCGATATGGACCGGCGCCGTGCAAGTAATCCCTTGTCCTCGTGCATGCACATTTTTAATCAGATGTGGCATTCCGTCTACGGGGAACGGGGCTTACTGGATGCCCTGCAGGGGCTGGAATGCGGTCCCCTTCCGGAGCCTGAGGCCGCCCCGGTCGTGAAACTGGATGAGGCGCACGAAGCGCGTAAAGACAGTCTTACTTACCCCTAAACCCACAGCTGAGCTATCCTCTACGTTTCACAACCGACGCATTCGTTGTCTACGCCGCAAGCGTCGGGCTGTACTGACGAAAGGAACGTGACATTCACAAGGGATTGGTGACGGCTTATGCACGAGCTCATGCAAAATCCGGCGGTCCAAGCCGGTATCCTCCCTTTTATCACGGCATTGGTCCTGGCTCTGGTGCTCAGTCGCCTCGGCTGGTATTGGGCGGGGCTGGCCCTGATAGCCGGTTTTATCGCTACTGTATATGTGGTCGTGGGATTTCAATTCCAGCCGTGGACGAGTACCCGCAAGATCATCGCCTTGGGTTTGGTAGCCGCCGGTCTCGGCTTGCTGTTGGATATTTATCCGTGGAGCCGGCGGTGGTTGCCGGTGTTGCTGTTCGTCCTGGCCGCGGTGGCCGCGCTGTGGCTGGCCTGGCCGGTGCTGAAACGCCGGGCAGGGATGGGGTTGTGGACGCTGGGGATCGGCAGCGTGCTGTTCAGCGGCTGGTGTACCGCGGCCATGGAGTCGCTGCGTGCGAAGCCCGCTCAGGCCGGCAGCGCCGCGGTGGCCTTGGGTTTCGGCAGCGGCGTCGTCGTCCTGTTGGGCGCTTCGGCGCTATTGGGTGAACTGGGGATGGCGCTGGGGGCGGCGGCGGGGGCATTGTGGTTGCTGGTCGCGGCGACGCGCAACGCCCGGCTGGGATCCGTGGCAATGCTGCCCGCGGGATTGTTGTGCGGTTTGATCGGCATTGGTGGCCATGTCTATGCCAAAGTGCCGTGGTATAGTCTGGCGCTGCTGGCCTTGGTCCCGGTCTGTGTTCGCGTGCCACTCTCGTCGCAGTGGCCACGTTGGATTCTATTGTTCGTGCCGATCGTCTTGGCAAGTTTTCCCGCCGCAATCGCGGTATGGTTGGTGTGGCGGGTAGAGGGCGGAGTACCGCTTTAGAGATTGGTGTCAATTAACAGGAGGTTGAAAATGCGAAACGCGATTATTGCCATTGTGTTTGTCGTGCTGCCCGTTGCCGCCATGGCGGCGGATACCTATACCATCGACCCGCATCATACCTTTCCCAACTTCACTATCAGTCATTCGGGGTATTCCACCATGCACGGGCGGTTTGGCAAGACCTCGGGAAAGCTGACTTTGGACCCGGCCAAACATACCGGGTCGGTGGATGTGGTGATCGACGCCTCTTCGGTGAATACCGGTTTCGTTAAGCGGGATGATCACCTGCGTTCGCCGGATTTCTTGAACGCGGCGGAGTTCCCGGATATCACCTATAAGTCCTCCAAGGTGACGATCAAGGGCAATCCTGAGGAGCAGGCCACGGCGGTAGTGGACGGTATGCTGACCATCTCCGGCGTGAGCAAGCCGGTTGCCTTGAAGGTGACCCGTATGCACTGCGCCATCAATCCCATGGACCCCAAGAAAGAGCAGTATCGTTGCGGTTTCGACGCCGAGACCAAGATCAAGCGCTCCGATTTCGGTATCAAATTCGGCCTGCCGGGCATCGGTGACGAGATGAACATCGCCCTCGAGGTCGAGGCGGTCCGCGATTGAGATGCGGGCGCCGGCGCGCCGCTCTCAATCCTCGCCGGGACCCTTGCGCGCGGCGTTGCTCAAGGCCGCGTACTCGCCCAGATCCAGGGTCTCGGGTCGGCGCATGGGATCGATGGCGAGTGTCTCCATGGTCGCCGGCGTTACCCATCCTTTGAGGGCGTTACGCAGGGTTTTGCGCCGTTGTGAAAAGGCGCGGTTCACCACTTCGGCGAAGCGCGCCGCGTCTTCCACATGGACCGGGGCATGGCGGTGTGGTGTGAGCCGCACGACGGCCGACTCCACCCTGGGCGCCGGTTTGAAGGCGCCGGGTCCCACCGTAAACAACAATTCCACGGCACAGCGCCATTGCACCATCACGCTGAGACGGCCGTACTGCTCGGTGGCGGGCGCAGCCGCCAGGCGTTCCGCGACCTCTCTTTGCAGCATGAAGTGCATGTCCTGAATGACATGCAGCTGCCCGAGGAGATGGAAGATCAGCGGCGAGGAGATGTTGTACGGGAGGTTGCCGATCAGCCGCAGCGGCCGTCCCGCCAGGGCGGTGAAATCAAATTTCAGGACGTCCTGGTTGTGAATGACCAGTGTGCCGGATCCCGCGCAGGAAGCGCGCAGCCGGGGAATGACGTCCCTATCGATCTCCACCACGTCGAGTCTACCGGCGGCCTCCAGCAAGGGACGGGTGAGGGCGCCCAGGCCCGGCCCGATTTCCACCAGATGCTCGTTGGCCCGGGGGGCGATGGCATGGACGATGCGCTCGATGACAGCGGGATCATGCAGGAAGTTTTGCCCGAACCGCTTGCGCGGTCGATGGGGGTTACTGGACACGGTCGGCGGTCCCGCTGCGCCGGCTGATGGCAACGGCGAGATTCAGCGCCGCCTCCAGGCTGGCACTGTCGGCGCGGCCGCTGCCGGCCAGCTCCAGGGCCGTGCCGTGATCCACCGAGGTGCGCAGGATGGGCAGGCCCAGGGTGATATTGACCGCCTTGCCGAAACCCCTGTACTTCAGTACCGGCAGACCCTGGTCATGGTACATGGCGAGCACCGCGTCGGCATTATCGAGATATTTGGGGATAAACAGCGTGTCGGCGGGCAACGGACCGGTCAGGGACAGGCCTTCGGCGCGCAGGCGCCGCAGCAGCGGTTCGATCACATCCCGTTCTTCACGACCGAGATGACCGTCTTCTCCGGCATGGGGATTGAGGCCGCATACCAGGATACGCGGTTGAGCAATGGCGAAGCGCGCGCGCAGGTCGTGATCCAGGATGCGGATTACCCCTTCCAGATGGTGCGGCGCGGTGACGGCGGCGCTGACCTCCCTGAGCGGCAGATGGGTGGTGGCGAGCGCCACCCGCAGGCCTTCGGTGAGCAGCATCATGACTACCTGTGGTGTCTCGGTGAGTTCGGCAAGAAATTCAGTATGTCCGGAAAAGGGAATCCCCGCGTCGTTGATGACCGCCTTGTGGACGGGGCCGGTCACCAGCGCGGAGCAGGTCCCGTCCTGGCAGGCGCGCACGGCGAGGCGCAGACTGTCGATGACGTATGGGGCGTTCGCGGGATCGACCCGGCCGCAGGTCACAGGTGCCGCAACTTCGAGGGGGATGATCTTGAGGGTGCCGCTGCGCGGAGGCGCGGGGGGCTGACCGGCCTGCACGGGTTCCAATTCCAACGGCAGGCCCAATTGCGTGGCGCGCGCCTGCATCAGGGTCGGATCGGCCACCACGACCAATTCGCTGTCATGAGGGTGCTGCGCCAGGGCGATGCACAGGTCCGGACCGATTCCCGCGGGTTCGCCGGGGGTGAGTGCGATGCGCGGCGTTGCAGGGGGGAATGGGCTGTCCTCGTACAGGGCGGCCATCGCTGCGTTCAGCGCGCTACGGCCCGGTGGCGCCCAATAGAATGATGGGATGCTGTCATGGTTTGGCTTGGGTCAGACGATTTTCCACATAGGCGTCATCGCGCAGCCGCGCGAGCCAGGACTGCAATTCTTCCTCGGCCTTGCGCTGGCGGATGGCCTTGCGGGCCTGGCTGCGCACGAAGGCGGTGGTATCGTCATGGCGCCGCCGCCCCAAGACCTGGACGATATGCCAACCGAATCTCGTTTTGAAGGGTTGGCTGAGTTCCCCGGTTGCCAACTTGTCCATCTGCGCCTGAAAACTGGGCACCATGTCGCCCGGGTTGACCCAGCCCAGGTCACCGCCGTTGGTGGCGGTGGCGGTATCGCTTGAGAATTTGCGCGCCAGCTCGCCGAAATCGGCCCCGTCCTGGACGTGCTTGCGGATGTCGTTCAGACGCGCCCGCGCCGCGGCATCGTTGGTCAGTTCGTCGGTGCGGATCAGGATATGACGGGCATGGGTCTGCGTGACGATGTGGCGCTGGTCGTTGCGCTGGTCCAGGAGCTTGATGATATGGAAGCCGCTGGGGCTGCGGATCAGGTCGCTGATATCACCGGTCTTCATATGCATGACCGGTTCGACGAAGAGGGTGGGCAATTCCTCGGCTTTGCGCCAGCCGAGATCGCCCCCCTGCAGGGCCTGTTGACCGTCCGACATGGCGATGGCCGTCTCTTGAAAATTCGCGCCCGCCCTCAGCCTTTTCAGGACGTCTTCGGCCCGCCGGCGCGCGGCCTGGATGCGCTCGGCGGAGGCGGCGTCCGGCACGGCAATGAGGATATGGGCGAGATGATATTCGGCACCGGTGTTGCCGTGGGCGCGCTGGGCGGCCAGGAAATTATCGATCTCCTGATCCGTGACCGTGATGCGGTCGTTGACCTGGCGCTGCTGGACGCGGCTGATGGTGATTTCCCGGCGGATGTCTTCGCGGAAAGTGGCGAAATCATAGCCCTCCCTTTCCAGGACGGAACGGAATTGAGGCAGGGTCAGCTTGTTGTCCTGCGCGATACGTTCGATAGTGCGGTTAAGGGTTTCATCGTCCACGCGAATACCGTTCTTATCGGCCAGCTGCAATTGCAGGCTGGCGAGAATCATGCGGTCCAGGACCTGTCTTTTCAGGTCCGCATCGGGGGGGATGGGGGCGGACTGGTTTTTGAGTTGTTCCTTGATGGAATGCAGGCGGTTGGCCAATTCCGTGCTGGTGATGACGTCGTCGTTGACCACGGCGACGATCTTGTCCACGGGTTCGAGAGGCGCCGCCACAGCGGCGACGGCGGCGGCATTGAGCAGCGCAAAGAAAAGCCCGCAAAAACATAGGCAAAGAATACGATACATAGGCGGTAAACAGTTCCTCATCAGACTGTGTGTGAGACTGGTGGTGTCGGTTCGAGTTCCGCGCGGCGGAGCGGCCTGGGACAGGCGCTCATCAGTACCCGGAGCGGTAGCCTAGGATATCATGTTCCAGTATGTCCTCGACCGATTGCCCGATACTTCCCAGCCCCTTCAGCTCCAGCTGCAGGTACAGGGAGCGCGTGTAGTTCCCGGCGATATCGCTGACATAGCGACGGCCAGTGGCGCGGAAGATCCAGCAGCAACTCTCGTATTGCACGCCGGCCAGGGTTTCCAGGGAGCGGTGATCGCGCAGCGAGTAGTTCCAGCGCCCTACCAGCCGCCAGCGCGGATTGAGGAGCCACAGGAAGGAATAATCGGTCTGGGTCAGTTGGTCGCGGCGAAAGCGGTAGGCGGCGTTGACGATCCGGCGATCGTCCAGATGGTACTGGAGCTGCACGTCCCCCTGATCGGTTTTATGGGTGTCGGGATTCCAAAGTATGTCGAAATACGACGACCAGCGCTGGCTCATATGGGACCTGGCCTCCGCCGCGATATCGGAGGTCCCCTGGGTCTGGGGAGCACCGCCCAGGGTCACCCGGCGGTCGGCCATATAAAAGATCTGGCCCAGCGAGCCGCTCAACCACTCCCGGCCCGTCGCCTCGTCGATGAGGCGGCTGGTGAGCGCGGCGCTGATCTGGTCGGCGTCGCCGATGCGGTCGGCGCCGCTGAAGCGGTTGTCCCGGAACAGCTGGGAAAAGCTGAAGTCGAACAGGCCAGTGTCGAACAGGGGCAGCGTGCTCTGATCGCGGTACGGCACCCGAAGGTAAAAGAGATGGGGTTCCAGGGTGTGCAGGAAGCCGTGGTCGGCGATGCGGGTCTCCCGTTCCAGGTACAGGCCGGTATCGACGCTGTAGAGCGGGACAGTGCGGGTAGGATCGGCGGCGGTCCCCGGGGCCTGGCCACTCAGCTGATACTGCGTGTAGTCGAGCTTGACCTTCGGGGTGAAGAAATAGCCCTCGGTTTCCAGGGGCCAGGACAGGGACGGGGTTAGATGCAGGCGCGAACCGGTGAGACTGGCGGAGCGCTCGAAGCGAACGTACTCGCCATCCAGGCGATAGGCGGTGCCGAAGGGGTGGGCCGGCGTGGCGGTGGCGAACACCAGTTGCGGCAGGCGCTGATAGGGCCGGGAGGCGGCGGGCAGCGTGGGGTCCAGGTTCTGGTAGCCCTGAGCGCGGGCGAGAAAGCTGGTGTAGTTGCCGTGGTAGTTGATATCCATGCGCCGATCGACCTGGGTGGTGCTGGCGATGGCAAGACTGTCGCCCAGATCCGAGAAATACTTGTAATCCGATACGTAACCGGCATCGATATTGGCGCTCCAGTGGAGGTTGAACTGGGTTCTATTCTGCAGCGACAGGGTGCCGCGATTGGCGCCGTAGAGCCTGTCGTCGGGCAGGAATTCGGCCTCGACTTGCCCCGCGCTGCGCTGAGTGAGATAGCGGAACTGCCCCTTGGTGAGCAGGCCGCGGCGCGCCACCAGGCGCGGGGTGATGGTGGCGTCGCGGTTGGGGGCGATGTTCCAGTAAAACGGCACGCCGATATCCAGCCCGCCGGAATTGGAATAACCCAGGGTCGGCGGCAGCACGCCGGTCTTGCGTTTATCGTTGAGCGGAAAGTTGATATAGGGAAAATACAGGAACGGCACATCCTTGAAACGCACCGTCACGTTATAGGCTTCGCCTACCGCCTCGTCATGATGAAGAGTCACGTCGCGCGCCCGCAATTCCCAGTCGATCTTGTTGGGGTCGCAGGTGGTATAGGTGGCGTGGTGCAGCCGGGTCACATCACGGCTGGTATGGACGATGCTGGCGGCCTTGCCGCTGGCATGCTGTTCCAGGTACTGATAACGCGCCGAGCTGAATTCGCCGGTGCCCGTGTCGAGATTATAGTGCGCCGAGCCGCCCTCGGTGATCAGGCCGCCCTGCTGAAAACGCACGTTGCCGGTGGCGTCGATCACGCCGCTTTTATCATCGTAGACGGCGCGGTCGGCCTGGATGCGTTGATCGCCGCGCCGGATCGAGACATTTCCTTTCAGGGTGTAGCGCTCGTCGATCTTACCCTCGCCGTAGTCGCTGCTCAGATAAGTGGGGGAGGCGGCGTTGGGCAGCGTGTCGGCGTCCGCCGAAATCGCGGGCGGCTTGGGATTGGGGCACAGTCCCCACATGGAATCGGTGTGATCGGCGGTGGCGGCCGGCATCCGGGCCGAGAGGCCGATCGCCAGCAGCGCGAAGAAGGTCGACTTGCGAATTATCACGAAATGCACTTATACCGTCGATCAAAGGCTGCTTAAAATCGCATAGAATACTCCTTCTTTACAATGTTCGGAGCCGATATGGACGGTTTAACCTTCGAGATAGCACCGCTGTTGCCGCGCATGCGCTGCCTGCGCCGCTGCGAAGGCGCGACGCCATGAGCGAACGTCTCGCCGAGTTGCACGACTGGCTGCATGATGAAGTGAAATTGCAGACCTTCACTCTCGCGCCGGCATCCAGTGACGCCAGTTTCCGTCGTTATTTCCGCGTGAGCAGCGGCCAGCACAGCCATATCGTCATGGACGCCCCGCCGGACAAGGAGGACTGCGGTCCTTTTATCGCCGTCGCCACCGCCCTCGGCGCCCTGGGCCTGAACGTGCCGCGTATATTAGAGGCGGACGTGAAGCGCGGTTTCCTGCTGTTGAGCGATCTGGGATCCGTCTCGTATTTGCAGGCCCTGGACGAGCGGAGCGTGGAGCGTCTCTATGCCGATGCCCTGCGTGCATTGGGCCTGCTGCAAACGGCGCCGGTGGAGCATGTCGCCCTCCCGGCATACGACCGCGCGCTGCTGCTGCGCGAGATGGCTTTGTTCCGCGATTGGTATCTGGCGCGTCATCTGCGGGTGAGTATGAGCGAGACGATCAGCGAGGTCGTGGAGCAGACCTTCACCTTCCTCGCTGCCGAGGCCCTGGGCCAGCCGCAGGTATGGGTGCATCGCGATTATCACTCGCGCAATCTCATGGTGACCGATGACAACAATCCGGGCATTCTGGATTTTCAAGACGCGGTGATCGGTCCGGTGACCTATGATCTGGTGTCGCTGCTGCGTGATTGTTATATCAGTTGGCCGCGGGAGTGGGTGCTGCGGTGGCTGGGCGATTATCTGGCTCGGAGCCAGGCCGACGGCAGATTGGCCGGCGTCGATGAACGGCAGTTCCGGCGTTGGTTCGATCTCATGGGGGTGCAGCGCCATCTCAAGGCCACCGGGATCTTTGCCAGGCTTAATTATCGCGACGGCAAGCCCGGCTATTTGCCGGACATTCCGCGCACCCTCGCCTACGTAGCCGAGGTGTGCACGCGCTATGCGGAGTTGGAGCCCTTGGGGAGATTGTTGGCGGAGTTGCCGAGTGCTCAGGCGTCGCGGTAACGCATGCGGGTGCCGTGGATGAGGGAGAGCTGAATCTCATCCGCGGGGATTTCAGCGGGGAAATAGACGCCGGCGATACGGGCGCTGTGGATGCTCGCCCCTTGCAGCTTGGCCTTGCTCAAATCGACGCCGCGTAGGTCGGCCTGACGAAAATAGCTGCCGGAAAAATCCAGTCCGTCGGCGTCGATGCCGCGCAGATCGAGACCACGAAAATCGCAGTTGGTCAGGTCGCAGGTCTTGCCGCGGGCCTTTTCCTGATTGAACACGTCGATTTTGCCTTCCCTGAGCAGGCGGTAGAGGGGTTCGGTTTTTATTTCCGGGTTTGAGCTCATCGGCCTTTCTTGCCTGTGGTGTCCTTAACCGGCCCTCCGCCGCACGCAGAGCGGCGGCGTTACTGCGCGTTCACGATGTCAAATTGGAACCGTGAAAAGGAATTGGTGGCATCCATCAACTTGCAGAGTTGGGCGTAAAACACGTCGGTGCCGGTGTTGACGAAAATCACCGAATCCACGTCGAATACCGCCGCCGGCGTGATCAAGGTGGTGGGATATTCCGTCGGGTCAAGTTTAGGTATCAAGAGACTGCGAAAATATTCGCTGTCCTTGCCTACGCCCTTCACCCCGCGCACGGCGACCGCCATGGTATCGTCCGCGAGGAGACCGATGCCCAGATCCAGTCGCTCCTGGGCATCGCTGCGCAGCCAGCGCACCATGCCGACACTCCAGTCGTCGACGGTGGGCGCCTGTTCCGATTTGAAGGCGATGATTTCGCCCACCAGCAGGCGCAGGCCGTGGCCTTTCCGGCAGGAGATCGCCATGCCGCCCCGGCTTTCGTCCTGCAGCTGGCAGAGGGTATTGTTGAAGGTCAGGGTGTTGCCCCGGTTGGCCTTTTTGGTCTCAAAATGGGCCTGGGTGGAATAGATCTTCACCCAAATGTCTTTGTCCTTGACCGGGTCCGTGGTGAATTGAGACGTGCGGGGTTGCACGATGCCGGCGGCCAGCCGTTGCGCCTGGTCTTCGTGAAGCCACGGCGTATCGTTTTCCGCTATGAGACTCAGACTATTTCCCTTGCCGACTGCTTTACGCTGGCGTAACGCAAGCTCGTCGGCCTCCGGCGCGAATTCGGCGCCGTGACTGGCGAAATGATGCGCGGCGCTGAGACCGATGGCGATTTCGATCGGGTTCGAGCGCGGTCTGCGTTCCGACAGGCGCTCAACGCGGACGCCCCACGCCTCGCCGAGGCGTTTGTACATATTGCGCAGTTTGCGCCCTGCCAGGGTGAGTTGGCCCGTCTCGGTTGTGGCCGACATGAGTAGGTCTTTATTGCGGCGCTCAAGTACGGGAAGAATGCCCGAGACGTCTAGGAGGCGGCCGTTGGCGGGATAGATATCCTGTCGGCCCATGGGGGCGTAGGACGGCGGGTCGTCGCTGTCCAGATCGAGATACAGCTGGCCCGTGGGTGAGGTCGCGGCGGCGAGCGGCAGGATGCGGCAATGCACGGCCCATTTGTCCAGCTCACTGAACACCCGCAGCGCTTCACCTTGCATGAGATGGTAAGGGTTGGCGAGCGCCAGCATGATGATGCGCCGGTAGGTGTGATCGATGGAGCGCACGTCGCTGTGTCTTCCGCCCTGGGCAGGGAGGTCGCTGGACGCAAAGTCCTCGTAATCCGCATAGCGGTAGATCTGGTGGAGTTCCAGCCATACGGACGGCGGCTCCGGCGAATACAGGGCGTAGTTGTCCACCAGCAGCCTGGCCAAATAGTGCATGGCATACAGGGCGGACGCCACCAGCGCATTGCGCTTGGCCTCGACGATCGGCGTGGTGGTTGTCTCCAGCAGCACCGCCTTGTAGCCATACGCCATTTCGCCCAGCAGGGCATGGCCGAGGTTCGCGGTGACCCGGTTCCTATCGTCGAGCGGGATCGCCGCGCTCGCATAGTGCTTGTGGAGGATGTCCGTGATATCGGCGACCAGGGGCCTGAATTGCTCCAGGAAATGAAAACGCTGGTTGACGGGGGCCGTCGCCCGATTGACCAGCCGCAACGCACCCAGGATCTCCTGGCCCGTCTTTGTGGGATTGGCCAGGGGTAGGGTGTCCAGCCATGCCCGGAGTTTGGCGCCATTGAGAAAGGTGGCCGCTCCGGCTGTGGGGGATTGTGAGGGGATAGCCAGCCGTAATGAATCCATAGAGTCGTACTTCCTGATCAACATCGCCAATCACCCATAACGTCAGTAAAATTAATGAGTTATTGAACGCATGTGCCCGGATCTTGGTCTAGAGGTGTGAACGGTCCGGTAGCTGCGTATAGTATCGCAGCCAGACCTGCTCAGTTAAAGTGAAAACTCCTTATATCAGCTCCGTCGACTTAATATTAGCGCCTTCGTTGCCAGATGGAGAGCCGCCGGCCTCGGGGAGGCGCAATCGGGGGCCGCCTGGTACAGCGCCCGGCCATTTTCACGCATTGGCCTGAGTATCGGGCGCCGGTCACTGCCGTGCCATCTGCAGTAATGAAATTACAGCAACTAAATGATTGGCCGGCATGCCTTTGCTGAGGCCAAGTGAGGGGACACAACCATTAAGCACACTTGTATAAAAAGCAGTTTTCCTCCTCCTTGCTAAAGTAAGGACAGGAGCAAGAGGCACGGCAGCGGACGTCGGCCCAAGACCGCCTGCTCCCGGCCAGGTCGCGAGTCGCGCCGGTCTTGGCTGCCTGGCGGGTGTACGATTCCAAAGAAATCAGTGTCGCCAGTTTCCGCCAGGGAGGGTTTTCGCGTCGACGTCAGCGCCGCGGGCGAGTAGGAGAGGTGGCGAAGAAGGCTTATACGCTTGGTGCGAAACGCTCGATTTCAATCGAGTCTGACCCCTTGGGTATGTAACAATAGCCTGACAATGAGCTCATCCAAACCCGTGTTAGTGCTGCAGTTGCGCCCCGAGGACGATACCTCGGACAGCGAATTCGCGGCGTTTCTGAAATACGGCCAACTGGCTGAGGCAGAGGCCCGCCGTATCCGCATCGAAAAGACCGGGATCCCCGATCTGTCGTTGGACGATTACGCGGCCGTAATCGTCGGCGGTAGCCCTTTCGATATCAGCACGCCGCCGGAGCGAAAAAGCGCTATCCAGTTGCGCATCGAATCCGACTTCAGACGCCTGTTCGATGACATCGTCGCACGCGATTTCCCGTTTCTCGGTGCCTGCTCCGGGTGCGGCCTGCTCGGTTCTTACCTGGATACACCGATTTCGAATCGCTACGCCGAGCCGGTGGGCGGCGTCCGCGTGACGCTGACCGAGGACGGCGGACGCGATCCCCTGCTTGCCGGATTTCCCGAACAGATCGACGTGCTGTGCGGGCATAAGGAAGCCTGTGACCAACTGCCGGCGGGTGCCGTCCTGCTACTGACCGGCGACGCCTGTCCGGTACAAATGTTTCGTGTCGGTGACAACGTGTACGCGACCCAGTTTCATCCCGAGGGCGACAGCGAGGGCATTGCCTTACGCATCCAGGTCTACAAGCATCATGGCTATTTTCCGCCCCATGAGGCCGAGGCCCTGATCGCCGCGGTCACCCGCCAGGACACTCCCTACGGTCGCGAGATCCTGCGCCGCTTCGTCGAGCGTTACACCGCGCGCTAGCCGCTAGCGCTTTACTCATGGCGAACGTCGTTGCCCCGCGAAATTTTGGTGGCGTTCTTTGCCGCCATCGCCGAGCACACCGGTAACAGGCCATTGAAGCTGTGCGTCGGTCAGGCGGGCGATGCCACTGAGCGAGCGAGGGTCGGAGCTTGCGAGGCTAAAATTTGCACGGCGCCAATGCACAAGTCAGGGTAAGCGGCAAGTTTTCGCAACATCGCCATCTGTCGGGGCCGGGAAGCGGCGCCCCCATGTATTAGCGAAAACTGTGATCTGATGCCCGGTGATTTGGGCCAGGAATTGATATTAATGGATAGCCCCATCCCAAGCTGTCAAAGCCATTGCTATGGATACCCATTTGAATTCTCGAGCCGTATGTGATTCCCGTCAAAAGCCCGATTTAAGGGGTTCGGCTGCAAGGTCTTGTTTTGCCATGGCCGTCGCGGCGTGGCTAAACCTTTGCGGGTTTTGGCCGAAATTATATGTTAAATCATAGGTATGTGGATTCCGTCCTGGAGTGGACAGCATGAAGATTATTGTTGCGCCCGTTGACCTGCAAAAAGGCATGTACGTGTCCGAACTGGACCGCCCATGGCTCGAATCACCGTTCCTGTTTCAGGGTTTCCGCATCACCAACAGCGACGAAATCAAACAGATCGGCAGCCTCTGTGACTTCGTCTTTATCGATACCGAGAAAAGCACCATCCCGGTACCGGAGCGGCGTGCCGCCGACTACAGGGTTGCCAACCGGGAGATAGAGCAGGACACCTCCCGGATCGTGAAGCCTCCCCAACCGTACAAGAACAAATTTGAAGACGAGTACCCCATTGCCGAGAGTATTCACCAGCATGCGCAGAACATGGCCGGCGCATTGTTCAATGATGTGCGCATGGGCAAAAGCCTGGATGTCGAGGAAACGCGCCGCGTGGTCAACCAGATGGTCGACAGTATCTTGCGTAATCCCGACGCGCTGGTGTTGCTCGCCTCCCTGAGCGATAAAAATGATGCATTGGCCGCACACGCCATGACGGTCTGTACGCTGTCCCTTTCCTTTGGCCGTTCCATAGGCCTCGACAAGGCTGCGCTGGTAGATTTGGGCATGGGCGCCCTCGTCCATGATATCGGTGAGACCAAGCTGCCGGACAAGCTGTTGACCCACGACAGCGATCTCTCTGACAAAGATCGTGCGTTGTTCCAGAGCCATACCAGCATCGGCGCGATGATCGTGAAGAAGCTCGCGGGAGCATCCGAGAGGGTGATCTCGATAGTACGCGATCATCACGAACGCGCAGACGGTAGCGGATATCCCGGAAACGTCACAAATTCAGATCTCGATATCTGCACCAGAATCGTATCGATAGTCGATACCTATGACAGCATAACCAGCGGCGTGCATGGCAGGGAAAAAATAACCCTTGATGTGGCGCTCAAGTACATCTACTCATGGAGAGACGGGCTGTTTGACGCGCTGCTTGTCGAGAAATTCATCCAATGTATCGGAATCTATCCAATAGGAAGCACTGTGCAACTGCGTTCGGGACATATCGGGATCGTCATTTCTTCGCAGCCGGATGCGCGCCTGTTTCCTAAGGTGCTGCTGATTCTGGATGCCAGTGGAGAACCGCTGGAACCGCCTAAGTCCATGAACCTCGCCTTATTCAGGGAGAAAGGCGGTGAGGACAACGGCTATGAAGTGAAACGGCTCGTCGATGCGCAAGCCTATGACATCGATGTGCGGGGCTTCGTCCTGCGGGAACTAAGCGGGCCCTGAGCGAGTAGCCGGGTTCAACTCGACTATTTTTCCGCTGTCGCGAATTTCACCTTCCTTCATTGCCCCGTACACGTGAACCGGCTGTGCCTTGCCGCGGATTCTGTGGCTACCCAGGTCGGTAAACCTGGCTTGGTGATGTTCCGGGATCCTTTCGTACACGCCGGCGGATGCCACGATGCGATGTCCCAACCGCTTGCTCAATCCATCCAGCCGGCTGGCGACGTTGACCGAGTCACCGATAAAGGTGTATTCGAAGCGATCGCTTGAGCCGATCTTCCCGGCCGCCGCGCGGCCGCAGTTAATCCCGATGCCGATATCGAACTTTGTGCCATCGCGCATTACGGCGGAACTGGAATGCATCAGAATGTCCAGCGCGGCTTCGACTGCGTGTGTGGCGTAATCCGCATCCCCGTTGACGCCGAACACCGCCAGAATGGCATCGCCGATGAATTTGTTGACGATGCCATGGTGTTCGGCTACGACGTCCGCAACCTTTGTAAAGTATGCATTGAGGAACATGATGACTTCATCCGGCGGCTTGCTCTCCGCGTAACTGGTGAATTCGCGCATGTCGCAAAACAGGATAGCGAGGTCGAATTCCTGGGCTTTTTCGACATTGTCCTCGCGGACGGCCAGCAGTCGCCGCATGATATCCGGGCTGACCACCTGCTCGAGCGTCTTCTGTATCTTGTGCTTTTCTCGCAGTTGATCGATGATGAGATTGGTTCGTTGCGCAATGATGCCGAACTCGTCCTGACTCAGTACCGGCACGTGTTTGTCCAGTTCCCCTTCCTGAACGTTTTTCAGCATCTCAATCTGGGTATCGAACATTGTCTGCAGATTAGTGGAATAGGAGACGATGACCCGCGTGGTGAGGGTGATAACGATGCCTAGAATGAACAGCGTCTCGACGATGAACTCCTGCTTGACCTGGTTGACCGTTGTGGACGGCAGCGAGGTATCGATATTGATATAGCCATAAGCGCTGATTGCCATCGTGGCCATAATCAAGAGCACCGTAATGCTCAGAAATATGCTCAGTTTCTGCGATACGGGAAGCGCTCTACCGTTCAGCGGCGCGCTGTCGCTGTGGTGATCGTGACTGGAGCGCACGCGGTGGAGCGTACTGTCAATGCTGGCAAAGTAGCCAACGACCAACGCCCAGATGCTGCTTTTAAGCGCGACGTCAGCAGGGCGCTTGTATATAAGCAACTCGGACGCGAGAAGGACCAGCGCGATGGCCGCGAAAAGTCCTAGGTCGAGGTAAAGCTGGCGGCGGGAGCGGTCGAGCGGCGGGACGCTCAGCACGATCGCCGGTTCAAGTAGGGTCCGGACGATGCCGGAAATAAAATATGGCAGTGTAATCAATAGGATAATATAATATTTGGGGTACTCCTGATAATCCGCGGTGCTACGGAAGGCAAATATGCTCAGCACCAGCACACTGAGCAGGTAGTAGGCGAATATTTGGAAACGTGGGTAGGACATAGGCTATCTTTGACATCTATGTCGGCATCAACAGGGAAATTTTGAGTGCTGGATCGCAAAAATAATGTGACCCATGTCACAGCCTAGTGGAAACAGGATGCGCCGCCTTTGGGCCGGTATGCCGAGCCGCTGGGCGGCGTTCGGGCGACGGTGAGTGATGAGGGCGGGCGCCGTCCCTGCACGCTGGAGTACCGGGGGAGGTCGACGTCCACCGGGGCTGAAGAGAACAGATTTATCTGGATGAAAGATCGCTCAGTCAGCTTTATTTGGCGTCTCCGTTGGGTTGCTCTGCCAACATTCAAGCCCCTCCTCGAATCGCCAAGCCAAGCAGCCCAAGTAAATCTGCCCGCTTTGATTGAGGAAGTGCTGACATGTCATTTAGTCGGTCACATAGGCAGTGCTTTTAGCGACAATACGATTGATCTCCTTACGAAAGAAATTCGTGATCCTCTTGCATTCCTGATGGTTGACCGGCCCTCCTTGGGATTTCGGCAAGGCGTAGGGGCTGCCAATCACGAAGATATTTTCATCGTTATATTCGTTCGCGGGCTGAGTGTAATTCATGCTGCCCGCTATGACGATTGCCTCATCGATCACCATGAGTTTATGGTGCAGTTTGCCGAGGCCTGGCAGTTTGTCTCTGTCCGAGAGATAGACTTTGATGCCTTCATTGTGCAGCCACACGGTCGCGGCCCAATCTTGACCTCCTTGTCCCTTGTCCAGTACCCCCTGAATATCGATGCCGGCCTTGCGCAGCATGATCATGGCATCATCAATGCCGGAAGAACCGGAAAATGTAAAGATGGCGAAATCAAGCCGCTTTTCGGCCTTCAGCATCTGCTTGACTATCTCCAACTCCGGGCAGTCATCAGGTGCAAACAATATCCGCACCGGCACCCCTTTGATGTTGACCGTTTTAGGATGTTCCGGTATGCGCTGGCGCAACTCGCCGAAGGTGCCGCCTGTGAGTTCGAGAAATTCCTCCGCATAGGCCCGGCAGATGCGGTAGTCGTGAAAAATGATGGCATGATTGAGGTTTTTGTGGGTGCCCGTCCAGGTTAAATTTGTAGAACCGGTGAGTAGTGCCGCTTTTCCCTGGCTCTTTCCGTTCCGGTAGTCACGGACGATAAACTTCTGGTGAAATATCCGCGGGTTGAGATCGCCCTTCACATCCACGCCACATCGCAATAGCGCGGCTAGAATATCACGGTTTGTCTTGATCGAACTGGGATGGCGGCGTTCCTCCCACTGGGCTGCAAGCTTGGCCTCTTCAGCCGTTTGCCCGTCTTTTGGTTTCGCTGCCGGCGGGCCGCCAGATTTCAGATAATTCTGCTCCATGAACATCCGGATGTTAATGCCGCGATAGGTCGCGTCGAGTAGCGCCTGAGCTATGGTCGCGTTATCCAGTTCCTGCACCGCAATATCAAGACTTGATTTGGCGCCTTGGATAAATTCGACGATTGCTGTTTCCAGGTCATCAGGCGCCCCCAACTCGGCTGGGCCGACAAAGGCTTCAATCTTTCCCTGTGCAAATAGAGCCATCTTCCTCCTCCTTTGACCTCTCAGTTTTCATGCCATGCATGGATCCAGGGACAATTAATCAACTCCGCGAAAACAACTAGTCGAGCTGGACCGTGGGAACGGCGACTGGGGGTCCATAAGCGTGAACAGCTCGATTGGTAACGCCAGTTGGCAGGAGAATAAATCTGCCGCCAACGCTGATCCCGTAACCCGCGCCGGCCGGCGGCCGTATCCTTGTCAGCCAGCGGCGCCAATCAGTTCGTCCCCTTTCTTGTCTATACCTTTCTCCGTAAAGGATTGTAGTTCTGTGGTGAATGTCAAGCGAGTGCGACCCGCTGCGGTCACAGTTGTTCCCACTTCCGGAAGCAGAAGGGACGCAGCATTTGTGCGCTCGTCCTCCATTTTTATATAGGCATCACTCTCATGGCGCAGCGGAAGCTCATTCAATCAACCAGCTGCAATACCAATTAATGCAGATAGGATAGCAGTAAGCATGAGGCTTCCGGCCCAGGCCTATTAGGGGAAACCCTAATAGTTTTTAGGGAACGTCCGGATTGTTTGGCTTGTCGCCGACTCAGTATCCTGCTCTTGGTGTATGCAGAAACGGAACGGAACCGCATTAATCCGCGCGGGGAAAGCCAATAACGGCCCGGCACGGAGGTAAGACATGGAGCACTGCTTGACCATTCCCAGAAGGACAATTTGCCCGTCATGACTTTTACAGGCCCTTCGGATTCATGTATGCACTGATCAAGAACATCAGTAACAATGAAATACACGTGGAAACAAGACCATATCCCTTTCCGCAGGGCGCGGTCGTCGAGCTGGTGGGCGCGGGATCGTGGCAATTGGAAAGCAAGATGGGGCTTCCCGAGGCGTCGATCCGTCATGCTGATAAAGACGGGAAGACGGTGCTGATGTTGCTCTAGAAGGCGACGGATTTGATTGGGCGACAAATTCGTCGGTTACTTCTATTTTGCTAATGTGTCGAAATTAAACTTCATGGCCAAGTGTAGTATGGCGAAAGGTGGCAGGTTTAATTGGATGAAAAATGGATCTGTCGTCTGCATTTTGTGTCCCCGCTGGACCGCTCGGTCAACGTCCAAGCCCACTCCTCGAATTACCCATTAAGCATGCCAAAAAAATCTGTAGCCCTTGGTTCTCTGATTCCCCGCGGTATCACCAGGTATCAGATGCTGCTAGTTGCCGTATTTGCAGCATTCTGGGTGTGGGCGGCGATTGATCCTATCTATCCCCACGACTGGCTGCTGGAAAATTATCTGGTGTTTATCTTCGTGCCGTTCATTATCCTGGTCGGCCGTTATTTCCGGCTCTCGAACCTATCATATACCCTGATAACGCTATTCATGTGTATGCACGTAGTCGGTTCCCACTACACCTATGCGGAGGTGCCGTTCGGCGTGACGCTCCAGCAATGGTTTGGCGCGAGCCGCAATATGTATGACCGGTTGGTGCACTTTTCCTTTGGTTTGCTGTTGGCGTATCCGTTGCGCGAGATGTTCCATCGCGTCGCCCGGGTGCGCTACTTTTGGGGCTTTTGGCTGCCGGTGGAGCTGGTGCTGGCGTTCTCGGCTATATATGAAATCATCGAGTGGCTGGTTGCCGCCGGTGTCGAGCCATCGGCAGGGCTGGCCTTCCTCGGCGCCCAGGGTGATATCTGGGATGCTCAGAAAGACATGCTGGCAGCTGGCATAGGCGCCATTATCGCCATGTCGATCGCAATGCTGGTGCGCTGGAGTTTAGATAGGGATTTTTTGCGTGAGTTGCGCGCCAGCCTGGTCCTCGACGAACATGACCGGCCCTTGGGCGAAGTGGAGTTTCGGCGCTTATGGCGGGGCCGCCATTACAATGAAAACATAAAAGACAAGGTGAATTCTGAGCGTAATGGCCAAAATTAGGCCATCTGGATGTAACCGAGCTCACAGCTCGACCGTGCCCCAAACGATTGCTGTTTAGCTTACCTTTGCAAGGAGCGCTCTTATTGGCACGTGTGGCTGATTTGCGATTGCATAGGATTGAAGTGAGAAGCATTTTTGTCAGATCTGTTTATTCCCTGGCATCAGCGCCGATACTCGCAATGTCATTTGGCGGTGTTGCCCAAGGACAACAGACAAATATTCATGTCTCGATGCCGCCAATAACCGATCCTGATTTTCGGCATGAGTGGCAGATATCCACAAGCTACATCAGTATGAATGGACAGGCCATAAACGCAAACGGCATAGACATTAACAATATATTCATGTCGCGCCCTATTCGCAATGACAAGGCTACGAATTTCACTCTCGGAACCGCGCTTTTATATGGTGATATGGACATCGACTCGTCCAGGAAAGGGGACTTGAGCAGTCTCATCATTAATGGCAGCAGCAATAAGGAATACATCGTATCGAGGAAACCCCGGTCCAGCCTGACGCTCTTTGTCGGGATCCCTTTTTCATTTGGCGATTCAATTATTGAGAATATAGAGGACGTGACCCTTTACAACCTTTTGGCAGGAGTTCAGGCGGGCGCTCGCTTGAGCCTCAGGATGGGCAATGTTAAGACCTCTCCGTGGCTGATGGTGAATCTTATGGGCGGATATAGGGAACGTTATGGCGGTGGCGTATATTATGAAAATCTAAATTCCGGGGGGGTTCCAATATTTGCCGTGGTATCGTCCGGACTGGAAATACTTTATCTTCCCCTCGATCTGACCTTGGATGGCATATATCAGAAAACACTGGAGTCGGGGAATAATGAGCCAATCGAATCTGTCATAATCCAGCTGGGGTTCGGTTTATTTTGAAATTAATCAAAAGAATAAAGGGAGTTGGCGATGACCGACAATACGAATGATTCTATTTTGTCACCGCTCCCTTTTTATGCGCGAATAACCCAGTCTGGTCCGCCAAATTGATCTGTTCCATTTCTTCAGAGTCCACGATTCGTTTGATATTGAGCAGACTTTTTGTGCCAAGCTTCTGAATGCAGTGCGATCGATGAGTCTCCACGGTGCGAGGGCTAATGTTCAGGATTCTTGCGATGTCCTTATTGCTATGCCCGCTAACGACCAGCCTGATGATATCTCGTTCGCGCGTAGTCAAACTTTCGAGCAGACGCGCGTCCTGCCGCTTCCATACTTTTGCGGCCAGCTCGTATTCAGTGATGTCATGCAAAGAGCAAAGAACATATTCCTTAGCATCGATTGTAAGCTTGGTCAGATTATTTATGACATGTATTTCCCTGCCTGATTTGGAAAATACTACGTACTTCATTCCTGATAATGAACCAGATCTTCTCAATCGGTCGATGGTCTGTGATCGGACGTCGTTGTTGCGGCTGATGCCTAATTCATGCGAGTTTCGCCCAATCGTCTCCTCTCTAGTAAAGCCGAACAATCGTACCCAGGCTTCGTTAATGAACAAAAAGTCATAATTGGGGCCGACGACTATAGCCGATGGTGAGATGGACTTTTGAAAAAATTCGAAGAAAATGTTTTCCAAGGCCGGTCCTCGAATTGACGACATGTGCGGAGAGTATATTAATGGAAATAGAAGCTTATCAATAGATGGCGGAATTAATTGCGCAAGGAAGAAACGAAAGAGGGTGGGGTATGAAACCATATATCCCTCCCCCCTATTATTAAGGGTTGTGCTGCTATGCCGAATTTCAATCGAGTCTGACCCTTTTGGTCTAGGGAACGAGGCGGTGCTGGTCCATGTCAAAGTTAGCAACACGTTGCACCCGTCTTTAGGTGCAAGAGTCTCTGCAATGATATGGAGGGTTCCGCCATGAAGGCAATTCGTGTACATAACCATGGGGATGCTGAGGAAATGGAAATGGAAGATGTGCAGCAGCCCAAGCCCGCCCGCGGGCAAGTGCTGGTAAAGGTCCATGACGCCGCCGTGAATCCGGTGGATTGGAAGATACGGGAAGGCTATATGAAGGGCTCCTTGCCCGGGTCCTTCCCCTATACGATGGGACAGGATTTTTCAGGTGAAGTGGTCGAAACAGGTAAGGATGTAACGGGACTCCAGCGGGGCGACAGGGTATTCGGTTTCGCCCAAGGTACGTATGCCGAGTATGCGCTTGCCTCCCCTGACGAGCTGGCGCGTGTGCCCAGATCGGTGGATTGGGTTGGCGCCGCCGCCATCCCGACGGCGGGCCTCACCGCATGGCAGATCGTCATGGATGTGGCGAAGCTGTCAAACAATCAAGCGGTACTAATCCATGGTGCTGGTGGCGGGGTGGGTTCATTCGCTGTGCAATTTGCCAAGAAGGTCGGTGCGCGGGTGATCGCCACAGCATCCCGGGATGTCTTCTCTTACTTGCAGAGTCTGGGTGCCGACCAGCTCATCGACTATAAATCCGAGCGTTTCGAGAACCGGGTCAAGGACGTGGATACGGTAATAGATCTTGTGGGCGGCGACGCGCTGGCGCGATCCTACGGCATCGTCAGGAAGAACGGGCTGGTGGTCACCACGGTCGGTCCCGCTGACGAGGCTGCTGCGAGGAAGCATGGTATTCGTGTGACTCAGTTTCTCATGAGGCGGCGCGGTGACGAACTGGAGCAGATCAGTCGGTTCATGGAGGTGGGATCCGTCAATCCGCACATTAGTAAGATTTTGCCCCTGTCCGAAGCCAAGGCAGCGGAGAACATCTGTCAGTTCGGTCATCCACACGGCAAGGTAATACTACATGTGGGCTAGTGTGCACACGCGCCACGGCCCATAATCAATACGGCGACGCTCGGCTGCGGATTTCGCGGCCGGCAAGCTTGTCAAGTATGAAGGATATTGTGAGCGAGTTCACGCACTATACTCAGGTCGGCATCGAAAGGATGGGGTTCTATGCCCGCTTTCCGGATGCGCAACGAAGCATTCCAGGCATGGTGGTGATACAGCATGCGTCCGGGGTGGACGAGTTCACCCGTGCGATGGTCGACCGCTTGGCCGATGCAGGGTATGCCGCGGCCGCGCCGCAGCTCTATCACCGCCTCACAGAGCAAAGGCCGGCGCTCGAAATGATGAAACAGCTGCGCGACACTGAGGTCATTGTAGATGTAAACGCGGCAATCGACTGGCTCGGAGTTCAGGCAGGTGTAGATGCGGCACGCCTCGGCATCATCGGTTTCTGCATGGGCGGGCGCGTGAGTTACATGATGGCGGCGGCGAATCCCCGTCTCAAAGCCGCGGTGGTGTATTACGGCGGCAACATCATGCAGCCGTGGGGCGACGACGCGCCGGCGCCCTTTGCGCGCACCACCGAAATCGGCTGCCCGATTTTATTTCATTTCGGCGCGGAGGATGCCAATCCGTCACCCGCCGATAGGCGCGTGTTGGATGCCGAACTGAAGCGTTACGGTAAATTTCATGAGTTCTACAACTACCCGGGCGCCGGTCATGCCTTCATGAACTTCAGCGCTCCGGAACGCTTTCGTGCGGGGCCAAGCGAGCTATCGTGGTCACGTACTCTCGGTTTTCTTGCGGTCCAGCTCGGCAAGGCCTAAGGTTGTCGGAAGTCCGGACCCTCACGGTCTCCTATTACGTAAATTGTCGATTTCAATCGAGTCTGACCCTTTTGATACTTTCCCGCTAAAAAGTAGGAATATAAATATATGTGCGCGTCTGATGTCTGAAACGGGGCACTCGCTAATCGAGGGGAGTCCATATACAGAGTGGGCCTATTATACCATTAGTGGCTTATTGAACAGATCGAGGTCGATCCGGACGTATCTTGCTGCGACGACCCTGCATCTGCAGTAGCGCGCTGCAAGACTTCAACCTGGCGGGATGCGGAAGGATTGTTGGGCAAATAGAGTGAGAGAAAGCCGGGCAAATCGCAGGCTAGTGAGTTCCTGCGACTGTAGATATATCTGTTAAATCCCTAGGGTGCGGTCAGCTGTAACGCACCCGCGTCAACTACGGACAGAAGCCGCAGCGCTACGGACAGAAGCCGCAGCGCGGGCAGTGAGCCATTCTTCCTCGGCTGCATCCAGCTCATTTAGGGCAGCCTCATCGAATTGTGTTGTCCCATCTGCCGAGCGCTGAGCGCGAACAGCTTCCCAGGCGTTTTGGAGTCTCTCGAACGCCTGATTCACTCGATTCACCGTAGTGTCCTGTGCAATGTGATGATGTTGTGCCTTGATTGAAACCATACGTAGTCCTTTCGATAAAATTTCCATATTGAGAAACCAACAGCAAAGACAGCATGTGATGATGCTATTTGCTCGTGCGTCCGTAAATGCAAAACACAATGGTAGGATGCAATTTCCATGCGAACTATAGACGTGGATAAATATCAAAATAGCCTAAAAATGTGCGAAACCTCACTGAGTGTTCATTTGAGGAATCGTCGGCATTCTCGCGCCATTCCTGTGCGGACAAGTCCTGCGCAGGCAAACCCCGTTCGGGTAGCGTGCAAGCTGGGTACCACCATGCCGACCCGAGCATCTCTTGGCATTGCACTAAAAATGAACGGCAAACGCAATTTGGGTCGTCCATCACAATTCGACTAACGCGAGCAAGTGTTCCAAGATTTTCCCCTTGGATAAGCTGATCTCCTGATATGTCTTAGCCGCTAATTGGCTGTCGGTTACCAGCCCTGCGTTCCCTGATCGCGCTTATTTAACCGAGTCAAGATTAATTGACCCTGAATACTTTATGAATAATTTGTTAAATCCCGATATTGCTAAGTAGTTACGCTGTGGGATTGCTTGAATTCCACGTGATGAAAATTTCTGTTGGCTCACGGGGCACCCACGGTCACATGGATAAATAGGCTCAGAGGGATTAAAATTTGATTTCTCTGACCTCCCCCTCAATAAAACGGTCCCATTGGGTCCTGGCGTTTTCTATGATCGATTTCAACTGAGTCTGACCCTTCTGATTTGCAGATGGGTATGTGGAGATCTCCCGCCTCGAATTCCATCCAGGCTCGGGTGTCCGCCTCGGGAGCCCGGAACAGGCCTGATCCGCCAGGCCGCGCAAGTCAGGGCAGGACCTAGCCCCGGTTGGGAGCACTGTCGAGGATGCCGGATAGGTTCAGATCTACAGTGTTAGGATGGCCGTAGCTAGGCGGAAGCGAACCTTATAAAGCGGTGGTACTCTTCCGCCTTGGTTATGGCTGACAAGTTGGAATAATAATCATTTGTCGCCGACCCCTTTTATTCCGGGATTAGTCTATTCTGGACCGGTTGATGGCCGTGCTGTGCTTTATAAGAGATTTGTAGTTTGGGCAAAACGTCATATTGGCTATTTGCTTGCCATCACGCAGGCTGCTGTCGCAAATATCTTGTGTTTTACAGCGAGAGCAGCGGGAAATTTCCCTGTTGATAACCGCGGCTGGGATGGTGCGGAGATACTCGTCTTGGTTTGCGCCAAGGAATTGGAGCATCTTGCAAAGACGCACATGCATTATGCGGTTTAGTAGAACATCATGGGAGTGCGCTCGTTTCCTTGCTGCCAATACCAACCATGTGGCTTGAACAGCAAGACCACAAGCAAGAATAGTCAGCAGAAGCCAAAGCCCGAGCATTACGGTATCCTTTAGTCTCTATCGTTTGTTTCCAACCAGTCCAATCATTAAAGTATAACACCATGGTGTTATAGTTTGTTAGCTTATGGCCCTGCGTAATTCTGATGCCTGACTCATACAGTGGGACGCGGGATCGCATACCCATCGCAGATTTGATCAGACCAAAGACGACGTCATCCACTCCAAGTGAATGTAACCGCTTCTATGGTCGGTGTGCAGAGCGAAAATGCATTAGCGTACACACCCAGGCTCACGTAGACGCTGCCGCGTCTCCCCCTTGGATCGGGGAGTAATTACGCAACTGTACGCGCCAGAGTCGGGGATCATTGTGGAGCAGAT
Organism: Gammaproteobacteria bacterium; assembly: GCA_037381915.1. GTDB lineage: Bacteria > Pseudomonadota > Gammaproteobacteria > DRLM01 > DRLM01 > JARRQJ01. The sequence goes on along the minus strand of JARRQJ010000012.1, from coordinate 12,918 downwards.
CCTTTTATTATGGTGAAGGGATTGCCGTACGCATCCGGCTCTACAGGCGTCACGGTTATTGATCGCCCAGCCATCAGCCAGGATACGCCCTACGGGCAGGAGCGCCTACGGCGCTTCGTCAAGCGCTATACGCGTGATAGTGTAATTTCCTTATTCGTTGTGCCAAATAAATCTGCACCCTTGGGTGTTAGCGTTTCCTGTGACCGATGCCAATCGAGTCTGATCTTTCCGGTTCTAAGCGTCTGATGTCTGAAACTGGCCACTCGCTAAGCGGGAGGAGCCCATATACCCAGCAGACGCTGGCGGGTGGCATATCGCATATAATCCTTGCGGTAAATGGATCTATCCCCTTTTTTGAAAACCGTTGACAGAGTGATACCCGGGAATAGCTGCTGGGGCGCAAATTAACCTGTATTTTGAATGCACTATAGTTATTTTATGATTGTTCAGGTCTTGTAAGCGATTTATGACGTCTTAAGGTCTAAAATTTATATATTGGAAGGAAGCCTCACGGGCGGCGGGCGTACAGCAATCAGCCGGCATGCCTTGTCTGCTGGGGCGGGTGATGATGGTTCATCTAATCCGAAACCGGCTATATTCAAAGTGCATATGGGAAACCGTGCTGGTGTAACCAACATAAGTACTTTACCTTGCAAAAGATTTAAGAAATGAATGACAAAATATCCTCAAAACCCAAGACTAGCCAGCCTCCTTCGGCGCCCGGCTATTACTGCACGGAACTGCACGATCTGCTTGACGAGTTGCAGTCCAGACCGCTCATAGTGATCAGTGGTCCGCCGGGAATAGGCAAATCGACGTTGGTGGCGACGTACCTCGACGGTCGACATCTGCCAAGCATCTGGTACCACGTGGATAAGGATGATGATGATCCGGCCACCTTCTTTCACCACCTTGAACGGGCCTTGCGCGAGGTAAAGCCGGTTGCCAATCTTAAGCTGCCGGATTTGACTCCCAAGGCCTCCGAGAATATAGCCGAGTTTTCCAAAAGATACTTTGAGCAAGTTTACAGCCACTTGGAAGTCCCATTTCTCATCGTGTTTGATGACTATCAAGAGATAGCGCAGGATGCAAGGCTCCACGATGTGATAAAGGTAGCGTGCTCTGGGCTGCCAAAAGGCGGTCGTATCGTGATAATTACCAGAGCGGAATGTCCGCCCGTCTTGGCGCAGCTGCGCATCAACAACATGGTAGCCATTATCGAATCACATGACTTCCAGATGAGTCCGAGCAATGTAATAGCACCGTTGCCTTGTCCAGACTAACGCTTCGTTCAGAGATAGCGACCAAAAAGTCACTGTCTGATATTAACGTGAAGCCGGACAGATCCAATCGGAACCAGTACATCCGGCTTGCGCCACTAAATGAGCCATGAACTGAATTAACTAAAATGATATGGCGCTCGCGCCTGGTTCATAGCATAACTCCGGTGCGTTTTACATGACCTTGCGCCTTTGCATATAATTATGCATATATTCCGGTTCAGCCGCCAAAAGTAGGTTGAGTGAGGGAAAGCACAATGAGCACCAGTTTCATATTGGACTTTCCTGGCGACTACATCAGAATACAGCTTCCTGCCGATTATGAGGTTACACCGGAAAGCAGGAAACTGTTCTGGGAAGCCATTGGAGAGGCGCACAAGGAATACAATTGTTACCGCGTGCTGGCGGAGTCTTCGACGCCGCCAAGACGTAACATGACGCAGGTGGATTCTTTCAAATCCGCGTTGCAAGCGGCCAAAGCATCACGTGAGTTGCGAGTAGCATTCGTTTTTCCAGGATATCAAACAGACGATACCACAGAATTCTTTATAAGCACCGCATATAACATGGGCCTGAGAATTGAATTCTTCAATGATCGGGAAAGCGCAATTAAATGGCTTTGCCTTGATGTCGAAGGTGATACCTAGTTAGGCGACAAAGGGGCTGCAATGAAGCATGCCCTAGCTTGGCTATTCTTACGAACAGCGATCGATTTCTGATGGCAGATACTCCTCGATAGTGAGCTGGTCAAGAGCACTGCGTTCGGCTACTATACACCCAGGCGTGAGCGCGGTGCGGTGTCTCGCCCCGGGTCAGTGCGATGCGCGCTGTGCTGAAGCCAAAGCCAATGGATTGTGCGCTGGAGAAGCGCTTCGAGAGCGTCAAATAAGTCCGTTCCATTGGCCATCCCAAGCGTCATGGTTATGTCTCGCCCGACGCCGCTGAGGCTCTGATTGTCGCGGTAGCTCGCCGGGACACACGCTATGGGCGGGAGGTTCCGCGTCGCGCCGTCGAGCGAACTAACTGCGATGGATAGAGGGCTTGGTGATAGCTGAAAATGCGAATTATTATCCGCAGTCACTGCTGCCTGTTAAGGCTATTTTTTGGACGCTGCAGGCAAGAAAGGGGCGGAGGGATCAAGCTTCGATCCCTGCGCGCCCGTCCAACTGTTCAATCGAGTCTGACCCCTTTGGTCACGTTTTTCGGTGACCATCGACAAGGGCTTCTGTAAGCGAATTGGATTGCCCGAGAACGGCCGCCACCAGCCAAATCGAGCACGCAAGCATCGCCAGGATAAATACCCACTTGTAGACATCGCGTAATGCATGGTTCATGAAGGGATGCACCACGGGTAGAACCACATAATAGCTGGCGGAAATTACGATCAGTGTGACTGCCGGCAGAATCAGATGTTGAAGGAACGCCCAGCGGCCGCCGTACTGGCGACACGCCGCGCTAAGGTGCTGGCCGAACATCCAGAATGTTGCCAATGCGGCTCCATAGCCAATAAAGTGCACGAGTTTGGTTGCACTAAGCGCCTTTTTGGCGATAGTGGTCTTTGAAAACAAGTCCATACTGCCTAGCAGCGCGGCGAGCACCAGTACTACGACGATCGTCGCCACGTAACGAATTCCCCAAGTCCAGGTAGCGTTAGCATTTGTATGTTCAGCCATCGAATATCTTCCTCAAGGTATAACTCAAATCTAAGAGGCGAACAGCCGCCCCTGACGGAGCGCGTCGACCGTCACCAACGCATTCTCAACTGGCAGAAGGCTATCGGACGGCAGCCGTTCACGGTTATGGCGAAGGTCTTATTCGCGATGATGCCGTCCGTGACCTTCGCCGTGCTCATGTCGCCGTCCATGCCGATGGCTATCGTGTTCGTGATGGCGGGAGGCATAAGTCCTCTCGTACCATGTGACGCCAATGCTTTTCATATCCGGGCGGCACCCGCAAATAAAGCGGCTCGACATGCACGCGGGACGGGCGCTTGTAGACAACGAGCGGCTCGGCATATATGACATCCGGCTTGGGAGCATCGCCAATGTCGATCCGACCGTAGAAACCAGGTTCGCCTATGCTGATTGAAACGCCTACGTCCGCTGCGAATAAAGGTGCAGCAGCAACGGTCAGCGCCGCGGCTAATAGAATTCGTATCATAAAGAATGCTCCTCGATTGACTGAATTTATCTGCCCAACTTACTTTGAGCTTCTCTGCTCAGCTATGCAAAGTGATGTATTGTTATCGGCGGGTGGGAAAAGTCGCTTTAGCCATTTCGTCAATTCGCCGGACGCCTGAAGCGAGTTATCCACTTGTGAAATGTGTGGCACGTCACATTTTGGTGGGATTGTATTCGGCAGGCGGAGCATTGCGGGCTGCGCGAGCAAGATGCCCCGATAGCGGTCGACTGCACTATCGCTTTAGGGCAGAGTTGTGTTAGCGCACGTTGTTACCTACACAGCGATCTACCGGTACAGATAGGCGGGATGGACAATTCGCGCGGGCACGGTGTTTGCGGGATATGGGCGACAATGTATCCGACAACGGCGCCATCGTAGGATCAAACATAAAGGCGTACACTGCTCACGCACGCAGGTCTGGTTTCGCCGTTGCGGGCTAAATCATAACCTCGGCCAACTCGCGCAAAAGTGACTTTAGATCAATAGGAGTTAACAGGTGCTTCTCCTTACTGAGCGGATTGGTGTGTCCTGTCATTAATATCCCTCAGTCTTGCTTTTGGCGGCGAAAGGGGAATAGGCGATTGGCATATCTAGGAGCGGTTTGGACCGGGTTCGCGGCCCTTTGCCGACGTTGACAGCTCGTCCATGATTTTTCGCATTGTTTTTTCCACTTTCTCAGTCAATTCGCGCCATTCCTTCTTGTATTTGTCAGCTGACGGGCTCTCGATGGACTCGAGCCGAAGTTGAGCTCTGCCGACGTTCCGGCTGCTATCGCTGATGGCCTGCACGGTTGGTTCGGACAGGCTTTCATCGTCGTGATCCAGGTCGGCGGACACCTCCTGTAGAATGCGCCTGTCCTTATCTGAAAGATCCTTATCGTCTTCTTTCAATGCACGGTTGATGGATTCTTTCAATTCCTCAATGCTGTTACGGAGCTCCTCTGCGAAGTGCCCAATGCCCTTTTTCGCTTGCTGGCTGAGAGAGTTGGACAGCTGTTCTAGCTCCCGGCTCATGCGATCCATCTCGAGTCTGATAGTGTCCGCATAAGACTGGAGTCCCATCGATAGATCATCACTCAGCTGGCCAAGGTGGTCATACACCCTGCCGAACGCGCCACCATTTACTGACACCTTGGTACGATCGTAATCGACCTTCCACCCTTCACTGCGTAGAACAAGGTAGGTGACAAATCTCCTGCCTTCGATGCTGGAGTTGGCGGGGCTGGAAAATGTTGAAACGACACTGGCCTCATTGCCCTCAATCGTTACCTTACCCCATGATGGCTTGAAACCGCTCCAATCCTTTGAAAATCCGTCGTAGTATCTGGCTTCGGTCAGAGTCGAATATTTGACTGCGTCGCTGGCATCGTTGCTTAGTACAGCTTCCCAGAAGGCCCGGGTGACTTCCTGCGGCGTCTTTGGGCCTAAGCATGCGGTGAGCAGCAGTACCGAACCGACCAGTACGGCGAAACATAGGGCAACTCTTTTCATAACAATTACTCGTATTTTATTGATAATCAATCAATGACTGTTGTTCCTGGCGCGTCAGGCAACCGTAGAAGCCTCGAACACTCGTGAGCAATCTGGCGGCATAGTAATTGTTAATTATGACAGCTCCTACAGGAGCCTTGCCAATCCGGCAAGCGTGAACCCAGTCACACAAATTCAATCTGGTGGTAATCCCCGCTAGTGTTGCTCCGATAGATTACCGGAGTAACCATTACGCGGCGCAAATGGAAAGATACGGATTGAGCTAATTTGTCCATGAAACCCGTTTACCAATTGTATTTATTCAGGAGGCCGAAGATGCTGTTGTCACGCCCGCTTGCTTTGCTGTTAACCTTGAGCCTGATTGCCTGCACCACCATTGACCCGTATTCCGGAGAGCAGAAGACCAGTAATGCCGCGAAAGGAGCGGGGATCGGGGCTATTTCGGGGGCATTATTGGGCGCTGCAACTTCCAAGGATAAGTCAAGAGGCGCCCTGACCGGGGCATTAGTCGGTGGTGCGGTGGGCGGCGGTGTCGGCTACTATATGGACAGGCAAGAGGCGGAATTGCGTAAACAGCTTGAGGGCACGGGTGTGAGGATCAAGCGGGAAGGGGATAATTTGCGTCTGGTTATGCCGGGCAATATCACTTTTGCCACCGGGCGAGCAGAAATTAATGCAAGATTCTATGACGTGTTGAATTCCGTAGGCATTGTCCTGAAGAAGTATGATAAAACAGCGGTCAAGATTTCCGGTTATACGGATTCGACCGGTAGCGATAGAACCAACCAGACCTTGAGTGAACAGCGCGCCGCCAGTGTCGGCCAGTATCTGATCGGTCGAGGTGTCAAGGCCGGCCGTATACAAACCGCCGGCTATGGTGCGCGTTATCCGATTGCGGCAAATACGACTTCTGTAGGCCGGGTACAGAATCGTCGAGTGGAAATGGAGTTATTACCGCTGTAGATCGCCAGAATTGCCACCAACAGAATTAATAAGGGGGGCGGAAGGAATGAAACTCAATCCCTCCGCCCCCTTTTACCTACATTATAGAAGTCAATCGCGTCTAATCCCTTTGACCCTATAATCCATCAGCATAAACTGTGATCTACCCCTAATTATTCCGCTTTCGACACCGAAGCGGCGAACCCGTTCACCTTTTTGCTATCCGCCGTTTGCTAGTATCCGATACGACAAAACCCGATTACACATCGGGCCATGCTAGGAAAAAGATGTTATAAGCGTCACAAATTAACATCTGTGCTATTAGGTTGTACCTGCGTTTGGGAAGTCGGCTTTATCTTCCGTAATTCGTTGTATGGAGGTATGACACATGAAAACTATGCTGGCCACGACAAGCCTAATTGTGATGACGTCCACATTTATGTCATCTTATGCCGATGGAGGAAGACTTTATCATGTCGAATCCATCACAGATAAGTTGTATTCTAATCCCCTTACGATGCCTGAGAAATTGGGCATTTCCCATGAAACAAACGCGCAGTCTTGCCGCACCAAGAACACCGCGGTAATCACTATTTATTCAACCAATGGTGAAGCACAAACGGAAATCGATGTGAAGGTCGATGGTAGCCTTGTCGGCACTCTAACGACTTACTTCCCAGCAAATGGTCCACGCTGCGAGACGCCAAGCGCTAAAGGTATTGTTACCCTGGTGGTTCCTGCCGGCAAGCATACGCTTGTGGCAGACAGCCCTAACGTCACCTGGCCCAGTCACAGCTTTTCCGTCAACCAGTGTCAGTGCATGGTGCTACCCTTATCATGACTCAACGTATATGATGCGGACCATCAATGCAGGGTCGATAGACGGGCGGCCTGTGTGGCTGTAAAAATTGGCCAGGTGTTGCCGGATATCTCTCAGGTCGAGCATTCTATCAATGTTGCGAAGAAGGTGATCCTGGGGGACATGGTCTTCAAGATTGAAGGCCCAGCATTTTAACCAGTGGTACCGTGATGCTCGGGGATATAATCAAACCACTACCATCAATTGGACCTTTGCCGATATCGGTGGTGGTGTATATGAATATGATAACCCAAATTTTTTTCCGATCGACGGGCAGTTGCTCGGCGATGAGGGGCAGAGCCGCAATTACTCATTTACGACCCAGCTACATACCACGTTCACATATCAGTCTGGCCAAACATTCAGTTTTACAGGTGATGACGATGTTTGGGTATTCATTAATAATGCCCTTGCGCTTGATCTCGGTGGAGTTCACGGCGCTGAGTCTGGTTCTTTCAGCCTGGATGCACTGGGCCTGACGGCCGGTAGTGATTACAGCTTTGATTTCTTTTTTGCCGAGCGGCATACAACTGCCTCGCACATGAAGATAGCCACGCCCATGGTATTTAATTCCAATAACAATACAGTGCCTGAGCCTGCGACAATTGCATTGTTTGGTTTCGGCCTTGCTGGTATAGGTATGTCTCTCCGTCGCCAAGCAAGATAAAGGATCCTATCCCAAATGAGCTCAAGAACCCCGCTTCGGCGGGGTTTTCTGTTTGGCCTGTACGCTCGCCAACATCGCACAGTAAGGATGCAACGCAAATGTCCGCTTTCGGCTGCGATCGCAACTGACCGCGGCGACCTGGAGATGCATCGACCGGAACCCGCGGTCAAGCGTCCGGTTGTGCGACGGGTTGCGCGCCATGGAAACACCAATGCCACGGCTCATACTGATAGCCTAATTGATTGCCGATGGGGTAGGAGAGATAAAAACCGAATTCGGCAGCGCGGTCGATGAGCCACGTAAACGCAGTAGTCTGATCGAACTCGACCTCAAGCGCGCGGCTATCGGGGGTCGAAAGATCGATGGCGCGTCCAGTATGGTGTTCGCTGAACCCTGGTGGGGCACATAAGGTGAGCACTTCTTCAATGTGCGCACCGGTCACGAGCCTTTGGCGAATTATTTCGGCCTGGCGGTCGACACTTCGAAAAGCTGAGACGATAAACAACGAAATGCCATCGCAAAGCGCTGCTGCTCTGAGGTTGCGCCACGCGTCGGCGGCTGGAGGTGCTAGCAGATGATTTCTCCCATCGCCTGCAACTTCGGCCACTTCAAGATCGATTGCCTCTTCACACTCTAACAAGCCACGAACCTGCACCAAATGAAGTGAAATTCCGAGTTCAGCACACAGTGAGACAGTTCGTGGATGCATCGCGATAAAACGCCTAACTTGTGATATGGGGACCCACCGGTCCGCATATGCAGGATCAGTATTTCCTAACTAACCTTAATATTTCCTTGTGGTTATCGGACATTGGGCCATGGACATAATACTTTCGAGTCCTGCAAGTGCGGACCTGTACCTGCTGGCCATGGGGGCAAGGTGCGCGCCACTTTCAAGTGTCCGCTCAGGTTCCAAGGCGGGCTATTGCAAAGGACGGCATGCGCCAGAAGGAGGCACGCTATTCTTGAACCTGCAGATATTGTTGCCGCTTTCAGGTTCCTCGTATATCGTAGGAGTCTCTGCATCTCCCTACACCGGATTGTTGGTTATTGTCCAAGGTATTTGAACCATGATTACTAACGGAAGCCCTTCGATCATTATGGTCAGTGGCTGGCTGCTTGTAATGGTGTTGTTGATGCCAGGCACCGCCTCCGCAGACTGTGCCAAAGACCTGAGTGGAGAGATCTACTGCGGAGCCGGTCAATGCGCAGTCGACCGGAAGGGCATAGTATGGTGCTCCAAGTACTATGATGGTGACGCAGAGCTTACGATGGACGGTCGCGTGCTTTGCGGCAAAGGTCGCTGCGCGAAGCGCAGTGATGGCAAGGCATTTTGTTCATCAGAGGTCGGTGGGGCAGTCCTCATGGACAGCCGCGGGCATGTGCGTTGCTACGGCCAATGCGAGCCGGCGACTGCGGATATGTGCGAACATACTCGAGCAGGCAGCTCAGACAATTAGGCATCCCATGCAATCTCTGACCGATGCACTGGCACGAAAACGGAAAGCACGTGTTCTATGAGAGCGGTACGCCCGCTTTGAGTCCGCGGCACCCGGCGCTCGGCAAGGGGCGTGCGGTATCGTTCCAACTCTTTGCTTCAAGTGATCGAGTATCGTCCATATCACCATCGGGTCCTCAATGCAGGCGATGACTCTTGCGGGGCCGCTGTATTGCCCGCAGTCCATGTTGAACACCCGATTGAGGCGCTGGGCCCAGGTCATGGCCGCTCGCCGTTGGCGGGAGTCGGTCGGAGAGCCCATCGGATGCCTTGGCCGCATTGCCACGTCAGCGCTTAAATGACAAGGTGTCATATACCTGGCAGGCATCAAGAACCACTTCCTCAGCCCGATAATGATGAGTCCCGGAAATGCCGGAACGACACCTGGCACCTGCGCATTAATTTGCGTATTTGGAGATGCCCGGGAGCCTGATAGGCCGCCCGGGGCGACGGTCAAGGCGTCAGGACGTAGGCTGCTGCATCGTCGTAGATTGCCGTGGAATACCATACCTGTGAATGTCCCAGCAGTATGGCATAACCGCCATCACTCATATCGAGCAGGGGTGACCATGCTGCGTTGCGTTTATTGAACGCGCCCCAGCCCGTGCCGCCGGTAGCATCGTAGCGGCGCTCGATAACGCCGCCACTAGTATTATCTTCCCATACCGCTTCAGCATTACCATTGCCATCCATGCCGATAGAGATCAACCCCACGTCGTCCCCATTGTTCTGGTCGATTTGCAACGGCGCCGACCAGCTGTTGGCGGCGGCGGTATAGCTTGAGCTTTGTGCTGTAGCGATGATGGTGCTGAGCGTAGGGTCTTGCTGCTCCCATGTGGCTATTGCATTTCCATTGCCATCTATGGCGACCTGCGGCCAAGACAGCCATAAGCTGGTGCTCGCGAAGATGTGGCTTGGCGACGAACTCCAGGTGCCGGCCACCGGATCGAATAGTGCAGTATCGATCGATTCCTGAACGCTGCCGTCCGCAAGTGTTGTTGATTGTTCCCAGACGACGGCGATGTTCCCGGCCGCATTTGCGTCCATCCACATGGAGCCTGCGCCATCCAGGCTGCCGAAATAGCTGGTGGTAGGCCAGCTGATATTCTGATAGCTCGTACCCCAGCTCCCCGCTACGTAACGGCGCACCATCGGAGAGCGGTGATTCGGGCCGCCGGCAGAAAGGCTGGGGTCATAGGCCGCGGAATCCTCGATCCATGCTGCAGTGAATACGCCGTTGCTGTCGACCACGATCATCGGGTTGGCAACACTGCGCGGAGAGTTGCTGAGCTGGACGGCCGTCGCTTCCCAGGCACCCAGCGTGGCGTCATAGCGGCGGGCAAATATCTGGCTGCTTGGATCGACCCATATAGCCATGGCGTTCCCGTTGCTGTCCGATGTTACTTTGGGGTTATAGGCGTAACCCGTGGTCGGGTCGCCTCCGATCAATTCCGGGGCTGTCCATGCCCCGGTAAGGTGATTGTAGCGCTGGCTGTAGATCGCCTGGCTGGAATTGAACGACAGTGTGCTGTCCCAAACCTGTTGCACATAGACGACGATGGCATCACCGGAAGGCGCGACCGTCACCGAAGCGTCGTTCGAGAGCGAGCTAAACAGGAAGGATGGTTCCCAAACACCGTTCTGGTAGATGGCGGCATATAGATCACATGCCGTGTCCCCTTCCAACCACAACGCCATACCCGTGCCCGTGCTATTGATACTCGCGGCCACAGGACTGACGCGTGCTAACGAGCCCGTAACATCTAGAGAGTCGAGCGTGGCAGCGCCGCTCCATCCCGGCGGTGGCGGGTTGGGGGTAGCGGACACCTCGGGCGATGCGGTGCTTTCCCCGACCGAATTGACAGCAGTCACAATATAGTAATAGGTAGTACCGTTACTCAGACCGGTATGCGTATAGGGGCTGTTGACGCTGACAACTTGGTTCCCGCTGGCGGTTGTGACGCCCGAGCTAGTGCCCCAATAGACATTGTAACTGGTGGCGCCGGATACGGCGGGCCAACTGAGCGTCACTTGGGTGTCTCCCGCAGTGGCGGATATCGTTGGGCTAGACGGGACTGTGGCAGTCGTTGTCGTCGTGGTAGTGGTAGTCGTCGCGGTCGAGTTCGTGGTCGTAGTGGGAGACGCGCCGCCGCCACCCCCTCCGCCGCAACCGGCGAGCCCAGACGACATAACTACGGCGACGAGAAATAATCGCGCCACGCCATTTATTGTTGATAATTGCATTGGCACCAGTTCTACCTCAATTTTTGTAAGGTAATATTGGAGATAACGGCACAATCCCTAGCAGCTTGAATCGAAAGACCAAAGGGGTCAGACTCGATTGAATCGGCGCGCATCTTTATGACCAAAGGGGTCAGACTCGATTGAATCGGCGCGCATCTTTATGATTTTGAATCGGAACTGAGTTTTAGGTTTGCGCTGTAGCCGTTCTCATTTCCAAGAATCGACTGGTGAAACGCGCCACGGTGTCCCGACCTGGAAGCCCTATTGTTTAGTTGATTCACATTTGCCCTGAATCTCCCCAAAGGCCGGTATATACATATCCTGTTTCCGAGACACGTTGCACGTCACCTGTAGCGTCGGTGGAGACATCCCGATGCCGCCCTGGGTCAAGATAGGAAGAGCGCCACGCCGCCGAAAATGAGTTTTTCAAGACAATAGGCTGTGATCTCAATCGGTCATTAACGTTGACTATTGCTGAAAGCAAATTCCCATCCCTTTCCCTACATAAATCGCACCTCGTGTTCCAGTCGGCGGGTTATTTCATCGTAGGAGGTGGCGCGGGAAAAGGTTATAGGGTCTCCGAATCGTATGGTCACCTCACCCTTTTTCCGCGGCCACTTGTAGCGGTAATCCATGATCTCGTAGATGCCCTGAATTTTCGCCGGAACGACCGGCACATCCATCTCCTTTACCAGAAGCCCTACACCGGACTTAAACTGCTTCACCGCACCGTCATGCGAGAGTCTGCCCTCGGGGAAAATCATCACCGACCAGCCGTTGTCGATGATCCGGCCGGTGTACTCAAGGCTCTTCTTGATCCCCGCGTATCGCTGGAACGGGAAGATGTTGAGGCCCAATTGGGCGAAGAAGGTGGCGGATTTTCGCCAGACTTTCTCTTTGAAAGACGCATGCTGGGAATCCCATTCCGCGAAGACATCGGCGGCGGCTGCTACTGCAAGCCGCCTGCGAACATGCCACGGAAGCGCCAGGGTAAGCACCGCCGCATCCAAATGGCTGACGTGGTTTGCTATCAAGAGGAAGGGTTTGTCGAGCTTGTCGAACTTCTCCCGGCCCATTACCCTCAGCCTTATGTAATAGCGTACGAGGGGGCGGAAAAGCAACTGCAGAAGTCTTCTTGCGAGAAGCGCCCCTGGAGACAGAGGCCATTTCCTTAATTTGGAGAAGCTAACTTTTGCCTGCGAAGCGATAAGGTTCTCCAGCTCCGCGATTGTTGTTTTGTCCGTAACAAGTGCCTCGTCCAGATCCACTCCCAGCTTTTCCTCGATAAGGCTGGCCAGTTCCACCCGGGAGAGTGAGTCTATCTGCAGGTCGAGCCCAAGTGCCGCTTCGGGCTTCATGTCGCTTGCGGGCGCCTTGGAAACCGAGCGTATGATTTCGTATAAAGGGCTTATGGCTGCTTGATTCTCTGCCGCTTCCCCGCCTTCGCCATGCTCTTCACATAGCGCTTGCTTAACGAAACGTCGCTGGATCTTCATGGTCAGGGTACGGGGGAATTCCGGCTTGTCCCACACTGAGTATGCCTGGACCTTCTGATGGTCGGCCAGGTTCATGTTGGCTTTTTCTACTATCAATTTCGCCTCCGCCCCCCTGTCTTCCAGAAGCAGGACGGCGTGGATAACGGGGTTGCCGTTGTGCTCGAGGCTGAGGACGCAACTATCTTTCACGCCGGGAATATGGTTGAGTTCCGCCTCGATGTCTTCGGGATAGACGTTCATGCCGCTTGCGGTCAATATCAT
>JARRQJ010000011.1:0-91832 GCA_037381915.1 Gammaproteobacteria bacterium | reverse complement strand
GTCAGCAATTGCTCCACCGTGGCGTAGAGATAGATTACCCGGCCCCGTTCCCGCAGCCAGGCCCGGTTGTCCGGATCCAATACCACCCCGCCGCCGGTGGCCAACACGATGCGGTTGCGTTGGGTCAGCTCGTCGATGAGCTTTTTTTCCCGCTGGCGAAAGCCCGCTTCCCCTTCGACATCGAAGATCAGAGGGATGCTGGCGCCGGTGCGCCGTTCAAGCTCGTGGTCGCTGTCCACGAACTCCATCCCCAGGGATTTGGCCAGATGCCGGCCGATGGTGGACTTGCCCGCGCCCATGAGGCCGACGAGGAAAATGTTGTTAGTCTGAGTCATCAGAGCACCATATGCTGGTAGCCGTGACGAAATCAAGAGGCTATAGACCTCAGCGGGGCACACCCATCATGGCGTTGGTGGCCACATCGCAGAGGCGCAGAAGTAGCCGGACACTCAGTCGGTAAAGTTCAAATAACCATTACTTGTCGTCCCGCCGGGGGTAGTGACCGTCACCGTCACCACGCCGGTACTGGTAGTACCGTCCCCGGCAATGGTCACGTCAAAAACGTAAGGGCCAGTGGCCGTTGTATCCGGCACAGTATAGGCGCTGGCAGTCTGCAATTTGCCATTCCCAGTGGCTATTTTGATTGTCGTCCCCTTCGGCGGAACATTATTGTTCACGTCGGAGACTGAGACTGTTGCAGTCGCAGTGCCTGTTGTGCCCGCACTCACCGACAGGGCGGTTGGAGAAAAATTCACATACAAACTTGACCCGGACAGTATCAGGACTTGATTTGTCCAAACGTTGATACTGCTGTTACTGCTACACAGAGTCGGATGCTGGCAGAGAACGCCGTTGAAAAGGCCATCCCCGCCATCAAATACACCATTCTGATTCTGGTCAATAAACGGTTCTCCCGAGTCGTGCGAACCATTTTCATTATCGTCTTCGTATGCCTCCGTGATATCCGTAAAAGTGTCCCCGCTGTCGAATACGCCATTGCTGTTGTTATCGACGAAGCTCTCTTCTCCCTTGGCAACCGCCAGAATAGACACGCGTCCGTTGCCGGGACGGGGACTCTGGCTGGTCCAATCCACGGAGCATGCACCGCCCGTCGTGGTACACGATCCGACAATGGAGCCGCCTTCCGCGTAAAAGCTCACGGCCGTCCCATCCGGCACCGGATTGTTATAACGATCCGCAAGGCGGGCCGTGACCGCATCGGTTACCCCGTCGATACTCCAGGCTTCTGGATTATGTTGCGCTACGCTGAGCGAAAAGCTGTCCTCATCGGCTATTGCCGTCGAAACCACCAGGTTATCCGACTGGGCAGTGATGCCTAATGAAGTTAAGGTTGCGGTTACACGCACCCCGGTCTTTACTGTACCCGATTGCACGACGGTCTGCACCGAACCGTCAGTGCCCGACATTGCGGTAGTTGGCGTCAGCGAAAGTCCACCAAGAGTAGTATCTAGGGAAAAGTCGACAGTCTGGCCCGATACCGGTCCGCCTGATGTGTCGACCACCTTGAATACCACCGTCGACGTCTCTGCGCCACCTGTACCCTGGATGGCAATTACATTGGGGGTCGCGGAGACGAACTGGATAGAACCCACCGTCGCCGGCGCAACCGTCAGGCTCCCGGTCGCGCTTAATGCGCTGCCGTTTACCGTGACCGACGCGGTAATGGTATCGGTACCTGAGCAGCCCTTGGCGACATACGTGCTGTTGGCGACACCGCCTACCGTTGTCACCGGCGAAGTTAAGGTCGCGGTCCCGTTCGCAACGCATGTCGAAACAAAGGTCACGTCAACCGGGGTAGTATACGCATTACCAGACGAATCTACCAAAGTGGCGGTTACCGTAGTGCTACCTCCCGCAGATAAAGACGAGCTCGCGATTGACAGGGTCCCCGCTGTAAAGCTTGATCCCGATCCACTACCGAGAGATATGGTCGGAGACGTGCTCCCGCTCGTCGAACCGGTTGAAGTGGTAGATCCTCCAGAACTGGTACTCGACGAAGAACTCGTAAAGGCCCCGCTCCCTCCGCAGCCGGCCATGACGGCCATCATGAGGAGCATGGCGATTCTGCTGATTATGCTGTTCATTTTTCCCAAAGCCTCCTCAAAACGACGGATTGGAACGGTTATCAGGATAGCGGTCCAATATGATGTTTTGTTTAGCCATCACCAAAACCTTCCTCCTTGAGCCGCACCTTATTTAGTTTGCCCCAAGGTCTCTTTCAAAATTTTCGGCGTGACAAAGATCAGCAGTTCCACCTTCTTGTTGACCTGCGTAGTGTTGCGGAACAGCGCGCCTACATACGGAATATCTCCCAGAAGCGGGATCTTGCTCACATCCTTGCTGCGGGTCTGCTCGTAAATGCCGCCGAGCACCACCGTCTCGCCGTTCTCCACCAGCACCTGGGTATTGATCGCGCGGGTGTTAATGCTCGGAACATTGGCGTAGATCGTGCCTACGCTGTCCTTGGTGACATTGAGATCCATGATGACCCGGTCATCGGGCGTGATCTGCGGCGTCACCTTGAGGCTCAGCGTCGCCTCCTTGAACGACACGGAGGTCGCACCGCTGGAGGAAGCCTCCTGATAGGGGATCTCGACGCCTTGTTTGATGGTCGCCTCTTTCTGGTTGGCGGTGATCACCCTGGGATTGGATATCACCTCGCCGCGCCCTTCCGCCTGCAGGGCGGAAAGCTCGAGATCCACCAGGGAGTTCTTGCCCAGGATCGCCAAGCCGATCCTACCCGCACCGGTGGTCGCAACCGGCAGACTGACGTTGAGCCGGTCGCCCAGAGTGGGCAGGGTCACGGGATAAGGGCCGGTTCCGGAGTTGATGTTGCCGATGGCACTGTCGACAATCGTGGCGTTCCCGGCCGCGCTGCCGGTGGTGGAGATTATGCCGCTGTTGCCGTTCTGGCTCACGTTGGTCACGCCGAAGCGTGCACCCAGATCGCGCTCGAAGTCATCATTGGCGATCACGATGCGCGATTCGATGAGCACCTGCCGTACCGGGACATCCAATTTGGCAACCATTTTGCGGATATCTTCCAGTCGCGACGCAGTGTCGTGCACCAACAGGCTGTTGGTGCGCTCGTCCACGGTCACGGTGCCGCGATCCGACAGCAGTGATGCGGAAGAGGTAGCGGCGTTACCTTTTCCCCCGCCGGACGACTGACTCGATTTCCCTTTGGCCTGCAGGAACTTGGCGATATCGGCGGCCTTGGCATAATTGACCTGAATCAATTCCGAATGCAATGGCTCGAGCTCGGTAATCTTGTTCCGGGCTTCCAGCTCTTCCTTTTCCTGGGCAGAGATCTCGGCGTTAGGCGCGACCATCATGACATTGCCCATTTTGCGCATGCCCAAGCCCTTGGCCTTAAGAATAATGTCCAGTGCCTGGTCCCAGGGTACGTTCTTGAGGCGCAAGCTTATGTTGCCCTTTACCGAATCGCTCACCACCATGTTCAAACCGGTAAAGTCGGCGATGATCTGCAGTGCCGACCTGACCTCGATATCCTGGAAATTCAGGGACAGTTTCTCACCGCTGTAGCCGGCCTTGTTCTTCTTCGAGGCCTCTTTGGCGGCCTTGCTGACCGGCTTCACTTCCACGGTAAACTGGCGGTCCGCCTGATAGGCCAACTGCTCGTAGTTGCCCTTGGCGGAAATGACCACGCGCGCATCCCTACCGGCCGTATAGGTATCCACCATGGTAACCGGCGTGGCGAAATCGGTGACATCGAGGCGGCGCTGCAATTTTTTGGGAACGCTGGTTCCGGCAAGATCCAGAATGATCTTGTTGCCTTCCTGATGGAGATTGACTGGAATCGAGGCGTCGGACAGCTTGATCAAAATCCGGCCTGCACCGTTAGCACCGCGCCGAAAATCGACATCATCGATCTTGAAATGCGACGACGCCGCCGGGGCGCTGGCCTCGCTTGCCGCGGTCGCCGTCGCGGCCGCCGGGGGGCTGACCGCAGCAATGTTGCCGCCCTCGACGGTTATATAAAAATGATTGCCATCAATACGGGTTTTATAGGGCGCCATCTTCACCAGATCCAGCACCACCCGGGTCCGATTCTTGCCCTGCACGGCGGCGACGCTGCGCACTACCCCGACTCCCACGCTGAAGGTCTTCTTGGTCAAGTTGCTGGTGGTGTCGGGAAAATCCAAGGCAATGCGCGCCGGCGTGTCGGTGGTAAAACTCCGCGGTTCCTTGACGGGGCCACTCATCACCAGGTCCACCTGCACGCGGTTGCCGGGAAGCGCCGAGAACTGAACGTCATTCAGCTTAGGCCCCCCTTTGGCGTCCGCGGCCCGGGCGCCGCCCGCCGCCAAGGACATGGCCAGCAATAATACAAACCACCAAGCCGATATCATTCGTCCCATCGTTCCTAGCCTATTTCCTGTATTCATAAATTGTGTTCCGCTCATCACATCCGGCTCCCTACTGGGACTTGTCCGCCAATACCAAGCTGGCACGTCGTTTCAGCCATCCCCCAATCCCGTCTGGAACGATTTCCACCAACTCGACCTTATTTTCAGTGATCTTTGTGATACGACCGTAATTCTGCCCTAAATAATTATTGCGCGTGACGCGATACACCAGGTGGTCCGGCGCTTGAATAATCGCCCATATCCCGTTCTTCTGTGACACGGTCCCGACCATCCGCAGCGTATCCAAGGGGAAGGCCTCCAAAGCTTCGCGGCGACGACTCGTGTTTGGATGCAAGCCACCGGCGGAAGCACCGTGCAGTTTGGCGGCACCCGCGCTAAGCCCCCACGGTTGAAACGGCGACTTCCGCCCGTTGACCTTATAGGTGAAGGACTCAAAGGGCTTTACCTCCGGGATCGGCTCGACATGGCCGCCTGGCTTGGCCTTTTCCGCTTGCACAAAACTGCGAAGATCGCTCAAGTTGTCACCGCTACAGCCGGCGATAAGCAGCCCCGCCAGAGCCACCATGAGCACTTTCGCCGTCAGGCGCACATCCGGCAATGGCGCCTCACTGGCGCTGCGGCCTCGGCGAATATTCTTGAGGCTCATTTCTCCCCCTCCTCAAGATATCGATACGTCTTGGCGGTGACCTCCATAACCAGGTGATTACCGTCGTGACTCTTATCGTTTTTGCTCGGCGTAATGTTTATATCGTGAAGCGTGACGATCCGCGGCAGAACAGCCACGTCACTCACGAACTTGCCAAACTCATGATAATTACCGGTGACCCTGATCTTTATCGGCAATATCGCGTAAAAATCCTCCGGGATCTCGGCATCGGGCTTGAATAATTCGAATTCCAGGCCGTTGCTCAATCCCGTTTGCGAGATATCGACGAGCAACTCGGCGATTTCGGTTTTCGACGGCAACTGCCTCAGCATGGTGCCGAAGGAACGCTTCATTTCTTCCATTTGATGTTTGTACACCGCCAGGTTCGCGGCCTGGTGCTGTTTTGCGGCGAAATCGGCCTTGAGCGACGCTTCTTTTTTGCGGGCCTGATCCAATTGATCGATCTGGCTGCGTGTATCGAACCAGAAACCGGCGGCCAGCACGGCGATGCAGATAATCGCGATGGCACCGCCCTTGATGACCCCCGGCCAATTGCCGACATCCTTGATGTCCAGGTTCTGCAGCTGTTCTTTGAGTTCCGCTAGGTTCATGACTTCTTACCTGCCTTGCCCCTCTTTGCGCGCGTGGCGGCTTTTTTCGGGCGGCGTTTCGCAGCGGCCGCCTTGGGCGTATTCGTCGCACCCGTATCGGCGTCATCCCCTTTCGTAGTCTTTTGCTTGAGATTCAGTATGAACGTGCTGCCTTTCTGCACATTCGTAACACCCTTCTTAGCACCCTTATTCTTGCCCTTGTTGCCGCCCAAGGCTTGAATCACGTTGAGTTTCGGATCGCCCAGCCATTGCGAAGCATCGATATTGCGCATGAGCGCCGATACGCGCGCATTGGACTGGGCGACGCCCTGGAGTTCGACGGAGCTACCGGTCTGCTTCACGCTAGTCAAGTACACGCCGTCTGGCATGGCCTTCACCAATTCATCGAAGAGATGTACCATCTGCGGCCTCTGCCCTTGCAGTTCCTCGATCACCTTCATCCGCGCCAGCAACTGGGATTTTTGCTTTTCCAGCTCCCTAATGTCCTTGATCTTGTTTTCAACGAGTTTGATTTGCTGCTGCAGGTAGGTGTTACGTTGGTTCTGGGTTTCAATGACGCCGGACATGTGGAAGTGAACATAGACGATCACCAGCACCATAAAAAAGGCCGCACCGCCGGCGAGGGTGAAAAACTCGCGCTCCCGTTCTTTGCGCAGCAGGTCGCGCCATGGCAAGAGATTGATACGGGTCATGAGTCGAAACTCCTCATGGCCAAGCCGCA
This sequence comes from Gammaproteobacteria bacterium, assembly GCA_037381915.1. Taxonomy (GTDB): domain Bacteria; phylum Pseudomonadota; class Gammaproteobacteria; order DRLM01; family DRLM01; genus JARRQJ01. The sequence continues at coordinate 85,442 of JARRQJ010000011.1, read as the reverse complement.
AGCGATCATCAAGGAGGGAGCGTCACCGCTCAATGCGTGGGGCTTGACCCGGGACGACAACGCCATATTGGCGAAAGGATTGGCGATTGAAGTCGTCGTGCCGATTTTTTCGGTAATCAATTCATCGATGTCGTATATGGAGGCACAACCACCGGCCAAGACGATGTGGTCGACATTGTTATACTGGCTCGAGGAAAAGAAAAACTGCAGGGAGCGACTGACCTGTTGCGCCATGGCCTCCTTAAAGGGCTCCAGGACTTCGGGACCGTAGTTGTCCGGCAACCCCCCCTGTTTCTTTGCCATGCCGGCCTCTTCGTAGGACAGGCCGTAGCGTCGCTGGATTTCCTCGGTAAGCTGTTTGCCGCCGAACACTTGTTCGCGCGTATAGATGATCTTGAAATCATGCAGGACGTTGAGGGTGGTCATGGTCGCCCCAATGTCCGCCACGGCTATGATTTTATCTTTGCCCTCATCGGGTAATTGCAGGCCGATCAGACCGAACGCCGTCTCCATGGCGAAGGCTTCCACGTCCACAATCTTAGGCGTAAGCCCCCCCAATTCTACGGCGGCGACCCGCACATCCACGTTCTCGCTGCGGGAGGCCGCCAACAACACGTCCATCGTATCGGGTTTTTTCTCGGAAGGTCCCAGGATCTGGAAATCTAGATTGACTTCTTCCATGGGATAGGGGATGTACTGGTCGGCTTCGAGACGGATCTGGCTCTCCATGTCGCTTTCCGACAGGGAGGCCGGCATGGATATGACCTTAGTGATCACGGCGGAACCCGCCACAGCCACCGCGGCATGCTTGAGCCGAGTGCCTGAGCGTTTTACCGCCTTTTCGATGGCCGATCCCACGGCCTCCACATCCGCGATGCTCTTTTCTACCACGGCATGGGGGGGAAGGGGCACTACCGCATAGCTCTCTACGCGGTAACGGGAGCCGCTTTGCCCCAATTCCAATAGCTTTACCGCCGTGGAACTGATATCCAGCCCCAAAACGGCGGCTCCCTTCCTCTTAAAGAAACGCAAGGCACATCCCTTTCACGTCTTCAATCCAATCCATGCGGGCTATATATTAAGGTTAAAGCGCTGTAGCCCACAATCACCCATAATCAATTAAGCTTAGTAAACTCAACACCGTTCGCTTCAGCTTATCGGAAGCTTTATACTAAACCTTAACCCAATTTCCTTTGACTCGGTTCACACTCGCCTTCTACCAATGAAATTCACCGTAAACATCATGCGCCTGGGCCTGATTGCCGCCGCCGGCATGGCCCTGATCGGACTGCTCACCGCCGGCGGGCTCTATCTCTATATCTCGCCCCAGCTGCCCTCCGCAGACACCTTGCGCGACGTCCGCTATCAGGTGCCACTGCGCGTCTACAGCAGGGACGGCAAGCTGCTGTCCGAATACGGAGAGATGAGGCGCTCGCCAGTCAAATTGAGCGAAGTACCGGACCTGATGGTCAAGGCGGTTCTTGCCGCCGAAGACGACCGATTTTACGAACACCCCGGCGTCGATTATCAAGGCCTGTTGCGGGCCGCGTGGCATCTGGTGACCACCGGTCGCAAGACCCAAGGCGGCAGCACCATCACAATGCAGGTCGCGCGCAATTTCTTCCTGGGGCGGGAAAAGACCTATCTGCGCAAATTTACCGAGATCCTGTTGTCCCTTAAAATCGAGCATGAATTCACCAAGCAAGACATCCTTCAACTATATCTCAACAAGATCTACCTCGGTCAGCGCGCCTACGGCATCGCGGCGGCCGCCCAAGTCTATTACGGCGTCGAATTGTCGAAGTTGAGCTTGCCGCAAATGGCCATGATCGCCGGGCTGCCCAAGGCGCCGTCACGTTACAACCCCATCGCCGATCCGCCACGGGCCTTGGAGCGCCGCAATTACGTGCTGGGGCGCATGCGGGCCTTGGGCTTCATCAGCGAACAGGACTATCGCACCGCCCTGGCGACCCAGGACGATGCCACTCTGCACAGCCTGACCATCCAGGCCGAAGCGCCCTACCTGGGAGAGATGGTGCGCGCGGAAGTCGTGAAACGCTATGGCGAGGATGCCTACACGGCCGGGTACAAGGTCTATACCACCGTCGATTCACGCCTGCAGACCGCCGCCAATACCGCGTTGCGCGATGCCTTGCTGGACTATGACCGCCGCCATGGCTATCGTGGCCCCGAATCCCAGGTAAACCTCGCTCCCGAGGCGGGCCCCGACGAGTGGTCGGCCGCGCTGGCCAATCGCGACCCGGTAGGCACCCTGCCGGCGGGACTGGTGATAAAGGTCGAAAAGACGGACGTCCAGGTCTTTCTCAAGGACCAGAGCACGATCACGATTCCGTGGCAAGGCCTGGAATGGGCGCGGCCCTATATCAACGACAAATACGTGGGCAAGCCTCCACAGACCGCCGCGGATATCGTCAAACCGGGGGATATCATCCGGGTGCAACACCAGCCGGACGGTCAATGGCGATTGGCCCAGATCCCCCGGGTGGAGGGGGCCCTGGTGTCGCTTCGGCCGAGTGACGGTTCGGTCATCGCACTCGTGGGCGGATTCGATTTTTTCAAGAGCAAATTCAATCGCGTCATCCAGGCCTCACGCCAACCGGGCTCCAGCTTCAAACCCTTTGTTTATTCCGCGGCCCTAAATCAAGGGATGACCCCGGCCACACTCATCAACGACGCCCCGGTGGTCTTCGACGATCCGAGCTTGGAAGATACCTGGCGTCCGGAAAATTATTCCGGCCGCTTTTTCGGCCCGACCCGCCTGCGCGAAGCCCTGGTACACTCCCGCAACCTGGTGTCGATCCGGATATTGAGAGCCATTGGCATCGACAGCACCATCGATTATGTTTCACGTTTCGGCTTCGACAAGCACGCGCTGCCGCATAATCTGTCCCTGGCGCTGGGGAGCGGCGTGGTGACGCCCATGGACCTGGCCACGGGTTACACCGTATTCGCCAACACCGGCTATCGCGTCAAACCCTATTTCATCGACCATATCGAGGATATCAACGGTAAGGTGCTGGAAACGACCACGCCGGACACCGTCTGCAAGGGGTGCGGCAAGCTGCCCCCCGATCAAGCCGAGCCGCAGCATATCGCACCGCGGGTCATCACCGCGCAGAACGCCTATTTGATGACCAGTATGATGCGGGACGTGATCCGCCACGGCACCGGGAGAAAGGCCCGGGTGCTGGGGCGCAACGATATCGCCGGCAAGACCGGCACCACCAACGATCAGCGCGACGCCTGGTTCGCCGGTTTCAATCCGGAGGTGGTCACCGTGGCATGGGTCGGCTTCGACGACACCCACACCCTCGGCTACGCGGAGACCGGTGCTCGGGCGGCCTTACCCATGTGGATCGACTACATGCGGGCGGCCTTGCGGGACATCCCCGATCATTCCTTTGAACGGCCGCCCGGCCTGGTCACGGTGCGCATCGATCCCAAAACCGGCCTGCTCGCCGACAGCAAGGACCGCAAGGCCATTTTCGAAACCTTCTTGGCCGATCATGTCCCCACCCGGGAGTCCGGATCCGCCACGACCGATGTCGGAGGCAAACAGGGCAAAACCCCCACGATCCCGGAACAACTCTTCTAAATGGGCCTGCCTATGAACAATCGCCGCAGCAACACCAACGATGTTCGAATGCGCCAGCGCATCGCCGCGGAGGCGGCGCGCATCATGACCGAGGAACATCTCCCCGATTTTTATCGGGCAAAACACAAGGCGGCGGCACGCCTCGGTGCGATCAATACCCGCAATCTGCCGCGTAATGATGAGATTGAAAAAGCGCTGGTGGAATATCAAAGGCTGTTTCGCGCCGACAGCCAACCGGTGCGGCTCAAACGCCTCCGGGAAACGGCGCTGCGCGCCATGGAATTCCTGGCGAACTTCAATCCCAGGCTGGTGGGGCCGGTGCTGCGGGGCACCGCCGACGCACATGCCGAAATCACGCTCCACGTCTTCGCCGACACAGCGGAGGAAGTCGGTCTGTTTCTCATGGAACGGGGCATTCCCTATCAACACAGTGAAAGGCGGGTCATGCTGGCCGGCGGAGAAAGCGCGGTCTATCCCGCCTACCGCTTCATCGCCGAAGAAGCGCCGCTGCTGGTGGTGACCTTTCCCACCAACGGCATTCGCCAGGCCCTGCGCTGCGAAGTGGATGGCCGTACCGCGCAACGCGCCGCATTGAGCGAAGTGCGGGCCCTGGTGGAAAACAGCTGACGGGAAGACCACTGGTGGGCCAAGGGCGCAAACCCACTCCTCAAAGCGAGGACGGGGGACGCGTGGGTGGCGACGTCTATCCGGAGACGACCTTAATCCGTATTGCGCGCCTCGCCGTTCAATTCCGTGTCGATCAGGCTCTTGTGTTCAATCTTCTTACGCTGCCGGATGGGGACGTAGTCGCGGCAGGCGGCCCCGGCGTAAAGTTGGCGCGGCCGGCCGATCCTCTGCTCGGGGTCGCCGATCATTTCCATCCATTGCGCCACCCAACCCACGGTGCGGGCGATGGCGAACATCACCGTGAACATGTTGGTGGGAATTCCCAAGGCCTTGTAGATCAGCCCCGAATAGAAATCGACATTGGGATAGAGCTTGCGTTCGACGAAATAATCGTCCTTGAGCGCCACTTCTTCGAGGCGCAGCGCCATTTCGAACAGGGGATCGCGATCATCGCCCAGTTTGTCCAGCACTTCGTAACACATCTTGCGAATGATGCGGGCGCGCGGATCGTAGTTTTTGTAGACGCGATGTCCGAATCCCATGAGGCGAAACGGATCGTTCTTATCCTTGGCCTTGGCGATGTACTTGGAAATGTGTTTCACGTCGCCGATCTCGGCCAGCATCCGTAACACGGCCTCGTTGGCGCCGCCGTGGGCGGGCCCCCACAACGCCGCAATCCCCGAAGCGATGCAGGCAAAAGGATTTGCCGAAGAACTGCCGGCAAGGCGCACCGTTGAAGTGCTGGCATTCTGCTCGTGATCCGCGTGCAGGATAAATATCAGGTCCAAAGCCCTTTCCGCCACAGGATCCACCTCGTATTCCTCGGTGGGCAAAGCGAACATCATGCGCAATAGATTGCCGGTGTAGCTCAGGCTGTTCTTCGGATAGACAAACGGTACACCGCTGGAGTGGGTATAGCTGGCTGCGGCGATGGTGGGCATCTTGGCGATCATGCGATGCGCGGCGATTTCGCGATGGCGCGGATTGCGAATATCAGTGGAGTCGTGATAGAAGGCCGAGAGCGAACCCACCACGCCCACCATGATGGCCATGGGATGCGCATCATGATAAAAGCCCTGATAGAAACTCTTCAGGCTTTCGTTGATCATGGTGTGGTGGATGATCATTTCGTTGAATTTGTCGAGTTGTTGTTGGTCCGGCAAGTCGCCGTACAACATCAGATAGGCCACCTCCAGGAAGGAACTCTTCTCGGCCAGCTGCTCGATCGGATAACCGCGGTACAGCAGCACACCCTTGTCGCCGTCGATGAAGGTGATGGCGCTGCGGCAACTGCCCGTGGAGACAAAACCCGGATCGTAGGTGAAATAGCCGAAATCGCGATAGAGGGCGCCGATATCCACGACCGGCGGACCGTGGGTCCCGTGCAATACCGGCAACTCGATGGACTTGCCGCTGGCATTATCGGTGAGGGTCAGTGTGTGCGCTTTTTCGACCATGGACGTGGCTCCTCGCGACTGAATGCTCCGCCGGCTCAAATCAGGCCGGACAAACTCGTTCGCACCGCCTCGCCGGATCGGGACAAGGCGTCATGCTGTTCATCGTTCAAGGGTAACTCTATCACTTTTTCCACGCCGACCTTAGCCAATACCGCCGGGACGCCCATGGCGATCTCGTGCTGGCCGTATTCACCGTCCAGCACGGCGACGCACGGCAGGACGCGCCGGCGATCGCGGATCATCGCCTCCACCATGGCGGCGATGGCGGCCGCGGGTGAGTCATAGGCGCTGCTGGTCTGTTTCAGGGCCAGGATCTCCGCGCCGCCCCGGCGAGTATGTTCAATCAGCCGCGCAATCGTGGCCTGGTCGAGGAAATGGGCGATCGGGATGCCGTTGATGCAGGTATATTCGGGCAACGGCACCATGGCGTCGCCGTGGCCGCCGATTACCAGGGCCGTGATGTCACGGACGGAATAACCGCTGGCCTGGGCCACGAAGCTTGCCATGCGAGCACTGTCCAGTACCCCGGACAGCCCCAGGATCCGCTGACGCGGCCAGCCGGTGCGGCGCCATGCGGCATAGGTAAGCACGTCCACCGGATTGGTGACCATCAGCACCATGGCCTGCGGAGCATGGTGCAGCACATGCTCCATCACGCCGTTGATCACGGCCAGATTGGCGTCCCGCAACTCATCGCGACTCATGCCGGGCTTACGCGGCTGGCCCGCAGTGATAATGACCAGATCGGCGCCGCTGAGCAGCGCGGGGTCGGCGCCGCCGCTGACGCGGGTGTCAAACCCGAACAGCGGCGCCGACTCCTGGATATCCAATGCAATGCCCTGCGCAACGCTCTCCCGGGTCCCCAGCAATACCAGCTCCTGACACAAGGACTGCTGGGCCAAAATCTGTGCCGTGGACTCCCCGACCCGTCCCGGCCCGACTACGGCGATCTTCTGCATGCGATGCTCCTTATGAACTCCCGGCGACACCCTCGCGCCGGATCGGCTTATTAGTACTCCTGACGAATAGCCATCCCCATGCGGGGGGCGCATTCCCGCTAGGTGGGATAGAAATCCGGATAGTTCTGGCGAGCCACCCCGGTCTCCACCGCGGCCCGCGCCACCGCCGGCGGTACTCGATCGATCAAACGCGGATCCAGGGGTTTAGGCATGATGTAGTCCGGCCCGAATTCCAGGTGTTCCAGTTTGTAGGCACGCAGCACCTCCGCCGGGACCGGCTCGCGCGCCAAGGAGCACAAGGCGTGGACCGCGGCGATCTGCATCGCCTGATTGATTCGCGTGGCGCGGACATCCAGGGCGCCGCGAAAGATGAACGGAAACCCCAGCACATTATTCACCTGGTTGGGATAATCGCTGCGCCCGGTCGCCATGATGACATCCCGGCGTACCGCATGCGCCAGCTCCGGACGGATCTCCGGGTCGGGATTGGAAAGGGCGAAGAGCACCGGCTTGGCTGCCATCACCGCCAGCATCGCCTCCGTAACCAGATCCGGACCCGACAGGCCGATGAACACATCCGCCCCCTGCATAGCATCCGCCAGGCTGCGATGGTCGGTGTCGATGGCGAACTCACGCTTATAGACGTTTAGGTCGTCGCGGCCGCTGTGGATGACACCGTTGCGATCCACCAGGGCGAGATTTTCCTTCCTCGCTCCCAGGCCCAGCAACAGATGCATTGAGGCGATGGCCGCGGCGCCGGCACCCAGGCACACAATGCGAGATTCCGCCAGACCCTTGCCTTGCAGCTCCAGGGCGTTGAGCAGGCCGGCGGTCACGATGATGGCGGTGCCGTGCTGATCGTCGTGGAATACCGGAATATCCAGGCGGCGGATCAATTCCTCTTCGATCATGAAGCAATACGGCGCGGCGATATCCTCGAGGTTAATCCCGCCGAAGGTGGGGGCGATGGCCACCACCGTTTCGATGAAGGCCTCCGGCGAACGGGCATCCACCTCGATGTCGAAGACGTCGATGTTGCCGAACTTTTTGAACAACACCCCTTTGCCCTCCATCACCGGCTTGCCCGCCAGGGCGCCCACCTTGCCCAAGCCCAGCACAGCGCTGCCATCGGTGATCACCGCCACCAGATTACCCTTGGCAGTGTAGCGATAGGCCACCTCGGGATCGGTCGCGATCGCACGCACCGGCTCGGCGACGCCGGGCGTATAGGCCAGCGATAAGTCTTCCTGCGTCAGGCACGGCTTGGTGATGTTGATGCTGATCTTGCCGGGGCGGGGCTGCTCATGATAATCCAGAGCGGCCCGTTTGCGATCGTTGTGCATGGTTTGTTACCTGCTCGAAATGAAAAACCTGTAGCGGATGAATTGAAGGCACATGCCGGTAAAGAGCCTAGCTTATGCCACTCCAGCGCAAATTCCCATGGCGAAAGGGGGCACACGCGTCCCTCCCAGCCGGATGTCCCGCATGAGCGGCGTCCCCGCGCTCATGGCGTGGTCACTTCCAAATCCGTGGGATAACGCAAGCGCACCTGCATTTCGTCGCGGTACGGATGCACCCAGCCCCGCACCATGACCTCCTTACCCACTAAGTCGGCCCATGACTTCACCGGAAAATAGTCCAGATCCTTCCGGTCGATGCGCGCCGCCACCCCGCCCTCCAGATCCAGCCACAAGGAATGCGCGCTCTTGCCCACGTGGGTGACACGTCCTTCGATCAAGTGATAACCCCGCGCCGTCTTCTGCAATCGCGTGGACGCGATGGCGTAATACTTGGGCAGGGCCCAAACCCCCGCCTTATCCGCTCGGGCGCGCCCTTCGGCGGCCGCGTAGCAGCGGGCATTCCAATCATTGGGCGGAATGATCAGCAGTGTGCCGTAACCCCGTTCCAGCAACCACGCTGAAAGGCTGGTGCCGTCGCGAAGAAAGGCGTGGGCGAGGAGTCGATGATAGACGTCACGCCTAGTGTGATCCAGACGCAGGTCCAATTCCGGCCCTTGTTCCTTGAGCAAGCCCCGCAGGGCATCGCGGGCGGCCACGGCGTAGGCCTGGTCCGGTTTGCCGTCCCGCCCCAGCTCCGGCGTATCAACGCCGATCAATCGCAGCCTGCGTCCGTCCCGGAGCGTGACCGTATCACCGTCGTAGGCATGGTCCACCGTCACGCGCTCGTCGATGTGATCTGTGCCGCATTGAGCCTTTGCCCCGGCGGAGCCCGTGAGCAGCAGGGAACAACACCAGACCCCGAGAGTGATTGCGGAGCGTAAACGAGAAAGGGCGCGATTGCGTCGCGCCCTTTCATCGCCGGCTCGGGTCACGGGAGACCTAACTACGGGTCATACCATATTTCTGGCGGAATTTATCCACGCGCCCGGCGGTATCCAAGAGCTTTTGTTTACCTGTATAAAACGGGTGACATGCCGAGCATACATCCAAGTGCAGATCACCTCCTATGGTAGAACGGGTGGAAAAAGTATTCCCACAACTGCACGTCACCTTGATTTCGCTGTAAGTGGGGTGTATATCCGCTTTCATGTCGCACCTCATTGCCGTTATCGCCGGGCGACCAACGTCGATCCTGTGGCCCCGGCCCTAAAGAGCCGGCAATGATACGTAAATCCGATAAAACAGACAATAGGCATATCAAAAAGGTGTATCTTTTCAAGAATTAGGCGTGACGGCCGTAATACTCATAGGTAACTGATAACAACTCATTGGCCTGTTTCACCGGAAAGTAATCGCAGGGATTAAGCATATGGCCCAACAGCGCCCTAAGCCCGCATTGAAGTCTGACTATCTCGGCCTGGACGTGGAATCCATCAAACATTCCCTGGCCAACCGCCTGGAATACGCCGCCGGTAAGGACATTTACACCGCCACCCAGCGGGACTGGTATCACGTGGCGGCCTATGTGGTGCGCGACCGCCTCATGGAACGCTGGATGGAGACCCAGCGCGCCTATTATCGTGTTCACGCCAAACGCATCTACTACCTCTCGCTGGAGTTCCTGATCGGCCGCACCTTGACTAACAGCCTGATAAATATGGAATTCGTTGGCGAATTCGCCGAGGCCCTACGCCAATTGGACTTGAATCCGGATACGATCCGTGCCTTGGAACCGGACGCGGCGCTGGGCAACGGCGGCCTGGGCAGACTGGCGGCGTGTTTCCTCGATTCCATGGCCACCTTGGGCCTGCCGGGCTATGGCTACGGCATCCGCTATGAATACGGCATGTTCAAGCAGCGTATAGAAAACGGGCATCAAGTGGAGCATCCGGAGAACTGGCTGCGTTACGGCAATCCCTGGGAGTTTCCGCGCCCCGAAGTCCTGTATCCGGTGAAGTTCTACGGCCGGGTGGTGGAATACCCGGACGACAAGGGGCAAAAGCGTTACCACTGGGTGGGCACAGAAGACGTGATGGCCATGGCCTATGACACGCCTATCCCCGGCTTCGGCACCAACACCGTCAACAACCTGCGCCTGTGGTCGGCCAAGGCCAGCCGCGACTTCGACCTGCGTTATTTCAATGAAGGCAACTACATCAAGGCGGTGGAACAAAAGAACGAATCGGAGAATCTCTCCAAGGTGCTTTATCCTGACGACACCACCCTGACCGGGCGTGAGCTGCGGCTGAAACAACAGTATTTCTTCGTCAGCGCCTCCCTGCAGGATATCATCCGCCGCTATCTGAAGTTTCACGAAAACTTCGACGCTTTACCGGATCAGGTGGCGATTCAACTCAACGATACCCATCCGGTGCTGGCGATCCCCGAACTGATGCGCATATTGGTGGACATGCATCACGTGGAATGGGAACGGGCCTGGGATATCACCTGTCGCACCTTTTCCTACACCAACCACACCTTGCTTCCGGAGGCCTTGGAAACCTGGCCGGTGACGCTGCTGGAGCAGATACTGCCGCGCCACTTGCAGATCATCTATGAAATCAATCACCGCTTTCTCAAGCATGTGGTGCATGCCTTCCCCGGTGACAGCGAGCGCCTGCGGCGCATGTCCTTAATCCATGAAGACGGCGACCGCCGGGTGCGCATGGCCCATCTCGCGGTCGTGGGCAGTCACAAGGTCAACGGCGTGGCGAAAATCCACACCGAGCTCATGAAGTCGACCATCTTTCGCGACTTCAACGAATTCACCCCCGGCAAGGTTGTCAACAAGACCAACGGCATCACGCCGCGCCGCTGGTTGCACATGGCCAATCCCGGGCTGTCGCAATTGATCAGCTCCCGCATCGGCACACACTGGATCAAGGATCTCGATCAATTGCGCCGTCTCGCGCCGGCGGCCGATGACGCGCAATTCCGCGCGCAGTTCGCCTCGGTCAAGCAAGCGAACAAAAAGCTCCTGGCCGACTTTGTCCGCAAGCAATGCGGCATCGAGCTCAATACCGGGTCCCTGTTCGATGTGCATGTGAAACGTATTCACGAATATAAACGGCAGCTGTTGAACCTGTTGCACGTCATAACCCTGTACAACCGTATCCGCCACGGCAGCAGCGCGCCGCGCGTACCGCGCAGCATCATCTTCGCCGGCAAGGCGGCGCCTGGCTACGTTATGGCCAAGCGCGTTATCAAGCTCATCAATGACGTCGCGGATATCGTCAACAACGATCCCGCCATCGGCGACCAACTCAAGATGGTCTTCATCCCCGATTACAACGTGTCGGTAGCGGAAATCATCATCCCCGCCTGCGAATTGTCGGAACAGATATCGACAGCCGGCACCGAGGCCTCCGGGACCAGCAACATGAAATTTGCCCTGAACGGCGCGCTCACCATCGGCTGCACAGCCAAGGCTATAACCCCTGGGAGCATTATCACGCCGAGCACGAATTGCGGCAGGCCTTGGATATGATCAGCAGCGGCTATTTTTCCCCTGACGAACCCGAGCTGCACAAGCCCATCGTGGACCGCCTGACCCACGGCGGCGATCCCTATCTGCTGCTGGCGGATTATCTCTCTTACGTTTCCTGCCAGGAATGGGTGGCGGAACTCTACACTAACCGCGATGATTGGACGCGCAAGGCCATCCTCAACGTCGCCCATATGGGGAAATTCTCCTCGGACCGCACCATCCATGAATACGCGGAGGAGATCTGGAAGGTGAAACCTGTGAAGATCGAGCTCCCGACCAACCGCTAGGAGCGTTTCATCGATTCGAAGAATTCCGAATTGGTCTTGGTGGCCTTGAGTTTGTCCAGGAGGAATTCCATGGCCGCCAGTTCATCCATGGGGTGCAGCAGCTTGCGCAGGATCCACATCTTTTGCAGCTCGTCGGGATGGGTCAGCAACTCCTCGCGACGGGTGCCGGAGCGGTTGATGTTGATGGCGGGATAGATGCGTTTTTCGGCGATCTTGCGATCGAGATGGATCTCGTTGTTGCCGGTACCCTTGAATTCCTCGTAGATCACGTCATCCATGCGCGAACCGGTTTCGATCAGGGCCGTGGCGATGATGGTCAGGCTGCCGCCCTCTTCTACGTTGCGCGCCGCGCCAAAAAAGCGTTTGGGGCGCTGCAAGGCGTTGGCGTCCACGCCGCCGGTCAGAACCTTGCCGGAAGAGGGGATGACCGTGTTGTAGGCCCGCGCCAGACGGGTGATGGAATCCAGCAGGATCACCACGTCGCGCTTGTGTTCCACCAGGCGCTTGGCTTTTTCGATAACCATTTCCGCCACCTGTACGTGGCGGGTGGCCGGTTCGTCGAAGGTGCTGGAGACCACCTCGCCGCGCACCGAACGCGCCATTTCCGTCACCTCTTCCGGGCGCTCGTCGATCAACAACACCATGAGGAAACACTCGGGGTGATTGTGCGCCAGGGAATGGGCAATATTCTGCAGCATCATGGTCTTGCCCGCTTTGGGGGGCGAGACGATCATGCCGCGTTGCCCTTTACCGATGGGCGCCACCAGATCAATGATCCTCACGGTGATGTCCTCGGTGCTGCCATTGCCCAACTCCAGATTAAGGCGCTGGTTGGCGAATAGCGGCGTGAGATTCTCGAACAGGACCTTGTTCTTGGCGTTTTCCGGCGCTTCGTAATTGATCTCGTCGACCTTGAGGAGGGCAAAATAGCGCTCGCCTTCCTTGGGTGGCCGGATCTTGCCCGCTACCGTGTCGCCGGTGCGCAGATTGAAGCGTCTGATCTGACTGGGAGACACATAGATGTCGTCGGGACCCGCCAGATAGGAACTGTCGCTCGACCGCAAAAAACCAAAACCGTCCTGCAGGATTTCCAGTACACCATCACCGAAGATGTCTTCACCCTTTTTGGCATGGGCCTTGAGAATGGCGAAGATCACGTCTTGTTTGCGCGATCGGGCCATGCCCTCAACGCCCATCGAATCAGCAATTCCTAGGAGTTCTGTGGGGGATTTTTGCTTTAATTCAGTAAGATTCATACTTGCGGCTTTCGGATATTGTTCAATTTAGATGATGTAAGACGAAAGGGTAGAAATGAACCGGCTGACCGGCCGGGATTTACAAATCAGTGTTGGGGATGTGCCGAACCGAGGCGGCTGATTAATAGCAGTATTGGTTTTTCTCGAAACTTATCATTACCATCGGCCCGCGTCCAGTGTTTCTTTAACCGGGCGTCGACCGTTTACAAATTGCTATCGATGAAAGCCGTGAGTTGTGACTTGGACACGGCTCCCACCTTGGTCGCCTCGACATTACCGCTTTTGAATATCATCAATGTCGGTATCCCGCGAATGCCATATTTTGGCGGCGTCGACGGATTTTCATCGATATTCAACTTGGCAACTTTCAACTTACCGACATAGTCCTTGGACACGTCATCCAAGATCGGAGCGATCATCTTGCATGGACCGCACCAATCGGCCCAAAAATCCACCAACACCGGCTTATCCGCCTTGAGAACCTCACTATCAAACGTTGCGTCAGTGATATGAACTATCTCGCTCACTTATCATCCCCCTCGCACTGAATTGAACTACAGCGGGCTGCTCAGGCTTGCGGCATTATGATGCATCGCCACGACCCTACACATATTGTCTAACCGATACTTTAGAAAGATTAAGATAGCCTATCCGTTGCATGATCGCAACTTAGGCCCGATTCAATCTCCGGCCAACAATACCCCAATATCGCAACCCAGAACAAGGTTTCTGTTATGCTTGGCGCAAATGAGCGAGCAACACCTGACCAATACCCCCCTTTCCAGCCTTAACCTACCGGAAGCGCTACTCAAAGGGATCGATCAAGCCGGTTTTGCCTATTGCACGCCGATCCAGGCCAAGACCCTCCCCCTCGCCTTGACCGGCGTCGATGTGGCGGGCCAGGCCCAGACCGGTACCGGCAAAACCGCCGCCTACCTGCTGGCCACCATGGCCCGGCTCATCCGCAACCCGCCTGCGCCTAACCGGACCCGGCGTCAGCCCCGCGCCCTCATCGTTGCCCCGACCCGGGAGTTGGCGGTACAAATTCATAAGGATGCGGAACTGTTGGGGCGTTATACCGATCTGCGTCTCGCGGTGGTCTATGGCGGGGCCGGCTACGATACCCAGCGTAAACGACTTGAAGAAGGGGTGGATATCCTGATCGGTACCCCCGGCCGTCTGATCGATTATTTCCATCAGCACATCTACGACCTCAAGGCCGCTGAAGTCGTGGTGCTGGACGAGGCCGACCGCATGTTCGACCTCGGTTTCATCAAGGACATAAGATTCCTGTTGCGCCGCCTCCCCAAACCCGAAAAGCGTCTGAGCATGCTGTTTTCGGCCACCTTGTCCTTCCGAGTGACGGAACTGGCCTATGAGCACATGAATAATCCCCAGCTGATTCAGATAGAAAGTGATAAGGTCACGGCGGATCAGGTACGCGAGGTCAGTTACTACCCGGCCAACGAGGAAAAGATCCCGTTGCTGATCGGTTTATTGCGCACTATGAGCGCTACCCGCACCATGGTGTTCGTCAACACCAAGCGCACCGGTGAAGAGGTACACGCCTACCTGGAAAGCAACGGCTTCCATGTTGCCACCCTGTCCGGGGACGTCCCGCAGAAGAAGCGGCTGAAATTCCTGGCGCAATTCGAAAAAGGCGAAATTCCCATACTGGTGGCCACCGACGTCGCGGCGCGCGGCCTGCATATCCCCGACGTCAGCCATGTGTTCAATTTCGATTTGCCCCAGGACGCCGAGGACTACGTGCATCGCATCGGCCGTACCGCGCGGGCTGGTGCCAGCGGCGATGCCGTGAGCTTTGTTTGCGAGACCTATGCCTTCTCCCTGCCGGACATCGAAAAATACATCGGCCATAGCATACCCAGCGCCCCGGTCAGCCCGGAATTGCTGGCGGAGGTGCGACGCCCGAAATCCATCCGCCGTCACCGGCCTGACGGCAAACGCGGCGCCAAAACACGCAATGACTCACGCCCCGGTCCGCGCCGGCGCAGCGGACGCTCGCGCAAAACCCAGACCACCAATACCGGCCCGGGTACGTGATAAAATCCGCGGGTCGCCGCACCGCCCGCCAATCGCCCATGCCCCGCTCCCTTGACACTCTCAATCCCCGCGCGGCCTTGATCGAGATCGCCCAGGATTTTCACGGACGCGGGTGGATGGCGGGCACCGCCGGCAATCTCAGCATTCGCGATCCGATCGAACCCAGCGGTTTCTGGATCACCGCGAGCGGCCTGGCCAAAGGCCGTTTAACTGACGATGATTTTTTGCGTATAGCGATTGCCGATGGGCAGGTGGTGGAGCGCTTTCATGACAGCGCCAAACCCTCGGCGGAAACCGCCATCCACCGCGTCATTTACCAGCTGTTTCCCGACACCCGGGCCTGCCTGCATGTCCATAGCGTGGCGGCCTGCACGGCGACGGCGCAATGTGCGGCGGATTGCGGCGAGCTGCCGTTGCCGCCGCTGGAGATGCTGAAGGGTCTGGGCGTTCGGGAGGAGCGACCCGCCGTGGTGTTGCCGCTGTTCCCCAATTACGCCGACGTCCCCGCCATCGCCGCGGCGATACGGCAACGCTTCACGACAACGCCGCCCGCGCTTCCCGCGCTCATGATCCACAGCCACGGCACCACCGTCTGGGGCGATTCCGCGCAGGAGGCCTATGACCGCGTGGAGATCGTCGAATTCCTCATGAGTTATCTTGCCCTGCGCAGCTAACGGTGCCTCACTGGGCGCTCCTGGCGCAGCGGAAGCCCACGTCCTCGAGCGTAGAGTCGGGATCCAAATAGAAACGATAGGCGCCTCGTTGAAACTGGTGCATGGCGTAATGACCTTCGCGTCCCCAGGCGGCGCCGCGCAATACCTTGTATCTTTTCCCGAAGGCCTTGCTCTTATAATCCGTGCCCGGATAGGGCTGGTACCAGTCCTCCACCCACTCCGATACGTTGCCCGCCATGTCGAAGACACCATAGGGAGACTTGTCCTTGGGGTAGGAGCCCACCGGGGCCACGCCGTCATCCCAACTCTCCTCGCCGGTATTGCTGTTGCCGGCCGCCCATTTTGCACCCCAGGGAAACTCCCGGCCGTTCTTGCCGCGCGCCGCCTTTTCCCATTCCGCTTCGCTGGGCAGGCGCTTCCCTGCCCAGGTGCAATAGGCATCGGCGTCGTGCCAGCTCACATCGACGATCGGTTCCTTGCCCAGGTATCGCAGGCGCTTGTCGATGGCATCCAGCAGTGCCTGTTTTTCCATGGTGCGGGTATCCATGTCCAAGCGAAAGGTCCTCACCGCCAGGCGCCGTATTCTGTCGATGTCCAGGCGGGGAAGCGCCTGCTTCTTTAAGTCCAATAAATAGCCGTTCTCCCCCCACATGATGGGCGGCGTGTGGCCAGTGGCCACCACGAATTTTTCGTACTGGGCGTTGGTGACCTCGTAGCGATCCATGTAATAACTTTTCAGGTTCACCTGGTGGGCAGGATGCTCATCCAGATACCAGGGCTTGATGGTGCCGACGCCGATCGATTCATCCTTGTTGGGCAACTTATTGCTGCCCATCACAAACGGGCCGGCGGGGATAAGCACCATGCCGTTATCCTGGGCTGCCGCCTTGCTCCCGGAGTCCGCCATCGCACCGACAGTCAGCAACAGGCAAGCCAGCGCCACGGCGCCCTGCCGCCGCCTTATCGCTTTCAGCTTCATTACATTTTCTCCGTGTTATGCGTTTTATGAGTGGCGCGGGGCCCGTCACCGGGCGCGGAGCCCTTCGCACAGCGAAAGCCGAAACTCTTGTTACGGGTGGTACGGATAAAGAAGGAGCGATTGAAGACCGGCGCGGAAATACCGCATTTGTAGAATGTGCAATCCCACCACGACCCGCCCTTCAATGTCTTGTATTTCTCACCGTAATTTTCGCTGGGATGTTTATTGCCGGGATAGGGTTTATACCATGACGAGGTCCACTCCCAGACATTGCCCGACATATCGTATACGCCGTAGGGGCTGGCTCCACTGGGAAACGAACCCACCGGCAGAGTATCACCCTCCTGGTGCAACGCCATCCAGCGTTGCGGGGTATTGGCCTTGTTGATGTCAAACTCGTTACCCCAGGGAAACATGCGGCCATCCGTGCCGCGCGCCGCCTTTTCCCATTCCTGGTCGGTGGGCAAGCGCTTCCCCGCCCACTTGCAATAGGCAACGGCGTCATACCAGGTGACCTCTGTCACCGGATGATTGGACTTGCCTGGGGGATAGGTGCGGTTGCGGAAATGGGAAGGCGAACGGCGATGGGTAGCATCGATGAATTTCTTATACTGGGCATTGGTCACCTCATAGCGATCGATCCAGAAGCTTTTGAGATATACCTGATGCGCCGGACCCTCGTCAGGCATGCGATCGTCATAACCCATGATGAATTTGCCGGCCGGGATCAACACCATCGGATTCGGATCCGCGGTCACCTTGGCCGGATTGGCATCCGGGGGGATCACGGTGACCTTGACGTCCGGCAGCGGGGTCTCCTCATCGGTCAACTGATTCTGAGTAAGCCGAGGTCTGGTATGGGCCGGTTTCATCTCACCATGGCACGTGGCGCAGTTGCTGTCGGTCTTGACCGCGAACAGGCTGTGACTGGCGCTGGTATGACATTGGGAACACCCCGTCGGCGGTACGGCAACGCCCGCCGCGTGAGCCGTTGTGATGACAATCAGGCCGGCGAGCCACCGCAGCGGTGCTCGAAGACAACATTTCATGGGCTGTTTCCTTTGCTGCTCGAAGGACTTGATTGACGCAAGGGCAAGCGCACAAATCGCGAGCGCTACTGTAACAATTTGTCTATAGACCGCCAACAATGTCACTGTATGTTATTGACGACATCTTGACAGCCCATTTTTCCCATGGCATAAGTTCGCGTCACGCCGCAAGTAGGCTGTTTTATTGTTTTTTTAGGGAGTGGGGGAAAAGGAGTGTCCGCCCGGACGCGGATAACCTAATCCCTCAGATGTACAAATGCCCCTCGTCGGGTTTCCCTAGTTGGCGGGCAATTAAAATATAACATTGACCATAATGACTCATAAGGAGAGACACATGAAAGCACGTTGGTTGAGCGTTTCCGCAGCGGCTGTATTGACCCTGGTCGCTGTCCAGGCGAATGCCGAAGATGGTCTGGCACTGGCCAAGAAGAGCGGCTGCCTGGCCTGCCACTCGGTGGAAAAGAAGGTCGTCGGTCCCGCCTGGCAGGACGTGGCGAATAAGTACAAGGGCAAATCCGAAATCTCGGCCACCCTCACCGATGGTACCGTCGTCAAGGGTACGCCCAAGGAAGTGTTGACCCAGAAGATTCACAAGGGCGGGAAGGGCAACTGGACTGCGGTAACCGGCGGCGTGCCCATGCCTCCGTACTCACCCCGTGTTTCCGATGCCGACATCTCCAAGCTGGTGGACTTCGTGTTGGGTCTCGCCAAATAACCCAAACTACACCGTAATACATGAATACATGAGCCAGCCCTCGGGCTGGCTTTTTTATTCAACCGGCTGAAATTAATATAAAAATATGCGCCCGCGCCGATGATTCCCGCTTAATATTCCAGTAAGAAATTTAGGGTATTATTGACCTGCGAACGGCACCATGGCATAAATCCCATGGTAACAATAAGGTTGTAGCTGCCGAGCAGCACGAGGGGGGGAAGTGCTGACCGCTAAACCGGATCAAGTCACCGCTATCCAGATAGGCGCCGAACCACCCGACGGCGGTTTAACCGACCGTCAAACACGATTTATTCGACCATGAAACTTTATAGAGCACCTAAGGAGAGTCACACATGAAAGCACATTGGTTAAGCGTTTCCGCAGCGGCCGTATTGACCCTGGTCGCTGTCCAGGCGAATGCCGAAGATGGTCTGGCACTGGCCAAGAAGAGCGGCTGCCTGGCCTGCCACTCGGTGGAAAAGAAAATCGTCGGTCCCGCCTGGCAGGACGTGGCGAATAAGTACAAGGGCAAATCCGAAATCTCGGCCACCCTCAGCGATGGCACGGTCGTGAAGGGTACGCCTAAAGAGGTGCTGACCCAGAAGATTCACAAGGGTGGAAAGGGCAACTGGACCGCCGTGACCGGTGGCGTGCCCATGCCTCCGTACTCACCCCGCGTTTCCGATGCCGACATCTCCAAGCTGGTGGACTTCGTGTTGGGCCTCGCCAAGTAACACTCCTTGGAATGTGGGAGCCTGCAAAAACCAGCCTGACGGCTGGTTTTTGTTTTATGGCCTCGGGAGTGAAAAATGGCTGGCAAAATCAGACGTGTCCCGCGCCGTTTTTCCCGTCACTCCTCCAGCATTTCAAAATCATCCTTGCTGGCGCCGCAATCCGGACAACACCAGATGTCCGGTACATCCTCCCACACAGTACCCGGCGCGATCCCGTCCTCCGGGCGACCCTCCGCCTCGTCATAAATAAAACCACAAATCACACACATGTATTTCTTGTAGCCGGCGGCCGGCGATTGCGCTTGCAAGGATGCCTCCTGGTATCGGGAGCTGGTGCGTCGATTTTCGCATGTCGACCCGTACAACGAAAGCCTGTGCGGCGCGTTCGCCCTTCGCCCCACCCGCCTGCGAGTTG
This sequence comes from Gammaproteobacteria bacterium, assembly GCA_037381915.1. GTDB lineage: Bacteria > Pseudomonadota > Gammaproteobacteria > DRLM01 > DRLM01 > JARRQJ01. The sequence goes on along the minus strand of JARRQJ010000011.1, from coordinate 65,723 downwards.
TGGGAACTGTCTACAGGCCCTAGAATGGCCCACATCCCCCAGTTTCCCTCAGCGGTTGGACAGTTCCTTGACGGAAGGGGAACGCACTAAACCCTTCTCTTTCAATGTGGCGGAGGCGACTCAATGACCCAACAAGAATTTCCCCCCGTAGTCATGTCCTTCGCTGGTGTGGACAGCACCGGCGGTGCCGGTATCCAGGCCGACATCGAGTCCCTGGCGAGCATCGGCTGTCATGCCGTCCCGGTCGTCACCGCGATTACCGTCCAGGATACCCAGAACGTCAAGAGCTACGCCGCCATCGAGGCCAATCTGGTCATCGAACAAGCGCGGGCCGTACTGGAAGACATGTCGGTTGCCGCGTTCAAGATCGGCATGCTGGGCAGCGTGGATAACGTCGAAGCGGTGCACTCGGTCCTGATGGATTATGCCGATATCCCGGTAGTCTTGGATCCCATCATCCTCGCCGGCGGAGGCGGTGTGCTCGCCGATGATGAGCTCATCGACGCCATGGTCAACTTGCTGTTCCCACTGACCACCGTGCTGACCCCCAACAGCCGCGAGGCCCGCGCCCTGGCAGCGGAGGCCGATAGCCTGGAGGCCTGTGCCCAGGAATTGCTGGAGGGTGGTTGCGAATACGTCCTCATTACCGGTACCCATGAACGCACCGTAGAGGTCATCAACACCCTCTACGGAAATCGCCGCCAACTGGAAAGTTACGCCTGGGAACGGCTCCCCCACAGCTATCACGGTTCCGGCTGTACTCTGGCGGCGGCGGTCGCAGGCCTGCTCGCCCATGGACTCGACCCGGCGGTCGCGGTCCATGAGGCCCAGGATTTTACCTGGCACAGCCTGAAGTACGGTTACCGGGCCGGCATGGGACAACATCTGCCCAACCGGCTGTTCTGGGCGCAAAACGAAGCGGACTCCTCGGCATGATGCCTCGATGGCGGCGTGGCCTGTATGTCGTAACCGATCCGGCACTGATCGCTCCGGAAGACTTGGCCGCACATGTCGGCGCCGCCATCGCCGGCGGTGCGGCGCTGGTCCAATATCGGGATAAGGCCGCCGGTCCGCAACGCCTGGAGCGGGCGCGTGCCGTGTTGACGGTGTGCCGCGCCCATCATGTACCCTTGCTTATCAATGACGATATCGCTCTGGCCGTCGCTGTGGGCGCCGACGGCGTGCATCTCGGTCGCGATGACGCGCCGCTCACCGCCGCGCGGCAGCAACTGGGCTCGGACGCCATCATCGGCGTGTCCTGCTACAATGAGTTGACGCGCGCCGTCGCCGCCGCGGAGGGAGGGGCGGATTATGTCGCTTTCGGGAGATTCTTTCCTTCGCGCACGAAACCTCACGCCACGCAGGCGGAAATGGCGTTGTTGCAGTATGCGAAACGACGCCTGAACATCCCGATCACAGCCATCGGCGGCATCACCGCAGACAACGGCGGCACGCTCATCGAGGCCGGCGCGGACCTGCTTGCCGTGATCCATGGCGTATTCGGCCAGGCGGATGTGACGGCCGCCGCCGCCGCGATTGCGGAATTGTTCGACGACGGCACCGGCAACCGGCATCATCGCGTCATTGGCGTATAGTCTATCGACCAGGAGTAATATATGAGCCGCTCGCACGAGTTATTCATACAAGCCCAACAACATATCCCCGGCGGTGTGAATTCGCCGGTGCGCGCCTTTCGCGGCGTGGGCGGTGACCCGGTGTTTTTTAAGCATGGCGAAGGCGCCTTCCTCTATGACGAGGACGGCAAGCAATATATCGATTACGTGGGTTCCTGGGGACCCATGATCCTCGGTCATGCCCACCCCAAGGTGATCGCCGCCGTGGAGGAGGCCATCGGCGACGGCCTGGGTTTCGGCGCGCCCACGCGCATCGAGATCGAGATGGCGGAGAAGGTGTGCGAACTGGTGCCGTCCCTAGATATGGTGCGCATGGTGAATTCCGGTACCGAGGCCACCATGAGTGCCATTCGCCTGGCCCGCGGCTACACCGGCCGCGACAAGATCGTAAAATTCGAGGGCTGCTATCACGGCCATTCCGACTCACTGCTGGTGAAGGCCGGTTCCGGCGCCTTGACCCTGGGAGTGCCCACCTCGCCCGGCGTGCCGGTAGCTCTGGCGGAACACACCATCACCCTGGACTATAACGACCTGGACAAGGTGCGCGAGACCTTCGCCCATCTCGGCGGGCAGATCGCCTGCATTATCGTCGAACCGGTGGCGGGCAATATGAACTGCGTGCCGCCGCTGCCCGGCTTCCTCGAAGGCCTGCGCAGCATCTGCGACGAATATGAATCGGTACTGATCTTCGACGAGGTGATGACCGGTTTTCGCGTCGCCCTCGGCGGGGCGCAGGAACTGTACGAGGTCACCCCCGATCTCACCACCCTGGGCAAGGTGATCGGCGGCGGCCTGCCGGTGGGCGCCTTCGGCGGCAAGCGGGAGATCATGGAAAAGATCGCCCCCCTCGGACCCATCTATCAAGCGGGGACCCTGTCGGGTAATCCGGTCGCCATGGCGGCGGGCCTGGCGACGCTGGAGGAGGTCGCGCAACCCGACTTTTTCACCGCCCTGGGCGAACGCACCGAGCAGTTGGCGCGCGGTCTGGTGACACGGGCCAAGGCCTTCGATATCCCCCTGGTCGCCAATCAGGTGGGCGGGATGTTCGGTGTGTTCTTCACCGAAGAGCCGCAGGTCAAGGACTATTATCAAGTCACCAACTGCAACGTGGAACGCTTCAAGCTGTTCTTCCACGGCATGCTGGAACAGGGCATCTACCTGGCGCCCTCCGCCTTCGAGGCGGGCTTCGTCTCCTCCGCACACGGCGAGCGCGAGATCAAAAATACTCTGGTCTCGGCGGAGGAAGTCTTTTCGCAGCTGTAACAACAACACGCCAAGTTTTAGGAGACCGACATGGAGTATCGTCGCTTAGGCCATACCGACCTCAAGGTCAGCGCCATTTGCCTTGGCACCATGACCTTCGGCGAGCAAAACACCGAGAGCGAGGCCCATGCGCAGTTGGACTACGCTCTGGAGCGGGGGGTCAACTTCATCGATACCGCCGAGATGTATCCGGTGCCGCCGAAGGGCGAGACCTACGGGCGCACCGAGGAATACATCGGCTCTTGGCTGCAGCAGCGCGGCCAACGCGACCGCGTCATTCTCGCCAGCAAGGTGGCGGGGCCGGCGCGCGATTTGTCCTACCTGCGTAACGGCAAGGCGCGGCTCGACCGGGCCAACATCGAGACGGCGCTGGACGACAGCCTCAAGCGCCTGCGCACCGATTACCTGGATCTCTATCAGCTCCATTGGCCGGACCGCAAGGCCAACTTCTTCGGCAGGCTTGGTTATCAGCACGACCCCACCGACGAATCCGTCCCCATCGAAGAGACTCTGCAAGTGCTGGGCGATCTGGTGCGCGCCGGCAAGGTGCGGCATATCGGCCTGTCCAACGAGACGCCGTGGGGGGCGATGCGCTTTCTGCAGGCGGCCAGGGAGTTAAACCTGCCGCGTGCGGTCAGTATCCAGAACCCCTACAACCTCCTCAACCGCACTTTTGAAATCGGTCTGGCCGAGGTGGCCCACCGCGAAGCATTGGGCCTGCTGGCCTATTCCCCCCTGGGTTTCGGCGTGTTATCCGGAAAATACCTGGGGGGCAATCAGCCGGCCGGTGCCCGCCTCACCATGTACGAACGCTTCCAACGTTATCGCAGCCAGCGCGGTCAGGCGGCGACCGAAGCCTACGTGAGCCTGGCGCGCAGCCAAGGGCTGGATCCGGCACAAATGGCACTGGCCTATGCGGCCTCCCGCCCTTTCGTCACCAGCGTGATCATCGGCGCCACCACCTTGGATCAACTGGCCGGCAATCTACAATCCCTTGACCTCCAACTTTCGCCCCTGGTGTTGAGCGGCATCGAGGAGATTCACCAGGGCAACCCCAATCCCTGTCCGTAGACGGCGGTTCTCAACTATTCAAAACAGGTAACACAGTTCCATGTTGCAGTACGTCTCGAAAATCGGTTTAGGTTTGTTTTGTTACATTTTGACCAGCGCCGCGGCCGGCGCCACGCCGCGAATCGCAAACGTCCTCCCCGACACGCTCTACTACGGCAAGGGCGGTACCGTCACGGTTACCATGCACGATGCCAAACCCGGCAGCCAGCTGACGGTTGATCCCGGCGGACCCACGCTGGAGGCCAGCACGAAGCTGCCCGGGACGGCGCACGACGTGGCGGTGAGTGACGGCGTGGCGCTGGTGGCAGTGGGCACGGCGGGGGTGGTGGTGGTGGACCTCGCCAAGATGAAAATCACCGCCGACTATCATGACGGCGGCGACTACACCCAGGTCGCCGTGCGGGGTCATCAGGCCTTGGCCAGCGCCAAGAACGGCCGCCTGATCCAGATCGATATCCGCGATCACGAGCGGCCACACCTGCTGTACAGCCTGGATGTCGGGGGGACGATCAGCGCCATGAGTTGGAGCGGCACCCGCGCCTATCTGCTGGTCGGCGACGACGGCCTGCAAGCCGTGAAGGTCAGCGCCACGGCCAAACCGCGGGCCTTGCCGCGGCGGCGCCTGGACCATCCGGCGGCGTCGCTCGCCAGCGATGGCGATCATGTCTTTCTCGCGGAAGGTGAGCACGGCCTGGCGATCGTGGACGGCGACAGCGGCACGCGCATCGGCCATTATCGCACCACCGGTCCGGCGCTGGACGTCGCCCTGCAGAAAGGGCTGGCCTTCGTCGCGCAAGGTGGGGACGGGCTGCTGGTGTTGGATGTCCGCAATGTCAGGACACCTATTTGGATCGGCAGCCACGGCAAGCTTGGCGAGGTCGGTCAGGTGGCGGTGCAGTACAATCGCGTCCTGCTGAGCAACCGGCAGGGACAAGTCGCCATGTTGGATATCTCCCGGCCGGAATTGCCGACCACCAGATCCATCTATCCGCTGCATGCCAAGGTGGACGCCGTGGCGTTACGAGGGCAGGAATCGCTGGTCGCCGTGGGACAACGCCTGCAAAAGATCGATTTTTCTCCCCAGGCCCCGCAGATCAGCAACGAAGGCCTGGACGTGGGGCGGGGGGTGAATTTCGGTGGCGAACGCCGCGCCTACATCGATGGCAATATCGCCTATGTGGCCGACTGGTTTTCCGGCATCCATCTTTACGACATCAGCCATCCCGATCATCTCACCCTGTTCTCCAGTTTTCACACCCCGGGTTCTTCCAAGGGCATCACCGTGCATGACGGCATCGCCTATGTGGCCGATGATGACCACGGCCTGCAGATCGTCGATGTCCACAATCCGCTGCAACCCAAGCTGATCGCCAACCTGCCCACCCCCGGCCTGGCCTACATCCCTAAATTGGTGGGCCATACCCTGTATCTCGCCGGCCACCGCGGCGGACTGCAGATCATCGACGTCCATGACGTGACCAAGCCACGCCTCATTACCACCGTGAAGACCCCGGGCATGGCGTGGGGCATCGCTGTGGACGGCACCACCGCCTATGTGGCCGACGATCAGGGCGGCCTGCTGCTCATCGATGTCAGCGACATCCAGCACGCCCGCCTGCTGGGACAGTTCAATCCCGGTGGGCGCGCCGAAGATGTGTCGGTGCGCAACGGCATCGCCTATGTGAGTTTCTTCGACCAAGGCCTGTATATGGTGGATGTCCACGACCCCGCCGCGCCCAAGCAATTGGCCCACCTCGCGACACCGGGTAACGCCCGCGGCATCGCGATGCAAAAAGATTATCTCTATCTGGCCGATTGGCTGGCGGGGGTGGAAATTATCGACATTCACGATCCGTCCCGTCCCCGGCTGGTCGGCAGCTACGATACCCCCGGTGCAGCCTGGGGGGTGAATGTAGAGGGCGACCATGTCTACGTATCGGACTGGTGGGGTGGTTTCCTGGCCTTGAATGTCAAAGACCCCGCACACCCGGTGCTCGCCGACCGCTATCACGAACGGGGACGCGTGCAACAAATCGCCGCCCGCGACACTTTTCTGTTCGCTGCCAACGGCAGCGGCGGATTACAGATTTTCGACAACCGAAACCCGCTCAATCCCACCTGGGTTACCGGGGTGGACACCAACCACCCCGTCGAACGCATTATGCTCCTCCAGGACACCGCTCTCCTGGCGGAAGACGACGGTACGGTTGATCTGGTCAATATCAAGAATCCCTTCGAGGCCTACGATATCGGCGCATTGAAGCTGCCGGCCGCGGCCAGCACCATCACAGCCAAGGGCAATATCGCCTATTTCGCCGTACCCAGGCTCGGCATCGTCATCGCCGATGTCAGCAAACCGCGATGGCCCAAGGAAATCGCCCGCTACATCACGCCGGTGGCGGACATGGAGTTGCACGGCGATACCCTCTATGTGTTGACTCCGGACTCGGTGGTGAAACGCTTGGACATCAGCACGCCCGAGCATCCCGTCCTGCGCAGCCGGGATGTGCTGAGCGGCGACAGCAGCATGCTGCGCATGCTGGGCGATGCAATGTTCTTGTATCAGCCGCAACGGGGTCTGCTGGTCTTGCGCAACACGGGCACGGGCCTGGCGCCCCTGGCCAGTTATCCCTTCAAGGGAACCATCTCCGACATGACCGCCGCCGACGGCATGCTCTACGCCACGGTGAAGAACGAAGGGGTGTATGTCTTCCGCCTGAACGACAAGCATCTTCGTCTGCAAGGGCGTTATCCCCTGACATCTCTGGCAACCCGCATCACCGTACACAAGGGGACGGTGTACCTCGCCGGCGAACGCGCCATCACCGCCCTCGCGCCGTTGACCGGCCTGCGTACCGAACAGAAGGCCGCCGATCAAATTAGCGTGAGCTTCCCGCCCTATACGCCCCTGGGGAGCTACAACCTGAACCTCAGCGACGCGACCGGTGACAGCAGTACCCGGACCAACGCCGTGAGAGTGAGCATGCCGCGCTTTTCCCGGCCGAAGATCACGCCGCAAGAATTCCAACGTCTGTTGCAACAACAACGCGCCAAGAATAAACGGCACGCCCCGCCCCCTCGCTAGCGGCGTCGAGCAACCTCATGGTCCATCATGTTGCGGTGAATTGCGAGGTGGTTTCTCCGCCACTCTCCGGGAAGGTCGACGTACGGCGACGCATACGCTGTTGGACGGCGGTGATTATGTGGCTGGCGGTGCAAGCGGCGTATGCCGAAGACATGAATCTCATCATCGCCCTGGACCGCGCCAATGTGCAGCGGCGTGTCGAGCGCTTGTTTCCCATCGTACGTGCGGACGAGCTGGTCAGCGTGCGCCTGCACCACCCGCGGGTGATCTTGACCGCGCACAGCAACCGCATCGGTCTCGGCTTACGAATCGACGCTACCGCGGCCGAGCAGTTTTCCGTCTCCGGGCATATCACGGTGGACGGTGTATTACGCTTCGCCGGCCCCAGCGGGAATTTCTATTTGGATGATGCCGGTGTAAAGGACTTGCAGGTCGACGGAATACCGACTGTCTATCTGGCTCAGATTCGACGGCTCGCCGACGGAGTGCTCAGAGACTTGCTGCGCGACCACCCTATCTACACGCTGGGACAGCTGGGCGAAGCGAAGCGGTTCATGGGCAGCGAGATCAAGTCGATCGAGGTGCGCGACGGCAAGATGGTGGTCAAACTCGGCATGCCCTGACACGGGGGCGTGCAAGCGTGGCGCCGGCTGGCGCGCTCACACGGAAACCAGATGGTCGTTCTTCAACTGCACGTAGTGTTGTGCTGAATATTTGAACCATTTGAGCTCTTCATCATTCAAGCGCCGCACTTGCCGGGCGGGACTCCCGACGTAGAGATATCCGCTTTCCAGGACCTTGTCTTCCGTTACCAGACTGCCCGCCCCGAGCAGCACGCGGTCTTGCAGCACCGCGCCGTCCAGGATGATCGCGCCAATGCCAATCAGGCATTCGTTGCCTATGGTACACCCGTGGATGACCGCGCGGTGGCCGATGGTGACGTCATCACCGATTGTCGCCGCGTTACCCTGTGGCCGCGCGGCATACGGGTGGGTGACGTGAACGATGCTGCCATCCTGAACATTGCTGCGGGCCCCGATACGGATATGATTCACGTCGCCGCGGATCACGGTCATGGGCCATACCGACGAATCGGGCCCGATCGCCACGTTGCCGATCACCGAGGCCAGGGGATCGACATAGGCCGAATCGTCTATATGGGGCCAGGTGTTTTTAAAGGTACGAATTTTCATCTTTTTGTTCCGTCCAATCCCGCAAACCCGCGGCCTTCATCTCCACTATAATCCACTCCAGTGCATAACCATAGGATACCAGCCCCATGAAGGCCAGCGATCTCAAGAACGGTGCGGTCGTCAATATCGACGGCACGATCTACGTGGCGAAGGAGGTGACGGTCAAGGCGCCGTCGTCGCGCGGCGCCAACACGTTGTACAAAGTGAGTTTCCGCAATGTGGTAACCAAGCAGTAGCAGTAGCAGGACCAGACCTACTGCGGTGACGACACCTTGCAGGAAGTGGGGTTCACCCGCCGCCCTGCTCGGTTGATCTTTCGCGACAATGGGAGTTGCACATCCATGGACAATGAAAATTATGAACAGGACACCCTGCCTGATGAACTGCTGGGGCCTGAACCTGCTTAGCTCTCGGACGGTATGGCGGCCATCCAATTGCTGGCAGCGGGGGAGACGCAACCGGGTATCGAACTGCCGGACACGGTGGAGATGGAGATCATGGCCTGCGGGCCGGCGATGAAAGGCGCTTCCGCCATTGCCCGCAGTAGACCCGCAACCCTTACCACCGTCCTGGTCATACAGGTGCCAGAGTACCTGGCCCAGGGCAAACGCATTCGAGTCAATACCCGGACCGGCAGGTTCACCTCGCGCGCCTGAGCACCGTCCAGAACTCATGGGTGAAAGCTGGCATGCATGCCGTCCAGGATAAACTGGACTGCCAGGGTGACGAAGATCAGACCGAACAGGCGGCTGCTGACATTGGTGCCGGTCTCGCCGAGAAACTGCAGGATGGGCGAAGCATACAGCAGCGAAACCAGGGTGAGGCCCAATACGATTAACAACACGATTAAGGTAGTGGTAAAGGCGAAGACAACCCTGGCCACGGAAGACATCAGCAATACCGTGGTCAAGGCGCCCGGACCGGCGATCAGGGGAAAGCCAGCGGAAAGACCGAGATATTGTGTTTGCCCTCAGCCTCGCGCTGCTCGCGGATGGTAGTGGAACGCAAACCCGACTGGCGTGCAAACACCATATCGATGGCCAAAAGAAACAACCGTGCGCCGGCGGCGATACGGAAGGCGGGCAGGCCGATACCCAGTGCGGCCAGCAATCGATCGCCGGCAAAATAGAACACCAGTAACATCGTGCTCGCCAGCAGGCTGCCACGAAACGCCATCTTGCGCTGATAGCCAAGACTCGACCCCGGAGTCAGGGCAAGGAACATCGGCGCCAAGCCGACCGGGTCGATAACAATGCACAGGACCACAAATGTATTCAGCAGCATTTCCATGGCGCGCGCCCTAATACACTGTTAAATATCAATATTTGGATTACCAGGTCCACCTGCATCCCGGCTCCAAGCTCACGGCCTTCATGTTCACTTCAGCGTGATTCGGCTAAGCTCCCAACTATGAGCTCTCATTTCCTTCGTTTTCTCGTAGAGCGCAGATGGCTCCACAGGATGGGACTGGGGGCGGTGCTGGCCGTGTCCCTGTTGGCGCACGCGCCCGCCTTCGCCCTCAGCGTGGTGCCGCGCTCCTTCGACGAACTGGTGCAACGCGCCGACTTGGTGCTGGTGGGAACGGTGCAGGATGTGCGCAGCGAATTCGCCGACGGCGGACTGGATCAAAATACCATTTTCAGCTATGTGAGTTTTGGCAATCTGGACGTGGTGAAGGGCCGGGTGGCCACCATGGAATACGAGCTGCGGGTACCGGGCGGGGTAGTGGGACGCTTCGCCCAGGACTACCCGGGCGTGCCGACGTTTCAGACCGGGCAGCGCTACCTGCTGTTCATCCGCGGCAACCGCCGCGATTTTTTTCCCGTGGTAGGTATCACCCAGGGTGTGTACCGGGTGCTTACCACCACCCAAGGGAAACATGTCGTGGTCCGGGACGATCAAATCGACCGCACCGGCCGACGCGCCTTGACTTCCGCCGCGCAAAACGCACCGTCCCTGGATACTTTCGTCCAGGCGATCCGCAGTCGCCTGACTCCTACCACAGGGAATGTTCAGCCGTGAAATCGTTCCGTGATTTGTTGGCGGCAGCGGCGGTGCTATCGGGTATACCGGCACTGGCCTTCGCCTATGCCTTCGGAACCGCGACACCCGACGGTTCATCCGTACAGCAAAATCAAGTCCCCGGCTCGGGTGAACCGGTGATCTGGTACAACCCGCGACAGAGTCTCGTCCTCAATTTCGGCGGCGCCTACAACGACAGCGCCGTGGTGGCCATGGGCGAGTGGAATGGGATCGGAACCCCCATGCAGTGGAGCGTGGGCAAGGGGGCGGCGCAGCCCTGCAATAGCGCGGATCATATCAACAGCGGCGGGTGGCGCGCCACCACCTGCGACAACGCCGCGTTTGGCGACGCCATCGCCGTTACCAAGCGCAGTTATGAAAAGATCGGCGATACCTGGTATCTCTCCGACACCGACATCCTCGCCGACAGCGCGCAATTGTGGAGCCCGTACTACACCGGCGCCATCCGAACCGACGCCTCGGGGCGGCGCATCCAGGATTTCCGGCGGGTGTTTCTCCATGAGCTCGGCCATGCTCTGGGCCTTGACCATCCCGACGACGCGGGACAGACCGTGACGGCCATAATGAACTCGCAGATCAGCTCTATCGACAGCCTGCAGCTCGACGACATAAACGGGATCATCGCCCTGTATTCCGGCGTCGATGCCACAACCAGCAATAGCGCCAGTCAAAGCAGTTCGTCAAACGGGGGCGGCGGGGCCGTCTGGGCCATGCCGGTGTGGCTGTTCCTGCATCTTGCGATGCGGCGGTTCCGTCGCAGGGTGCCTGGGCAAGCCTGAGACCGGTCTTATGACTCCCGCAAATGCATCGTGATTTTCACTTCTTCGAGCAAGGTCTTATGCACTGGACATTTGTCGGCGATTTCCATGAGGCGCCGACGTTGTGCGGCGTCGAGCGGCCCGTGCAAGTCCAAATCCATGTCAATATGGTCTATTCTACCGGTCTTCTTTTCGCAATCTTCGCAATCGCCGGCATGGATCTTCTCGTGACACAACCGCAATTGCACCGCATCCAGCGGCCAGTGTTTGCGATCGGCATACATCCTCAGAGTAATGGCGACACAGGACCCCAACGCCGCCAATAACAGTTCATAGGGTGACGGCCCGCCGTCACTACCGTCCTGACTTCGCGGCTCATCGGCACTCAGCCCATGGCCGCCGGCGAGTATATCCGTATGGTAACGGTCTCGGCCGATGTGCACCGCAACCTCACGCTGTCGGGTAGCCGTGACCACCGGCGCGGCGGCGACAGGCAGGTATCTATCCGCCCAGGCGGCGATGAGCCTTCCGGCATAATCGGCGTCGGCGTCCGTCGTCAGCAAATGATCGGCATCGTCCAGGGAGATATAGCTCTTGGGGTGACGGGCGGCGCGATAGATGCGCGAGGCGTTATCCACATCCACCACTTCGTCACCCGGCGCGTGGAGAATCAACAGGGCCCGGCTCAAGTCACGAATCACCTTCTCCATGCGCGCGCCGCTCAGATCGTCAAGCCAGCCGCGGTTCAAGCGGTACGTCTTTCCCGCTACGCTGATCTCGGTATGTCCCGTCCGTTCAAGGGCGTCACGCGCCTCGGCGAAATGGCGGAAGATATCCGTCGGCTCGTCCGGCGCGGCGATGACCGCCACCGCCTTGCTCGCGGGGATCTGCGCTGCGGCGGCGAGCACCGCCGTGCCGCCCAGGGAATGACCGATCAGCAGGCCAGGGGCTCCGTAGTTGTTTTCGAGAAAGCGCGCCGCCGCAACAACGTCGGCCACATTGGACGAAAACTGCGTCGCGCTGAAATCACCCTCGCTCTCGCCCAAACCGGTGAAATCGAACCGCAACACCGCGATGCCGGCCTGCGCTAGGACACGGCTAATGCGAACGATGGCGCGAAGATTGCGGCTGCAGGTAAAACAATGGGCGAGCAGGGCATAGGTCTTGGGCGCAGCCGCCAGCGGCAGATCCAGATTGGCGGCCAGCCGCTGGCCCCGGCCATTGGCAAAGCTCAATTTCAGCGACTGCATGCGGGATTCGTACAGTCGATTCGCAGCAGGTATGGTTTAGCAGATGGGAGGCTTTGCCTCGTCAATGATGCTGATCATCGGGACCGTGGACATGACCGTGACTCAATTCGTCGCCCGTTGCCTCACGTATCTCCTTAACGGTGACGTCGAAATGCAGGGTAACACCGGCCAAGGGATGATTGGCATCAATCGTGACGTTATCCGCATCAACGCTCACCACTGTCACCACCCGCGGCCCACCTTCACTCATGGCCTGAAACTGCATGCCCACTTGAATCTCCTGATCGGTGTCAAACTGCGAACGCGGGAGATCTTGCACCAACTTTTCGTCTCGCGCGCCATAGGCATTTTCAGGAGGAATCACGGCGTTGACTTGATCACCTTTCGACTTGCCCTCCAGCGCGGCTTCCAGGCCTGGAATAATGTTGCCGATACCGTGAATATAGGCGAAGGGACCTCTGCCTTGAGAGCTGTCCAATTCCGCTCCCTGCGCATCGGTAAGCGTATAATCTATCGAAATAACCTTGTTTTTGGCGACCTGCATTGCAAAATCCTTCCTGTCAGAACCGATATGCGAAGCAGTCTACGCCTTTATCCCCATGAGGCCAAGCCGCGGTTCCCCGTATAGCCGCCGCGACTGTATCCACAAAATGAATGCCAAGGTACAGCTAATTTCGCCTTTCCCGGAATAGGCCGGGAGCAGGGTAAATACCGGATCGGCTTTCGCCGCTAAGATACCATTTCGCTGCAGAATTCCTCAGTCGTCAAGGGAATCACGGTCATCCTGCATATACTTGGCAATCAGCTGCATCTCCGCCGGGGTGAGATATCTAGCCTGGCATTGGCGAAGTTTTTCAGGCGTCTGCAGAATTTCTTTTACGGCCTGAATCCAGGCATCCAGTGCGGAATCGCGGTAACGATAGCGGCCAAACGGAAAATCCAGCCATCCGTAGCCGTCTCGCGCGGCAAATTCTTCGGGAAGCATATCAACGGGGAATGTCTCCTTGACCCGATTCTCGGTTTCTTCCGAAGCCAGCGGTCGCTCAGCAGCATCAGACATGCGTCTTTCTCCCACCTTCTAGACTGTTTTATCTCATGATGCAAATTTTATACATGAAACCGGATTGAATAGTAAAGGCGCTTAATTAAAGTAATAAACGATAAAATTTTTATATGGCAATATACTGAATGATCCGGTCACTTCTTCCCCTGCGGCTGCCCGCCTTCCGCCTGTTGTCCGGGTTGTTGCCCGATCAATTCGTCCAATCCCAAATCGGCAAACAAATTCTCCTCGTCGTTATCGTCCATGAGCGAAGTCTTGGGATTTGATTTCTCATCCGCTTTTCCTGCGACGCCCGCTGGGGTAGGCGCGGGCTCTCGTGTTTCCGGGCTCGCGGATTTCTCCGAACGCGACTCCTCGTCGAGAGTCTCCATGACTTCCACGCCTTCGCCAAGCTTCGCCGCTTCCGTCGCCGCCCCAGCTCCGCTTGTGGGGGATGCCGTGTCTTCGCTTACTGTCGGTTCGGCTTCGACCGCCTCCGTTTGCTGATCATCGGCGGTCTCGGCTTGCACCTTCTTCTCGCTCTTGGCCTTATTCACTTTGGGTTTGTTAAATGCCGAGACATACTCACGCCCCAGTTGATCGAGCTCGTTCTCGGCCGCCTTCAACTGGTCGCTCAGGCTGGCGTTTTCGCTACGCAGTTCCTCGAGCTTCTTGCTCAAGGCGGCGATGTCTTTCGACAACTGCGCCATTGCTTCCGCGGCTACCGCGGCGTTCGCTTCGGTCGAAATCTTTAACAAGCCCTGATCCGGATCCAATAAATTCTCGAGACGATTGTCCAGCTTGCTTAAGATTTCGTTGTTACGCGTGAAGTATAAATCGATGGCGTCCTGATAAAATTTGTTCTGCTTTTTAATAAGCTCATTGGCCTTATCAAGCGCTTCGTCTTCGCTGAGGTGGCTGTTGTCTTTCAGCATACCCGCCAATTTTTCCACCCGCGCCGGTTGATTCGCCTTAACGCTGATAACCAGGGTATTGACCGCATCCTGATCGCGCCGGCGCCTCTGCACCGCCTTGACGCTGATCACGATCACCACTGCGAGCAGCACGGCGGTAATCTCCGCCAGAACGATTGTCAGGGTCATCATCGTGCCTTGGTCTCTTCCAAAATCGAGGCCAGCGGTTGCTGTTCCCCTGGCGAGGCATCATCATCCAGTAAACCTATGTTTCCGGCTTGTTCGTCGGAACGCCACCAGCGTCGATAGACGAAGAATCCCCCGCCGATCAACAGGCCGTTAATCAAAACAACCTGCCCGATGACCAGATACCAATTCACGCCCACAGCGTCGCTGTGAACTTCCTGCGCAGCGGGAGCCGCATCCGGGGCGGAAGCGGGCGTCTTGGCATTCGCGGCATGCCCGCCATCCGCCGTGGCCTCCGAATCCGGTGGCGCCGCCGGGGCAGATTTAGATTCGCGTTGCGAAGCGGACGGCGCCGGGGCGGCGACGCGGGCGGGAGGGGCCACGCCGCTGACGTTGAATTTGAACGCTCCCAGCTGGGTCGAGATCGGCTTGCCGCCGGGACGGGTCCCCGTAACGTGGAATACTGCTTGATAACCGGCGGGATCGTTGAAATCCTTCAGCTCCGAACGCCATTCGGCGGGACCGGTACGCGCTAGGGTAATATTCCTGGAAGTCCCGTCATTATCGGTGACGACGGCGGTCACCTGCATGCTATCCGCATCGATCAATCCCGCGTAAGGTATGACGGAGAGCACGAAGTGACCGCTTTGATCGGGATCCGACCTTACGCTGGCCTGCACTGGTTGCGCGTAGACATTGATGATTTGCCGCTGTTCGCGCTGGAAGGTGGTGCCGTCCACCAGCAGTGTCAATTCGTGGCGGCCCGCCTTCATGGATGCGGCCAGCTTATTACTGAAAGTCCCGTCACCCGCCGCCATATCCGCGCCCTCGCCGTCGTCATGCAATTGCCACTCCCTGTGCCGACCGCCTTCAAGCTGATCGCGTAAGGTGATATGCACGAAATCGAGGAAATCCTTGCGCCGGATTAATTTTCCTTTCTGCAGCAATTGCGCGAAATAAAAGGGGGTGTCGTCCACGCCGAGATTATTGGGTAACTGGGTGGCGTGCACCTTGAGGTTCGTCACCACCATTACCCGGTTGTCCGCATCTATCGGTCCGAGGATATGCCATTCGCCCGGTCGGGGCTTGGTAATGGTGATCAAGTCATAGCCGGTGTCGTGATGCCAGCGCACCTGCTTCGGCGCGTTCTCCTTGCCGAATTGTTGGTGATTCGGTTCCATCAGCTGAGTCGGCCTGCCTTGCCGGTCGCGGAACACCAGAAAGGTAATCTCTTCGATGCTGTTGTCCACCTGTACGCTGTTGCCCTCCAGGGGCAGGGTATCGGGCTGAGTGGCCTTCTCGAACATATGCAGGAAAATGCGCTGCAATCGGTCAGCATTGTCCACCTCCTCAAACCAGCCGTCGGTGGCGGAAGCGAGTTGCTGCAGTAATTCATGATCCGCTTCGCCGGACAAGGCGATGGTATTGATTTTCACCTTGGCAGCGCGCAGGCGCGGCAGAATCTTGTTGATGATGCGATCCCGTGAAGCGGCGTCGAGGCTGGGATCCTTGGACACATCCACCAAACCGTCGGTCAGCATGATCAGGCTGCGCCGGCTGTGCTTATCCGGTTCACGCCAGTCAGCGGTCGCGCGCCGCATGGCGTCTTCGATATTGGTGAACAGGCCGAACGAGTTGATCTTTGCCGCGGCCTGTTCCGCCTGTTTTTTCCAGGCGGCGTTGACTTCGCCGAGCGGCACCAGCATGTTGATGTACTGGCCGTAGGTCCACACTCCGGCCCGTGTCCCCTTGGGCAACAAACCGGTCAACAGGCGCAGGGCCGGCGCCCGCAGGTTGTGCGGGTCGTTATGCTTCATGCTCCCGGAAATATCGATCAGGATACGGACGTCAGGCACCGGCTCCGCGGCCCACGCCGTGGCGCTAAACGCCGCCTGCCCAATCAATACCAAAAGCGTCACTGTGGCGCGGAAGTGAAAGTGCCGCCACATTGTCATCTGCTATCCCTGTCGTTATGTCGACTGGCCGGATTGCTGGTTTGCCGGCATTGCCTATCCCACACCCAGATGCATACTCATTCTTTAGCGGTCAATCAGAACAAGGCTTTAGCCATGGGCGGGGGAGCAAAACCGGGCCGGGTTCGCAGGCTGTGCCGTACGCTGCGGCGGACTTAGAGGGCCTAAATCCGTGGAGGGACAGGCGCACCAGTTCGAGCGACGAGCGAACGGCCTTCTCGCCGGGGCGGCAAAAAACAAGGCCCGCCGGCGGTTGCGGGCGGGCCTTGCACGGGCATTAAATCACATCAATCACATCTCATTGTGATAAGAGACGGCTTGATCCACTTCGTTCTTGGAGCCCAGGATCACCGGCACGCGCTGGTGCAGTCTTTCGGGCTGGATGCCCATGATACGCTCGCGGCCGGTGGAGCTGAGGCCGCCGGCCTGTTCGACGATAAAGGACATGGGGTTGGCTTCGTACATCAGGCGCAGCTTGCCGCCCTTGTCCCGGATCTTGCTGTCGATGGGATACATGAAGATCCCGCCGCGGGTGAGGATGCGGTGCACCTCGGCGACCATGGAGGCCACCCAGCGCATGTTGAAGTCTTTGCCGCGCGGACCTTCCTTGCCCTGGAGACACTCTTCGATGTAGCGCTGCACCGGCTTTTCCCAGAAACGGCTGTTGGAGGCGTTGATGGCGAACTCCTTGGTGTCCTCCGGAATAGTGATCTCTGGATGGGTCAGGTAATATTCGCCCACATTGCGGTCCAGAGTGAAGCCGTGCACGCCATTGCCGGTGGTCAGCACCATCATGGTGGAGGGTCCGTACAAGGCGTAACCGGCACACACCTGCTGGGTGCCGGCTTGCAGGAAGTCTTCGGTGGTGACGTCGGTCTTGCCTTCCGGCGCCTTGAGGATGGAAAAGATCGTGCCCACAGAGATATTGACGTCGATGTTGGACGAACCGTCCAGAGGATCGAACAGCAGCAGATATTTGCCCTTGGGGTACATGGCGGGGATGGGCAGGATCTCCTCCATTTCCTCCGAGGCCATGGCCGCCAGGTGACCCGACCAGCTGGTGGAATTAATCATGATGTCGTTGGAGATCACGTCAAGCTTCTTCTGATCCTCGCCTTGGACGTTTTCGGTGCCGGCTGCGCCCAGCACCCCGGCCAGGGCGCCCTTGTTGACGGCGTTGGCGATGACCTTGGTCGCGGTGACGATATCGTTAAGCAATAAGGTAAACTCACCGGTGGCGCCAGGAATGCGCCGCTGTTCTTCTATGATGAATTGGGTAATCGTGGTGCCCGTGCTCATAAGCCCTTCCCTCAAGTTGTGATAAAAAGCCTGTCGCCTGATAACCAAATTAACAGAATGGGGAATCCCCGCTGTGTCTCGCCGGGAGGAGACGCCTGACGGTAAGTTAATAAATAAAGAGTTATTATCCCGCTTTAACCTGGCAAAATAAAGCACGGTCGCTTCGGGGCGAGGGACAGCGGCCTATAGGACCGGTAATAGGGACTGATTTTGGATTCGACTATATATAAAACCCTTCCTTTGACGCGGGAGTATCCTTGAAATCCATGTGGCGGCCCCTGCTCGGGGTGGGGATCCTGGCGGGTTTTGTCGCCTTCGTCCAGGTCTATTTCGGCTGGCGCAAACTGCTGACGCCTTGGACCCACGTGCCCCTCGGGGAGGTCGCCGTGGCGGCCGTGCTGATCCTCGGAAGTTATTGGCTGCGGGCCGTACGCTTCTACGACTATTTCCGCGCCGAGATGGGGGGGCGCTTTAGCTTATGCATCAAAGTCATGCTGCAACATAATCTGCTCAACAATCTGCTGCCGATGCGTACCGGCGAATTGAGTTTCCCGGTCCTGATGAGCCGCTACTTCGCCGTGCCTGCCCTGCGCTCCATGCCCGCGTTGCTATGGTTCCGGCTGCTGGACCTCCATACGTTGGCGATCTTCGGGGTCTTGGCAATCCACAGCACCGCCTGGTCGTGGCCCCTCACCGCCGTCGTCCTCGCCCTGTGGTTGCCCCTGCCCTGGCTGAGCTTTCACTTCAGCGCGCGCTGGCGTCATGCGTTGCAGGCACGCCATCACCAGCGCGCCTATCGCTGGCTGAGCAAGGTGCTGCAAGGACTGCCCCATGCGCCGGAGGCCTTCTGGCGCGCCTGGGGCTGGACCGTCCTCAATTGGCTGGTCAAATTGGGGGCCTTCGTCTGGGTGTTGCGGCTGTTTGTCCCCGTTTCCGTGCCCGCCGCCTGGATGGGGGCCATCGCTGGTGACCTAACCAGCGTCCTACCGGTGCACGGTGTGGCCGGCGCCGGCACCTACGAGGCCGGGGTCGTGGCGGGTCTGTTACCTTACGGGGTCGCGGCGCAGGCGGCCTTGGGGGCGGCCGTGAACCTGCACCTGTTCCTGCTGGGCACCACCCTGGCAGGCGGCGCCATCAGCGTGTTCATCGGGGGACGGCGACATGGATGAGGCACTGCTGCTGTGGATCAATCACAGCTGGGCCAATCATGCCTTGGATATCTTTTTCGACACCCTGTCGTCGCAGCGGGGTTTCGCCTTGCCGCTGGCGGTGGTGCTGCTGCTGGTCTTATTCTGGCGCTGGCGCAAGGCGGGGGTGCAACTGTGGGTGGTGATGCTGCTGGTGGCGGGACTGGGCGATTTCATGGGCAATAACCTCAAGCACGTGTTCGCTCAACACCGCCCCTGTTACACCTTAGCGGCGCAGGTGCGCCAGCTCCACTACGCCCCCGGCCAAGCCTGCGGCGCCAGCTTGACCGGCATGCCTTCCAACCACGCCCTCAACGGTTTCACCGTCGCCGCCTTTTTGAGCCTGGTGCTGAGGCGGCGGGCGTGGAGCGTCACCCTATTTACCTTAGCGGCGTTGGTGGCCTTGTCACGGGTGTATTTGGCCAAACACTATCCCAGCCAGATCGCGGTGGGAGGGCTTTTGGGTAGCGCGTGGGGACTCATCGCCGCCTGGCTCGGGTTAAAATATCTACCTTTTATGCAACGGTTCCGCGATCAAGGCGCGGCAGAGAATCCCAATAATGACCAAAATTGAACAAACCGACCAAGCCCACCGCCTCTCCGTCGTCGTTCCCATGTACAACGAGCAAGAGAGCGTGACGCCCTTTGTCACACAACTGCACGAGGCCTTGGCGGATTACCACCATCCCTGGGAACTGGTGTTGGTGAACGACGGCAGTGCCGACGACACAGAACGTCAGATGCAGAACAACGCCCAGCAATGGGGCAAGCATGTCCGTATCATCACCCTCCAGCGCAACTTCGGCCAGACCGCCGCCATGCAAGCGGGTATCGACGCCGCCCGCGGCAACGTCATCGCCACCATGGACGGCGACATGCAAAACGACCCTGTCGACATCCCGCGCATGGTGAAACGCCTGCTGGAAGAGGACCTGGACCTGGTGGCGGGCTGGCGCAAGGATCGCCAGGACACCATGATGCGCAAGATCCCGTCGCGTATCGCCAACCGCCTCATCGGCCGCATCACCCAGGTGGAACTTCACGACTACGGGTGCAGCCTGAAGGTGTTCCGCGCCGCCATCATCAAGAGCGTGCGCCTCTACGGGGAGATGCACCGCTTCATCCCGGCGTGGATGGCGGCCAATACCGCGCCCAGCCGCATCAAGGAAGAAGTGGTGCGCCACCATGCGCGGCAATACGGCCAATCCAAGTACGGCTTGGGACGGACCTTCCGCGTCATCCTCGACCTGTTGGCCGTGTATTTCTTCATGCGCTTTCGTAGCCGGCCCGGCCACTTCTTCGGCAGAATCGGTCTGATCTTCGGCGGCCTCGGTGCGGCGGGACTGGCCTATCTCGCTTTCGTGAAGATCATCTTCGGCGAAGACATCGGCACCCGGCCACTGCTGTTGGTGAGTGTGTTGCTGGTCGTCATGTCAGTGCAGTTTCTCACCACCGGCGTGTTGAGCGAGATGATGACCCGCACCTATTTTGAGTCCAGCCAGACGCGCTCCTACGTCATCCGCGAAAGCCACGACGATGCCCACGCCGGCGAGGCGGACTGGAAATATCCCGAGTGAGCGATAGCGGGCGCCGCAACGATTGGCTGCTGCTGGCGGCGCTCAGCGTCATCCTCCTTGCCGTCAAGGCGTGGCTGGTGCATGCCGCCGGCGTCGATCTTCATTACGACGAAGCCCAGTACTGGGAATGGTCGCGGCGGCTGGACTGGAGCTATTATTCCAAGGGACCGCTGATCGCCTGGCTCATCGCCCTGTCCGAAGGGCTGTTCGGCCACGGCGCGTGGCAGGTGCGCTTGCCCGCCTGGCTCGCCCATTGCGGCTTATTGTTCCTGGTCTTCGCCTTCGCCCGGGACGTGTGGGGCACCCGCCGCGCCGCGTGGTGGGCGGTCATCATTTTCCTGTTCACCCCAGAGTACTTTACCCTCGGCCTGGTGATGACCACCGATATCTGGCTGTTCCTGTGCTGGACCTGGGGACTGTGGGCCGCCTATCGTGCCTTGACAAACGATCGTCCCGCCAGTTGGTACGAGGCGGGCGTGGCGGTGGGCATCGGCACACTTACCAAACTCAGTATCGGCCTGCTGCCGGCGGGCCTGGGTATTGCGGTGTTGCTCAATCGCCGCTGGCACCACCATCTCAAATCTCACCAGCTCTGGATCGGTCTGCTGATCATGGCCCTGCTCATGAGCCCGCTGCTGTGGTGGAACGCCGAGCACGGCTGGGTCATGTTCCACCACGAGCAAGGCCATTTCGGCCACATCCACTGGTCCCTGGGCCGCGGGCTGTATTTCCTGGCCGGACAGACCATGGTGCTTTCGCCCTTGGTGGTGCTGGTGGCCTTCAGCGTGTTGCGCCATCGCCCTGCGCCGGCGGGGCAACGCCTGTTGTGGGGACTGTCGCTCGGATGGATCGCCTTTTTCTTTCTCAAGGCCCTGACCGCCAAGGTCGAGGTAAATTGGCCGGCGCCCAGTTATATCGGCCTGGTCATTTTGTTCGCCGGCCACGTCCACCTGCTGCCGCGCTGGAAGCGGCGCACCCTGTTCGCCGGTTTCGGTTTTTCCCTGGCGGCGATGACGCTCATCTATTTCCTGTACGACTTTGGCTTTACCAACCGCCAGGATCCCTTCAAGGATACCAAGGCATGGCGCGGTCCCGTCGCGGCGCTGAGCCGTGAGACGCCGTCCGTGGATTTCATCCTCACGCCCAACTACAAAATCGCCGCCGAGGTGGCGTTCTACTGGCCACATCGACTGCCGGTGTACGTGGCGGGCAGCACCGGGCGGCGCTTCAACCAACACGACCTCTGGCCCAGCATAAACCGGGAAGCGGGGCATGACGGTTTATGGGTAAGCCCGTCCCCGGGCGCCCCCGCCGAACTGGCGCGGGCGTTCGCCACATGTACACCGCTGCCGCCCGTGCAAGCCGTCACGCCGGACGGCAACACCCTGCGTACCCTTTATGCACGCCATTGTGTGGGCTATAAACCCATTGTCTGGCCGAAACCCACCACCTATTAAGGAGGCGCCGATATGGCAAGGCATACCGAAGGCCGGGTATTGCCTTCAAGGGGCGAAAGTATGGTGTTGAAGCCCTTCACTATCACTACATTGACTGCAGTAATCATCGTGAGCATACAAGGCTGCTCCAGCGAGACCGCCAAACGGATGGCGTTCGAGACGCTGCAGAACATGCGCGAGCAGGAATGCACGCGGGACCTGTCCGGCAAATGCCCGGCACGCGAAAGCTATGCGGACTATCAGCGCAAGCGTCGCGAGGCGCAATCACCCGAATAAATCCTGCCGGGAGCTGCGCCCACTTCCCGCCACCCCTCGAACAAGCGCGCATGCCGTTCACTTGACGCAGGATTGGTTACGGGCATACCGGCTTTCATCATTCACGCTGAACCGCCAGGGTCGAGGCTTACCGAAGCGCGGCGTCAATAATTGGTCGTATTTCGGGGAGTTAGGGGCTTGCAGGACCTGTAGCGTCGCTATTCGATAACAGATTGGCATGGTTACGCCCCCGCCGCGCTAAGCTAAGCCACTGAAATCTGGTCGTACCGGCCGTTTGGCGTGGTGATTGCATACAAGTGTCCAATACACTCCAAGAAGCCTTCATTGTTGAACAAGGAAATATTATGGAATATCTCATCGCAGTGACGCTCCTCGCCGTGGCAGTCTCGGTGCTGGTCTGTTGGGCCTTGGGTCTCACCTAGATAATGGCCCCTACGCCAATAATTCTCTAAGCTTTGCCCCCCTGCCGATGATCTGCTAAAGGCATGCAGCCGTGGAACTCGTCCCGTTGCGTCTCAAAAAGAACGAAGGCCATCGCATCCGGGCTTCGATGTGGTGATCCTTGATCGGCCGGCCTTCATCAAACGCAAGCGGGATTTTCACGCCGGACAAAGCGCCTGTCACCGGCTCAATCGGGCTGCCATGTAGGTGCTGGCCAAAGACGGGATATAGGTCACGGCATCGTGTTCGTATCACCTCAGCCGGGAGAATCTCAAACAGGGCCTGTCACAGGCCTCCCGCCAGCTGGACCGCACGCTGCTCATCCTCGAGCAGGGCCATCAGGGCCCGGACCATCCCCTCCTGCCCGCTGTGGCGGAAACCGAGTATCTCAAGTCCTTCCTCTGCCGGCGCTTGCCCAATTGAACCGGGAGCGGTCCCTGTCCACGGGGGAGCTTGCCCCGGCGCCTCAAGCTGTAGCGTAACTTCCCGTTAACAAAGGGGGAGCCCCCGATAGGGAGACCGCGACGACCCGGGCGGATTTCACGGATATTGCGTTATATTTCAGTTTGAATAAGGTACAAGAAATTAAAGGCGCGAGTATGCCCCGCAAGGTTCCGCTGATGATCATCCTGTTCGCCACGGCGGCGGCGTCTTTACCGGCGCATGCCGACGTTTACTCCTACCGCGACGAAAATGGTGTGCTCAACTTCACCAACATCCGTCCCAATAACACCGATTACAAGGTCATCCTCGCATACAAAGAACGCAAACATGCCGCGCAGCCCAAAGCCGTCTTCTATAACGACGACCCCCACCCCCAAAGCCTGTCGCCCCACTTGCAGGCCATCGTCAATCACGCGGCCCGGGATTACGCGGTGGACAAATCCTTGGTTCAGGCGGTGATCAGCGCCGAGTCCGATTTCGACGTCAATGCCGTGTCACCCAAGGGGGCGGCGGGGCTGATGCAGCTTATGCCGGAAACCGCCCAGCGTTATGGCGTACGCGACCTCTTCGACCCCGAACAGAACGTCTTCGCCGGCGTCCGTTACCTGCGGGACCTGCTGGAGACTTTCGGCCAAAATGTGCGGCTCGCGGTAGCGGCCTACAACGCTGGGGAACAGGCCGTGCTCCGTTATGGCGGCATACCGCCTTATCCGGAGACCATCCGGTACGTGAACAAGGTGATGCGGCTGCTCCCCCGCTACGGCAACGATATTTAACCAATCTCCTGATCATCGCCCTACGCGGGGCAATGGTATACTCCCTCGCCATGCTGCCTTATCCCAATATCAATCCCGTCGCTGTCCAGATCGGTCCCCTCAAAGTCCATTGGTACGGCATCATGTACCTCATCGGTTTCGGCGCCGCCTGGTGGCTGGGGCAGCGGCGCGCGAATCGCCCGGATTCCGGTTGGACCGGCCAGCAGGTCAGCGATCTGATCTTTTACGGCGCCCTGGGTGCGGTATTGGGCGGGCGCCTCGGCTATGTGCTGTTTTACGATCTCCCGGTCTTTCTCGCCGAACCCTTGCGCATCTTTAAAGTGTGGGAAGGCGGCATGTCCTTCCATGGCGGCCTCATTGGCGTATTGGTGGCTATGACACTCTACAAGCGGCATATCGGCAAGACCTTTTTCGAGGTCACGGATTTTGTGGCGCCGCTGGTGCCCATCGGTCTCGGAGCGGGACGCATCGGTAACTTCATCAACGGCGAACTGTGGGGTAAGGTCAGCAATGTACCCTGGGCCATGGTTTTCCCCACCGGGGGACCGTTGCCGCGCCATCCGTCCCAGCTGTATGAAGCCTTCCTCGAGGGTCTGGTGCTGTTCATCATCCTGTGGTTGTTCTCGCGCAAACCACGCCCGCGCATGGCCGTATCCGGCCTGTTTCTGTTGTGCTATGGTCTGTTTCGGTTCGCGGTGGAATTCGTGCGTGTGCCCGACGCCCAACTAGGCTATCTCGCTCTGGGTTGGGTGACCATGGGGCAGATACTCTCGACGCCGCTGATTATCGGCGGCGGCGCGCTGTTGTGGTGGGCATATCGCAAGGGGCGATGAGGCGTCTTTAGCTTCGATATCCGGTATTTAAGTCATGCAGCAATATCTCGAGTTAATGCGCCACGTCAAGAACCGCGGCGTGCGCAAGCAAGACCGCACCGGGACCGGGACCTTGAGCGTGTTCGGCCATCAGATGCGTTTCGATTTGGGCGCGGGTTTTCCCCTGGTCACCACCAAGAAGCTGCACCTGCGTTCCATCATCCACGAACTGCTGTGGTTTCTGCGCGGCGACACCAACGTTCGCTACCTCCACGACAACGGCGTCACTATCTGGGACGAGTGGGCCGACGCCGACGGCGAACTCGGGCCGATCTACGGTTACCAGTGGCGCTCCTGGCCGACGCCCGACGGCAGACACATCGACCAGATTCAGCAACTGGTGGAGCAGATCAAGAATAATCCCGATTCGCGGCGCCTGATCGTCAGCGCTTGGAACGTGGCGGACATCGAGCGTATGGCGTTGCCGCCCTGTCACGCCTTTTTTCAATTCTACGTGGCGGAAGGCCGGCTTTCATGCCAGCTCTATCAGCGCAGCGCCGACATCTTCCTGGGCGTCCCCTTCAACATCGCGTCGTATGCATTGCTGACCCTCATGATCGCCCAGGTCACCGGCCTCAAGCCCGGTGACTTCATCCATACCTTGGGCGATGCACACCTTTATCTCAATCATCTCCAACAAGCGGAAGCACAGCTGGCACGGACGCCTT
Source organism: Gammaproteobacteria bacterium (assembly GCA_037381915.1). Classification (GTDB taxonomy): domain Bacteria; phylum Pseudomonadota; class Gammaproteobacteria; order DRLM01; family DRLM01; genus JARRQJ01. The sequence goes on along the minus strand of JARRQJ010000011.1, from coordinate 40,314 downwards.
TCCCATCGCCGCGCATGCTGTTGAACCCTGCGGTTAGTTCCATTTTCGATTTTTGCTACGACGACTTTGAATTGGCGGGCTACCAATGCCACCCGGCCATCAAGGCGCCGGTTGCGGTGTGAGGACCATGCCGACTCGTCGCGATCGGTTTTCCGGGGACACCCCGCTGCAATTAGGCGCATCCCAGTGCTGACGGCTCAAAACGGATTGCGACGACCCTCATGATCATTTCTCTCATCGCCGCCATGGGCAAGGGGCGGGTCATCGGCATCGAGAATCGCCTGCCTTGGCGCCTTCCTGCGGATATGAAGCACTTTCGCGCCCTCACCATGGGCAGACCGATACTGATGGGCCGCAAGACCTTCGACTCTATCGGCAAAGCGCTGCCCGGGCGCACCAATATCGTGGTGTCTCAAGACGCCGATTTTCGCCCTGCAGGGGTGGCGGTGAGCCGCTCGATCGCCGAAGCCTTGTCGATGGTGAGTGAAGCGGAAGAGGTCATGGTGATCGGCGGGGCGTCGTTCTACGCGCAATTGCTCCCGCTGGCACAACGCCTTTACATTACGGAAATTCACCATGATTTTGCGGGGGACGCCTTTTTTCCGGAGTGGAACGCCAGCGAATGGCGTGAAATCGAACGAGACGATCATGCCGAAGACGGCGACAATCCGTATCCATATAGCTTCGTCACCCTGGAACGGCGTGAGGCGGCGGCTCAACCATAACGTTAAGCAGTGACAGTGCCTTTCCCAAGGAGAGGAAACTACCCTTGGCGGCTACCTCCCCATGTCCATGAGATGAGCGAAGATACCCGAACCGCGGCGTCGACAAGATTTCGGTAACTTCCCGCGCGGTGATCGTGTTGGGCTTCGATACGGTTAAGAACCCGACGTTGGCCCTGAAGCTCAGCGAGAGTTTCTAAAATGCCCACCCCAGCGTCAACATGGACAAGATGTTGGGAAATTCTATCTTGCCGCGGGCTTTGTGCGGGACATGGCCGATAGGTGCGGCATAAAGGATATCGAAGAGAGCTGCGTATGCGCATTGCTGCATAATCTTGGCGAAATCGCCGTCACCGATGTCCTGCCGGAAGATTACCTGCGCATCCTGGAATCGGTTGGCAAGGATGGACTCAGCCACGCCCGGGCGGAACAGGCGGTCCTCGGTACCTCCATCGGCAAAATTGCGCAGGAATTGGCCACCATTTGGGAGTTCCCGGCCAGCGTGTCCAACATAATGTCACCCCCTCCGTCGGCCCTCACCATGTCCGTTCAAGGATCGCACCGACTGCCGGACAACCTCTACACCGACGAGGGTGACAACGATCAGTCGACGGACACCTTGGAAACGATCTCCAAGCTTACGGGACTGAACGGCGGCATGGTGGAAAATTATCTAAACGAGTCGTTCCGTCAGTCGTGCGGTCTCGCCACTGAGATACGCCCTCAGCAGAAGATTGCTGCAAGCGGGTTTAGGGAGCGGCGAGGGAACCTTACGCAACAAATGGGCGCGCCGATTCTCCAAATTTTGCGAGCATTAACGCCCCGGCGCCGCCGTCCGGCGCAGCTTCCCTACAAACCGCCAACCCCTCTCCCGAGAGCGATGCGCCCCAAGCCGCGGAGAGAGCTGCAGCAAATCAATCGCTTGCAGCAAACAGCTTTGCCCCGGGCCTCGGCGAAGCCCCTCACGGCAGTAAACAGCCGGGATTCCCGCCGGGATGGGACCATTGGCTAGCGGGTATGAAGCAAGGCCATCATACGGCGAACCCCAGCTACAGCTTCAGATAATCCAGGAAATTCCCGGCCTTGACGCCCAGTCTGGCCGTCTCAGCGACGTATTCATCAAGGTCCTGGACGGGATTCACCGCGGTGTCAGCGTCGAGCGGGTCCTGCTCTGTCCGCTCACACCGCATTGTCAGCATTAGGTGGGCCGACTGGCGGCGGGGCGCGACCACGATACGCTGAGGTAATATTCTTCTTTCCCCATCAATGCGTCTTTAGGATCTATTCTCCAAGGCTGTCGTGGAAGGAGGAGAAGTTCTGGCCGATAACATCACCAAAGGTGTGTGGCGAAACCTTTTACCCGTCGGCTTTGTCGAAACCGTCAAAGTGGATAGCCTTGTTGTCGCGGGCTTGCGCTATGAAGAAAAACCGGTAGGATTTTTCTATGCGGATTGCGCCGTATCCGGTCGGCGCGGGGATGAGGGCGACCGGCGCAATCTGATGCAATTCGCCACGCAAGCGCGGTTGGCGCTGCGATTGTGTACATACTCGAGGAGATTCAATCCCAGGGTCCTCCTCAGTAGTGCATAGCCAAGCGACGATGCCGCCGCCACACAGGAGTAACGAGCGATGTTCATTGGAGACTTGCGAATACATGCCGACACCGACGCCCTTATCGAGGCGGTAGCCCAGCGCTGGGTGGCGATCGCCGGGGAAGCCGTCAATGCCCGCGGAAAATTTCACGTGGCGCTCTCCGGTGGAACGACTCCGCGCGCGCTTTATCGGCTTCTGGCCCTTCCCAAATTCTCCGATCGCGTCCCATGGGACCAGGTACACGTCTATTTCGGCGACGAACGTACGGTCCCGCCCGATCACAGCGACAGCAATTTTCACATGGCCAAGGAAACGCTGTTTGATCACGTGCCCATCCCTCCCTCCCACATCCACCGCATCCAAGGGGAGTTAGAGGACCCCCATGCTGCGGCCAGTGAGTATACGCGGACATTGACCAGCAATCTCCCGCTGTCGGCCCAAGGGGTAGTGCAGTTCGACCTGCTGTTGTTGGGCGTCGGAAGCGACGGCCATATTGCATCCTTGTTTCCCGCCACCCCGGTATTGTACGAACGTGCACGCCTGGTCGAGGCCGTCTACGTGGAGACAATGGATACCTGGCGCATCACCCTCACCTTGCCGGTGATCGACCACGCCCGCCATGTATTGATTCTGGTGAGCGGCGCCGCCAAGGCGCCGATCATGCGCGACGTCTTCGCTACGCAACCTACACCGCCTTTTCCGGTACAGCTCATCAATCCCTTGGGGATCCTGGAATGGCACCTTGACCAAGCCGCCGCCGGGCTACTGCCGGAAGAACTGCGCTCATGAAGGTACTGGCCGGCGATATCGGCGGCACGAAGACCCTGCTGCAAATCGCCGAGGTCGAGGGTAACCAAGTCGCGGTACTGCATCGTGCGCGCTTTTCCAGCCAGGACTACGCGGAATTCGAAACACTGCTCGGCGAATATCTGGAACAGGTCCCCGCCGCCATAGCCACAGACATCGCCAGTGCTTGCTTTGGGATAGCCGGCCCCATCAGTAGCCCCGAGCATGGGCCGTGCACGGCCCAGGTCACCAATCTCCCTTGGCGCTTGGACGAAGCGCAATTAAGCACCCGTCTGGCGGTGGCACGGGTTCATCTCATCAATGATTTCTACGCCACCGCCAGCGGCATCGACGCCTTGGGTGCGGAGGACCTTGCCGTGCTACACCCCGGCACCCCGCAGAGCCATGCGCCGCGGCTGGTGGTCGGCGCCGGAACCGGACTGGGCGTCGCGCAGCTGCTATGGAGTGAAGGTCGCTACCGGGCGTTGCCGTCGGAAGGCGGCCACATCCATTTCGCCCCGACCGATGCCGAGCAGGATGAATTGCTCGACTATATGAAAAGTTATCACGAGCGCGTCTCCTATGAACGGCTGGTCTCCGGCACCGGTCTGAGCAATATCTATCGTTTCCTGCTGCATCGTCACTCCGGCTCCAGCGATGGGGAACATCCCTCGCCGCTAGAGTCTCCGGATCCGGCGGCGGCAATTACCGAGCAGGCCCAGCGCGGCGACGCCTTGGCACAGAAAACCGTGAGCTTGTTTCTTTCCATCTACGGGGCCGTGGTCGGTGATCTGGCCCTGGTGAGCTTGGCTTATGGGGGCATTTACGTCGCCGGCGGTATCGCTCCCAAATTGTTGTCGGAGATGCGAGACGGTACGTTTATGCAGGCCTTTCTGCGCAAGGGTCGCATGTCGCCGCTGGTAGAGCAGATGCCGATCAATATTATTCTCAATCAAGCCGTCGGTCTGCTGGGTGCCACATTGGTCCCTACCCGAACTTAGCTACCGCAGTCAGCGTGCGGAAAAGGCGCCAATCCATGGCGGCGTCACTCAACCCGGCTAGACATCCAGGTTGGCCACCGACAGCGCATTCCTTTCGATGAAGTCGCGGCGCGGTTCCACCTGATCACCCATGAGGGTCGTGAAGATTTCGTCGGCGGCCACGGCGTCTTCGATATTGACTTGCAGGAGACGCCGCGAGTCGGCGTTCATGGTGGTCTCCCACAATTGCTCCGGATTCATTTCGCCCAGGCCCTTGTAGCGCTGGATATGCTGGCCGCGCTTCGCTTCATCCATGACCCATTGCAATCCTTCTTTGAACGTCTTGATCTGCATACTCCGTTCACCGCGTTGCACGTAGGCCCCCTCTCCAAGCAAACCGTCGAGCTGTTGGCCCAGCTCGACAATGGCGCGATATTCACCAGAGCTAAAAAAGTCCGCGCGCAACTCGCGAAGGTTGCTGACACCATGGGCGGTCTCGATGATGGTGGCGTAATAGCCGTCGCTGCCCTCTTCCTTTTCCAGGCGGATGTCATAGTGGGTTGCGCCGCTGTCCTCCCGGTTGACGCGTTGCTGCAATTCGCCGAACCAGGCCTGCGCCTTGCCCTGATCCAGCAAGTCAGCCATATCGAGCGATGGCACATAGATCATCGCCTCCAGCACCGTGGCGGGAACGCGGCGCGCTAGACGGTCGATGGTCGCCATCACCGCCAGATACCGGCTGGCCAAGTCCTCGAAGGCCTGGCCGCTGATCGGCGGTGCTGAGGCGTTGACCATCAGCTGCGCATCCTGCAAGGCCGCCTCGAGCAGATATTTGTTCAATTCGGCATCGTCCTTGACGTAGCGCTCCTGCTTGCCCTTCTTCAGCTTGTACAAGGGCGGCTGAGCGATATACAGATGACCGCGCTCGATCAGCTCGGGCATCTGGCGGTAAAAGAAGGTCAGCAGCAGGGTACGAATATGAGAGCCGTCCACATCGGCATCGGTCATGATGATCACCCGGTGGTAACGCAGCTTGTCCGGGTTATATTCCTCGCGGCCGATGCCGCAACCCAGGGCGGTAATCAGGGTGGCAATCTCGGATGAAGATAACATTTTGTCAAATCGGGCTTTTTCTACATTGAGAATCTTGCCCTTGAGTGGCAGGATCGCTTGATAACGGCGATCGCGGCCTTGCTTGGCGGAACCGCCAGCCGAGTCGCCCTCCACAAGAAACAGCTCGGATCGCGCGGGATCCTTCTCCTGGCAATCGGCCAACTTGCCCGGCAGCCCGGCGATATCGAGGACACCCTTGCGACGCGTCATTTCCCGCGCCTTGCGCGCCGCCTCGCGGGCGCGCGCCGCCTCAATGATCTTGGCGGTGATGGCCTTGGCCTCCGCCGGCTTTTCCAGCAAGAATTCCTGGAGTTTCTCCGCCACCGCGGATTCCACCACCCCCTTCACTTCCGAGGACACCAGCTTGTCCTTGGTCTGGGAGGAGAACTTGGGGTCGGGGACCTTCACCGACAATACCGCCGTCAGTCCCTCACGGGCGTCGTCGCCGGTCGTCACGACCTTGGCCCGCTTCGCCGCGCCTTCTTTTTCGAGGTATTGATTGAGGGTGCGGGTCAAGGCCCCGCGGAAACCGGCCAGGTGCGTACCACCGTCACGCTGAGGAATATTGTTAGTGAAGCAAAAGATGTTTTCCTGATAGGAATCGTTCCATTGCATCGCCAACTCCACGGTGATGTGATCGCGCTCCGTGGAAAAGTAAAACACCGATGGATGCAGCGGGTTCTTGTTGCGGTTGAGATGTTCCACGAAGGCGCGAATGCCGCCTTCATATTTAAATATGTCCGTTTTTTCACTGCGCTCATCAATCAGTTCGATGTGCACCCCGGAATTCAAGAAGGAAAGTTCGCGCAGCCGTTTGGCCAGAATGTCATAGTGATATTCGGTATCAGAAAATATCGTGTTGCTGGGCTTGAAGCGGATCGTGGTGCCCGTGACATCGCTGCTTCCCAACTCGGTCAAGGGCGTATCGGGATTACCCAGATGATAGACCTGCTTGTACAGCTTGCCATCGCGATGAATGGTGAGCTGCAGTTCTTCCGACAGGGCATTGACCACCGAAACGCCCACGCCGTGCAGCCCGCCGGACACCTTGTAGGAATTACTATCGAACTTCCCGCCGGCATGCAGGACCGTCATAATGACCTCAGCGGCGGAGCGTCCCTCGTCCGGATGAATGTCCACCGGGATCCCCCGACCGTTGTCGGAGATCGTAACCGCACCGTCGGCGTGAATGGTCACCAGGATTTTTGAGCAGTAGCCGGCCAAGGCTTCGTCAATGGCATTATCGACCACCTCAAACACCATGTGGTGCAGGCCGGTGCCATCATCCGTATCCCCTATGTACATCCCCGGGCGCTTGCGTACTGCATCGAGCCCCTTTAAGACTTTGATATTAGAAGAATTATAGGTCTGGGTGTCAGTGCTCATCGCTAATCCCTGTCAACAACAGCGCATTATAGCACTTTTGCGCAGGAATAGACACTTATTTTATCATAAATAACAAAGGGATAGATGGGGTCGCCGTGGACTAAATTTATGTTATCGGGGCGATGCGACCCTGTTCCACGTGAAACCAATTAATTGGGATATTTTCCACATCGGACAAGGCACGCCTCTCCGTTAAGGTAATAAAGATTTGGGCCTTCAATTCGGCCAGAACCCCCAATAATCGTTCCCGGTGGGCCCTGTCCAGCTCCGCCGCCAATTCATCAATCATAATTACCGGCTGAATGGCCGCAACTTCATTCAGCAGCGCAATCTGAGCCAGAAGCAAAGCAAAGACCAAAAGCTTCTGTTGGCCTCGAGACAAGGTGTCGCGCACAAGACGGTTTCCTGTCTTCAATACTACGTCGGCCCGGTGCGGTCCCTGCCGAGTGAACCCATATTCCCGGTCTTGCGCCAAGGAACTTCGCAGGGCATCCAAATAATTGGAATCCTGGCGCCAACCCGGCAAAAAATTCAATGATATGTCTTCCAGGGCCAAGAGCGCCGGGACGTAATGTTCGATATACGGGGCCAAGCTGGATAAATAATCGCGGCGCAGTTGGGTAATCTGCTCCGCGGCCCGAGCCAACTCGGTATCCCAAGCCGTCTCCACACCCGGCGAGCCCAAGGCCTTGTTTCTCTGTTTGAGGGCGCGTTGATACACCCGCCATGCCGCCAGGAAGCCTTGTTCCACGTGGAACACTCCCCAGTCCAGGAAGCGCCGGCGTTGCTGAGGACCTTCGGACACGAGGGCTTGGCTTTCCGGGCTGATAAATAGGAGGGGAAGATGGCCCGCCAGATCGAGCCGGCTGCGGACGGTTTGTCCGCCGATCCGCAATTGCGTCCCGTTTGTTTGATACTCGACCCCCAAGGTCATCGCGGAGGGGTGCAATTTACCCGAAACAAAGAAAGTCTCGGCCCCGGTTCGCAACACACGGCCCAAGTCTTTGGTTCGGAACGACGTACCCCGGCCCAGTACGTACAGGGCTTCGAGAAAACTGGTCTTTCCGCTCCCGTTTGCGCCACACAGGACGTTAAAGCCCGAATTGAGATCAAGCCTAACGGATTGCAGGTTCCGGACGTTGCTGATTTCTAAGCGGGCCAACCCCATGAAATCACTTTGGACTCATACTGCCCAGACAGAGGGTGTAATGCGCCTATAACCTCATGGGCATCACGACATATTTGCAGTCTTCCGCCTTGGGCGCGTGAATGAGGCAACAGCTGTTGGAATCGGAAAGGCGTATTTCTACATTGTCATCGGCTACAGCCTGGAGCGCATCTAAAATATACGTGGCGTTAAAACCAATTTCGAGATTCGCCCCGTCATAATCGACCGCGACCTCTTCCTCCGCTTCCTCTTGCTCCGGATTGTGGGCCAATACCCTCAAGGTGCCGGATTCCAGCTGTAAACGGATACTCCGGTATTTCTCGTTGGTCAAAATGGAGGTCCGCAATACCGCCTGTCTCAGACCCTCCCTCTCAGCGATCACCACCTTATCGGTGTTTTGCGGGATGACTCGCTGGTAATCGGGAAAACGGCCGTCGATCAATTTGGAAGAGAAACGCATCTCGTCCGTCACCACCCGCAGATGGTTGGTGCCGATCTGGACCTCTGCCAGATCGTTGCTCTCCCCGAGCAGTTTCTGCAGCTCCATCACACCCTTGCGTGGAACAATAATTTGTTGAATTTCTTCAGATTCAACAGGTGATTCCTGTTGACAGAAAGCCAGTCGGTGACCATCGGTAGCCACGGCCCGCAGGTCACTGTTGGCCACTTCGAACAGCAGACCATTGAGGTAATAGCGGACGTCCTGATGGGCCATGGCGAAATGGGTGCGCTCGATAAGACGCTTTAAGCGGCTCTGGGTGATCGAAAAATTGAACTGGGGGCGTATATCGTCCACTGCCGGGAATTCCTCGGCTGGCAGTGTCGCCAAGACAAAACGGCTCTTGCCGGAACGGATCACCGCACGGTCCTTATCCAGGCTGATTTCCAAGCTGGAAGCGTCGGGCAGCGCCCGGCAAATATCCATGAATTTCCGGGCCGGCAAGGTGGTGCTCCCGGCCTCCGTGCCATCCAATCCCGTGGAGATGACCAGTTCCACCTCCAAATCCGTCGCCGTCATGGTCAAACGATCGGAGTCCGCCTTGAGCAGCACATTGGAAAGGATAGGCAGGGTCTGACGGCGTTCCACCACACCACCGATGAGTTGTAATGGCCTGAGTATCGATTCGCGCTGGATAGTAAATTTCATAATCTATAAACCTAAAAATTAATTATTACTAAATGGACTGTAGATAAGTCGCCATTTTATTAAATAACAACTAAAAATCAATAACTTAAACTGTTAACAAGGCCAGGGAAAAGCCGCCTTGAGACCTGTTATCTCCATGAGGACAAAATGTGGATAAAATTCTTATCGAAATCGCAAGCCACTTTATCCACAGTCGATTCACATCAATTTGTCAGGGTTCTCAACAAGTTTACATAGTCTTCCCGCATGCGGTTTTCCTGTTCCCGCAACTGATTAATCTTGCGGCAGGCGTGCAACACCGTGGTGTGATCGCGCCCGCCGAAGGCATCGCCAATCTCCGGAAGACTGTGGTTGGTCAGTTCTTTTGACAGTGCCATGGCCAGCTGACGCGGACGCGCCACGGAGCGGCTGCGTCGTTCCGACAGTAAGTCCGAGACCCGAATTTTGTAATAGTCCGCTACGGTCTTTTGAATATTCGCTATTGTGACCAGTTTGTCCTGCAGGGCCAACAAATCCTTCAGGGCCTCCTTCGTGAAGTCCAGGGTAATGCTGTGCCCGGTAAACTTGGCATTGGCCGCCACGCGGCGCAGCGCGCCCTCCAGTTCGCGGATGTTGGAGCGGATCCGCTTCGCGATGAAGAACGCAACTTCCGGCGAGAGCTCGGTATTCATCTGCGCGGCCTTGCTCATGAGGATCGCCACCCGGGTCTCCAGCTCCGCCGGTTCGATGGCCACGGTCAGCCCCCAGCCAAAGCGCGACTTGAGCCGTTCCTCGAGACCCTCTACCTCCTTGGGATAACGATCGCAGGTCAGAATGATCTGCTGATGGCCTTCAAGCAATGCATTGAAAGTGTGGAAGAATTCTTCCTGTGAGCGCTCCTTGCCAGCGAAGAACTGAATGTCGTCGATGAGCAGGGCGTCCACCGAGCGATAAAAGCGCTTGAATTCGTTGATAGCATTGTGCTGCAAGGCCTTGACCATATCGGCGACGAAGCGCTCCGAGTGCAGGTAGATAATCTGGGAGGACGGCTTCTTCTTCAGCATCAGATTGCCCACCGCGTGCATAAGGTGGGTCTTGCCCAAGCCCACGCCGCCGTAGATGAACAAGGGGTTGTAGGCGGTTCCGGGATTCTCGGCAATCTGAATGGAGGCCGCCCGTGCCAGCTGGTTTGACTTGCCCTCCACGAAGGAATCGAAGGTAAATTCCGGACGCAGATTGCAGGGGCCACGACTGCTATCCCCCTTGCGGCGAAATCCTGCGGAGGGGGCGGTATCGGTATCGGGCGTCTCCTGCTGGGGCCGCGCCAGCGGGGCCGTGGCGGATCCTACCTGCAGGACTAATTGCGGTGGGGAGCCCTGCTGTTTGAGGCCGGTGATGAATTCACTGATTTGGCCAAAGAAACGTTCGTTTACCCAATCGAGCACGAAACGGTTCGGGGCAAGGAGACGTAAGGTCTCCCCATCTTCCACGGCATGCAGGGGGCGTATCCAGGTATTGAACTGCTGGGGGGAGAGTTCGTTCTCGAGATAAGCTATACACCTTTGCCACAGTGACGAATCCACTCGCGATCTCCCTCATTCTGTTTCTCGACTCGCCTTCGAGAGAGCTTGGGAGTCTATACTGATTGCGGCGGGTTATCCACACCCATTTTGGCGCGGAAATGACGATTCTATTGACAGTGGTCGGAAAAAATCGTTACTCTACCGCGCTTTCCAAATTGAGTCCCCGGGATAAAAAAATTGGCATTGGATGGCATCGGCCGGTACCGACGCCTGCCATCGAACGTCGCGAGATCGCCCCGGGCGGAACGGTTTTCTGCAATCTGTTTTAGACGGGCAAGGTTAGAGTTATGAAACGCACCTATCAACCCAGTAACCTTCATCGCAAACGAACCCATGGGTTTCGTGCGCGCATGAGTACCGCCAAAGGGCGTCAAGTCATCAAAAACCGCCGCGCGAAAGGGCGGGTGCGGCTCACGCCTTAAAGCGCGACCTTTGAACCTTGGTAGACCTCGCTGGTGTTTCAACCGGCGCAACAGGCTGGTTAAATCGAGTGAATATCANNNNGGACTGAACATCTTGGCGCGCGCTAACCTGCTTGCTTACGCGCGCATCGGCATCGTCGTCTCTTCCCGTGTTGCCCGCAGGGCCGTAGCGAGGAATCGCATCAAGCGCATCGTTCGCGAGAGTTTTCGCTTACACCAGGCCCGGCTCCAGGGCTGGGACATCGTGGTGATTGCTCGGTCCGGCGTGGTTAAGCAAAGCAACCAGGAGTTGTTTGCGAGTTTGGAAGGGCACTGGAAGAAACTTGAGCAATGCGCAAGGTCCTCGTCTACCTAATCCGCGGTTACCGCTACCTGCTTAGTCCCTTCCTCGGCAATCACTGCCGGTTTTACCCCTCGTGTTCCAGCTACGCCGAGGGCGCGATCACCCAACACGGAGTCCTTATCGGTATGTGGTTGACCGTGCGCAGACTCGCTCGCTGCCATCCCTGGCATGCGGGAGGATGCGACCCGGTGCCAGAAAAACTGCCTCGGCGATCATAATCATCAATATGGATAACCAACGCCTCATACTCTTCGCTGCGCTCAGTGTCGTGATCGTCCTGTTATGGCAAGCCTGGCAGAAGGATTACGGCCCGCCGCCGCAGGTCAAGTCACCGACGTCCACCGCGGAGTCGACCGTTCCCTCGGCGAGCGATATCCCGGCAGCGCCCGCCGGACAGAAAAAACCCGCCGCGGCGGCGTCCTCCCCCGCCTCGCCTGCCGTAGCGGCTGAAACGGGCATGGAAAAGGGCGAACGGATCCATGTACAGACCGACGTGTTCCGGGCGGTGATCGATACCCGCGGCGGTGATCTGCGGGACGTCAGTTTTCCCCGCTACCCGGTGTCCGTCGACAAGCCCAATCAACCCTTTCAGCTGTTGAACGACGATACCGCCAAGATCTTCGTTGCCCAGTCCGGCTTGCTGGCAAACACCGCCGCGCCCAATCATCACGCGCAGTATCACGCCGCGCAGAAGGATTACAAACTGGCAAACGGCGCCTCGGAACTGAAAGTGCCGCTGACTTGGACCAGCGATCAGGGCATCACCGTGACGAAAACCTATACCTTCCATCGTGGCAGCTACGTGGTAGACGTTTCTTTCGATGTTACCAACAACGGCAAGCAGGCGTGGAAGGGTCGCCAGTATCGTCAGTTTGAGCGCGCCCGCGTCGGACGCAAGTCACGGTTCATCTACACCTTCATCGGCGGCGCCATTTCCAGCGTGGAAAACAAGTACGAAAAGCTTTCTTTCGACAAAATGCAAAAGGACCCCTTGAGTAGCGATCTCAAGGGCGGCTGGGCGGCGATGGTGCAGCATTATTTCCTCGCCGCCTGGGTGCCTGGGCAGAAGGAGACCAATCACTATTACACCAAGTCCCTGGGCGACGATCTTTATGTGCTGGGCTTGAGTTCGGCGGAGAAGACCATTCCCGCCGGGGGCAAGGGTGACTTTGACTCGCGCCTTTACGTTGGTCCCAAGTTGCAGGATAAACTGGCGGCAGTGGCGCCCCATCTGGAACTCACCGTGGACTACGGTCTGTTGACCTTCATCGCCAAGCCGATCTTTTGGCTGCTCAAGCATCTCCACGGGCTGCTGGGCAATTGGGGCTGGTCAATCATCCTGCTTACCATGTTCATCAAACTGGCCTTCTATAAGCTCTCCGCGGCCAGTTACCGCTCCATGGCCAACATGCGGCGCATGCAGCCCAAGATGGCGCAGCTCCGGGAACGCTACGGCGATGATCGCCAGCGCATGAGCCAGGCGATGATGGAGTTGTACAAAAAGGAGAAGATCAATCCCCTCGGCGGCTGTCTGCCCATTGTCATCCAGATCCCGGTGTTCATCTCCCTGTATTGGGTCTTGCTGGGCAGTGTGGAACTGCGCCAGGCCGACTTTATTTTCTGGATCCACGACCTGTCCACCAAGGACCCCTATTACGTGTTGCCCCTGATCATGGGGATAAGCATGTTTGTCCAGCAGAGGCCGGTGGTGTTTACCCTGTTCTTCGCCTTCTTCCCGGCGGGTCTGGTGCTGTACTGGATCGTCAACAACGTCCTCTCCATTGCCCAGCAGTGGTACATTACCCACAACTTGGAAAAGGCAACCGCCAAGGCGTAGTGCCTCCGCCGGCTTAGGCGGGAGCGGGGAAGGTCATGCCTGATACGAGCGACACCATTGCTGCAGTGGCCACTGCCGCCGGTCAGGGGGGCGTGGGCATCGTGCGCGTTTCCGGCCCGGCGGTGCGCGGCATCGCCGCGGGGATTTGCGGACGGCTTCCCCCGGCGCGCCGCGCCGAATACCTGGCATTCCGGGGCAACGACGGGACGGCGCTCGATAACGGCATTGCCCTGTTTTTCTCCGCGCCCCATTCGTTTACCGGCGAAGACGTCCTGGAGCTGCACGGGCACGGCGGGCCGGTGGTACTGGACATGCTGCTGTCGCGGGTCTGCGGCCTGGGTGCGCGTCCGGCGCGTCCCGGCGAATTCAGCGAGCGGGCGTTTCTCAACGACAAGCTGGATCTGGTCCAGGCCGAGGCCATCGCCGATCTCATCGCCAGCGCCTCGCGGGAAGCGGCGCGCGGCGCGTTGCGCTCTCGAAGAAGAGGTCGATTTCCTGTCGGATGGCCATATCGCCGCCCAACTCGCCAGCGTGATCGCCGATCTCGCCGGGGTAATGGCCGCCGCGCGGCAAGGGCGCCTGTTGCGCGACGGTATGACGGTGGTCATCGCCGGTCAACCCAACGCCGGCAAGTCCAGCTTGCTCAACACCCTCGCGCAACGCGACGCGGCCATCGTCACCGATGTTCCCGGGACGACGCGCGACGTGTTGCGCGAATACGTTCATCTCGACGGTCTGCCGCTGCACGTCATCGATACCGCGGGGCTGCGGAACAGCAGCGACCCGGTGGAAAGCCAAGGTATCCAGCGCGCCTGGACGGAGATCGTCAAGGCCAACCGGGTATTGCTGGTGGTGGATGATCAGATCGGCGTAACCCCTCAGTCATTGCAGATTCTTCACCGTCTGCCGGATGGTTTGGCTGTGACGGTGGTGCATAACAAAATCGATCTCAGCGGTCGTGACGCCGCTCTGTGGCACGATGAATTGGGCGAGCACGTGGCGATCTCAGCCAAACGGGGAACGGGTTTGACGGAGTTGAAGCGCCACCTCAAGGAATCCATGGGCTATCAATCTGGCGGCGAGGGAAGCTTCATGGCGCGCCGTCGTCACCTCGAAGCCTTGCAGAACGCCGCACGGTTTCTGGACCATGGCAAGACTGCACTAGACACCCAGCGCGCCGGGGAATTGCTGGCGGAAGACCTGCGCATGGCCCAGCGCAACCTAGGGGAAATCACCGGCGAATTCAGCTCCGACGATCTGCTGGGCAGGATCTTCAGTGAATTTTGCATCGGCAAATGAGCGCATCACCGGCGGACGCGGGCATGCTTTGATTTGTCTCGTTTTGCTCAGGTGAAATGGATGGGCTGTTCCAGGAAACGCGGCAGTTCCTCGGCCATGAATGGTTTGCTGAGCAGAAATCCCTGCGCCGACTGGCAACCGCTGCTGCGCAGGAATGCCAGTTGCCCTTGGGTCTCCACCCCTTCGGCGATGACGTCCACTTGCAGTGAGCGGGCCATGGCAATGATGGCATTGATGATGGTCTCGTCATCGGGATTCACAATGACGTCGCGGACGAAAGAGCGGTCGATCTTGAGGGTGTCCACCGGAAAGCGTTTCAGATAGCTCAGTGACGAATATCCAGTGCCGAAGTCGTCGATGGCGATGCGGATCTTCAGGCGCTGCAGGGCGCCCAGGTTGGACATGGAGGCCTGGTCGTTCTGCATCAGTACACTTTCGGTGATCTCCAACTCCAGCTGCGACGGTGCCAGCCGGGTTTCCGCCAGGATATTGCCCACGGTCTTGTGGAGTGCCGGATCGTTGAATTGCCGGCCGGAAAGGTTGACGGACAGGCGTAACGGAATATCGGTCAGGCGCTGCCAGTGCGCCGCCTCGGTACAGGCGGCGCGCAACACCCATTCGCCCACCGGAATGATCAAACCGGTGTCTTCGAGGAGAGGAATGAACTCCAGCGGGTTGATGATGCCCAGCTCGGGATGCTGCCAGCGCAGCAAGGCCTCCAGGCCCATCACCCGCCCCGTCTCGAGATCGACTTGCGGCTGATAACACAGGTGGAATTCCTGCCGCTCGATGGCGCGGTAGAGGTTGGTTTCGAGGTTGAGGCGGTTGGATGCCTTTTGACTCAGGTCGGCGGAATAGAACTGGTAGGTATGGCGGCCCTGCTCCTTGGCGCGGTTCAAGGCGGCATCGGCGTTCTTCAACAGGGTGTTGGCGTCGGCGCCGTCATCCGGTGCCAGGGCGATCCCCATACTGACGGTGATATAAAGATCGTGGCCGTCGATATGCAGCGGCTGCGCCAGCCGTTCGAGAATCTTGCTGATCTTGGTCATCACATCGCTGGGCGAGGCGAAGTGTTCCACCAACACGGCAAACTCATCGCCGCCCAGGCGCGCCACCGTATCGCCCTTGCCCAGACAGCTTTTCAAAAGGCCGGCCAGGCACAACAGGACCCGGTCGCCGCTGTCGTGACCCAGGGTGTCATTGATAATTTTGAAACGGTCCACGTCGATGCAGATCACGGCCAGTTTGATGCCGACATCGTCGTCGACGGTCAGGGCGTGATTGAGCCACTCCAGGAACAGCAGGCGGTTGGGCAGTTCCGTCAGGACATCGTGATAGGAAAGATAATGCAGCCGCTCCTGGGTCTGCATGCGTTCGGTGATGTCCTTTCCGGTGGAGATGTAATGCGTGATGCGGCCTTGACCATCCTTGAGGGGCGTGATGGTCTTTTCCTCATAGTACAGTTCGCCGCCCTTCTTGCGGTTGATGAAGACGTCGCGGAAGGCCTCGCCTTGCTGCAGCGCATCCCACAGCTGCTGGTAGAATTGGGGTTGGTGACGACCCGATTTGACGATACTCGGATAATGCCCCACCGCTTCCTGTACACTGAAACCGGTCATGGCGGTAAAGGCGGGATTGATGTATTCGATGACGCCGTTGGTGTCGGTGATGGTGATGGAGTCCGCGGTCTGTTCCAGCACCTGGGTCAGCTTATTGGTTTTTACCTCGGTGTGCTGATGCACCAGCTCCGCGGCGACGCGCGAGGCGCATATCTGCAGGATGGCTTCCGCGGGCTGGCGGCGGGCGATGGATTTGCGGTCCGCCACCGCGATGACGCCCAGCACCTTGCCCGCGACGTCGTGCAGCGGCACACCCAGGCAACTGTCCCAGCCGAAATCATGGGTCATGGTGTCACGTGGAAACTTCTTTTTCAGACCCGAGAGATAGTGCCGGCCACCTTGCGCCATGATCTGTTCACAGGGGCTGCCACCGATGGTGCGGTGCAAATTTTCTCGCACCTCGCCGCGATCGCAGATGGTGACCTCGGCAGTGTTGGTTGCACCTTCCCGAAGTATGGTGATGAAGGCGGCATCTACCTGGAGTACCTTGCTGAGCTGTTTCACCAGGGAATGAAAATATTCCTGGCCGGTGCAGGACGAAACGATGGACGCGATGCTCCGCAAAGATGTTTCGATATACTTGCAGTCCGTTAGCGCTTGGCGGCGCTTGCGCTCAGCAAGACGGCGTTCTTGAAGATGTCGACGAGATTGGATCAAGCTGCCGGCGCCGCGTAACAGGGGATCGAGAAAGGCGCCCGTTTCCTTGTCGTAACCGCGCGGATTGTTCCCGACCGCCGCCACGGCCACCAGCTCGTCTCCGCAATAGACCGGCAAGCCCAGGAAGGTTTCGGGAAAAATGGTTTCCCCGGCTCGCCGCTGGACGCGGGCGGCGGCGCGCCCGCTCTTCATCACTTGCGTCATGAGCGCTTCGAATCGCTTTGATTCCGCGCCGGACGGGTAAGCCTGCGCGGCTCGTTTGAATTCAAGCTGACGCTCTTTGCTGTGGTGTACTTCAATGACGGCGCCATAGGGGCTGCCGGTGAAATCCAGAACGGCGTTGAGCAAGTCGGTTAACAACGCTTGCGGATCGTCGCCTTGCTGGTGTTGGGCGTAAAGCTCGCAGATAGCTGCCAAAAGCCGCTGGTGTTTTCGAGGAGGCGTGGTTTTGGGGGGTTCTTGAAAGTGGTTTTTATTGCGTCTCATAGTCAAGGACAGGCATTACCCCTGAGGATACCTACCAACAATATCTGTATTCATCAGTACCCATTACGCATCCCCCCAGGCGAATCCCGGATACAGGCGACCTTGTGACTTTCCCGGCATTAGACATGATTGTAACTGTAGCTGCAAGCAATAGCGCTTGTCGAACCGCCAGTTCCGGCGCTGATCGGGATGCGCGCTATTAGCAGCCGGTAATTCTACACGGCCGTTGTGACCCATGCCCGCGATTTTGTTTACGCTCACGGATTATCCTGTCGCTTTGCGGCGACAGTCGAGATGACTATCCGGGTTCCAATGTACCTCCTCAGGGTCGGAAGTCCCGGACGGCGCGGCGCAGGATGTCCAATCCGGTTGGCGGGCGATCAAGGCCGTAGCGCAGTGCGGTGTACAGCTTGGCGATGTTACGAACCTGACCGGCGAGATCGGGACGCTGCGCGGCGACCCGCTCGGCGAACGCCGTCGGCCCTTCATAGGAGCGGCGATTCAGACCGCGGCGCGCAAGTTTACGGCAAAAATCCTGGTAGACGCGGACAATAACATCGTCGCAGCGGCGCTCCCGTTTAAATAGCAGGACCATGATTCCGACCAACGCCGTACCGACCAGTGCCAACAGCACAATTGCCGTGCTTTGCCAGGCGAGCCCTCCCAACTCCAGCCATCCCAGCAAATCGGCTTGGCGTTCCGCGCCATAACTCAACACCCATTGATTCCATTTGTTGTTCAGCGCGTCCCAGCCGAACAGGGCATCCCGCCATAATGCGGCCAGCCACGCCGCTTGCGGCACATCGAAGCGCACCGCGTCCCCCACGGCTTCCAGGCCATTATCAATACTCAGATCGATGCGCTCCGCCGCCACGGCGGTGGTGGGATCCACCCGCATCCACCCCCGGTCGTCCAGCCATACCTCGGACCAGGCATGGGCGTCGCGCTGGCGCACGATCAGGTAATGACCGATGGGGTTGAGCTGGCCGCCCTGATAGCCGGTCACCACGCGGGCGGGTATGCCGGCGGCGCGCATCAGGAAAGTGAAACTGGCGGCATAGTGCTCGCAAAAGCCCTTCCGGGTGTGGAATAAGAAGCCGTCGACGAAGTCCCTGGCGATCGGCGGCGGCTCCAGAGTGTAAACAAACGGTTCATTGTGGAACATGCGCAGGGCCTGTTGGACGATGGCGGCCGGAGCGTGGAATTCTTTCCGCCAGCGCCGTGCCAGGGCGCGCGCCCCCGGATTACCACTGACGGGGAGTTGCAAGGCGCGTTGTCGCTCAAAACTGTTGAGGTGAGTGGCGACGCCGTCGGGATAGGAGGTGACCGTATAACGCAGCCGTTCCCGCAACGGCGCGGGGTGTACCAACAGGAAATCGGGCGCGATCCAGGTGCCGGCCGGCGCAGTGGCAACCAGATCCAGCGCATACAGCCACGGGCGGTTGTCTGGTTCCAGGGTTATGGTGTACCGCACGGGTTTGCCGGCGGCGGCAAAGGGCGGCGGTTTGCTGCGCGGCAGCGCATCCCACAGCTGTCCCGCACGCCAAGCCGAGCCGTCGGTTTCCCACAAGACCGGACCGCGCCAGTAACGCTGCGGTGGCGGCGGGATAGGCCCGTCGAAGCTGGCGCGAAAGGCCACTGCATCGGATTGGATCAATTCGCTGATCTGTCCCGGGGCCATCCGGTCGTCCAGGCCGATCATGCCGCTGTAGGCATCCTTGGGCAGCCCCCACAACGGCCCGGAGATGCGCGGAAACAGCACGAAAACGACCGCGGCGAGCGGCAAGGCCCGCAGCAGCAAGGCGGCGGCGAGGCGGAGGTTGGTAAAAACGTCCGTGACCCGGGTACGATTGAGGTCGTTCAACACTGCGGTCAACAAGATCACCATGGCCAGCATGTAGCCGCCCATCCACAAGCTCTGGGTGAACAGGAAGCCGATAATGATCAAGAAATAACCGAGGAACACGGTTATGTAGATATCACGCGCCGCTTTGATCTCTATCAGCTTGAGGGCGAGCATGGCGATCAACAGGGTCGCGCCGACGTCGCGACCCAGCAGCGTGCCGTACTGGGCGTACACCGCCATGAGCAACAGGACGGAGAGTATAATGCGCAACCACAGGGGCGGCGTCTTGAATGACCAGCGGGTGATCAGATAACACCACGTCCCCAGGGCAAGGCTCACGGCGATCAACCACGCCGGCAGTTCCGGCAGTTGCGGCGCCACCACCAGGCTCAATACCGCCAGCAGACGGATCAGTACCTCGGGACGAAACCCGGTCCCGGCGCCCGCGGGGTTCACGGCCCGCGCTCCTCGAACAATGCCAGGGCCTTGAGGCAACGGTGCTGATGCTGCATGCTCAGAGCGGGTGCGATTTCCACGCCGGGGAGACGCAGGCCATAGGGCTGTGCGCCGCGCTGCGCCTCGAGGACCAAGCGGCAAAGCATGCGCAAGCGCGCCTCGTTATCCGGTGCGGCGAGCAGCGACCAGTCCAACCACAAGTCCCGCGTTTCACTGGCGGCGAATTTTTTGGTGAGCAGCGGCAGGCCGCGCGCCAATGCCTTCCAGTGAAGATGGCGTGGGGAGTCACCGGGCAGATAGGCGCGAAAGCCGAGAAAATCATCGCTGCCCATGGCCGAGCCGGCGCGGTCGCCTTGATGAGGACTGGCATCGCTCGCCAATGGCTGGCGGGGACCCGGTGCGGGATACACGATGCAATGCATGTCCAGATTGACATAAGCCCAGGTGCGCACCAGCCCCAGGGGATAGGTGGAGGACAGGGTGATCTTACCCAGCGACAGTCGGCCGCGCCTGTGCGCCGGGACCACCAGCTCGACCGTGCTGTCGTCCATGGCCGGGATGTCGACGCAGCGCGATTCGGCCCCCGCGGCCTGCACCTGCATGGCATAGCGCGGCGATGGTTCCGAATTATGCAGGTGCACGGCGAAGTGCGCCTCTTTGCCGGCGAAGACGGGCGGTGCCTTACCGCTGCGTACTTGCAGGTGGGCGATGTTGCGATAAGTGTAGAGGATGGAAATGATTCCGACGCTGGCGAGGAGAAAGGTCAGCATGAAGCCCAGGCTGTTGTTGTAATTGATGGAGCCCAGCAACATCACCAGCAACATGGCGGCAAACAGCACTCCATAGCGGGTAGGCAGGGCGTAGATCCGCCGTCGCTCCAGGCTGAGGCTGTGCCCCGTGGGGATGTTGTGATGGAACAGTTTAAAGATCAGCGGTTCGGCGATTGCCGCAAGACGGCGGTTCATCGGTCATGGCACGGCGACGGTGGCGAGGTGGCGGAACAGTTCGGCGGCCGTCTGTTCTCCGGTCTCCGCGGCGGCCTGCAGGCGGTGCGTGGCCACGGCGGGCAATACCGCCTGCACGTCCTCCGGGACCACGAAGCGGCGGCCGGCCATGAGCGCCCACGCCTGGGCGGCGCGTACGATGGCCACGCCGGCACGGGGCGACAGGCCGTTGCGGTAATAGGGCGCTTCCCGGCTGAAACGCAGCAGGGCTTGTACGTAATCCACCAGGGCGTCGCTGACGTTCACCCTCGCCGCCGCGGATTGCATGCCGGCGAGTGCGGCGGAATCGGTGGCGGGGGCCATGTCTTTCAATAAGACACGGCGTTCCTCGCCCTTGAGCAGGATGCGTTCCGCCGCGGCGTCGGGATAGCCGAGCTGCAGGCGCATCAAAAAGCGGTCCAACTGGGATTCCGGCAAGGGGAAGGTGCCGATCTGGTCATTGGGATTTTGCGTGGCCACCACGAAAAAGGGTTCCGGCAGCGGATAAGTATGGCCCTCGACGGTGACCTGGTTTTCCTCCATGGCCTCCAACAGAGCGCTTTGGGTCTTGGGTGTGGCGCGATTCACCTCATCGGCCAGGACCAGTTGGGCGAAGATCGGCCCGCGGTGAAAACTGAACCTCCCTTCCTGTCGGTCGTACACCGTGGTGCCGAGGATATCCGCCGGCAACAGGTCGCTGGTGAACTGAATACGCCGGAACTGCAGCCCCAAGGCCTTGGCCAGCACATGGGCCAGGGTGGTCTTGCCCACCCCGGGCAGATCCTCGATGAGTAAATGGCCGCGGGCGATGAGGCAGGCCAGGGCCAGTTTGAGTTCGTGCGCCTTGCCGAGGATCACCTCGCCGGCGGCGGCGATGATGCCGTCAAGAATTTCCTGATGGGCCGCGGCGGTCTCGTCGTCGCTGGCGGGACTTGGGGGCTCGGCGGTATGAAAAACCGGGGGGGTCATGGTTCCCTATCGTAATGCAAAACGCCCACCTTACGAATAGCGGCCGGCACCGTACATTCTTTATTTTGGCCGGGACATTGGCCAAGTCCCCGCACCCGGCGTAAAATACGCGGTTTTTAGCCGGGCGCGGGCCTTGTCCGGGGGCGGATTTACGTGCAATTCCAGGATCGTTACGACGTCATCGTAGTGGGTGGCGGCCATGCCGGGACCGAAGCGGCCCTGGCGGCGGCGCGCGTAGGCGCGCGGACCCTGCTGCTCACCCAGAGTATCGAGACCCTGGGCCAGATGAGCTGCAATCCCGCCATCGGGGGAATCGGCAAGGGCCATTTGGTCAAGGAGATCGATGCCCTGGGAGGACTGATGGCGCACGCCGCCGATCATGCCGGCATCCATTTCCGGATCCTCAACGGCGCCAAGGGCCCGGCGGTGCGCGCCACCCGTGCCCAGGCCGATCGGGTGCTCTATAAACAA
The DNA here is from genome assembly GCA_037381915.1 of Gammaproteobacteria bacterium. Classification (GTDB taxonomy): domain Bacteria; phylum Pseudomonadota; class Gammaproteobacteria; order DRLM01; family DRLM01; genus JARRQJ01. The sequence continues at coordinate 18,469 of JARRQJ010000011.1, read as the reverse complement.
GTGGTGCGTGCCGCGCTGGAACACCAGGACCATCTCGCGCTGTTCCAGCAGGCGGTGGACGATCTCATAGTGGAGAACGATGCGGTATGCGGCGTGGTCACCCAGATGGGCCTGCGCTTTCGCGCCTCCACCGTGGTACTCACCGTGGGCACCTTCCTGGCCGGGCGTATCCATGTCGGGCTTGCCAATTATCAGGGCGGGCGGGCCGGCGATCCGCCCGCCAATGCCCTGGCCGCGCGCCTGCGGGAATTGCCGCTGCGGGTGAACCGCCTCAAGACCGGCACACCGCCGCGCATCGACGGCCGCAGCATCGATTACCGCCAACTGAGCGAACAGCCGGGCGATGCCCCCACCCCGGTGTTTTCCTACTTCGGCGACGCCCGGGAACACCCGCGCCAGGTTTCCTGCCATATCACCCACACCAATGCCCACACCCATGACATCATTCGCGGCGGCATGTCCCGTTCTCCGCTGTACACCGGCGTGATCGAAGGGGTGGGGCCGCGCTATTGTCCGTCCATCGAAGACAAGGTGGTGCGTTTCGCCGATAAAGAGTCCCATCAGATCTTCGTCGAACCGGAGGGTTTGAGCACCCACGAAGTCTATCCCAACGGCATCTCCACCAGCCTGCCCTTCGATGTGCAATACAAACTGGTGCGTTCCATCCGCGGCTTTGAAAACGCTCACGTTACCCGCCCCGGTTACGCCATCGAATACGACTTCTTCGATCCTCGCGACTTGCACGCTTCGCTGGAGACCAAGCATATCGCCGGCCTGTTCTTCGCCGGACAGATCAACGGTACCACCGGTTATGAAGAGGCGGCGGCGCAAGGGCTCATCGCCGGGATCAATGCCGCGCTCAAGGTCCAGGGCAAGCCGCCATGGTGCCCGCGCCGCGACGAGGCCTACATCGGCGTACTCATCGACGACTTGATCACCCGCGGCACCCAGGAGCCCTATCGCATGTTCACCAGCCGCGCCGAATACCGTCTATTGCTGCGCGAAGACAACGCCGACCTGCGCCTCACCGGCAAGGGCCGCGAACTTGGTTTGGTGAACGAGGCGCACTGGCGGCGTTTCAGCGAAAAACGCGACGCTATCGCGCAAGAGCAGCAGCGGCTACGCGAAACCTGGCTGCGCCCCGGACAAGTCGCCGCTGAACAGGCGCAGCGCGTACTGGGCGCGCCCCTGGCGCGGGAATACCGCGTCGCGGACCTGTTGCGCCGTCCCGAAGTGAATTATCGCACGCTGATGACGCTACCCGGTGCCGGCCCCGGTGTCAGCGACGCCAAGGTCATCGAGCAGCTGGAGATTCAGGCCCGTTACACCGGCTACATCGACCGGCAACAGGACGAGATCGAGCGCCACCGCCGCCATGAAGAAACCGGCGTGCCGCAGGATTTCGATTACAGCCAAGTCCGCGGCCTGTCCGCGGAGGTGTGCGAAAAGCTCGCCCGGGTGCGTCCCGCCACCGTGGGTCAGGCCGCGCGCATCGCCGGCGTCACCCCCGCGGCCATATCGCTGCTCCTGGTGCATTTGAAAAAGCGCGCCGCGGCCCGCAAATCCGCCTGACGAGGCGCGGTTATGACAAGCGTTTCCAACATCATGAATGCGCCTGAAGATGCGTTGCGCCAACAGTTGGCGCGCGGCGTCGCCGCCTTGCGGCTGACCTTAACGCCCGCCCAACGCAGCAAGCTGCTCGGCTTTGTGGAATTGCTTGCCAAGTGGAACCAGGTCTACAATCTCACCGCCGTACGCAATCCCAGCGCCATGATCACCCGCCATCTCCTCGACAGCCTGGCGGTCGTGCCGTTCATCAAAGGCCCCCGGGTGCTGGACGTGGGCACCGGCGCGGGATTGCCCGGCATTCCCCTAGCCGTCGCGCTTCCCGATCTGGAATTCGTATTGCTGGACAGCGTGGCGAAGAAGACGCGTTTTGTGGTGCAGGCCAGCAGTGAGCTGCAAATCAGCAATGTGGTCGTCAAGACGCAGCGCGTGGAGAAGTACCAATTATTGGGTTGTTTCGATACGGTGATCTCTCGCGCCTTCAGCAGTATGACCGAGTTCGTTACGGTGGCGGGAGCGCTGTGCCGCCGCAACGGCGGCGTACTGGTCGCCATGAAGGGCCGCCATCCGCAGGATGAGCTGGCGATGCTGCCGCCGGGCTACCGGATCAAGAGAATAAGCCGTGTCGCCGTACCGGGTCTGGATGAAGAACGGCACGTGGTGCAAATCATCCGGGAATGAAAATTGCCTAGGGCTAGGCGGTTCGCTGAAAGAGTACGCAGCGGCACATCCCGTTTTCTTACGCGAACAAAATAGCGTGGCGGTGGAAAAGCGTACGATGAGTTTGAATCGCTCCGCTGGCGCGAACGCGTTTTAATCCTTTCTGTTGTTTCCATTGATAACGCTTATCCCGTACTACTCCACGCGCTATGCTGGGGGCTTGCTGTTTTCATTGTAAATTCTTGAGTTATACACCGGCCGCAGCGCAAACCCGCGTCCGTTTCGCTCGCGGTTATTTACGTGCCGGCCGCTTAAGAGACAATTAACCTTGAGGTTGTAGTGTGGAATGTGTGTAAATGATATGGAGGGCATGATTATGAAGAATCTGCATCGGTTGTTTATTTCCATCTCCGCATTATTCCTTTCTCTTTCCTTGGCGCAAGCCGATACGCCCACGTCCTTGCGAGGCGAGCACGGCGCAATGGTGACGATGTCGGGAAAGATCACTCTGTTTCGCGCGCAGATTACCGGCCTGGAGATCGGGCCGCCCAATGACCGCCTGGACGCCGAGACGCTGGTTACCCTCGATAGCCAACCGGACATGGTGTTTGGCATCCCCTATCATAAGGAAAACCCGGCCGCGCAGAACATGATTGATACCTTGAGAGAGGCCTACCTGCACAATATCCCGGTAACGGTGCAGGCGCCCATGATGCCTGGAAGAAAACACCTGCGGCTCATCTGGGTGCAACTCGGAAAATAGGAAAGTGAAGGCGTAAAACTTGAAGACAGGCGATGATAGCTCTGTCGCCTGTCTTCATTCCTTACCGAACAGATACAAAATATTCAATCCCTCCGGTATCTCATTATCGGATAACGACGACGGCCGCCTTATCCCTCTTGCGCCCGGCGTGTTGCCGCTTTGTCGACGAAGCGCCAAGGCGAAGCGGACGGCGATACAGTGATTGTGATCGACCCACAAAAAAAGAAGGCAGAAGGGGGGCTTCTGCCTAAAGAGGGGAGGGGAACCATGAAAACAGCTAGGTTGGGAGTTGTCCCGAACGCTGTCTGCCGGCTCCTTGGGTATAAAGCCTACGCAGACAAGCTTAAATCAAACTGAATGCATAAATTTAGTCGGTGCATCAGCGCGATTACCGGTACTCAATCATCTTCCATTCAAGCCACACCAGGTCATAATTCGTTACACAAACTAAGACGCGCTACAACGAAAAAAGTTCGCCGTGAGCCGCGCTGCAAATTGCACTGCATACGCACATTGCGCCGCGGATGCGACTAAGTGCCGGATAATGGTGCCCAAGTCCGCCAATTAGTGGCTGCCCTATGCCTTGAGCTGCCGTATAATCCTCCTTTTATATAAGACTGCATTAAGGGATGAACCGGTACGTGGCCAAGATCATCGCCATCACCAATCAAAAAGGCGGGGTGGGAAAAACCACCACTTCGGTCAATCTGGCGGCATCCCTGGCGGCCACCAAACGGCGGGTGCTGTTGATCGATTTGGACCCCCAGGGCAACGCCACCATGGGGAGCGGCGTCGATAAACGGACGGTCGCGGCTTCCGTCTATGATGTCCTGGTGGAGGACCGGGATATCGCCTCGACAGTGCTCCCGGCCGGCCAGGCCGGCTTCTATTTGTTGCCCGCCAACGACGACCTCACCGGCGCGGAGATCGCACTCTTGGATCTGCCCCAGCGCGAGCAACGACTGAAGCGCGCCCTGGAGGCCGCCCACCTGGACTACGATTACGTCCTGATCGACTGTCCGCCGTCCCTGAGCATGCTGACCCTCAATGCCCTGGTGGCGACCGAATGGGTGATCATTCCCATGCAGTGCGAGTATTTCGCCCTGGAGGGCCTGTCCGCCCTGATCCGCACCCTGGACAAGCTCCGTAACACCCTCAATCCCCGTCTACAGGTGGGCGGCGTGCTGCGCACCATGTTCGATCCGCGCAATAACCTGGCCAATGACGTCTCGGCCCAGTTGGTGGAGCACTTCGGCGATCGCGTCTATCGCACCGTGATCCCGCGCAATGTGCGGGTGGCGGAGGCGCCCAGCCACGGGCTGCCGGTCTTGCTGTATGATAGGGCCTCCCGCGGCGCGCAGGCCTATCTGGCCCTGGCAGGGGAAGTCCTGCGACGTGCCGATCAGGAGCAGAGGGGGGCGGCGGTGGACGAATCTTCCCCGTCGGAAGAATATCCTGCTTAAACAATAAGATGAGTTTATATTACCCATGACCGTGAAGAAACGTGGATTGGGCCGGGGTCTGGATGCCTTACTCGGCGGGGTCGAAACGGTGGCCGCCGCCCCCAAGACCTCGGCGGCCGAGGGAGAGTTGCGGCGCCTGCCGGTGGACCTGGTGCGGCGCGGCAAGTATCAACCACGCGTGGATATGCACCCCGAGAGCCTGCAGGACCTGGCCGACTCCATCAAGGCCCAGGGGGTGGTGCAGCCCATCGTGGTCAAGCCCACCGGCAACGGCGGTTATGAGATCATCGCCGGCGAGCGGCGCTGGCGGGCCGCGCAGCTGGCGGGCCTGCAGGAAATCCCGGCGGTGGTGCGCGATGTCTCCGACCAGGCGGCCATGGCCATGGCCCTCATCGAGAACATCCAGCGCGAAAACCTCAATCCCATGGAGGAGGCCAATGCCCTGCAACGGCTCATCCAGGAATTTCAGCTCACCCATCAGGAAGTCGCCGAGGCGGTGGGCCGTTCCCGCGCGGCGGTGTCCAACCTACTGCGGCTCCTGGAACTGAACAGTGATGTCAGGGAATTGGTGGAGCAGCGGCAGTTGGAGATGGGGCACGCCCGTGCCCTGTTGGCCTTGAAGGACGCCGCGCAGAGCGCCGCGGCGCGCAGCGTAGTGGATAAGGGTCTGTCGGTCCGGGAAACCGAGCGCCTGGTAAAACGCTGGGCGACGACCCAACCCGGCGGCAAATCGAGCGCGGCGGTCTTGGACCCGGATATTCGCCGTTTGCAGGACGATTTGTCGGAATTGCTGGGTGCGGCGGTGCGCTTCCAGCATGCGGCCACCGGCAAGGGTAAACTCGTAATCAGCTACAACAGCCTGGACGAACTGGAAGGGATTTTGGCGCATGTAAAATAGCGTCGATCCGCCGCTTGGGAGATGCGCTCCGGCTCCAGAACGCCTGGCTGACAGTGGATGCGGGTGGTGAACGCGCGGGTCCATGACGTCACCCGAGTTTCCGTACTTCTCCCCTCATCAAGCGGCATTTTCATTATCAAAGATTCTCGTAGCTGGCGACGCTGCGGGCGCGGCCCGCCGTCGAGTCGTGCGCGCGCTCGGAACAAAGGCGCTGGAGCGCGGTTTCAAGATAATTTGCCCAAATCTCAAGACATTGGTGCAGAATCATCTGTCTTCATGGGTGCCCAGCTTGACGTGCAAAGCCATCCCATGCCCGGGCTCGCGGCCCTTAGCCGGCAGACAGCTTTTGACGCACTACGTCACAAACTGACAAAGCTCATCACCAGCCGTGAATTCCTTCACGGTATTTGCCGCCGCCATGCCTACACTGGAGTCATATCGGATAGTCATCTTCAGGAGCGGTTTCCCATGACACAGTTACTACGCAAGCTTCCCACTCAACCCATTCCGTCGCTGGCGGATACCCTGGGTGCCTGCGTGAGCAGTGTCTCCCCCATGCTCAACGGCCTGCAGCGCCTCAAATCAAAACTGGTGTTTGAAATTTACGGTGCCACCCAAGCCAAGAAGCAGCAGGAACGCCTGCTGGCCCTGGCGCGGCAACAGCCGGTCAACTGGTGTGCGGCGGGGCTGACGCGTTTTTGGTTGAGCTGCCGCGGGGGACTACCCTTCACCAACAATTACGCCATGCTACTGGAAGACGACCCACACGCCGAGTCCCTCACCGAGCGGGCCGCGCGTCTGATCGTTGCGGCCTTGCAACTGTATCAATCGGTGCGCATGGATGTGCTGCCCACGGACATGGCGGATGATCGACCCCTGGAGATGGGTCAGTATAGCCGTTGCTTCGCCACCCACCGCGTGCCCCGCGCCCATTGTGACGAAGTGGTGACCATCACCGGCAGCCAGCATATCGCGGTGCTGGTTGGCGGTTCCCTCCATTACCTGGTGGTGGACCCGCAGCGCGCCGTCTGGTCGCTGCCCGCCATCCGGCAGGCCTTGAAGGAAATGGTCGCCCAGGAGGCGAAGCGCTCCGACCATGAGGCCGGGGCGCCGGGCATGTTCACCGCCCTGCCGCGAGATGATTGGGCGCGGCTGCGTGATGGCATGTTGGAAGACCCCCATAACAAGCAGGCCCTGATGTTGCTGGAAAAGGCTCTGTTCGTGGTGTGCCTGGATGCGCACATTGCACCGGTCGGTTTGACGGGCCTGTCCACCAACCTGCGCGACGGCAATTTCCACAACCGCTTTTACGATAAGAGCATGCAGATCATCGTTACCGAAAACGGCAAGGCGGGTTTGTGTTTCGAACGCTCCGCGGTGGATGGCAGCGTCGCGCTGGGGTTCGCGGCGCGCCTGCAACGCGAAAGCCTGCGCCTGCCCGCCATGGAGCAGGCGTCGCCGCCGTCGCAGGGCCAGCTTCGTCACCGCGCCGTCGACTGGTCCTTGTCCCGGGCCCTCAAGCGCCGCTTGCGGGCGGCCGAAAGGACCGTCACCGAGATGCGCGAGCAACGGGACATCGAAGTCTGGAAGGTGCGGCAGCTGGGCTTGAACGTCTTCAAGGGACTCAACGTCAGTCCCGATGCCGCCGTGCAGTTGGCGCTGCAACTGGCCTGCGACGAAGTCACCGGCCAGATTCCCCACATCTTCGAACCGGTACAGATCCGGCATTTCGCCGGCGGGCGCTTGGACTTCATCATGCCGGTCACCGCCGAGTCTCTCTCCGCCGTGCGCTCCATGCAGGACGGCGATGGTAATCAGTTCATCACCGTCGGACAGATTCGCCGGGCGGCGAAGGCCCATCAGGCTCTGGTGGTGAACACCAAGAACGGCCGCGGACTGGTTTCCCATCTGCTGGCCCTCAACGCGGTGCAGCCTGCGGAGTCCTCGGGAATGCGCTCATGGCGCCACAAGGTGCTATCCCATCTCGACAAGGGCCTGCAGGTGTTGTTGCGCCAGGAGGTGCTGGCCTCCAACGCTTCCGGTTACGCCGGCATCGCCTCCTTCGGCCCCATCGGTCCCCGTCCCAATATGCTCAGCATCGGTTATCTCATCAAGGACAATGAGATTGTCTTCGATTTGCGCGCCGACGGCCGTTACTGTGCACACATCCATGACCTGCGTGCCGCACTGGAGCGGTCCTTGCTCCGCATCAAAGGCCTGTTGACTACCAGCCAGAAAGGCCAGGTGCGCTGAAACGCGGAAACAAACGCGCGCGCTAATGCGCCGGCGCGGTGCACGCCGCCGGAAAACCATAAAATATCGGTGCGAACTCGGCGCGGATTTCGCGCCGCCGCGGCCGGGCCGGCTGTTCCATTGACCCCCTAAGGTGACCTCTATTATACTGCGCCCGCGTCGGAGGGCGGTTGCGACTGTACATGACCTCGGGCTATACTTTCGCGCTTGTGAGGGGGTCCCTGGTCCATGAGCAAGTCCAAAGGGGCGGGGATGATTCTGATTGGGGTCGGAACTCACCTCGCCGCGATGGTAATCACCGGTTTCGCATTGGGTTATGGCGTGGATGTGTGGTTGAACACCCGCCCGGTATTCATGCTGTTGCTCGGTGGTTTGGGGTTCGTAGGGGGAATTCTCAAGGCCCATAAGCTGCTCAGCAGCTGGCTTGATTAAATTGAATACAGCCTCTCGCGAAATTAACGACGCAACCCGCAAGGTTATCGCACTGCAAGTGGGTGTGGGTGCGGTGATCGCAGCGGCTTTTTTTATGGCCAAAGGGCATGGGCAGGCGTTGTCCGCCCTTTACGGCGGCGTGATAAGCGTCGTGGTGGCCTTCCTGCTTGGCCGGGGTGTGGTGCGGGCGGCGGAAGTGGCGCGCCAGGACCATAAGAAAAGCATGCTGATTTTGTATCTGGGGGCCCTGCAGCGCTTTGTCTTGGTGTTGGTGCTGTTCGGCGTCGGTTTGAAGGGTCTGGGCCTGGCTTTCGTGCCCATGATCGCGGGCTTCGCCGGTGCGCAACTTGCATATTTGTCGAGCATGCGGCGGGGTTAAAAAGCTTTAAGCGAGAAAAGATTCAGGGGACATCATCTTGAGCGAGCCACAACAAGCCTCCGGTGGCGGATCCGTAGAATATATCCAGCACCACCTGACCAACCTGTGCGTGGGCAACTGCGACCCGGTGACCCATCACCCCTTGGGCTTTTGGGCGTTCGATCTCGACACCATGATCATCAGCTACCTGCTGGCGGCGCTGATGGTCTACGTGGGCTGGCGCGTCAGTTCGCGCCTCAATCCCGGGGTGCCCGGCGGCTTTCAAAACTTCGTCGAGTCCATCGTGGAGTTCGTTTCCGGCCAGGTGAGGGACACTTTTCCCGGCTACAATCCGCTGATCGGCCCCATGGCCCTGACCATCTTCGTCTGGGTGTGGCTGATGAACTTCATGGACATGATTCCCGTGGATCTGATCCCACAGCTCGGTCAGCTGGTGGGCATCCACCACCTCAAGGCGGTGCCCACCACCGATCTCAACACCACCCTGGGTATGTCGCTGACGGTGTTCGCCCTGATCATCTTCTATAACATCAAGGTCAAGGGCCCGATCGGCTATATAAAGATGTTTTTGTTTCATCCCTTCGGCAAGTTCCTGGTGCCGGTGAACATCATCATGACCATCATCGAGGAACTGGCCAAGCCCCTCAGCCTGGGTCTTCGTCTCTTCGGCAACCTGTTCGCCGGCGAGCTGGTGTTCATGCTGATCGCCCTGATCGGCGGGACCATGGCGGTGGGATTCGCCGCCTTGTTCTGGCTGCCGCTGCAGATGGTGCTGGATCTAGGCTGGCTGATCTTTCACTTGCTGGTGATCACCCTGCAGGCGTTTATCTTCATGGTGCTGACCATCGTCTACCTGGGGATGGCGCACACCAGCGATCACTGATTACTGACGGCTATATTTGATTTATCTATATAAGGAGAGAAGCAATGACACCTGATATGATTGCAACGATTTACGCGTACACCGCCGTGGGTGTGGGCGTGATCCTGGCGGCCGCCGGTCTGGGTTCCGCCATCGGTTGGGGTCTGATCTGCGCCAAGACCCTGGAAGGCATCGCCCGCCAGCCGGAAATGCGCCCGGCCCTGATGACCAACATGTTCATCTTCGCCGGCCTGATGGAGTCCTTCCCCTTCATCATTCTCGCGTTCGCCATGTGGTTCCTGTTCGCCAACCCCTTCGTCGGCGCCCTGAAGTCCGCAATCAGCGCGGTGGCCGGTTAACAAGTTGGCAGGCGTTCCGCGGAGCGCCGTAACCTAACGAGGAACAGAACGTGAATATTACAGCAACCCTTTTCGCCCAGATCGCCGCCTTCGCGCTGTTTATCTGGTTCGTCAACAAGGTGCTGTGGGGACCGGTCACCAAGATGATGGCGGATCGCCAGAAGCGCATCGCCGACGGCCTGGCAGCCGCGGACAAGGGCAAGCACGAGATGGCGCTGGCGGAAGAACGCGCCAAGGAACTGCTGCGCGACGCCAAGACCCAGGCCGGCGAGATCATCGCCCAGGCCGAGAAGCGCAGCAACGAGATCGTCGAGGACGCCAAGCAGACGGCCCGCAGCGAGGGCGAGCGTCTCAAGGCCGCTGCCCAGGCGGAGCTTGAGCAGGAAGTGAACCGCGCCCGCGAACAACTACGCGGACAGGTGGCGGGCATCGCGGTAGCGGGCGCCCAGCGCATCCTGAGTCGCGAGATCGACGCCCAGGCCCAGAGCGATCTGCTCAAGGATCTGGTCGCACAGATTTAACGGAGTCCGTCGAGCATGGCAGAAAAGACCACCATCGCACGTCCCTACGCCCAGGCGATATTCGAACTGGCACAGAGCCACCAGGAGCTGCCGCGCTGGTCGGAGATGCTGCAGCTGGCGGCGACGGTCGCCGCCGACGCGCGCGTCGCCGCGCTGCTGGGCAATCCCAGCCTGGACAAGGCGGAGGTTGCCAAGTTGTTCCTGGATATCTGCGGCGAGCAGCTCACACCCGCGGGGCAGAATCTCATTCGCCTGCTGGTGGAAAACGACCGCATGGACGTGCTCACCGAAATCGCCGGTCTATATGAAGGGTATCGCGCCGAGGCGGAGCGCACCGTGGAGGCCCAGGTGATTTCCGCGGTCCCGGTGGATGCGGCGCAGCAGCAACAGATTATCGCCGCCCTCAAGAAGCGCCTGGGCCGGGAAGTGACCCTGAGCTGCGAGACCGATGCGACATTGCTGGGCGGCGCCATCATCCGCGCCGGGGACCTGGTCATCGACGGATCGGTAACGGGGCAGCTGGCCAAGCTGGAAGTGGCCTTGGCGGGATAAACAGCTGCGAGCTACATGCTTGCTGCTAAATGTTTTGGAACGTTGGAAAGACGTCACCCCGGCGGTCGCCGGGAGGGGTCCAGGGAATTAAAGGCGCTGGATTCCGGTTTGCGCCGGAATGACGAAGCAAGAGAGTTGGAGAGCGCACTCTCAGACTAAAGAATTCATAGCTGCCAGCCACGCGCCGGCAGCCGACGGCTTTAAAGATAACGAGGATGACGACAATGCAACTCAATTCGGCGGAAATCAGCGAACTTATCAAGAAGCGCATCGAGAGCTTCCAGGTAGTCACCGAGGCGCGCACGGAAGGCACCGTGGTCAGCCTCACCGACGGCATCGCCCGCATCCACGGCCTCTCCGACGTGATGTACGGTGAAATGATCGAATTCCCCGGCAACACCTACGGCATGGCGCTCAACCTGGAGCGTGACTCGGTGGGCGCGGTGGTGCTGGGTGCCTACGAACACATCAGTGAAGGCGACACCGTCAAGTGCACCGGCCGCATCCTGGAAGTCCCCGTCGGTCCCGAACTGATCGGCCGCGTGGTGGATTCCCTGGGCACCGCCATCGACGGCAAGGGTCCCATACAGGCGGCGGGCACCTCGCCCATCGAAAAGATCGCCCCGGGCGTTATCCAGCGTCAATCAGTGGACCAGCCGGTGCAGACCGGTCTCAAGTCCATCGACGCCATGGTGCCCATCGGCCGCGGCCAGCGCGAGCTGATCATCGGTGACCGCCAGACCGGCAAGACCGCGGTGGCCATCGACGCCATCATCAACCAGAAGGGCACCGGGGTTAAGTGTATCTACGTGGCCATCGGCCAGAAGGCTTCCTCCATCGCCAATGTGGTGCGCAAGCTGGAAGAGCACGGCGCCCTGGACCACACCATCATCGTCGCGGCCAGCGCTTCCATGCCGGCGTCGCTGCAGTTCATCGCCCCCTACGCCGGCTGCGCCATGGGCGAGTACTTCCGCGACCGCGGCGAAGACGCGCTGATCGTCTACGACGACCTGACCAAGCAGGCCTGGGCTTACCGCCAGGTGTCGTTGCTGCTGCGCCGTCCGCCGGGCCGCGAAGCCTATCCCGGTGACGTGTTCTACCTGCACTCCCGTCTGCTGGAGCGCGCCTCGCGCATCAACGCCGAACATGTGGAAAAGATCACCAACGGCGAGGTGAAGGGACAGACCGGTTCGCTGACCGCGCTGCCCATCATCGAGACCCAGGCCGGCGACGTGTCGGCCTTCGTGCCCACCAACGTGATCTCCATCACCGACGGGCAGATCTATCTGGAAACCGACTTGTTCAACGCCGGTATCCGTCCCGCCATCAACGCCGGTCTGTCGGTGTCGCGGGTGGGCGGCGCCGCCCAGACCAAGATCATCAAGAAGCTGGGCGGCGGCGTGCGTCTCGACCTGGCGCAGTACCGCGAGCTGGCGGCCTTCGCCCAGTTCGCCTCCGATCTGGACGAGAGCACCCGCAAGCAGTTGGAACGCGGCCAGCGCGTCACCGAATTGATGAAGCAGAAGCAGTATTCGCCGCTCACCGTGGCCGATCAGGCGGTGTCCCTGTTCGCGGTGAACAACGGCTTTATCGACGACGTGGACCTCAAGAAGGTGGGCGCCTTCGAGGCGGCCCTGCACAGCTACATGCGTTCCAATAATAAAGAGCTGTTGGACAAGATCAACGCCAGCGGCGCATACAACGACGACATCGCCAACGAGCTGCGTGGCGCGATCGAGACCTTCAAGAAGAACAACACTTGGTAAGCTAAGGACTTCACGCAATGGCCGTCGGCAAAGAGATACGCAACCAGATCAAGAGTATCAAGAATACTCAGAAGATCACCAAGGCCATGGAAATGGTCGCAGCGAGCAAGATGCGCAAGGCCCAGGACCGCATGCGCGCCAGCCGGCCCTACGCGGAAAAGATCCTCGCCGTGGCCGGCCACCTGGCCAACGCCCATCCGGAATACAGGCATTCGTTTCTGATGGAGCGCCCGGCGAAGCGCGTGGGCGTCATCATCATCTCCACCGACCGCGGCCTGTGCGGCGGCCTCAACACGAACGCCTTCAAAGTCGCGGTGGCCGAGATGCGCAACTGGCGCGACCAGGGCGCGGAGATCGACGTGTGCACCATCGGCGCCAAGTCCGAGGCCTTCTTCAAGCGCATCAAGGCCAATATCGTCGGCCATGTCTCCCATCTGGGCGACGCGCCGCGCATCAATGATCTCATCGGTACGGTGAAGATCATGCTGGACGCCTACAACGAAGGGCGCATCGATCGCTTGATGTTGGTGTACAGCAAATTCGTCAACACCATGACCCAGAGCGTGCAGCCGGTGCAGCTGCTGCCCATCCAGGGCATGGACGACGAACAGCTCAAGCACCACTGGGATTACCTCTACGAGCCCGAGGCCAAGGAGGTAATGGACGACCTGCTGATGCGCTACATCGAGTCCCTGGTATACCAGGGCGTGGTGGACAACATCGCCTGCGAGCAAGCGGCGCGCATGGTGGCCATGAAGGCCGCCTCGGACAACGCCGGCAACTTCATCGCCGACTTGCAGCTGGTGTATAACAAGGCGCGCCAGGCGGCAATTACTCAGGAATTGTCGGAGATCGTCAGCGGCGCGGCGGCCGTGTAAAGAATTCTTTTTACCGACTCCCCCTCTCCCCCAGGGATTTATGCCCTTCAGGGTAGAGGGTTAGGGGTGAGGGGTGTGAAACAGCTTTTATTATTTGTTGAGGATAAAACCATGAGTTCAGGCAAGATCGTACAAATCATCGGCGCGGTGATCGACGTGGAGTTTCCCCGCAGCGGCATGCCCAAGGTCTACGAGGCCTTGAAGGTCAACGACACCGGCTTGACCCTGGAAGTGCAGCAGCAGCTGGGGGACGGCGTGGTGCGCACCATCGCCATGGGTTCCACCGACGGCTTGAAGCGCGGGCTGAATGTGGACAACACCGGGGCGCCCATCTCGGTGCCGGTGGGCACCAAGACCCTGGGCCGCATCATGGACGTGCTGGGCACCCCCATCGACGAATGCGGCCCGGTGGGCGAAGAGCACCGCTGGTCCATTCACCGCAAGGCGCCCACGTTCGAGGAACAATCCCCCACCACCGAGCTGCTGGAAACCGGCATCAAGGTTATCGATCTGGTCTGCCCCTTCGCCAAGGGCGGTAAGGTCGGCCTGTTCGGCGGCGCCGGCGTGGGCAAGACCGTGAACATGATGGAGCTGATCAATAACATCGCTACCCAACACTCTGGTTTGTCTGTTTTCGCCGGTGTGGGCGAGCGTACCCGCGAGGGCAATGACTTCTATCATGAAATGCAAGAAGCCGGCGTTGTTGACACTAAAGACTTTAGCAAATCAAAAGTAGCCATGGTGTATGGTCAGATGAACGAGCCGCCCGGCAACCGTCTGCGCGTAGCGCTCACCGGCCTCACCATGGCGGAATATTTCCGAGACGAAGGCCGCGACGTGCTGCTGTTCGTCGACAACATCTATCGTTACACCCTGGCCGGTACCGAAGTGTCGGCACTGCTGGGCCGCATGCCCTCCGCCGTGGGTTACCAGCCGACCCTGGCCGAGGAAATGGGTATGCTGCAGGAGCGCATCACCTCCACCAAGACCGGCTCCATTACCTCTATCCAGGCGGTGTACGTGCCCGCCGACGACTTGACCGACCCGTCGCCGGCCACCACCTTTGCCCACTTGGACGCCACCGTGGTGTTGTCCCGTAACATCGCCGAGCTGGGTATCTACCCCGCCGTGGATCCGCTGGACTCCACCAGCCGCCAGCTCGATCCGCTGGTGGTGGGCCAGGAACACTACGACGTCGCCCGTTCGGTGCAGGGCGTGTTACAGCGTTACAAAGAATTGAAGGACATCATCGCCATTCTGGGTATGGACGAACTGTCCGAAGACGACAAGCAGATCGTGTCCCGCGCCCGTAAGATCCAGCGCTTCCTGTCGCAGCCGTTCACCGTGGCGGAAGTGTTCACCGGCACGCCCGGCAAATACGTATCCTTGAAGGACACCATCTCCGGCTTCAAGGCCATCGTCGCCGGCGAATACGACCACCTGCCCGAACAGGCCTTCTACATGGTGGGCGGCATCGACGAGGCCGCGGAAAAGGCCAAGAAACTTCAGTAATCCCCCATTCCCTCCCCTTCAATACCCAAGGGGCATAAAGGGGGGGCTAGGGAGGGGATCGGGTTAAAGGCTTTAACGAATTGAAGTGATTTATGTAATTCCCGCCAGCGCGGGCCAGTAGGAACGAAAATGGCAATGACCGTACACGTAGACATCGTCAGCGCCGAAGCCGCGATCTTCTCCGGCCTCGCCACCATGGTGTTCGCGCCCGGCGTGATGGGCGAACTCGGCATCATGCCCCGCCACGCCCCCTTGCTCACCAAGATCAAGCCCGGCGAAGTGCGCATCCAAACCGAGGACGGCAACGAGGAATTCTTCTACGTCTCCGGCGGCATGCTGGAAGTCCAGCCCCACGTGGTCACCATCCTCGCCGACACCGCCGCCCGGGCCAAGGACCTGGACGAAGCCGCCGCCCAGGCCGCCAAGGAACGCGCCGAACAGGTCCTCCGCGACAAGAAGGGCGACATCGATCTGGCCCAGGCCGAAGCGGAACTGGCCGAGGCCATCGCCCAGATCAAGGCGATCCAGAGCTTGAGGAAGAAGACTGGGCGGTGATGGTGTAAAGTACCGATCTGTTGAAAAAGGCCGCCGGAAGCGGCCTTTTTTGTTTTCAATGCTTGATACATGGCAAGCTGATATTCACCATTGCCGTTTGTTTGTTCGCGACAGCGAAAATATCTGTCCCTTTTGGGGTGGGAGACATATATGTAGTGACGTATTACACTTCATAGAAATCCAGAAACAATAACATTTCAGGATTACCGATGTCAGTCTGTTTGTGTATAAGAGATCAGACTAAAAGAACTGTGGCTTATGGAGTATCTTAAGATTTTCATGCCATTGGTTGAATTCATCGTTAAGTGCAGGGGGGATGGGTGTCAAAGTGACGTAATATATTACGTCACTTTGACACCTATACAGAGTCAGGCATCAGGCATGAACACCATCACCCCCACATCGCCAGAGGGAAGTTCAATCGAAGTATCCCCGATCCGGCGGGAAGACCTTGGCAAGGTTTTAATTCGCTGCCTGCCAGATGGCTATCGAGTCGAGATGCTGTTTAAGACCCAAGAGATTATCGGCTTCTGCGCGTGGGACGGTGACAAATGCATCGCCCAGTTGCATTGCTACCGCTTGATCCTTCCCCATGGGTCCACCGACCTCTGGCCAACCTGGAGCCGCCCTTCCTATCTGGACGGTGTACTTAATGGTCGCTTAGGTATCTCTGGCCCGGTTTGGTGCCATGCCTGTTTTCACGTTGGTCGGTCAATCGAGAGTTTTGCTCAGTCTGATGATCCAGATTCAAGATATTTCGGTCGGGGCATTGCAACAGCCTTGGCTCGGACATCAGTTCACTGGGCCAAAGAGCATGACTACGAAGCTGTGATCGCCCCCGGAACACCTGACAGGCTTTTTTCGTTCTCTGTGTTGGCAGGAGGGCTTCCATGGACAACGTACCAGAAGCTTGGATTCACGGATGAAACGTTTGAAACTAACGACGACTTGCCGATATGGGCCCAAGCTAATGGGTCGCCTGAAGTTATGAAAGAAGTCGAAGCGGCATTAGCTATGGGGCGATCCAAAAGCGAGCTTCATAGTAAATTAATGGTGCTGAGGCTAAACAATACCTAATAATACTCTGCACCTGACCACTATTCCGCTGCGCTTCATAGCGGCAGGTGAGCCTGGTCGTTAGGCAAAATGATTGATTATTTGGAAGGTGATTAGCATGGCAACAATTTTGTATGTTCGCGTTAAATCTGATCTCGATCTAGAGGAACTGAATCGCCGCATAAACGAACGCAGACCTCGTTTTCTTGAAGTGCCCGGACTAATTCAAAAAATTTATGGGCGCGATGAGACAACTGGTGACACTTGTGGAATATATTTCTTTGAGAGTAAGGAAGCGCTCGCAGCTTTCGGAGAAACTGAACTCGCTAAAAGTATCCCAGCTGCGTACGAAGCAACAGATATTAGGCGCGAAGTCTATGAAGTCCTCTTCCCGTTAAAACCAGAAATAGGGCCATTACAAGAATTGTAGTTTACGCTGAAAGTTGGCGTGTATGCTCAAGCCTTTATTACTACAATTAGATATTGCATCGCCCAGCAATGCGTCCAACTCGGACCTCGGAAACGCTGTGCGCCCCTCGGCGGGTTAAGGCGGCGCTAGACGGGAAAACACACTTGTGACCTCCATAGGAGATCGATATGGATATGAAAATTTACCGAGTAGGCTCTCAGCCGTCTGTAAAAGGTCCCGAAGACTATTTCACTGGTAGCGTCCGAATTGACCCACTATTTGATCCAACAGACCCGGCCCGCACCTCTGCTGCAATTGTCACATTTGAACCTGGCGCTCGGACCGCCTGGCATACCCACCCTCTTGGCCAACACTTGATCGTAACCTCCGGTTGCGGCTGGACACAGTGCTGGGGTGGCCCAAAGAAGGAGATACGCGCCGGCGATGTCGTTTTCTGCAATTGTGGAAAGAAGCACTGGCATGGCGCCACTGATACAACAAGTATGAGCCATACTGCTGTGCAAGAGTGGCGTGATGGCACCCAGTAAATTGGCTGGAGAAGGTCAGTGATGAACAGTACATGGCAGTTGTGGAGCCGGACTAGCTGGCCTAACGATCCGGTCGCGGCCAACGCGCCTCGTCGGCGCGCGACTCACCCCGCTCGCTAGGCGGCTTGGGCAAGTGATGCTGCTGCGAGAGAGCGGGGCACTCGATTTCGAGGCAATCTTGGCGATCATCAACGATGCCGCGCAAGCCTATCGAGGCGTTGTACCGGGAGACCGGTGGCACGACCCCTACATGCCGGCCCATGAATTGCGAAAGGAGATCGCCGACGGCGTTGTCTTTTGGGTTGCAGAGGAGGAACAACGCTCGGTCGGGGTAATGGGGATTCAGGACAAGGCAGAGGTGGCCCTGCTACGGCACTCATACGTTGTGACGACGTTTCAGAGGCAGGGGGTCGGAACAAAGCTTCTTAATCATATGCAAGGGCTGGTTACTAAGCCGATGCTCGTCGGAACCTGGGCGGATGCATCATGGGCGATCGACTTCTATCGGCGGAATGGATTCGCTCTCGTCCCGAGCAGTGAAAAAGGTCGTCTGCTGAGAACATACTGGTCGATCCCTGTCCGACAAATTGAAACGTCAGTTGTTCTCGCTGATAAACGATGGCAGGCGACCCAAGGCGAAGGCGCAGCCGGGAATTAAAGGAGATTGGCAAGTAGCCCGAGTCAAAGAGGATTTTTCTCGAATATTCTCGATCGCCAAATATAAGATCCGTTCGATCGTCCGATGCCGCCTCGACGGGCGCCCAACAATGCCACGCCGTGATTGGAGCCCCGTATCGACCCGATCTGTCCGCACAGGGAACCGTGAGAATAAGAAGCAAATGCCCTGCCGTCGGGAATAATGGTGGCGGAGGGATTAAATTTTAGGCAATTTATCTGATTGGTTGAATAATAATCCCTCCTTTTTTTCAATTCGCTTTGAGAAGGATGGCAGCCATTATCGCGCCTAAGTTTGCCGCGCCAAGTAGTGCTACATAAAAACAGCTCGGTGACAAATGACAAGCAATTCGATTTGTCGC
>JARRQJ010000010.1:0-48599 GCA_037381915.1 Gammaproteobacteria bacterium | reverse complement strand
TACCCCAGGTTCGGCGCCAACCACCGTTCCGCTTCCGCGAGGCTCATCCCCTTGCGCCGCGCATAGTCCACCACCTGGTCCTTGTTGATCTTGCCCACGCCGAAATACTTGGATTCGGGATGGGCGAAATACCAGCCGCTCACCGACGCGGCGGGCCACATGGCATAGTGATCGGTCAAGGCGATGCCGGCATTCCTTTCGGCGTCCAGTAATTGCCACAATAAACCCTTCTCGGTGTGTTCCGGACAGGCGGGATAACCGGGGGCGGGGCGGATACCGCGGTATTCCTCGTGGATCAATGCCTCGTTGTCGAGCCGCTCCTGCGCCGCATACCCCCAGAATTCCTTGCGCACCCGCTCGTGCATCAGCTCGGCGAAGGCCTCGGCGAGGCGATCGGCCAGGGCCTTGACCATGATGGCGTGATAATCATCATGGGCCGCTTCGAACCGCTTGACGTGGTCGTCTATGCCCAGGCCGGCGGTAACGGCGAAGGCACCGAGGTAATCCTTGAGCCCGCTGTCCTTGGGTGCGATGAAATCGCTCAGGCACTGATTGGGCCGGCCCGGCGGCTTCTCGTCCTGCTGGCGCAGGTGGTGCAGGGTGGTGAGCACCTTAGTGCGCGTCTCGTCGCTGTACACCTCGATATCATCGTCGTTGACACTGTTGGCGGGGAATAAGCCGATCACCGCGCGCGCCTCCAGCCATTTAGCGGCGATGATCTCCCGCAGCGTCTGCTGCGCGTCGTCGAACAGCTTGCGCGCCTCCGCGCCCTTGTCGGCGTCATCGAGAATCTTAGGGTAACTGCCGTGCATCTCCCAAGCATGGAAGAACGGCGTCCAGTCGATATAGCGCGCGATCTCCTCCAAGGGAAAATGCTCGAAGACCTTGACGCCCAGGAAACTGGGGGCCGGCGGCGTATAGGCGGACCAGTCGATCCTCACCTTGTTGGCGCGCGCCTGCTCCGGGGTCAGCCACCTGGTATGGGCGCGGCGGCCGGCGTGCTGTTCGCGCACCCGCGCGTACTCGCCGCGTACCTTGGCCACGAAACCGTCCCGCGACTCGGCGCCGATGAGATTCTGCGCCACCCCCACGGCCCGCGAGGCATCCTTTACCCACACCGTGGGGCCGCTGTAATTGGGTTCGATCTTCACCGCGGTATGGGCGCGCGAGGTGGTGGCGCCGCCGATCAGCAAGGGGATGGAAAAGCCCTGGCGCTCCATCTCCTTGGCCACATGGGCCATCTCTTCCAGTGAAGGCGTGATCAGCCCGGACAGGCCGATGATATCGGCGTTCTCCTTCTTCGCGGTCTCGAGGATGGTCTGGGCGTGTACCATCACCCCCAGGTCGACGACCTCGAAGTTGTTGCACTGCAGCACCACGCCGACGATGTTCTTGCCGATGTCGTGGACGTCGCCCTTCACCGTGGCCATGACGACCTTGGCCGCGGCGCGCGTATCGGCGGCCTTCTCCGCCTCGATATAGGGGATGAGATAGGCCACCGCCTTCTTCATCACCCGCGCCGACTTCACCACCTGGGGCAGGAACATCTTGCCGTCGCCGAACAGATCGCCCACCACGTTCATGCCGTCCATCAGCGGCCCCTCGATCACCTGGATGGGCCGCGGGAACTGCCGGCGCGCCTCTTCGGTGTCCTCGGTGACATAGGCGTCGATGCCCTTGACCAGGGCGTGCTCCAGGCGCTTCCCTACCGGCCATTCGCGCCAAGCCAGGTCGTCTTTCTTCTCCTCGCCCCCCTTGCCCTGATATTTGCCGGCGATGGCCAGCAGGCGCTCGGTGGCGTCGGAACGGCGGTTGAGCACCACGTCTTCGACGCAGTCGCGCAATTCCAGCGGCAGCTCATCGTACACCGCCAACTGGCCGGCATTGACGATGCCCATATCCATACCGGCGTGCACCGCGTGATAGAGGAACACCGAATGGATGGCCTCGCGCACCGGATTGTTGCCGCGGAAGGAGAACGACACGTTGCTGACCCCGCCGGAGACCAGGGCGTGGGGCAGGCTGCGCTTGATCTCGCGGGTGGCCTCGATGAAGTCCACCGCGTAGTTGTTGTGCTCCTCGATGCCGGTGGCGATGGCGAAGATATTGGGATCGAAGATGATGTCTTCCGCGGGGAAGCCCACCTGCTCGGTAAGCAGCTTATAGCTGCGGGCGCAGATCGCCACCTTGCGCGTCCGGGTATCGGCCTGGCCGTCCTCGTCGAAGGCCATCACCACCACCGCCGCGCCGTATTTGCGCACCAGCCGCGCATGCCTGATGAATTCCGCCTCACCCTCTTTGAGGGAGATGGAGTTCACCACCCCCTTGCCCTGCAGGCATTTCAAGCCCGCCTCAATGATGCTCCACTTGGACGAGTCGAGCATTACCGGCACCTTGGAAATGTCCGGTTCCGAAGCGATTAGATTGAGGAAGGTCACCATGGCCTGCTCGCCGTCCAGCATGGCCTCGTCCATGTTGATATCGATGACCTGCGCACCGTTTTCCACCTGCTGGCGCGCCACATCCAGGGCCTTGTCATAGTCGCCGTTCAAGATCAGCTTCTTGAAGACCGCGGAACCGGTGACGTTGCTGCGCTCGCCGACGTTGACGAACAGCGACTCCGGTCCGATGTTGAGTGGCTCCAGACCGGAGAGGCGGCATTGCTTCTCGATGGCGGGCAGCGCGCGCGGCGGATATTGGGTCACCGCGTCGTGGATCGCCTGGATATGCGCGGGGCCGGTGCCGCAGCAGCCGCCGACGATATTGAGAAAACCGCTGCGCGCCCATTCGGCGATCTCCGTGGCCATGGCCTCCGGCGTCTCGTCATAGCCGCCGAACTCGTTGGGCAGGCCGGCATTGGGGTGGGCGGAGACATAGGTATCCGCAAGCCCCGACAGCTCCTCGATGTGCTGGCGCAATTCCTTGGCGCCCAGTGCGCAGTTGAAGCCGAAGCTCATGGGCCGGATGTGGCGCAGCGAATTCCAAAAGGCCTCCACGGTCTGCCCCGACAGGGTGCGGCCGCTGGCGTCGGTAATGGTCCCGGAAATCATCACCGGCAGGCGCAGGTCATGGGCGTCGAAATAGGCGTCGATGGCGAACAGCGCCGCCTTGGCGTTCAAGGTGTCGAACACCGTCTCCACCAGCAGGGCGTCCACCCCGCCGTCCACCAGGCCGCGAACGGCCTCGCCGTAACTCTCCACCAATTGATCGAAACTGATGTTGCGGAACCCGGGATTGTTGACATCGGGGGAGATGCTGGCGGTGCGATTGGTGGGACCCAGCACCCCGGCGACGAAGCGCGGCTTGACCGGCGTCCGGGCGCTATAGTCATCCGCCGCGGCGCGCGCCAGGCGCGCCCCTTCAAGATTCAATTCATAGACCAGGTCCTCCATGCGGTAATCGGCCATGGCGATGGAGGTGGAATTGAAGGTGTTGGTCTCGACGATGTCGGCGCCCGCCTCCAGATAGGCGCGATGGATATCACCGATGATCTTGGGCTGGGTAATGGACAGCAGATCGTTGTTGCCCTTCAGATCGCCGGGGTGATCCGTAAAACGGGCGCCGCGGTAATCTTGTTCGCTGAGCTGATAACTCTGGATCATGGTGCCCATGGCACCGTCCAGGATCAGGATTCGCTTGTTGAGTTGCTCCAGAATTTTCGACATGAAGGGCTCCGATCGCATACCAGTCACGGCGGGAGTGCCGCGCGGTGACCAAAGCGGCTTATTGTAACATTTCACATCCCGCCCCGCCGTCCGGTCATCCCGGCTCGATTTTCACTATACTGTGGGCTTTTGCCGGGAACCACCGTGGAACTGACCACCATCGCCACCTTCGACAATATGCCGAGCGCCCACATCGCCAAGGGACGGCTGGAAGCCGAAGGCATCGCCTGCTGGCTGAAAGATGAAAATCTGGGACAGACCGATTGGCTCTACAACATTGCCGTGGGCTGGATCAAACTTCAAGTGGCACCCCAACAGGCGCGCCGGGCCCGCGAGATCCTCGCCACCGACTATTCCGGCGACATGGACGCGGAGGACGGCTGACCCATGCGTGCCCGCTTAATCCGCTGGCTGCTGCGGTTGTGCGCCGCGCTGCCATTGCCGTTGACCCATGCCCTGGGTAACTTTATCGGCTGGTGGTTGTGTCTCATCCCTAATGATTTGCGGCGCATCGGCGCCATCAACATCCCGTTGTGTTTCCCGGAACTCAGCGCGCCGCAGCAGCGGCGTCTTCTTCATGCCAGCCTCATCGAATCGGGCAAGACCCTGACCGAGGCCGGCGCCCTGTGGCTGTGGCCCGCGCCTCGGCTGGCAGAGCTGGTGCAGGGCATCAGCGGTGAAGAACACCTGCGCGCCGCCCTCGCCGCCGGCAAGGGCGCCATCCTCGCCGCGCCTCACCTTGGCGCCTGGGAGATGATGGGACTCTACAGCTCGCTCCACTATCCCATTACCAGCCTCTACCGCCCGCCGCGCCTGACAGAACTGGACGCACTGGTGCGCCACGGCCGCGAACGCTTCGGCGCCAAACTGGTGGCGGTGGACGGAGGCGGCGTGCGCGCCCTCTACCAGGCCTTGGGTCGCGGTGAGGTGGTGGGGATATTGCCGGACCAGGAACCCGGCGCGGGCAACGGCGTGTTCGCGCCCCTGTTCGGAGTCCAGGCCAACACCATGGTGCTGCTGTCGCGGCTTGCCATCAGGACCGGGGCGGCTGTGATCTTCTGCTACGCGGAGCGCCTGCCGCGCGGCCGGGGTTATCACCTGCATTTCCTCCCCGCACCGCCCGCCATCAATCGGACACCGCTGGAGTCATCCGCAGCCGTGGTGAATGTCATGCTGGAAACCCTGATAAGACAATGTCCAGCGCAATATCAGTGGGGCTATAAGCGCTTCCGCACCCGCCCGGCGGGGGAGCCGCGGATCTATTGAGGGCGGGCTGCGGCGAGGCGAAAAGGGGATGGCCTTGCTTCGATGACGTTGTCAGCGGTCTCCCTCTTTTACGGCCACCAGCAGCGCCTTGTCGCGCAAACCCTGACTCAGGTCGCCGATGCGCCCCTCTTCGCGATACACCACCGGCCGCAGCGGCGCGAACATGGTGAGCAGTTCCCCGTCTGCCAGGCGCCATTCATCCTTTTGCGGGCCTTCCGCGCTCACCGCAGAACGGGTGAAGGTCTGATAGAGCAACAGGCCGCCCACCTTGAGGGCGTTAACGATCGCTTGGGTCAAGGACCGCTCCAGGTAATGGGCGACCACGATTACGTCGAAGCGACCCGCCGGGATGGAGTCGCGCAAAGCATCCTTCACCTCAGCGACCACGGGCAGTCCGCGCTCGAGGGCGATGGCGCGCAGCTTTTCGACGGCCACCGGCGAGATGTCCCAGGCGTAGGTTTGCAGACCACGTTCCGCCAGCAACAGGCTGTTGGCCCCCAAGCCGCAGGCGAGATCGAGCGCCGTGCCGCGCCGCGGGAGGAGGTGAGCGTTGTCCAGCAGCACCCGCGCCGGCGCCCCGGGTGAATCCGCGTTACGGTAGCGTCTGTTCCACTTGTCCTGGGTAGTTCGATCCCTCATCGCAGCACCGTCTCAAGATCAACTTTCATCGCCGCCAGAAGGTCGGCGTAAATAACACCAGCAATGTGAAGATTTCCAGGCGCCCCATGATCATGGCCAACGACAAGGTCCATTTGGCGACGTCGTTCAGCGATGCGAAGTTGGAACTCACCTTACCCAAACCCGGACCGAGATTGTTCATACACGCCACCACCGCCGAAAAAGCGGTCACCTGATCCAGGCCGGTGAACATCAATATCAGCAGCATAATGATAAACACCGCCACATACATGGCGAAAAAGCCCCACACAGATTCCACCACCCGATCAGGCAGGGCCTTGCCGTTGATCTTCACGAGAAACTGACCGTTGGGATGAATGAGGCGCTTGATCTCGCGGGTCCCCTGCTTGAGCAGCAACAGAAAGCGAATGGTCTTGATCCCGCCGGCGGTGGACGCGGCACAGCCCCCCACGAAACTGGTGAACAACAACAAGATAGGCAGGAAACCGGGCCACTTATCGTAGGTGCCGGTGGTGAAACCGGTGGAGGTGGCGAAGGAGACAACTTGAAAGATGCCGTTATGCACCGCATTCCCGAGGGAGGCGTAGGCGCCGGCGCCATACAGATAACCGGCGGTGATGGCCGCCACCGATGCCAGGATAATCAGATAGGCCTTTACTTCGGAATCCACCGTGTAGGGCCTAAGACTCATGGCGCGCCACGCCATAAAGTGCAGGGAGAAATTGGCGCCAGCCAGCACCATGAACACCACGGCGATCATCTCGATCAACGGGCTGTGAAAATAGCCCATGCTGAGGTCGTGGGTGGAAAATCCCCCCGTGGACAAGGTGTCGAAACTATGGGCGATGGCGTCAAAGGGGCTCATCCCCGCCAGCCAATAGGCCAAGGCGCAGGCCACGGTCAATCCCAGATAGATGTACCACAGGGCCTTGGCGGTCTCGGTGATGCGCGGGGTGAGTTTGGCGTCCTTCATCGGCCCCGGCGTCTCGGCGCGATAGAGCTGCATGCCGCCGACCCCCAACATGGGGAGAATCGCCACCGCCAGGACGATGATGCCCATGCCTCCGAGCCATTGGAGCTGGGCCCGGTAGTACAAAATGGCGTGGGGCAAGACGTCCAGGCCGGTCAATGCCGTGGCACCGGTGGTGGTCAGCCCGGAAACGGATTCGAACACCGCATTGGTAAAAGTCATGTGCGGATGCTTCGCCAGCATGAAGGGCACGGCGCCGGTCATGCCCAGCACCGTCCAGAACATGGTCACCACCACAAAGCCGTCGCGCATGCGCAATTCGCGGCGGAACCTGTGCACCGGCGCCCAGAACAAAAAACCGGCCACGAAAATCAGCGCAAAACCGAGCAGGAACGAAATCAAGGCGCCGTCTTGATACCACCACGCCACCGCCACCGGCGGCAACATGGTGAGGCTGAAAAGCATCAGCAGCAGGCCAAGGATGCGTTGGATCGTACGGAGTTGCATAAACTCAGCGGCAAGCGACTAATGGATCTTTGACGGAATAAGGCCTCACGGGCGCGGCTCCCTGTATTCTTGTTAGTTACGGGCTTGTTTAAATAAACGTGATACCCACCTGGAACAAGCGCTCCACTTCGGCAATCCGGCGTTTGTCCACCAGGAACAGAATGACATGATCCTCGGACTCGATGACCGTATTGCGATGGGCGATCAGCACCTCGTCGTTGCGCACGATGGCGCCGATGTTGGCCCCGGGAGGCAACTTGACGTCCTGGATGGCGCGCCCTACCACCTTGGAGGTGTTGCTGTCGCCGTGCGCGACCGCTTCAATGGCCTCAGCCGCGCCGCGGCGCAATGAATGGACCACCACTACGTCGCCGCGCCGCACATGGGCGAGCAGGCCGCCGATGGTCGCCTGTTGCGGTGAAATGGCGATGTCGATATCGCCACTTTCGACCAGATCGACATAAGCGGCGCGGTTGATCAGGGACATAACCTTGCGTGCGCCGAGACGCTTGGCCAGCATCGCGGACAGAATATTGGCCTCGTCGTCATTGGTGACCGCGCAGAACACGTCGGTGTTTTCGATGTTTTCCTCCAGCAGCAATTCGCCGTCCGCGGCGTCGCCCAACAGCACGATGGTCTTGGTCAACTCCTCGGCGATATGGCGGCTGCGCGCCGGGTTGTGATCGATGAGTTTGACCTGATAATCGCCTTCCAGGGATTTGGCCAGCCCCCTGCCGATGTTGCCGCCGCCGGCGATCGTGATGCGCTTGGTGGGCTTGTCCAGCTTGCGCAGTTCGCTCATCACCAGGCGGATGTGCTTGCGTGCGGCAATGAAGAACACCTCGTCGTCCGCCTCGATGACGGTGCTGCCTTCGGGGATAATGGGCTTGCCGCGGCGGAAGATGGCCGCGACCCGCGTGTCCACTCCCGGCATGTGGTTTCGCAATTCGCGCAACTCATGGCCGACCAGTGGTCCGCCGTAATAGGCCCGGACCGCCACCAACTGCACCCTGCCGCTGGCGAAATCCAGCACCTGCAACGCGCCCGGATGCTCGATCAGACGCTGCACATAGTCGATCACCACCTGTTCGGGACTGATCAAGACGTCGATGGGCAGGGCCTCTTGCGTGAACAACTGCGGATGATTGAGGTAATCGCGGGCGCGAACACGGGCGATCTTGGTGGGCGTATGGAACAAGGTGTACGCCACTTGGCAAGCGACCATATTGGTTTCATCGCTGTTGGTCACCGCCAGGATCATATCGGCGTCTTCGGCCCCGGCGCGTTTCAACACGTCCGGCTGAGAGGCATGTCCCAACACCGTCCGCAAATCGAGCCGGTCCTGCAAGGCCTGCAGACATTGGCTTTCGGAATCGACTACGGTGATGTCATTGGCCTCGGAGACCAGAGCCTCCGCGACGGAAGAACCCACCTGGCCGGCCCCGAGAATGATGATTTTCATTTATTCTCCATCGGCACCCACTGTATGAAAGGGCGCCTATAGTAGCACTTATTGGATACCGTTCAGTCACCCTCTTCCAGCCGAATTTCCTTGGGATTCAAGCCCAGGCCCTTCAGCTTCCGGTAAAGATGGGTGCGCTCCATACCCGCTTGCTTGGCTACCTTGCCGATGCTGCCGTCGCTTTGGCGCAATTGATACTCGAAATAGGCCCGCTCGAATTGTTCCCGGGCCTCCCGCAAGGGCATCTCGAACTGCCCGGCCGCAAACGCCTCGGCCGCAACGGGGGCACGGCCCAAGGCCCCCTCCACTTCCTCGCCCTGAATTTCATTGCCGGAACCGAGAATCAGCAAACGTTGCACCAGGTTTTTCAGTTCGCGAATATTGCCCGGCCATGAATAATGGCGCAAGCGGTTTTGCGCCGCCACGTTAAAGCGGCGATAAGGCAGCCCTTCCTGACTAACGAACATATCCACGTAGTGCGCCAATAATTCCGGGATATCGTCGGCATGCTCCCGCAGCGGCGGGACGCGCAGCGGCACTACGGCGAGCTGGTAATAAAGGTCTTCACGAAAACGTTTGGCCTGGATCTCCTGCACCAAATCACGATGGGTGGCGGCGATGATGCGGACATCGAGCTTGACCGGCTCGCTGCCTCCCACCCGCAAACAGGTCCTTCCCTCCAAGGCCCCGAACAAACGGGCCTGGATTGCGAGATCCATGTCGCCCACCTCGTCCAGAAACAAGGTGCCGCCGCCCGCCTGCTCCAATAGGCCATATTTGACCTGGCCGTCCTCTTCGGTGCCGAACAACTCCACCGCGGAGTTCTCGCGCAACAGCGCCGCCACCCCCACGTCCACGAAGGGGCCGTCGTGGCGGGGACTGCAGCTGTGCAGATAGCGCGCGCACAGTTCCTTGCCGACGCCCGGCTCTCCGGTGATCAACACCCAGGCGTCGTGCTGCGCCACCCGCTGGATCTGCTCGCGCAGCTGTTGCATCACCGCACTGCGTCCCAGGGGCTCCAGCAAGGGCTGGGCGAATTTGCGCAAGCCTAGATTCTCCCGGCGCAGGCGCTCCGCATCCAGGGCGCGGCTGACGGTGAGCAGCAGCTTGGCCATGGACAGCGGCTTTTCGATGAAGTCATAGGCGCCGAGGCGGGTCGCCTCCACTGCGGTCTCCACCGTACCGTGTCCCGACATGATGATCACCGGACACATAGGCCCGCTCTCGTCGCTCCATTCCTTGAGCAGGGTGATCCCATCCACATCGGGCATCCAGATGTCCAGCAGCACCAGATCGGGACGATGCACACGGCGCGCCTGACGGGCGGCGGCGCCGTTCTCCGCCACGCTGACCTGATATCCCTCGTCATCGAGGATCTCCTTGACCAATTCGCGGATATCCCGCTCATCATCCACCACCAGAATATGCGGGGCACTCATGCCATCTCTCCACGCTGCGCGACGCCGTTATTTTCCAATCGGGGGCGCGTGTCGCTTGCTCGCCCCACACCCGTTTCCGGACCCACGGCTACCGTAGAGGCGTCCAGAGGAAACCGGATCACCACGCAGGCGCCGTCCCGCGTGTTTTCGGCCGTAATCATTCCGCCGTGCTCGTCCACGATCTTCTTGACGATCGCCAAACCCAATCCGGTGCCTTTGGGTTTGGTGGTCACATAGGGCTCGAACAAACGGCCTAACAGCTCGGCCGGGAAGCCCGGTCCGTTATCGCCTATTTCCAATTCGACGAAGGGGAAACCGGACTCTTCCACGCATTGGGTCGTGATCGTAATACACCCGCCGCTGCGCTCCCCCAGGGCCTCCAGAGCGTTCTTGAACAGATTATGCAGCAATTGGCGGAAGCGCCCCACGTCGGCCTCCACCGCGGGCAAGCCCGTCTGGAGGCGCAATTCCCATCGCACCTGGGCATAATCACGATAAAGGTCCAGCACCTCATTGATCAGCATGTTGAGATCCAGGGGACGACGGTCCAGCTTAGGTACACGCGCATAATCAGAAAAGGCCTTCACCATCTCCTGCATGGC
The DNA here is from genome assembly GCA_037381915.1 of Gammaproteobacteria bacterium. GTDB lineage: Bacteria > Pseudomonadota > Gammaproteobacteria > DRLM01 > DRLM01 > JARRQJ01. Next base: position 38,049 of record JARRQJ010000010.1, on the reverse strand, counting down.
CTCGACCTGCTGAATGATGGTGTGGGTGGAACGGTCCAGCAGATCCGTCTCCGCCGCCGGCATGGTCTTGAGGTATTTGTGGCGCAGGCGTTCCGCCGACAGGCGGATCGGCGTCAAGGGATTCTTGATCTCATGAGCGAGGCGCCGCGCCATTTCACCCCACGCGGCATCGCGCTGGGCCTGAATCAGGGTGGTGACGTCCTCAAACACCACCACATAGCCGTCCTCGCTTTCGGTGACGCCCGGCAACGACGCGCCGCCGCAGATCAGCACTTGCCGACCGCCGGCCCCGAACAATGTCACTTCTTCACGCCACTCATGCGCGCCTTTTGCCAACGGCCCGGTGAGCGCCCGCACGAATTGCGCAAGATGGCCGTGATTCTCCGCCAAGGCACTCAAGGGCATACCGATCATTTCATTGAGCTCCACGCCGAGAATATGGCCCGCCGCGGCGTTGGCGGTGCGCAGCACCTGATGACTGTCCAAGGCCAACACGCCGGATGAGAGGCGTTCCAACACCGCCTCGAGATAGGCACGCTGGCTCTCCACCTGCTGCTGGCTATGGCGCGCCTGGTCCTGCGCCAGAGCGATCTTGCCGGTCATATCATTAAAGGACTGGACCAGAACGCCGAACTCATCGTGACTGGGCAGAGGCAGGCGGCGCCTGTAATCGCCGGCCGCCACGGCGCGGGTACCGATGGCCAGGGTCCGGATAGGCGCCACCAGGCGCCGCGCGGCGTAAAATGCCGCCCATACCGCCGTCAATAAACTCAACAACAACACCAGCGACAAGGTCAAGGCGAAACTGAATTTCAACCAGTCGCGCAAATAGCGCAGTCGGTCATAGCGGGCATAAGTGGACTGCACGTTATCGGTCAACACCGCCAGGCGCTCCGACACCGGATACAATACCTGCAATATGCGACCGTCCGTTCCCTTCACCGGCACCACCACCCGGATATTCAGGCCCACGCCGGAAATCTGATCCAAGCCCGCGTAGGTCATCCCCTGCCGCAACTGCAACATGATGGCCTCTTCCGGATAGGTGGGCAACAGACGATCGGTGCTGGTGCTTGTCGATGCGATAATCTTGCCGTTGACGGTGAGCACCGTCAGTTCCCCCACGTCGCTGTTATCGCTCAGCCGCCCGAGGATCGCGGGTATGCGGTCATCGGGCACGTGGTCCAATTGCCCCGCCATGGCCTCGGTACGTCGCAGCAGATCGCGCATGCGGCTGTCGAGGACGGTGCGGCTCAATTCCAGGGCGTCCTCCAAGGCCTTTTCGAAATGCACATCGAACCAGCTGTCGATGCCCCGTTTGATGAAATCCAGGGAAAACCAGTACACCATGGACACCGGGACCATGGCCAACACCACGAACATCACCACCAGTCGCATGGTGAGGCGCACCCCGGTGGCGCGATTACGGTATTGGCGCCATAACTTCAGCATATTGGCGCCGATCAGCACCATCAACAGAATCAGCAGCGAGACGTTGATCACCAGCAGAGTCACGTACAGGCGGCCGAATTCCTCGGAATTCTGGGTGGCGCGACCCATCAGATACAAGGACACCAACAGCAGCCCGAACAACAGGATGATCGGGACCACGCCGGTGCTGAGCCTTTTTATCATTGCAGCGGCCATGACACCCACTCGCTGGCGATACGCCAATTACTGGAAAAATAGCCGATGACCCGCATCGGCACCGGCAAGGCGTCCAGATCCAGACTGGCCTGCAGACTCACCGTATATTTTTCGTCGGGGTTGAGCAGGCCCGCATCCAGGATGGGGAGATGGTTTACATCACCGAGCGCGGCGATGGCCGCCGCGCGGCTTCCGTAATAATTATCCGCGCCACTGTTGAGATTGGTCACCACGTAGCGCTGGGTCAAGGCCTCGTAACTGAGCTGATAACGCTGGTGCAACGAGGCCACCGTTTCGTCCCACACATAATCCCGCTTTCTCTCGATCTCGATAGCCAGTTCCACCACCAGGGGCACGCCGTTGTCCAGGGCGTCCAGAGCCTCGTCGCTGAAACGGTAATGAATCCTGGCGTTGAGCTGGTAAACCTTGTCCACCAGCACCGTCCCGGCGCTGCGGATCACGAATTCCGGCTCCTCGTTGGCCGCTGCCGCCCCCGCGCGCGGCAATATGCCGACGATCAGCGCCATCAGCGCGAACCAGTTGGCGGAAACGCGGTTAATGGCGCGGCATCCCGTAATCATCGCGGTCATGCTTTTTTGAAGCTCGCATAATAAAATCCGTCCATCCCGTCCGTCCCGGGCAGGATCAAGCGGCCATGTCGCAACGGCCGCCCCCACTGCGCGGCGAGCGGTTCCTCACGGGCATCGTCGTGCGCCTCAAGGAAGCTTTGCGCCTGCAGCTCGTCTTCTTCGGGCAAAACCGAACAGGTTACGTACAACAGCATACCGCCGCGCTTTACCAGCGGCCACAGCGCCGCGAGCAAACGGCGCTGTTCCGCGGCGAGAACGGCGATATCAGCAGGCCGGCGCAGATATTTAATATCGGGATGGCGCCGGATCACACCACTGCCGGAACACGGCGCATCCAGGAGGACGCGATCGAAGGGGACGTCGTCCCACCAGCGGTGCACGTCACCCGCATCCGCCACCACCAGACTCGCCCGCAAACCCAAGCGGTCAAGATTCTCTTTTACGCGGACCATGCGCACCGCGTCGCTCTCCACCGCCACCAGCTCCGCCAGCGCCGGCTGCAACTCCAGCACATGCCCCGTCTTGCCACCGGGGGCGGCGCAGGCGTCCAGCACCCGTTCGCCGGGCGCAGGGGCGAGCACGCACGCCGCCAATTGCGCCGCGGCGTCCTGCACCGATACCCGCCCTTCCTTAAAGCCGGGCAGCTGCGCCACATCGAGGGGTCTGTCGAGCATGATCCCCGCGTCCGTATGCGGCGCCGGGGTCGCGCGTAAACCGGCCGCTGCGAGCATGCGCAGATAATCGTCCCGGGTCCCCAAACACCGGTTTACCCGCAAGGTCATGGGTGGCCGTTCATTGTTCGCAGCCACGATGGCGCGCCACTCCCCGGGGCGACCGGCGCGCAGCCGCTCCAACCACCAGTGCGGATGGGCGCAGGCCGCGGCATCGTCCCGGTCCACCTCTGCCAGCAGGGCGTCGCGCCGCTTCTGAAAGCCGCGCAACACCGCGTTTACCAAGCCGGCGGCCCACGCCTTGTTCAAGTCCCGACTGGCGGCAACGCTGCCCGCCACCGCCGCGTATTCAGGTACGCGGGTATAGATCAGTTGATAGAGACCGACCCACAGCAGGGCGCGCAGTTCTCGGTCCTTGTCGCGCAAAGGTTTACGCAGCAATCGATCCAGCAGCGCCTGTAACCGCGGTCCCCAGCGCAATGCGCCGTAGCTGAGTTCCTGGGTAAAACCCCGCTCCCGTTCCGGCAGCACCGGCAACGCCGCTGCCAGACTCACCGAGAGGGAAGACCCTTCCAGTACCTGCGCCACCACTTGAGCGGCTGCACTGCGCGCATCCATGGAAAGAATTCAGGTTAGCGGCGGATCGAGAGGCGCGGCGGGCGGCGTCATGGCGCCCGCCCCCAGCATGTCCCCCGGCGCCAAGCTATGGGCATTGAGAAAGGCCGCCGCCGCCAGGGGACGGCCGCCCGGCAGCTGCACTTCCAGCAGGCGTATCCCCCCTTCGCCGCTTGCCACATCGATGCCTTCCCGCCCCGCCGCGACCACCTGTCCCGGCATCCGCCCCGCCGCGTCATGTTCGACCAACCGGGCACGCCACACGCGCAGCGTCTTGCCATTCCACTGGGTCTGCGCCACCGGCCAGGGATTGAAGGCGCGGATTTGCCGTTCGATGTGGGCCGCGGGCAAGGACCAGTCAATCAAGGCCTCGTGCTTGTCGATCTTGGCGGCATAGCAAGACAGACTGTCGTCCTGGGGTTCGGGGCGAGCGCTGCCGTCCGCCACCCGGTCGAGCGCCAGACAGATCGCCCGGGCGCCCAGGGCAGCCAATTTATCGTGCAGGGTTTGCGCGGTATCGTCGGCGCGGATCGGACAGGGCAGGCGCAGGAGCATCGCCCCGGTATCCAAGCCGGCATCCATTTGAATAATGGTAATGCCGGTATCGCTGTCACCGGCGAGGATGGCGCGCTGGATCGGCGCCGCCCCCCGCCAGCGCGGCAACAAGGAACCGTGAATATTGAGGCAACCGTAACGGGGAATGGTCAACACCGCCTGCGGCAGGATCAAACCGTAGGCCACCACCACCATGATATCCGCGTCAAAGCTGCGCAGGGTCTCGTGCTGTTCCGCCGGTTTCAGGCTTGCCGGTTGCAGCACCGGAATCCCGCGTTGTTGCGCCAACTGTTTCACCGGACTGGCGGTCAATTTACGCCCACGGCCGGCGGGCCGATCAGGCTGGGTATAGACCGCACAAATCTCATGCCGCGACTCCAGCAGGGCGGCCAGGGCGGTCTGGGCGAATTCGGGGGTGCCGGCGAATATGATTTTTAGCTTGTCTGCCATCGGATCCCGCTTTCATCTGGTTTATGGGGCATTCGGCAAGTATTGGCTCGATATGCGCACGAATAAGGACCTCTGCCGCGACCGGTGTCCCCGGCTGCTGGCGGACAAGGCGTTCAGAGGGTCTTGCGCCGACCTTTCTCCAGCTTCTTGCGAATACGGCTGCGCTTGATCTCCGAGAGATAATCGACGAACAACTTGCCTTCCAAATGATCGATTTCGTGCTGAATGCACACCGCCAGCAAGCCCTCGGCCTCCACCTCGAAGCTATCGCCGTCGCGGCCCAGGGCCCTGACCTTCACCCATTCGGCCCGCTCCACCGGCTCGTAGATATAAGGTACCGACAGGCACCCCTCTTCCATCCGCGTCTCGCCGCGTGACGCCAGAATCTCCGGGTTCACCAAAAACAAGGGCCGATTGCGTTCCTCGGAGATATCGATCACGATGGCGCGCCTGGAAACATTGACCTGGGGCGCCGCCAGACCGATACCGGGGGCCTCGTACATGGTCTGCAGCATGTCGTCCAGCAGGACGCGCACCTCCGCATCGACCTCCTCCACCGGGTGGGCCTTATTGCGTAAGCGGGGATCGGGGTAATGAAGGATTGGAAGTATGGCCATGTGATACCCATCAAGATCTGCGCAAATTTGCCGAATATAGTGCTTACAAAAGGATCATACCGAATTCAGAGACGAAGATGCCACCCGTGGAGTAGCGGGTGGGTTTGGGCTAAACTCCCCGCAACAACTTGGATAAAGGGCCGTTTATGATTATTCGAAACACCGTGTCGGCGCTATTACTTATAGTGATCATGGGCGTGACTGCGCAGGCGGATACGGTGGCGCTGAATCCTGATTACCCCGCCCGCTACGTCGTGGTGAAGGGCGATACCTTGTGGGATATCTCAGCCCGCTTTCTCCGCGATCCCTGGAAATGGCCCGATGTCTGGCAAGTCAACCCGCAGATCGAAAACCCCAATCTGATCTATCCGGGCGACGTCATCTCCCTGGTATTCCACAACGGCAAGCCGGTTCTACAGGTTCAGCGCGGACCCGCGACTGAGTCCAACGTGGTCAAGCTGGAACCCCACGTCCGGGTGAGCCCCCTGAAACGCCCCATCCCCACGCTGCCCATCGACGCCATCCAGCAATTTTTATTGAAGGCCCAGGTCATCTCTCCGGAGGAAAAGAAAAAGTCCGGCTACATCGTCTCCATGGAGGAAGAGCGTCTGATCGGCGGCACGGGGAACAAAATCTACGGCCGGCGTATACAGCGGCGCGCGGGAGGACACTTCGAAGTGGTCCGCGTCGGCAAGGTCTATCGCAACCCGGGAGCAAGCAAGAACGATATTCTGGGTTACGAGGCCCTGCATATAGCGGATGCGCGGGTGGAGGCATACGGCGACCCCAGCACCCTCATCCTCACCAAGGCATCGCGCGAGGCGCTGGTCGGCGACCGCATTGTCCCCGCGCCGAAAAAGGCCGCGATCGATTACAATTTTCTGCCCCGGGCCCCCGAGCACCAGATACAAGGTAAAATCATTGCCCTGTTCGACGCCGTATCCCGTGTGGGCCAATACCAGGTCGTGGTATTGAACCAGGGATCCAATGGCGGCCTGCAACCCGGTAACGTGCTGGCGGTCTATCACGCCGGCGCCACGATCCGCGACACCGTGGCCGACGAAGGTGAGGATGTCACGTTGCCGGACACCCGCTCCGGCCTGCTGATGGTATTCAAGGTCTTCGACAAGGTGAGCTACGGCCTGATCATGACCGCCCAGCGCGACATACGCCTTTACGATATGGTCCGAAATCCCTAGTATTCTCGGTCTACACCCAAGGCATGGATGCGCCGCGGTGACGACCCAGACACGGACTGACAACGACGAGTTGCCCTATTGGCTGGCGCTGGTGCGCATGCCCGGTGTCGGCCCCATCATGGCACGGGCCCTGTTGGCGCAATGGGGCACCCCGCGCCGGCTGTTTGATGCGGGCGACACGGCCATGGGGACGGCGGGGGTTGTTTATGAGCCCGCCAAGGCCTATCTCAGGCAACCGGACTGGGCCGCCGTGGAACATGACCTGGATTGGCTCATCCAATCCCATTGCCACGCCATCACCCTGCAGGACGCGCGCTACCCGACCCTGCTGCAACAGATCCCCGATCCGCCGCCGGTGTTGTTTGTCCGCGGGGACCCCTGCCGTCTGGCCGCGATGCAGCTGGCCATCGTTGGCAGTCGCAACCCCAGTGCCTCGGGTGAAAGGACCGCCGCGGAATTCGCCAGTCAGTTGGCGCACACCGGCTTGACCATCACCAGCGGCCTGGCCGTCGGCATCGATGCCGCCGCCCATCGCGGCGCGCTGGCGGGCGGCAGGCGCACCATTGCGGTGACCGGCACCGGCCTGGACCAGGTCTATCCGGCCCGGCACCGCCCTCTGGCCGACGAGATTGCCGCATGCGGGGCCCTGGTCTCCGAATTTCCGCCCGGCACACCCCCCCGCCGCGAAAACTTCCCGCGGCGCAATCGTCTCATCAGCGCCCTGAGCCTCGGCACCCTGGTGGTGGAGGCCGCCCTGCACAGCGGTTCCCTGATCACCGCGCGGCAGGCGGCGGAACAAGGCCGGGAGGTCTTCGCCATCCCAGGTTCCATCCACAATCCCCTGGCCCGCGGCTGCCATGCCTTGCTGCGCCAAGGGGCGAAACTGGTGGAAACCGTGGCCGATGTGCTCGAGGAGTTGCCCCCGCTGCCCGGCGCGGAAGACACCGCGCCGGCCGCTTCCGCCCCGCGAGCGCGAGCCGCCACCGGCCATCACGAATTTGCAAGCTTTCTCAATCACATAGGCTTTGAACCGACCGCCGTCGACACCTTGGTGGAACGCAGCGGATTGACGGCGGACCAGGTTTCCTCCATGCTGGTGGTACTCGAATTGCATGGACTAGTAGCGTCGGCGCCGGGCGGTCTATATACCCGAATTCACTGAGCATAGAGATGCCGAAATGAAAGAAAACGTGTTGGATATCTTGATGTATCTGCTGGAAAACTTCATGTGCGGGGAGATCGATGACGATGCCGATCAGGCCTCGTTGAAGGCCGAGCTCCTGCGGGCCGGTTTTCCCGATCAGGAGATAGAAAAGGCCTTTTCCTGGCTGGAAGGTCTGGCGGCCTTACGGGAAAACAGCGCCGCCTTGCCGGTCACCGCCCACCACGCCCTGCGCGTCTATACGCCCGACGAAAACAAACGCCTGGATGCGGAATGCCGGGGATTTTTGATGTTTCTCGAACAGATCGGGGTGCTGGACCCCTTAAGCCGTGAGCTAGTGATAGACCGCCTCATGGCCCTCGAATCGGACGAAATCGATCTCACCGACCTCAAGTGGGTCATCCTCATGGTCCTCTTCAACCAACCCGGCAAGGAAGCCGCCTTCGCCTGGATGGAGGACCTTGTCTTTGAGGGAACTGCCGGATGGTTGCACTAAACTAAGGTGCAGATGCGGCGATAACAGCCGTATAACCAAACGCAGCCTTTAAAGTACCATCGACCCGCCCGGTCGCCATACTGCGCACCGGCTAATTTGGGCCATACGTAAGCAACCAACAATTAACTGGATATTGCGATGAGCAAAAACTTAGTCATCGTCGAATCGCCTGCCAAGGCCAAAACCATCAAGAAATACTTGGGGAAGGATTTTACCGTCCTGGCCTCCTACGGCCATGTGCGTGACCTGCTGCCCAAAGAGGGTGCGGTGGACACGGAGCATGGTTTCGCCATGAAGTACCAGGCTATCGCAAAAAACGAAAAGCATTTCGATGCCATCGCCAAGGAAATGAAAAAGGCCGAGGCCCTCTACCTCGCCACCGACCCGGACCGGGAAGGCGAGGCCATTTCCTGGCACCTTTGTGAACTGCTCAAGGAAAAGAAACTGCTGGCCAAGAAAGCGGTGCGGCGGGTGGTGTTCCACGAGATCACCAAACGCGCCATCCAGGAGGCCGTGGAACACCCCCGCGATATCTCCATGGACCTGATCAATGCCCAGCAGGCGCGCCGCGCCCTGGATTACCTGGTGGGCTTCAATCTCTCCCCGCTGCTATGGAAGAAGATTCGTCCCGGACTGTCGGCGGGGCGGGTGCAAAGCCCGGCCCTGCGCATGATCGTGGAACGGGAAGAGGAGATCGAAAAATTCGTCACCCGCGAATACTGGACCATCGAGGCGGACCTGGCCAAGATCAAAGAGACCTTCAACGCCAAGCTCCAGACCTATGAAGGCAAGAAACTCACCCAGTTCAGCGTGACCAGCGCGGAACAGGCCAAGGACATCGAGGCCAAGCTGAACAAGACCGCGCAAGGCAAGGTGATCGTCAGCAATGTGGAGAAGAAACAGCGCAAACGCAACCCGGCGCCGCCCTTCACCACCTCCACCTTGCAGCAGGAGGCCTCCCGCAAACTGGGCTTCACCGCGCAGAAGACCATGCGCATTGCCCAACAGCTCTATGAGGGCATCGACATTGACGGCACCGCGGTGGGTCTCATCACCTACATGCGTACCGATTCGGTCAACCTGGCCGGGGAGGCCGTCGATGAAATCCGCGCCCTGATCACCGAACGCTACGGCAAGGACAATGTCCCGGCCAAGCCCAACGCCTACAAGACCAAGTCCAAGAATGCCCAGGAGGCCCACGAGGCCATCCGCCCCACGGTCGCCGCCCAAACACCCGAGACGGTCAAGGCCCACCTCAGCGCCGACCAGCGGAAACTCTACGACCTGATCTGGAAACGCACCGTGGCCTGCCAGATGGTCCATGCCACCATTAACACCGTGAGTGTCGATCTTACCGCTGGCAAGGACAATATCTTCCGTGCCACCGGCTCGACCATCGTCGCCCCGGGTTTCATCATGGTGTACCAGGAAGGCATCGACGACAGCAAGGGCGAGGAAGACGAACGCATGCTGCCGACCCTGGCGGTCGGCGATCAGATCGACCTGGTCAAGATCCGGCCCGAACAACACTTCACCGAGCCGCCTCCCCGCTACAGCGAGGCCAGTCTGGTAAAGGCGTTGGAAGAGTACGGCATCGGCCGCCCCTCCACCTACGCCGCCATCATCTCCACCCTGCAGGCACGCGAATACGTCAACATGGAAAAACGGCGTTTCATCCCCACCGATGTGGGCCGGATCGTCAACAAATTCCTTACCGGCTACTTCACCCAGTACGTGGACTACGATTTCACCGCCAAGCTCGAAGACGAACTGGACGCGGTGTCCCGTGGCGAAGAGGAATGGGTGCCGCTGCTGAGGTCGTTCTGGAAACCGTTCAAGGAACGGGTGGACGACACCGAACAGAACGTAGCGCGCAAGGACGTCACCCAGGAGAGCCTGGACGAGGCCTGCCCCAAGTGCGGCAAACCCTTGAGCATCCGCCTCGGCCGCCGCGGCCGTTTCATCGGCTGCAGCGGTTTCCCCGACTGCGATTACACCCGCAGCCTGGGCGAGGATAAGGAACCCGAAACGCCGGAGGCCATCGAGGGCCGCGTCTGTCCGCAGTGCTCGTCACAGCTTGTGATCCGCCACGGACGCTACGGCAAATTCATCGGCTGCAGCAACTATCCGGCGTGCAAATATATCGAACCCCTGGAAAAACCCGCCGACACCGGCGTGGAATGTCCGGAATGCCACAAGGGCACCCTGCTGAAACGCAAATCCCGCTACGGCAAGGTGTTCTATTCCTGTTCGAAATATCCCGAGTGCAAATACGCGATATGGAACGAACCGCTCGACGAATCCTGTCCCCAATGCGGCTGGCCGATCCTAACCCTCAAGACCACCAAACGACGGGGCACGGAAAAGGTCTGCCCGCAAAAAGAATGTGGCTACGCCGAGCCTATCCCCGTGGAAAACGCCGGTTCCTGACGGCGAGCGGCGCGTCCGTCATCGCCTGTCACCGTATCTGAAGTCGCCAGACGGCCTCAGGCTCAGGCGCGGCTACCCCGCCATGGCGGCATCGATGGCCTGACGATCCAGGTGCGGTGCGAACAATTCGATGAAGGCGTAGACGAACCCCCGCAGATAGGTGCCGCGACGGATCCCGATGCGGGTCATGCTGGGTTCAAAGAGACGGGCTGCGTCCAGCATCACCAGATGCCCGTCGCGATGGGGATCGTAGGCCATCTTGGCCAGGATGCCGATGCCTAGCCCCAGCTCCACATAGGTCTTGATCACGTCGGAGTCGATGGCGGTCAAGACCACGTTGGGTTGCAGCCCGCGCGCCTCGAAGGCCTTGTTGATCTTGGAGCGTCCGGCGAAGGCGAAATCATAGGTCACAATGGGATACTGCGCCATGGCCTCCAGACTCAGGGGCGTCTGCTCGATGAGCGGGTGGGCGGGGGGCACCACCACGCAGCGGTTCCACTCATAGCAGGGCAGCATGATCAGTTCGGGGAACAGCTCGATGGCCTCGGTGGCGATGGCGATATCGGCCACCCCGGACAGCGCCATTTCCGATACCTGGGTCGGATTGCCCTGATGGATATCCAACCGCACCTTGGGAAAGCGTTGGGTAAAGGTCTTGATCACCGCCGGCAGGGCATATCGGGCCTGGGTGTGGGTGGTGGCGATGGACAGCGTGCCCCCGGTCTCGTTGGAGAACTCGTCCCCCACCTGCTGGATATTCTCCACCTCCCTCAACACCCGCTCGATTATGGCGACGATGACCTGGCCGGGCTTGGTGAGGCCGGTGAGCCGTTTGCCTTTACGCTCGAAAATCAGGACATTAAGCTCCTGCTCCAATAACTGGATCTGATTGCTGACCCCCGGCTGGGCGGTGTGCAGGGCCTCGGCGGCGGCGGAGACATTGAACCCCATACGCACCACTTCCCTGACAAAGCGTAGCTGTTGCAGCTTCATGGCGTTACTTATAAATTTTAAAGATAAAAATAGAAGATAATAGTATTTTTTATGATATTCAAGCCTTGCTAAAGTAACGCCACTTCTGCCGGGAGCGGAAAGTGGCCGGGCGTCCTGACACGAATTCGGACGGCATTTTCCCAAAGTAAAGAAAGCCGCATGGTGGACTGGGCGTACACATTATCAGGCTTGGTCGTAGGATTTCTCGTCGGACTGACCGGCGTCGGGGGAGGGTCACTCATGACCCCGTTGCTGGTGTTCATGTTCGGCATCCCCCCGATCAACGCGGTAGGCACGGATCTGATGTTCGCCGCCATCACCAAGCTGGGCGGCGTGTGGGCCCATAGCCGCCGCCGGACCATCGAGTGGCGCATCCTGGCGCTGCTGGCGGCGGGGAGCATCCCCGCCTCGCTGGTGACCGGGACGGTGCTGCACTCGATAGTTGTACATAAGGAGGATATCAATACAATCATCACCACCTTGCTGGGGACCGCCTTGATCCTGACGTCTATCGCCCTGTTGTTCAAGAAGGAGTTCCAACGGTTCGGACGGCGCCTCGGCGACAATGTATTTCCCGGCTGGACCCGGTGGCGCGGCGTGGCGACGGTATTGATGGGGGTCATCCTGGGGGTGTTGGTCACGATGACCTCGGTGGGTGCCGGGGCCCTGGGGGCGGCGATGCTGTTCTTTCTCTACCCCGGCCTGCCGGCGGCGCGTATCGTAGGGACGGACATCGCCCATGCGGTCCCCCTGACCGCCGTGGCCGGTTTCGGCCACCTGCAAATGGGGACCGTGGATTTTGTACTGCTGGGCAGCCTGCTGCTGGGGTCCCTGCCGGGAATCTACCTCGGTACGCATCTCAGCACCAAGGTGCCGGAAAAGATCATGCGTCCGATACTGGCGAGCATGCTCATGCTCATCGGCGTGAAATTCATGTGGTAAACAATGGCGCGCCTGGTGCGGAAGGGCGCGGGAGTGAAGTTGCAAGATGAGTGCGATAAAAAACTTGGTCAATAACGATGAAATCGATCGCTACGCGGAGGGCGTGCGCGCCTTCATGGACGGCGAGATGGACGCGGAACGCTTCATGTCGTTCCGGCTCCAGCACGGTATCTACGGCCAACGCCAGGATGGCGTGCATATGGTACGCATCAAGGCGCCCGGCGGTCGTTTGAATCCCGATCATCTGGAGGCCATCGCCGCCTGCGTGGAAGGCTACTCGCAGATCGACGTCGCCCATGTCACCACCCGGCAGGATTTCCAATTGCACTACGTGCCGACCCCGGACACCGCCACGGTGATGCGCATGCTGGGCGACGCCGGACTCACTACCCGCGAGGCCTGCAACAACACCGTGCGCAACATCTCCGCCTGCCCGCTGGCCAGCGTGTGTCCGCGGGAACACGCCGATATCACGACTCACATGATCGGCGCCACGGAGCGCTTCCTGCGCTATCCGCTCACCCAACAGATGCCGCGCAAATTCAAGATCAGCTTTTCCGGCTGTGAGACAGACTGCGCCCAGGGCATGATCCACGACATCGGGGTGGTGGCAACGCATCGCGACGGGCGCTTCGGTTTCAAGGTCATGGCCGGCGGCGGCCTGGGGCACAAGCCCCATCATGCCCTCACCGTGGAGGAATTCATCGAGGAACAGGACCTGCTGGCCTCCATGGAGGCGATCATCACCCTGCACAACAAGTATTCGGACCGCAAGCGCCGCGCCCGCGCCCGCATCAAGTTCCTGGTGGACAAGTTCGGCCCCGAGGGTTTCATCGAAAAATACCGGGAGGAACTGGCACGCACCAAGGTGGCTTACGCGGACTATCCCCACCCCCGGGGCGTATGGGCCCCGGGTGCGGCTCACGCCGAGACGCCCTTCCCCGGCGCGCCGCGGCGCATCATCCCCCAGAAACAGGCGGGACGCCACGTCTTTCCCATCCAGTTGCCCATCGGCGATATCACCGCGCCGCAACTGCGCGCCATCGCCGCCGTCATGAAGCAGGAAGGGCTGGACGATGTGCGCACCACCCAGGACCAGAATCTGATGGTGACGGGGGTGAGCGAGGCCGCCCTCCCGCGCATCCGCGCCGCGCTGGCCGAGACCGACCTGAGCGAACCCCGGGCGGGCGACAATGTGGTGGCCTGCCCCGGCACCTCCACCTGCCGCCTCGGCATCACCTCGTCCAAGGCCATCGGCATTAAATTGAGCGGCGGTCCCCTGGACCTGCGGATCCGCGCCAGCGGCTGCCAGAACGGCTGCGCCCAACCGGAGACCGGCGACATCGGCATCTACGGCGAGGGCAAGCGCCTCCACGGCAAGCTGGTGCCCCACTATCAGATGTACTTCGGCGGTGACGGCCGCGGCAACGGCGCTATCGCCATCAAGGGCCCTTCCATTCCGGTGGCACGCATCGAGCAGGCGGTGCAGCGCGTTGAGCGGAACTATGCGTCCGAGCGCGACGACGGCGAGAGCTTCTTCCACTGGTCGCGGCGGCTTGGTACCGAGTACTTCGCCGAACTGCTCGCCGACCTCAAGACGGTGGCGCCCGAGGAAGTAACAGCGCTGTTGCGGGATCACGGCGAAGCGGAACAGTTCAAGGTCCTGCAGTTGGGCGGCGGCGAATGCGCCGGCGCGGCCCAGAGCCTGGTGGCGGCCAACTTCGCCGAAGCGGCTCACGAACGGACCTATCGCGACGCGTTTCGTCTGCAACGTCAGCCCGAGGACGCCATCGAGTGCGCCGAACAGATGCTGCGCCTGGTGGCACAATCCGTCTTGTTCCTGGCGGGACACGAGGCCGGCAGTACTCTTGAAGAGATCGCCCGCCACCTCGCGCAAGCCCTATCCGGTTCCTCGCTGGGCCCGCGCCTGGCCGAATTGCGCACCGACCTCGCCCAGCAGAAGCGCAGCTTCGAAGACCTGGCCTTGAAGGCGCTGTCGGAACGCATGGACGAATGGATGCTGGACGCCGCCGAGACCTGTCAGGGCATCGATAGGCAGCTGGATCTGTCCGCCTCCCTGCCCGCTGTCAAGCGACAAGGGGAGCAAGGCAATGGCGGCAATGGCCGGGCCCCGATCATCGATCTCACCGCCTACGGCTGCCCCCTGCACTACATCAAGGCCCGGAACGCATTACGCAAATTCCAGGGCGGCGACGAAGTGGATTTCCTGTTCGTCTCGGGCGATCCGTCGCAGCAGGTCTCTTCCAGCCTGAAGAGCGACGGTCACGAGATTCTCAGCGTCCAGGAACAGGGCGACGCCACGCGGATCAAGGTCCGCAAGGTGGCGGAAACCGGCATCGTCAGCTAAACAAGGAGACGGACACCCATGATCGATTCCCCCGACACCTTATTTGACCTCACCGAATATCGTCTTATCGCCGGCTTTATTGTCGCCCTGCTGCTGCTGCGGCGCACCCGAGGCAGCGCAGTCTTGGGCATGAAGCTGCGTTCGCTGCGCGATGCCGACTGGCTCGCGTCACGCCTGTACAGGCAGGGATACGGCGACGTAAGCGTCAAGGCGCATGGCGAACGGGCCCTGCTGAAGATACACAAATCCCCATAGTCGTTTCAAGGAGCATCAACGCAATGAGCTTGAATCCGGAACTACAAGAAAAGATCGCCGCCGCCCAGAACCTGTTGCTCGCCATCGCCGGGGATTACTCGCCGGCGGCCTTCGCCAACAGCTTCGGCGCCGAAGACATGGTACTCACCGACCTGATATGCGGGCACGCCCCGGACATCGAGATCTTCACCCTGGATACCGGCCGCCTCCCCGCCGAGACTTATGCGCTGATGCAGCAGACTCTGCAACGCTATGGCAACCGCATCGTCCCCTATTTCCCGGAACATCGGGACGTGGAACAGTATCTGCGGGAATATGGCCCCAACGCCTTTTACGACAGCGTCGACCTGCGCAAACGTTGCTGCTACATCCGCAAAGTGGAGCCCCTGCAACGCGCCTTGCAGGGCAAGAAGGCTTGGCTAACCGGCCTGCGCCGCGAACAGGCCCCCACCCGTACCGACCTCAAGGTCAAGGAATGGGACGCGGGCAACGGCCTGCAGAAATTCAACCCCCTGATCGAGTGGAGCCACGAGGATATCTGGGAGTACATCCGCCACTTTGCCGTGCCCTACAACGCCTTGCACGACCAGCACTATCCCAGCATCGGCTGCGCCCCCTGCACGCGCGCCATCAGTGTGGGCGAAGACATTCGCGCGGGTCGCTGGTGGTGGGAAAACCCGGCAGGCAAGGAATGCGGACTGCACGTCAAAAAGAGCGTGGCCCACGCTTAAGGAATTCATCCTCGGCACCGCGAAACGGCCCGTCCAGCCCCATAGAGAGGCACCGTCCGGCGCCCGCAACGACCGACGTGGTCCGCTAAATTGGTTACAAAGCGTCGATTGGCGCCTTGCGGGCCTCGCCCGCCGGCCGCAGGTTGCGGGTGAGCTGCTTGGCCGTGAACAGGTCCACGTTCTTCGCGGTGAAGTAGACGCCGCGGAATTCACCGTCCACCGGCGTCAAGACGATGAAATAGGTCTGTCCGGCTCTAAACCCGAAGTTGTACTTCTTGGCCATCTTTTTCACCAGCCAAAACGGGCCGACTGCGGTCTGGTTCTCCAAGGTCAAAGTCGCGCTCACCCGGGGACGCATATAGACCAGGGTGTAATCACCCTTCGCCAGGGTGAGCAATTTGCTGCCGTCGATATCGATGGTCAGGGCGTTATCGGGAAATCCCATGGGCCGCTCGGTCAAGGGACGGAGGAAATAGACGGTGCAGAATTGCTTTTCGCCCGCCGCACTGACGAAACTGTTGGCGGTGTTCACTTTGGTACCGTTCCAACTCCAGGCGGTACACCCCCCCACCCCGATGGGTATCAATATTATCAATAACTTGAAAAGCTTACTGAGCCCCTGCACTATCAACAATCTCCGCTGCGTTACCCCGGCCGACCGCCAAGGTCCGCCTCTCGCGTGAAACAGGGATAATCGCACTCCGTCCCATTGAATTCAAGCACTTTGCCCCGTCACCGCCCTCTATTGACAAGCCGGGAAGGGTTACGGAAGATGCCCACAACGACCGCCTTGAAAATATAATGCCAACCTCGCGTATAATGACGGGCCCTGTCGAGCGGGGCATGTATTCGACAGGATCCGAGTCGCCGTCCATTCGCAAGCGCGCATCACCAGATGGACAACATCGCAAGACGGCAAAAAATGAGCCGGGGGATGCAGCGGTTATTGCGACGTCGCCACTGATGGGGAGCCTGCGGGCCGTGTCCCCGCCGCCCCACGAATTTTCAATAATCTTGTTTTAGTAGGCGAGGGGATCGATTATATGTCAATCAAACATCCGGTTATCGCGGTCACGGGTTCATCGGGGGCGGGCACCACCACGGTGAAGAACGCCTTCGAACATATTTTCCGCCGGGAAGACATCAAGGCGGCCGTCATCGAAGGCGACAGCTTCCACAAATATGACCGTGCCGCCATGAAGCAGGCCGTGGAACGAGCGCGCAAGGAGGGCCGAACCCTCAGCCATTTCGGTGCGGAGGCCAATGTCTTTGACAAGCTGGAGGAAGTGTTCCGTACCTACGGCGAAACCGGCACCGGTGAAAAGCGCTATTACATCCACAACGAGATCGAGGCCGCCCAGTACAACTGCGCCCCCGGCACCTTCACCCCGTGGGAACCCATCCCCCCCGGTTCGGACATCTTGTTCTATGAAGGACTGCACGGCGGTGTGGTGGACGACCATGTGGACGTGGCCAAGTGGGTGGACCTGTTGATCGGCGTCGTCCCCATCGTCAATCTGGAGTGGATACAAAAGATTCATCGCGACAACAAGGAACGCGGTTATTCGGCGGAGGCGATCGTCGACACCATCCTGCGCCGCATGCCCGACTACGTGCAGTACATCACCCCGCAATTCTCGCGTACCGATATCAACTTCCAGCGGGTCTCCATCGTCGATACCTCGAACCCCTTCATCGCCCGCGACATCCCCACCCCGGATGAAAGTTTCGTGGTGATTCGCTTCCGTTTCCCGCAGAAGCATGACTTTCCTTATTATCTGCAGATGATCCACGGTTCGTGGATGTCGCGACCCAATACCATCGTGGTGCCGGGCGGCAAGATGGGTTTCGCCATGGAGGTGATCCTCACCCCCCTCATCCACAACATGATCGAGCAGAAGCGCAAGGCCAGCCAATAAGGCGCCGGATGCCTTATCCCGCCCGGCCGCTCCACACCCGCAGCAGGCCGGGCATCCCTCCCAGCAGGGCCAGGATCGCGACCCCTTTAGGCAGCAAGGCCGCCAAGGGCGCGTATTGTTTGAAGAAGAACAGCAGACCCAGCGCCGCCAGCACCAGGAGCGCGGCGATGACCCGCTGGCCGGTGACTGACTCCCCCCAGCGCCAGTGCGCCGCCCAATGGGTACCGGCTATGGCGCATACCCAACCCAGGGCGGCGCCCACGGTCACGTCCAGGGGCCAGTGCACCCCCACGGCCATGCGCGAAACCCCGACCCCGGCGGCGACGATCACCGACGCTGCCATGACCCAGGCGCGGCGATAATACAGGCTCAACACCCCCGCGAACACAAACGCCGTGGTGGTATGACCCGAGGGAAAGGAACGGGACCCGTAGGCGGGACCGATGATGTGGATCACGTCCGCCGCCAGTACCGCTGGCGGCCGCGGCAGGGCGAATATATCCTTGAGCACCGGTACGGCAATCCCGGCGATGATGGCCGTTACCAGCGCCGACCACACCAGCCGGGGACACCGCCCCACGAATGGCAGCAGCAACACCAGTGCCACCCAGCCATCGCCGAGCAGCGTCCAGTTGGCCCACAGGCGGTCACCGGTATGCGGTCCGAGCCCATTGAACAATAAAAACACTGACTTGTTGCCGTGAGTGACCAGGATAGCCAGCGCCATGAGCAGGGCCAGCACGGGTACCGCGTAATACCGCAGCCAGGCACCGCTCAGCGAATCTTTCAACAACCTGTCTCCTTAACAGCAAGCTTACCGAATCGAAATGGGAGCCCCCATGTATAGAACTTACACATCCCATGCTTTATGGTATTCTGAATAGCTCGAGCGGGCGCGGCCCGCGATATTATCAACGGCTTTTCATTCACTTGGAAGGATAGATTCGGTACCGAACATTCCTCGAGGCGCAGCAATCGGGCAAAGATGGTCACGCTGGCGGATACCTCAAGCGGTTTAACCCCTTATCACCACACGATACCAAGGACCCTTCGTCACCACGGCCCGCTTGGGCCTGCTCCTGCTATGGCGGCGCACGGCGCCTGGGTATAACGGATCTTCCAAACCTTGCGCCTGGCAATCAATGAGAGGTGACTCGGGTCGCCCCACCCCGCCTCTCGGCGCCATGTCTAACGACAAGATCCCGGGGCCGCAGTGATTCGTCAAGCCGTAGGATACTAAACGTCAGTTCACATTGCAGAGAATGCAAAATGGGGGTATGTAATGGTGGTCAACGCCAGGTTGTTATTGCTGCTACTCGTATTTCTACCCACTCTCGCCCTCGCCGAGGGCGGCAACATACCGGATAGATTCAGCATCACGCCGGACCCGGAATTTCGCAGTCTGGACGAAAAGGTCCAATCCTTAAAGAAGGATGTCCTGGACCTGAGTAAGGATCTGTCCCATTTGCAGGACAAATTGCTGACGCCCGCTTCCACCAAAATCAGCGTCTTCGTCTCCATCGATCCCAACAGCAGCCTGAATCTCAGATCCATGCAATTACAGTTGGATCACCGCACCGTCGCGAATTACCTGTATAACGACGAGGAGCGCCAAGCCCTGCAACGCGGCGGCGTGCAACGTCTCTATCTGGGCAACGTCACCATCGGCCCCCATCAACTCACGGCCTCTTATATCGGCAAGGACAGGGCAGGCCAGGACAAACACGGCAGCCTCAACAGCAATTTCCAAAAATCGCTGGCCGCAAAGTTCGTGGAACTCAAGATCTCCAAAGGCGAGGCCAACACCCCCCAGATGATCATCAAGGAATGGGAATAAGCTGGGCCGCCATGGAGCTGCGGACAAGACCAAGGAGGCTCTACGCCGGGATCATGATCCTGTTCGGCGTCGCGGCGATGCCGTTCGCCGTAGGCGCCGACTTCTTCAACCGCAACGACTCCCATAACATCGCCAATCTGGAATTTCGCAACGCCAGCTTCGAACTCTATCAGCACCGTAATTATTCCAGTCTTCAGCAACTCCTGAAGGCCCTCGAACTACCGGGAGCGGTCTCGGGCAGGAGTGACAATAAGGCCTTTATGGCCGACTATCTCTACCAGAAAAAGGAACTCAGCGAATTCAATCAATTGCTCGTGGGGGGGCGTTTGGCCGACGCCCCCCTGAGCAAAGACGAAACCGATGTGGTGCTTGCAGACCTGTATCTGGCCGTCGGCCTGCCCCGGCCCGCTGAAAGACTGCTGCGCAAAGTCGAAGGCAAGCGCACCGCCGCACCCAAACACAGTTGGCTGAGCGCCGCCCACTTTTACTACCAACACGGGTATTTGGCCGAGGCGCAACGGGCCTTGGCCGAATTGCTGGAAATTCCGTCGGGAGAACTGCAGGCGCAGCGGGACTCGCTGTCGGCCCTGGTGGACTTGGCCGACGGGCAAGACGACGATGCCATCGCCACCTTGCAGGCCAGCAGCGGACAAGGCGAGCAACTTGCCCTGGACCGCTATAACCTGGCCCTCGCGTTGCTGGACAAGGGCGACACCCGGGCAAGCGCGACGGCCCTGGACCGCCTTGATAAAACAAGTTCTCCCTCCGCCGACTCTGCCCAGCTTAAAGACGCAGCCGCCGTCAATCTCGGCTTCGCCCTGCTTAGGCAAGGCAAGACGGAACAAGCGGCGGCCGCTTTGCACGGGTTAGGGGGCCAGCCCCCGTATTCGAGCTACGCACTGCTGGGCAAAGGCTGGATCGATTTTCTCAAGGGCGACGACCGCAAGGCACTGCAAAGCTGGGTTCCGCTGTCCAAGCGCGATCCTAGCGATGCCGCCGTTCAAGAAGCCATACTGTTGACGCCCTACGTCTATTACCGCCTCCAAGACTATCCGCAGGCGATGAAATATTACGAGCAGGCTGCCAACGATTATCAGAAGGAATTGGCGCGCATACAGGCCGCGCATACACCGTTGACCAACGGCGACTACCTCCGAGCCTTTCTGACCGACAACCAGGGAAACGGGGAATTCGACAGCGGCTGGAGTCCGCGGACCCTGCCCGCATCGCCGGTCAATTCCTATCTGCTGCCCACGCTCTCCGGACATCGCTTCATAGCAGGATTGAACAATTACCGCGAACTGCTCCTTGCCCAGGGGTTGTTGACCACCGCAGGCTCCGACATCGCCGCCTCCTTGAGTCTTCTCGCCAGACAGCAGGCAAACAGCGCGGCATGGCAACAGATAAAAAGGGCAAGCCCGAAACAACTCGACCCCAACGCCCTCTTGGCCAGTGTGAAAAAAATCCAGTCTGACCTGGCAAAGGCCGAAGTGCACCACGACATAATGGCGTTCGCCACCGCGGATCAAGTGCGACTATTGAGAAATTTGGAAGACGCCAATATCTTGCTGAATAGGCTCAAGGATTACATCGTCGACAACGCCGCGCTCCGCAGAAAGTATCAGTTGCTGCGCGGCTTGTTGATCTGGGATTTGACCGAGCAATATCCGACCCGCGTTCAGGAAGTGAAGCAACAATTGCAGGATCTGGAAAACACCCTGGACAAATATGCCAGCAACTCCACACACTTGACCGGCAATCCGGCGAAGATCAACACGTCGCTGACAAAACGAGAGGACGCCTACAAGGCCCTGGGCGCCAAACAAACCGCATTGCTGGCCACCACCAAGGGCCTGATCGCCGAACAAAAAGCATATCTGGATAAGCTGCTTGAACAAGGCCTGCGGGAAGGCGAAAGCAGACTGCAAGACTATATGGCCCGGGCGGACCTGGGCCTGGCCCAGGCCACCGACCGGGTGGCGAGTGCTTCGCCAAACCAGGACTATAGCGCCGCCATCGCCGCCTATCAGGCCTTTTTGGATCACAACGCCGACTCACCCTACCGCCGCGATGTCATGTTCCGCGAAGCCTATCTGAAGATGCAACAGGCGGACAAGCTGGAAAGCGCACAGGCCGATGCCTCTGCGAAAAAAGCCGATCGCGGCGACGCCCTGTACGCCGAGGCGGCCGCCCTGCTTCAGAAACGGCTCAAGGCCTATCCAGACAGTCCCGACAACGACCGCGTCCTGTACAACCTGGCCGAGGCCTATGACCGCCGCGGCAACAGCACCGCCATGCTCGACACCCTGGATCGACTGGCCAAAGATTATCCGCGCAGCGCCTACATCGACGAAACGCAGTTCCGCCGTGGTGAAGTGCTGTTTTCCGTGAGCCTGCCGGGACAAGCGGCGGAGGCCTACAACGCCATCGTCAGCAAAGGGCCGGCTTCGCCGCTTTACGACAAGGCGCTCTACAAACTCGGCTGGTCGCGCTACAAACAGGGGCAATATGCGGTCGCCGTCGATACATTCATCCCCTTGCTGGGACGCAAATGGCCAAACTCGCCTCAGGGCAAGCCCGTGACCGCAGCCAAGCCGACGCGCGGCGAAGAAGAAATGATCGATGACATCCTGCGCGGCGCCAGCCTCAGTCTGGCACAGCTCAAGGGCGTCGAGACCCTCAAGGATTACTTCAAGCGCCACGGGACCCGCCCGTATGAATACCGGCTTTACCAAACCCTGGCGCAACTCTACCTCGAACAGCAGCGTATCGCCGATGCGGTGAATGTCTACCGCAGCTTCGTCGCACAACACCCCAACGATCCGCTGGCACCCACCTTTGATTCGCTGGTGTTGAACGCCTATAAGAAGGGCGGCTTCATCAACCTGCTGCAAAAGGCCAAGGCCGACTTTATCGATCGCTATCAACCCGCGTCCGACTATTGGAAAAACAATCCCGGCGCCGACCGTGACGCGGTGCTCGCCAAGGTGCACGACTACCTCGAGGAAATGACCAACTACGCCCACGCCAAGGCGCAACAAACCAAGAGCGCGGCGGACTACCAGCGTGCGGAGGACTGGTATCGGCTCTTTCTGCAATCCTTCCCGCAAGATCCGCTCGCCTCCAAAATGCACTTCCTGTTCGCGGAGCTCCTCTATGAGGATCACCATTTCGCCGAGGCCTCCCAGGAATATGCGAAAGTCGCATACGAATACAAAGACCGCCGCAACGGCGCCGAAGCCGCCTATGCCGACGTCCTGGCCCGTGAAAAGCTCGCCGCCACGCTCGGCGGCGCGGAGCGGCAAGCCGCCGATCAACAGGCCTTGCTCGCCCTGCAGCGCTTTACCGATACCTATCCAGATGATCCCCGCACCCCGGCGGCCCTGATCAAATCCGCGCAGCAATGGCTGACCCTTAATCAACAGGACAAGGCGGAAAAGGCCGCTCAGCGCCTGCTGGACATCAAACCGTCGGCCGACGCCGCCTTGCGCCGCAATGCCTGGACCATCCTGGCAAACGGTCAGTTCGAGCGGAAACGTTTCAGCGCAGCGGAGCACAGCTATCAACAAGTGTTGGCGCTCATGTCCCGGAGCGATGCCAAGCGTCGCGACGTCGAAGAGAACCTCGCCGCCGCGGTCTATAAGCAGGGTGAGGCGGCCCGCGACGCCGGAGACCTGCACGGCGCGGTGCAGAACTTCCTGCGCATCAAGACGCTGACCCCGGGGGCGAGCATCGTCGCAACTGCACAATACGACGCCGCAGCGGCGCTACTTGCCCTGCATGACTGGCAAAAGGCGATCCCTTTGTTAGAGGCGTTCCGCAGGGATTATCCCGGCAATCCGCTGCAAAAGGACATCGCCCCCAAATTGGCGGTGGCCTACCAAAAGACCGGTAATTGGCGCAAGGCCGCCACCGAACTGGAAATCATCGCCGAACACGGGGAAGGAAAAGAACTGCAACGCGATGCCGTGTGGCAATCGGCGGGACTGTATCTGCGCGCCGGACAAACCGGGGAGGCGCAGCGCATGTACCGGGAATACACTCGCCGCTTCCCCCACCCGGTCGCGCAAGTTGTCGAGGCCCAGCAGCACCTCGCCGATCTTAGCGCGCAACAGCAGAATATCAAGCGCCAACACTATTGGCTGCGGCAAATCATCGACACCGACAAACGAAGCGGTTCCGAGCGCACCGAGCACACCCGTCTCCTGGCGGGACGTGCCACCCTGGTCCTGGCCGACGCGCGCTATCAATACTACACCAGCATCAAACTTACCAATCCTCTGAAAAAGAGCCTCAAGCGTAAGAAACGGGCCATGAAAGCGGCGCTCGCCGCCTACCGCGGCGCGAGCGACTACGGTATCGCTGCCATTACCACCGCCGCCACCTATCATGCCGCGCAGATATACAGCGATCTCGCCAAGGCCCTGCTGAACTCCGAGCGCCCCAAAGGGCTTAGCGCCCTGGAACTGGAGCAGTACAAGGTGCTGCTGGAAGAACAGGCTTATCCCTTCGAAGAACAAGCCATCGCGCTGCACGAAGCCAACGCTCGCCGCACCACCGAGCATATCTACAACGACTGGGTAAAACGCAGCTTCGCCGCCTTGAGCAAGCTGTTGCCGGGGCGTTATGCCAAGACGGAAAAGGGGGACGCCTATGTCGATGCGATCTATTGATCCGCGTTCCGCCCTCATTGGCGGGCTGCTCGCCGCGCTCATGGCGGGCTGCAGCGCGCCCATGCCCGTGCCGCCTACCGCCCCGCCCGCGGCATCCGCACCTCCGCCGGCGGAGGTGCGGGCGGAACCCGTGCCGGATGAGACCGCCAAGATAGTCAAGACCCAATTCGAGCAGGCCATCGACTTCATGCGTGCAGGGAAAGACGACGATGCGGCCGCGCTGTTCGCCAATATCACCAAGCTCGACTCGAAGCTCGCCAGCCCACACACCAATCTCGGGATCCTTTACTATCACGAAGGCAAGGCGCAGAAAGCGGAGGCGGAGTTCAAGCAGGCCTTGCACCTCGACGGCAAGGATTATGTCGCCGCCAATTATCTCGGGATGCTGTACCGAACCCAGGGCCGTTTCCGCGACGCCGAAGCGGCCTATAACCAAGCGCTGGCCGCAAAACCGGATTATGCTTACGCTCACCTGAATTTGGCGATTCTCTATGACATCTATCTCGACGATCTTCCCAAGGCGCTCGATCATTATCAGGCATATCAGCGCATCAGCGGCGATTCCGATAAACGGCTCCTGGGCTGGCTGGCCGATCTGCGGCATCGTATGAAAAAAACCAACGAGGCCTCCAAACCATGAACCGGATGCATTTGATGCTGATATTGGCCGCGATGTTGTGTTGCCACAACGCGGGAGCCGAGGAACGCTTGAAACTGAAAAAGACCACCATCTTGGGTAACGGCGAATTGCCCAGAGTAACCTTCGTCATACCATGGCGGGACGCCCCCAGCGCCATCCCGCAGTGGAAGCCGTCGCCCAGCGCGCATCCTCATGCGACCCCCCTGGACCGCGACGTTTATCGGCGACAGCTCGAATATTTGCGGCAACTCCGTCACCACAAGGGCGAAAGCGATGCGCGCTAGCCGTGAAATTTGCACTTTGGAGCAAGAACTTTTCGAAATAAGTCGTTAATCATTGTAATTTTTTGGCAAGCACGTATGGCGTACGTATCATGTATCGCGCATTTCGACAGCTGAGCCAAGTACAGACCAAGTAAGGAGGGTCAAATGCATATTGTTAATTCCATTGCGGGCTTCATGCAGGAGGGAGGTTTTTTCATGTATCCCATCCTCCTGGTATTGGCTCTGGGACTGGCCATCGCCATTGAGCGCTTCCTCTATTTGAGCAGCACCAAGAGTTCGAACATCAAGACTTGGAAGGAGATGTTGCCGCTGATCGAGAAGGGGAAGTTCGGGGAAGCGACGAACCTGGCCGCCGACTCCAGCGCCGCGGTGGGAAAGATTCTCGCGTACGGCCTGTCGCGCCTCAAATCATCACAGCAGCGCGACAGGATCGAGACCGCCATGGAGGAAGGCCTGATGGAAATCGTGCCTCGCCTCGAGAAACGTACCCACTACCTGGCGACCTTCGCCAACATCTCCACCCTGCTGGGCCTGCTCGGCACCGTCACCGGCTTGATCGAGGCCTTCGCCGCCGTAGCCAACGCCGATCCGGCGCAAAAGGCTGAGCTGTTGTCCGCAAGCATTTCAGTAGCCATGAACTGTACCGCTTTCGGCCTGGGTACTGCGATCCCCTTGATGTTGCTCTATTCCTTTCTACAGAGCAAAACGACGGAATTGGTGGACAGCCTGGAGATGGTCTCGGTGAAGTTTCTCAACATACTTCAGGAACAGCCGGCCCAGCCTCAAGTCGGCGGGGATGGAAACGCCGCATGATAGGCCGTTCCCGCTACCGGGCTTCCGCTATTGCCGACCTGGATGTCACCGCATTCATTAATTTGATGGTGGTGCTGGTCGCGTTCTTTCTGAGCTCGGTTACCTATTTTCAGTTCAGCGCCCTCCAGCTGAAGATCCCGTCTTCCATTACGAACGCGCCCAACCCCGCCAAGGCCTTGTCCCTGGAGGTCATCATCCGCAAGGGGGCCCTGGAAGTAGGGGATCGCAATGCCGGCCTGATCAGCCGCATCAAAAACAAAGATGGTAACTACGATTTCAAAGCGCTCAACCATCTGTTGAAACAAATCAAGTCGCGCTTCCCGGACAAGACCAACGCCACCATCCTCTCGGAGAGGGAGATCCCCTACGACATTCTGATCAAGACCATGGATGCGACGCGCGATTATGTAATCGTCACTCCCGACAAGATTAGCTATGCGGAGCTCTTTCCCGATCTGTCCATCGGTGACGCGCCGGGCGCTACTTCGGTGAAGGTGAAGCCATGAAGAAGTCCCGCAAGGCCAGACGCATGGAGCGCCACCACCGGCGCAACAAAGGCCATGCCGTCATCAACATCGTGTCCATGATCGACATGCTCACCGTGCTGGTGCTGTTCCTGCTGGTAAATTCGGGCAACATGCAGAACCTTCCCAGCACCCAATCGGTACGGCTTCCGGAATCCATCGCCCAAAAGACGCCCAAGGAAACGCTGGTGGTTGCGGTGAACAATGAGGCTATCATCGCCCAGGGACGCAAGGTGGCATCGGTGCCCGAGGCCCTGGCCTCGGGCGCCGATCTCATTCCCGGACTCTTGAATGAATTGACCCATCAAGCGAGTCGCAGCCGTAAATCAAAACTGGACGACAGCCACGACATCACCATCATGGGTGATAAAAAGATTCCCTATATATTGATGAGGAAGATCATGGTGACCTGCACCAAGGCGGGCTATACCAACATTACCCTGGCGGTAATTCACAAGGCAGCAAAAGGATAGCGCCTTGACCGCCGCCTACTACCATAGCCCCGAGCTACCATGGAGTTCGTCGCCCAGCGAGGAACGGCGCTTTCGCGCCATTACCTCGACGATGCTGCTGCTCTATGTGGTAATGGCCGCCTTGGTCGTTTTCATAAAAGTGCCGCCGGCCAATCGTTCTCAGGAGGAAATCGTGCCGCCGCGCCTCGCCAAGCTGGTGATCGCGGAAAAACCCAAGCCACCGGCCCCTCCTCCGCCGCCCAAGGTCGAGGAAAAAAAGCCCGGACCCAAGCCCAAGCCCAAGCCCAAGCCTAAGGCCGCAAAACCCAAGCCGCCCGCGGCCGCGCCCACGCCTAAGCAGGCCCCGGCAACGCACGATGTGCAGGCGGCGAGAAAAAAGGCCGCGCGCAGCGGTTTACTCGCCCTCAGCAACGAGCTCGCCGGCATGCAGCATAGCGATCTTGGCAATCTGGTGCAGAAGAAGCCGCTCATTAAGGCCGACAAGCAGCCCGCCGCGGTGCATCGCTCCATCATCGCCGCGGAAGGTACCAAGGGCAGCGGCGGGATCAATACCTCAAATCTCAACCGCGACGTAGAGCAGACCCAATTGGCCGGCCGACAAACCACCGCTGTCGTCAGCCAAACCCTGGAGGCGGAGAACGGAACCGGAACCGGAACCGGAACCGGGAACGGGAACGGCGGCTCGGGCCAAGGCGGCAAGACGCGGGGACGCAGCATTGAGCAAATCCAGCTGATTCTCGACCGGAGCAAAGGCGCCCTTTATACCCTTTACCACCGCGCCCTGCGTGTCAATCCCGCCTTGCAGGGCAAAGTCGTGCTGGAGATCACCATCGCGCCGTCCGGGGAGGTCACGAAGTGCAAAGTGGTCTCCGCCGAACTGGACGACCCGAATCTGATCAGGCAGATTTCAGCGCGAATCCGCCTGCTTGATTTCGGCGCCAAAAAAGTCCAGACCACGGTTTTCACCTGGCCAATCGATTTCCTGCCGTCCTCATAAGGGCCGTCGGGCGGTTTTTCCCCGCCAGCGCCGGGCCCCGGCCGAGACGATTCCGAATCGGGCGCGCCGGCCGTCCGTTCCCCGTGGCATGGCCTTGCCGTCCACCCCGTTTGGAATTACTCTACTCGCAAGTAAGCTTTCGTCCGGCTACTGCCGATAGCCTGTGATGAACAGCGTCCGCGTATCCAGGAGTTAACAATAGGTTTCCACTCTCGAAATCCCCGTATTTAGCTAATGGAGCGACCATTACGCCCGCTGTCGGCGCATGCTCGCACAAAGGGAACAACTCGTGGGCAAGCAAGACCTCGCCGGAGACCCGCATAGCGGTTTTCACAGACGGGAACACGGGCGCTGTCCCACCAGGAAAGACCGGGAGTGGACCCGCGCGAATGCTACGGCAATGGGCGCGGCGCTTCACGCTGCCGGGCTGAATCAGCTGAAATCGCAAGTAAGTGACAAACGGAGGGGTTAATGTCCACGACAACAGATTCGACCTCCCCGCGATACGGCAGCGAAAAGACGCAGCACGCCCCGTCATCCATGCTTGATCATGCCATACTCCAACTCATGACAGACAAGGCGCAGGTGATCGTCCTGCTGCTTGACACCCACGGCAACATTCAATACGTCAATCCCTATTTTGAACAGCTCACCGGTTACCGCTTGAGCGATATCAAAGGCAAAGACTGGTTCGGCACCCTTCTGCCGGAACACGACCAGGAGCGTATTCGTGCATTGTTCCACTCGGTCGCACATGATTCGCCCATACGGAACAATATCAACCCCATCGTCACCTCCTCGGGAGAAGAACGCGAGATAGAATGGCACGGCCAAGCCGCGCACGATGCGCAGGGCAACATCACCGGCGTATTGTCAATCGGCCAGGACGTCACCGCGCGCAAACAGGCGGAAGAGGCGCACAGTCTTGCCGAACAGCGCCTGCAGCTGGCGCTCCAGTCCGCGCGTGTCGGTATTTATGATCACGACCATCTCTCCGACACTCTCTATTGGTCCCCGGAGTTGCGGAACATGTTCGGTTTTGGTCGCGACGACGAAGTGACCATAAAACGTTTCATGGAGTGTGTATTGCCGGAGGACCGCGACAGGGTCGAGACAAGCATCGCGCAGGCCCATGAGCCGCTGAGCAACGGCAGAATTGATTTGGAGTTTCGCATCAAGTGCGGCCTGGGCAACATTTTCTGGCTGCATGCCCGTTCGAAAACGCTGTTCGAGGGTGAGGGATGCGCTCGCCGCAAGGTGCGCACCATCGGCGTGATCACAGACATCAGCCAGCGCAAGCGCGATCAACGCGCCCTGCAAATGATGAAATTCTCCATCGATCATATGGGCGACAAAGTCACCTGGATCAACTCCGAAGCGAAGGTGCTGTACGCCAACATCGCCGCCTGCCAATCCCTGGGTTACACGCAGGAGGAGATGCTGCGCATGAGCGTTCCCGATTTCGACCCGGATTTTCCGGCGGACGCCTGGCCGGAACACTGGGAGGACCTCAAAAAGCACCGGTCCTTCACCTTTGAATCGCGGCATTGCACCAAGGACGGCAGGATCTATCCCGTGGAGGTCTCCATCAATTACATGCGCTTCGAGGACGAGGAATACAACTGCGGCTACGCCCGCGATATCAGCAAGCGCAAACAGATAGAAGAGGAGCTGCGCATTGCCGCCACCACGTTTGAAAGCCAGGACGCCATCCTCATCACCGACCGCGACGCCAATATCTTGCGCGTCAATCAGGCATTTCAGGACATGAGCGGCTACGGCGCGAAAGAACTGATCGGCGAGAATCCGGCCATACTCAAGTCGGAACATCGCGATGCCGCGATCTTCCAAGACGTAAAATCCCAACTGCTCGATTCAGGCAGGTGGTCGGGAGAGCTTTGGGCCCGCCACAAAAGCGGCGAGGTCTATCCGACGGCCGTCACCATCACCGCGGTCTACGACGATAAGCGCCAGATCTGCAACTACGTCTCCGTAGCTCGGGATATCAGCGACATCAAGAAGACGCAACAGGAAATCCATCAACTGGCGTTCTATGATCATTTGACCCGCCTGCCGAACCGCCGCTTGCTACAGGAGCGCCTGCAGCGCACCATGGCCGCCAGCGCCCGTCATGGCTGGCACGGGGCATTGATATTTCTCGACCTCGATCATTTCAAGACCATCAACGATACCCAGGGTCATTTGATGGGCGATCACCTGCTGATAGAAGCGGCAAGACGCCTGGTGACTTGCGTGCGCGAAATTGACAGCGTCGCCCGCTTGGGCGGCGATGAATTCGTGGTCCTGCTTGAGGAATTGAGCCCTCAGGGGAAGGAAGCGGCGGCGCAGGCAGAATTGATCGTAGAAAAGATCCGTAGCGAATTGAGCACGCCCTATGCGTTAAACAATTACGACTATCTCTCCACCGCCAGTTTCGGCGTGAACCTGTTTCGCGGTCACCAGGAAAGCGTCGAGGACCTGCTCAAGCACGCGGATATCGCCATGTATCAAGCCAAAACCGCGGGGCGCAACACCGTGCGCTTTTACGACCCGGCCATGCAGACCGCCATTGAAGTGCGCGCCGACCTCGAGGACGAACTGCGCCAGGCCCTGGCCGGACGCCAATTCTGCCTGCATTACCAGATTCAAGTAGACAGACGGGGCCACCCGCTGGGCGCTGAGGTTCTATTGCGCTGGAATCATCCAAAACGCGGCGTGGTGTCTCCCGCCGAATTCATCATCATCACCGAAGAAACCGGACTCATCGTTCCCATCGGTTTGCTGGTCCTGCAAACCGCATGCGCCCAACTCAGGGCATGGCAAGGTGACCCCGCGACTCGTGACCTGACACTTGCGGTGAATGTCAGCGCCAAGCAGTTCCGCCAAAACGACTTCGTCTCTCAAGTCAAACGCGTATTGCTGGAGACCAGTGCCCAGCCCTCCCGTCTCAAGCTGGAACTCACCGAGAGTACGGTACTGGAAGATGTCGAGGACACCATTACCAAGATGCGTGAACTGAAGACTCTCGGGGTCAGCTTCTCGATGGACGATTTCGGCACCGGCTATTCTTCCCTGCAATATCTGAAACGGCTGCCGCTTGACCAGATAAAGATCGACCAATCGTTCGTCCGCGACATCTCCTTCGACCCCAACGA
Organism: Gammaproteobacteria bacterium; assembly: GCA_037381915.1. Taxonomy (GTDB): domain Bacteria; phylum Pseudomonadota; class Gammaproteobacteria; order DRLM01; family DRLM01; genus JARRQJ01. The sequence goes on along the minus strand of JARRQJ010000010.1, from coordinate 7,013 downwards.
CGACGCCATCGTCCAGACCATCATCGCCATGACCAGGGCCTTGGGCCTGAACGTGATTGCAGAGGGTGTGGAGACCGATATCCAGCGCGAGTTTCTCGAACGGCTGGATTGCCAGGCATTCCAAGGCTATTTGTTCGGCAAGCCGCTCCCCCTTGCGCAATTCGAGGATTTGCTGCGCAAGCGAACATGAGTGGCGACCTGGATTACCCGTCGACACCGGCCGCCCCCGGTAAGGGGCGTGACAAGCGCTCATTGAGGGGAGGCAAACCCGGCAAGGTATCAGGTAAGCATCAGATATGCTGCCGGGAAGATCCCGACAATCACCAGGGCCGCTGCCACGAATGTGGCAAACATGGGCAAGCGCACCAGCGGCACATCCTCGACGGGCAGAGTACGGACATATACAAGGTGACGGCGCCAGGCCCCGGCGATCGCCGCGGTCCCCAAGACTACCAAGGCAATGCCGATCGCCGTCGATGCCGTATTGGTATCGACGCGTCTGGCTGAGACGTGGGAAGCCGACATGATCGAGAGAAACAGGCCAAATCGCGCCACAACAAAGCCGAGGCCCATTACGGTAAGCCCGGTCCGAATCCAGGCCAACAGGGTTCGCTCCGCGGCAAAGAATACCCGTGGGTCCGCCACCGCTCAACTCTCCGACTGTGTTTGCATGCGCAGCCCGTAGACGCTGACGAAAGCGATCAAGGGGATCATTGCCAAGGGTGGTCCGATCGTGGACAAAAGTGCATCATGGACATACGGTAGTGGCACGTTCATCGGCGCTCCCCCTGCGGCAATGGCGCACCGGTGCAGGCAAGTTCGCCTTCGCGCCGGCCAGCGGTTTATCCGGTTGCGACCCTCGCGGCGGACCCGGGCCAAGCCACGGAAGGCCGGCCCCGCGCTACACCCCGTCGAAGAATTCCACGACTCCGGTCTCGACCGAATACTCCGCGCCCACCACCCGCAGGCCGTCGTTCTGGATCAGCTGTTCCAGAATTTCGGAACCATGGCGCAAATGGTTCACCGATGCGCTGACATTGGCGCGCACGGCATGACTCGCCAGGGCGTTCAAATCCTTTTTGAGTTCGGTCCGCAACAGCCCTTCGACCGAAGGTCTGACCCGGTCAACTATGGAGCGCAGATTTCGGGACTGACTGTCGGCCGGTCGCTGCAATTCCTGTATGGTGGCGAGAATGGCGCCGCACTGCGAGTGACCGAGCACGACTACCAACCGCGTCCCGAACTGCGACGCGGCGAACTCAACGCTGCCGACTTGGGAGGGAGCAACGATATTGCCGGCGACGCGTATGACAAAAAGGTCGCCCAGCCCCTGATCGAAGACGATTTCAGCCGGCACCCGCGAATCCGAGCAGCCGAGGACGATTGCGAACGGTTTTTGTTCCTTTACCAGTGCGAAGCGTCGTGACGAGTTGAGTGTGTCTTCATGTCCGCCGATGTTGGCGACGAAGCGGCGGTTGCCGTCCCGCAGGCGCTCAAGCGCTTCTTTTGCCGTTATCATAATCTCTACTATTCCTCGATGCTCGGGCGGAAACGCCGAAAACGCCGTTACTTACTATGTCACCAAAACCACGTTGCATGCATGCCGGCTATTTTGCCGACATACACCGGCAAACGCCAGTTATAAAGGCGGCAACCCAAGGTCCAAAAAAGGCGCCATCGATGAGGTGGCGCCTCACCTCGAAAACCATGTCCTGGTGATCATCAGTCGGCCGAATTCGTAGCGGGGAACGACAGTCTCCGACGCGGCAATCAGATCGGCGCCACGTCCGCCCTATAGCGCGGCTTAATTCACTTGGGGGTGATCTCCCAGCTCTCCACACCACCTGCTACTCTACTGAACATGGGATGGGCTTCGATCTGTGTGGTCCCGCGCAGCCGCCTGTACAAGGCCGGGGCCCGCTGCTGCAACTTGGCCAACAGATGGGTGAATTCGTATTCCAATTGACCGTCGGTGACCGAGAGTTTTCCGTTATAATCCTTCTTCCCGATCCGGGATCCATCGAAGCGGAAACCCCTTGCATCCGCCTCCTCCCTGACATGTCTCAAATAGGTGGCAATCGCCCCCTTCGGATCCGATGTATTCTTGAAACGGAGCAGTTGAGGATGGCGCTTGTAGCCTGCGGTGTTGCCGAGCAACACACTTTGCGCGAGCAGGCCTTCTCTCCACAGGGCCACCAATCCCTTGCGGTCCAAATATTTCGGATGTATCGACCACAGTCGCATACCAGTCCTTTGGATCAGTTAGCGTCAAGGGGGTTCCCCTCTGATTGCACGGTCCGTCCGCTATTATTAATTTGTTACACTTATATAGAGGGAAGGCATTCTAGCTGGATGCGTTACAAGTTTCGGCCAATCATGATAGAAGACCTATTATGTCATTGAAGGCACGTGACTTCTTGGAAAAATATCCTGCAATGCAGGAATTTTACAATATGGCGGGCAGCAAACTCGCTGAGGCGATGCGATTGATCACCGTCCAACCCGGCATGCCCCTGTACCGGCACGGCCAAGCCTGTGAATATTATTTGATGATCTTGTCCGGGTCGGTGAGGGTGCAAAAACTCTCGGAAAAGGGTCAGGTCATCACGCTTTATCACCTCGTGGCGGGCCGTGCCTGCGAATTGACCACCACCTGCCTGCTGGGCGGCAAGAATTATCCGGCGGAAGCGGTGGCCGAAACCGAAGCACAGGCCATTTTGATCCCCAAGGCCGATTTCCAGCAAGCGCTGGCGCAAAACCCCGAATTCCGGAATTTTGTTTTTTCCTCCATAGACAAGGGCATGAACGAATTAATCGGTTTGCTGGAAGACGTTTCCTTCGGACGCATGGATTCCCGCCTCGCGCGGCGCCTGCTGCAGTTGTCCGAGAAGACTGACCCCGTAGAAGTCACGCATCAAACGCTGGCCGAAGAACTTGGCACTGCCCGCGAGGTGATCAGCCGTCTCCTCAAAGGATTTGAACGTCAGAATTGGGTAAGATTGCATCGCGGCCAGGTAGAGATCCTCGACCGGGACGCTCTACGCAAATTGGCGCAACTGGCCTGATTACAGACCGTTTCATCCGCGAAGGTCGGAGCGATTCATCTTCATAATTCTTGCACCGCCGATTGCTGAATAATTCCAAAAACCCCTGACGCCCGAGCCCTCTTCATCTTCTGTGTAACAAAGTTACTGAAGCAACCTCTCGTCTGGTCTTTACTGATCCGTGCAGATGAACAAATCTGCGTAACAGGCATCTTAATAGTAGGAGGTATCGGACATGAGCCGCATCAGAGGAAATATGCCACCCGCGGAAAATATCGGCCTGCTGGATCGAATGGTGCGCTTCTTCGGCGGCGGGGCCTTGATGACCTTCGGCATCTTGAGCGCGCTGCTCACCGGGCACGATGTGATATCAGCCATAGCTATCCTGCTGGCCCTCTATCCGCTCATGACCACCGTCATGGGTTGGGACCCCGTTTATGAACTCCTGGGAACAAGGACGTGTGCCCTGGAGGGGGGGCGTAACCAGTGCGGGACGCTGCCTTATGAAGTGGATTCCGCCCTCGGGCATGAGCCGATGAGAGGCCGCATTGGAGCAACTGATCATTTCATGGAATATGGAAGGAGAAACCGATGCAGACAGCAACGACGAACACTAAACCGGCAACATGGCGTGACCTGACTGTCCTGACCCTGGTATATGCTTTGTATATTCTCGCCGTTACCGCGCCTATCGGCTTCATTATAAGCGCCATCAAGGTCTATCTCTTTAAGAAAACCAGCGAGAAGAATCCCGCCACCCTGGACAGCGAGACGGTGCTGATCGCGACGCATTACGAATGGCTGGTGCGCACCTTCATCTTCATGGGCATCCTGATAATGGCCTCGGTGGGACTTGCCTATTATATCCTTGGCATCGTTATCGCCGGACTCTCACTGGTGTGGTGGTTCTATCGAATCATCCGCGGTGCAGCCGCCCTGATCTCGCACAACGCCATGCCAGCCACCATCTGTACCCAGTCGCTGTGCTATGGCCAAACGGACTCGGCATAAGACGTGGGACGCCGCCGTGGGGGCGGTTTTGCTGCCCCCACGCACGATATCCGATCTACACCACCGGAGATGAAACTATACAAACGCTGAGCTGAAACGCTTGATTGAGGAGAACCGCAATGGATGTTCATACCAATATCCCTCTTAAGCTCTACAAGCCAAAGTCAAACATCGGCTTCATCGATAAGACGGCATCCAGGAATCTCTTGCTCGAAGCCGCCGACCCGGCGCTGAATCTATTGACCGATTTTCGACTGACGCCCGCTATCTCAGTGCTGGCGACCACCCAAATCGATCAGGCCCTTACCCAGATGATATGCTCGCGGGTACGCCTGCTGTTCGTCGTCGATCCGGTCTTCAGCCTGTTGGGAGCCATCACTTCCTACGACATTCAAGGCGAGAAGCCCCTGCGCTATCTGCAATCGCGGGACTGCCGCATAGGCATATGTTCGCGCGGCGACATCCTGGTGCAGGACATTATGACGCCGGTTAACGAGTGGCGAGTGCTCAATTATCAGCAACTGATCGATGCCACGATCGCCGACCTGATCCGGACCTTTCAGGAACTGGGGCAGAGGCATCTCATCGTCGTCGAGCCCATGAGGGGCCGTAACGGTCAGACCGTTCGCGGACTGATTTCCCTGACCGATCTGGAACGGACGCTTGAGACCAGCATCCACCCCGTGAATGTCGCCGAGAGCTTCGCCGAAATCAGGCGCGAATTGGCCACGTGAGCGGGCGGACCCTGGCGGTCGGCCGGCCGTATTTCCCCCAGGACACGGCCGGCGCGGAAAAGACGGGGTGATTACCGTGCCCCGGGATTCGGGGCATCGCCAATGCACTGCAACTTGAAGCCTGGCCCCGGGGACCCGCGGCGTCATTCATTATCCCGGCACGTTCACAACCGCACTTGATGCACCCCTCATAAACTCGCCTGCCCCGTTACAGTAATCACCCCGTTTGCTGCGCCGTAGGGAGTCGCGTGTTGCCCATGTCCGGTTCAACGTTACCGATGATATCTCCTAAGATAAGCCCTGATTAATTTGTCCCTTCCCCCTCAGGGGGAAGGACAGGATGGGGGTGGGGTTATTAACTGATTGAATGTATTGTAGCCGTGGGGAGGGTGAATAAATCAAAGGTTCCCTAGTGCGTTGTCCCAATAATTGTTCTACTAATGATCACCCTCACCCCTACCCCTCTCCCAGGGGGAGAGGGGATATAAAGGCCTGGTTTCCACGGAAGAAGGATCAGGGCTGAGAGAACGTCCTTTTGCGACATATTATTCAAGTTATTAATGGGACGGCACACTAGCGGGTATTTCGCCGCGGAATTATGCAATCCATGATCACCCTGGTCTATTCCATCTTTTCCCTGCTGCTGGGCATCGGCATTATCCTCGTAGGCTCCGGTTTCCTCGGAACCCTGCTGGGCATGCGGGCCACGCTGGAAAATTTTTCCGAAGTGGTCACCGGCCTGATCATGTCGGCGTACTTCCTGGGCTTCATCGCCGGCGCATACCTGTGCCCGCCGCTGATCAACCGCGTCGGGCACATCCGTGCGTTCGCCGCCATGGCGGCGGTGGCCTCTTCCGCCATTCTCACCCACGCCATGATCATCGATCCGTGGGCATGGGCGGCACTGCGCCTGATAACCGGTATCTGCGGCGTCGGCCTGTACATGGTGATCGAAAGCTGGCTCAACGCCCAAGCGGCCAATCAGCAGCGTGGCCGGATCTTCGCCGTGTACATGACCGTGAACATGCTTGCCATGGCCTTGGGCCAGTACCTGCTGTTATTCAATGACATTTCGAGCTTCGTGCCGTTCGCCCTGATCGCGATCCTTTACTCCCTAGGACTGGTCCCCTTGGCGCTGACGCGAGTCATGGAACCGCGCCCCATCCCCGCCCCGGCGCTGCGTCTCCACTATCTCTACGGCAAGGCGCCGCTGAGCGTGATCGGCACCCTGACCGCCGGCCTGCTGCTGGGGGCATTCTGGGGCATGGGTGCGGTATTCGCCAAGGGCATCGATCTGCCGGATTCATGGGTCGCTGGGTTCATGAGCGCCGCGATCATCGGCGGCGCGCTGCTGCAGCTGCCCATTGGACGCCTGTCCGACGGCCGTGACCGGCGCCAGGTGTTACTGCTCGTCAGCACCGCCGGCGCGGTGGCGGCCGCGGCGGCATTCGTCGTGGCGCAATGGCTGCCTGCCGCCTTGGTGACCTGCATCTTCTTATTCGGGGGGTTCGCGTTTCCCATCTACGCCCTGTGCATGGCCCACTTGAACGACCATTTGCACACCGACCAGGCTCTGGAAGCCACCAGCGGCCTGTTGCTGACCTATGGCATCGGCGCCACCATCGGACCGGCCGCCGCCGGCGCGCTGATGTCTGCCTTGGGGCCGAAAATGCTGTTGCTGTATTTCTGCGTCTTGCTGCTGATACCCGCCGCTGTCGCCCGCCACTTCATAGGCACCCGGCCGCCGCTGCCCGTCGCGGAAAAGGGTGAATTCGTGCCGATGGTGCGCACCTCCCAGGCCGCGCTGGAAACGCATCCCGGCACCGATGGAGAAACGGGACCGACACTGGAGCAGCAATAATACAATAACCGCTTAACACCTGTGGTGAAGGATCCCCGCAAAGGCAGGATTAAAACTGTTTCGCGCAGCGGACGGTGACGCTTTGCAGACAAATGCTGGTGCAACCGGCTTATCAAATGCGGCAGGCCTTCCGTACGTCTATCGGCCCTATCCCTTAAGCTTCGATGGCAGCCATACATCATGGAATGCCGTAACAGCTCGCAGGTTTGTCGCGGTCAGGCTAAGGTCATAATATGAATGAGACGGCACTATGGCAGGCCATCGCGCAACTCTCCGGCACTATCCGGTCATCCAGCCGTTTGGGCGTACACCTTGAAGTGATTACTGCACTCTCGTAAAGGCACTCCTGGCGTCGTGTCCTCC
>JARRQJ010000009.1:0-45943 GCA_037381915.1 Gammaproteobacteria bacterium | reverse complement strand
CATAGCCCTATTGTTTATCTATTATATTTATAATGAAACAGGTTTCTGACCCGATATTGTAAAAGTCACTTGGCAAACATGACTCGCGATATATGGACGACAAAGACCGGGACCAGCGATTTACAACTCTCCAAGAAGGGATTGCCGCCCACGCTCGAACCAACCCGGACAGCATCGCTATCAGCGCTCCTGGACGCACACCACTAAGCTATGGTCGATTACACGATTTAATTGAATCGAGGCTTGCCTGGTTAAACAGTGCGGGCATAGGCCACGGCGACCGCATCGCCATGGTCCTGCCCAACGGCCCGGAGATGGCTGCCGCCTTCTTGAGTGTCGCCGCCGGCGCCAGTGCCGCACCGCTCAACCCTGCCTATCAGGCTGTGGAATTCGAATTTTACCTCGCCGACCTCAAGGCCAGGGCACTGATGATTCAAGCGGACCTGGAATCGCCGGCACGAGAGGTGGCCGCAGGACTTGGCATTCCGCTCATCGAGTTGCTGCCTCAGCACGAACAAGCTGCCGGCAGTTTCTCCTTCAGCGGGGAAACCACCGTGCAGGCAGCCCCTGCCTATTCGACGGCTGACGACGAAGCCCTGGTACTGCATACCTCCGGTACCACCTCGCGCCCCAAGATCGTTCCGCTCAGCCAACGGAATCTCTGCACCTCGGCACACAATATCGCCGCCACCCTGGAGCTGGGGCGGGAAGATCTGTGCCTGAATGTCATGCCGCTGTTTCACATACACGGTCTGATGGCGGCGGTGACGGCGTCTCTGACCGCAGGTGGGGGTGTAATCTGCGCGCCGGGGTTTGAGCCCGCTGCATTTTTCGAGTGGTTGAAGCAGTACCGTCCCACTTGGTTTACGGCTGTGCCCACCATCCTCATGGCAATCCTGGAAGCGGCGGAGGATCACCACGAGGTGATCGCAAGAACGGCATTGCGGTTCATCCGCTCATCCTCCGCGCCGCTGCCGACGCGAATAATGTCGCGGCTGGAGCAGACTTTCAATGTACCTGTAATCGAAGCCTACGGCATGACCGAAGCCGCTCACCAGATCGCCAGCAATCCGCTGCCGCCCGCGGTGCGCAAACCCGGGTCCGTAGGAATCGCCGCCGGCCCGGAAATCCATGTCATGAATTCGGCGGGCGCGATAGTGGCGCGCCGTGAGACGGGCGAAATAGTCATCCGCGGCGCCAACCTTGCCTCAGGGTATGAAAACAATCCGGAAGCAAATGCCCAGGCTTATACCCGCGGATGGTTCCGCACAGGCGATCAAGGATGGATGGATGAAGATGGTTATCTCCACATCACGGGCCGCCTCAAAGAGATCATCAATCGCGGCGGCGAAAAGGTTTCTCCGCGGGAGGTGGACGAGGCGCTGCTGGAACACCCCGAGGTCCTGCAGGCCGCGACCTTCGCCGTACGCCACGCCAGTCTCGGCGAAGATATCGCTGCGGCGGTGGTCGTAAAGGACAGGACAACCCTGGATGGAATGGCGTTGCGCCGCTCACTCTTCGGCCGGCTGGCCGAGTTCAAGATCCCCAATAGGATCATCGTCGTTGCCGAGATGCCCAAGGGGCCCACCGGCAAGATCCAGCGAATCGGCCTGGCGGAAAGATTGGCCCATGAACTACAGGAAGCGTATATTGCGCCCCGCACCGCCACGGAAAGCTCCTTAGCAGCAATATTCGAAGACGTATTGGGCCGGAACACACCCATTGGCATCCATGACAATTTCTTCAGTGCCGGCGGAGACTCCTTGAGCGGAGCACGCGTCATCGCACAAATTCATGAACGATTTCACTGTGAATTGCCTGTCACGGCGTTGTTTCGTTTTCCCACGATCGCCGAATTGGTCGGCGAGATCCATGAAAATTCAGCGCCACGGCAATCGATCAGCCCGCGCAAAAGTGACGGCACTGCCCGTCCCTTGTCTTTGGCACAACAGCGCCTGTGGCTGATAGAACAACTGGAACCGGCGCGCTCGATCAACAACGTCGTACGCATGCTGCATCTGCGCGGCAGCTTGAATCAGACCGCGTTGGAACTGGCGCTCAATAAGATCATCGCCCGGCATGATATCCTGCGAACGACCTTTCCCTCCGATGGCGAGGAACCTGCACAACATATCGCGCCCGCTTTTTCCCTGAAACTGGCGATAGAGGACATAACAACGCATCCCCCCGCCCAGCGAAAGAATGAACTAAGACGGTATGCCGAGGGCGAGGCTTGTCATTCTTTCGATCTTACGCACCTGCCGCTGATCCGCGCCACATTGATCATATTCGATGATCAAGAATATGTTCTGATCATCGCCCTGCATCACATAACTGCCGATGGCTGGTCCATGGGAATATTCAGCCGCGAGTTGGAAGCATTCTACCATTCGGCCCTGCGGGGCCAATCGCCCCAGTTACCCGCGCTGTTTATCCAATACGCGGACTACGCCGCATGGCAACAAGACTGGCTTAAGAACCAGGCCGCCGAGCAACTCGAGGCGTATTGGAAGAAACGATTATCGGGTGCACCACGGCTGGAACCGCCGGCCGACCGGCCTTACACAAATGCGCCCGACTACCGGGCTGCGCGCTGCGCGCTGACGTTATCACCGCAACTGAGCCTCGGCCTCAAACGGCTGGGGGAAGAGGAAAACTGCACTCTATTCATGGTGCTGCTTGCATGCTTCAACACCCTGCTATACCGCTATACGGATGAGACCGATATTGTCATCGGCACTCCCGAATCAGGACGCCACGGACTCGAGCCAATCAAGGATCTCATCGGCTTTTTCGTCAACACCGTAGCGCTGCGCACAGATCTATCTGGCAATCCCAGTTTTCGGCAATTGCTGGCGCGGGTGCGAAATACCGCGCTGGAAGCCTACAAACATTCCAGCCTGCCGTTCGATAAGGTGGTGGAAATACTGCGCCCGGACCGACGCGCATACCGTAATCCACTGTTCGAAGTCATGATCAATATCCACGAGGCCGCCTGGCATCAGTTCAATCTGGATGGACTCAACATCCAAGAATGGCAGCTGGCCGAACCATTGATGGACGTCGCCCTGTCCCTGGATATCTTACAAAATGACGAACAGCTTCATCTTAGCCTCAGGTATCAAACGGCGTTGTTCGATGAATGGCGCATCCAAAATATGTTGGAAAACGTGCGCACATTAGTGGAAGGCTGCATCACCAATCCCGACCAGACCATCGCGGACCTACCATTATTGTCCGAGCGAGAGCGCCATATTCTGCTTACGGAATGGAATAAGACTGAATGCGATTTCCCCGACAACACCACCATCCCCGAACTCTTCGAACGACAGGTGCGCGCAGCCCCCGATGCCACCGCGTTGGTCTTCGGAGCCCGACAACTGAGTTACCACCAGGTCAATTGCCAAGCCAATCGTATCGCCCGATTTCTCATCGCCAGGGGTGTAAAAACGGAACAAACGGTCGCCCTGCTTATGGATCGTTCGCCCGAGTCGTTAATCTCGATCCTGGCCATCCTCAAAGCCGGCGGTGCATTTGTTCCGCTGGACCCGAAACATCCCGATGAACGATTAAAAACCATCATCAGCGACGCCGCACCGAGCCTTCTACTGACATCCGACTGTCACCAAGCAAAGGCCACCGAGATATTCTCCGGGGAAATATTGGAAATAGAATCAGCGGCGACGAGCGAGGACCTCTCCGACCCGAAGGTTTCGCTGCAGCCGCATGATCTGGCCTATGTCCTTTACACCTCCGGATCGACGGGCGTTCCCAAAGGCGTGATGATAATGCACCGCTCAGTAATCAACTTCGCCTACGGACTGCAGGAACGGATATTCAACAACAACGCCGAGCACCCACTCCGGGTTGCGCTCAATACCGCCATAACCTTCGATGCCTCGGTACAGCAGTGGATCCGACTCCTGTGGGGCGACTGCATCGTCATACTTCCGGAAGAAACGAGCACCGATCCCCGATTGTTGACGAGCGCCTTGAAGACACAATGTGCCGACGTCCTGGGCTGCACTCCCACCCAGTTGCGTCTGCTCTTTGAAGAAGCGCTGTTCAAACCAGAGGACAATTGTCCCACCATCGTACTGTGCGGCGGCGAAGCCATTGACTCGGAATTATGGAACATGATGGCGGCCACACCCCATAGCCGGTTTTACAACGTCTATGGCCCGACCGAATGCACCGTGGATGCCACCTGCTGCCCGATCGAACCGCAATTCAACTTTCCCATCATCGGTCGTCCACTCGCGAACGTAACGGCCTATATCCTGGATCAACACCGTCATCCTCAGCCTATAGGAGTCGCCGGCGAATTGTGGCTAGGCGGTGCCGGGGTAGCCCGGGGCTATCTAAACAAGCCTGAACTCACCCGGCGCAGTTTCCTGCCCGACCCCTTTGGCTTCCCATCAGGGGGTCGCATCTACAGGACAGGCGACCTGGCGCGTTATCTACCCGACGGCAATATCGAATACCTGGGCCGCACCGATTTTCAAGTAAAACTGCGCGGATTCCGTATCGAATTGGGCGAGATTGAATCAATATTACGGCAACACGCTGCGGTCAAAGACTGTGTCGTCATCGCCCGTGAAGACTCTCCGGGCAACAACCGCTTGGTGGCCTATGTAACACCCAACACGGGCTCCATACCGACCGGACATGAGTTGCGCCAGCATGTGCGACACCATCTTCCAGACTACATGGTACCCGCAGCGTTCGTCGCTATTGCAGGATTGCCGCTGACCACCAGCGGCAAGATCGATCGTAATGCATTGCCTGCACCCAGGGCAGAGCGCACTGCGGAAGCGGAATATATACCGCCGCGCAGCGATATAGAGGCATACCTGATGACTCTCTGGCAGAAAACTCTGGGGCTTGACGCCGTCGGCGTGCATGACGACTTCCTGGAGTTAGGGGGTCATTCGCTTCTCGCCACCCGGATCATGGCCAAAGTGCGCGATGATTTCTCAACCGACATTTCCCTGGAAACCTTTTACGCACATCCCACCATTGCGCATCTGGCAGAACACATTGAAGCTGGCGGTATAACCGCCCCCCATAAACACTATCCACCCCTGCTCCCCGCGCCTCACGGTAACCACATCCCGGTTTCCTTTCCCCAGGAAAGCATCATATTTCTCGATCAATTGACACCCGACGCCCTGGCCTACAACTCACAGGCCTGCATTTATTTCAAAGGCAAGATTAAGATCTCATTGCTTGAAAAGGCGCTCGACCATTTGATCTCACGTCACGAATCGTTGCGCACCACCTTTCATATCAGGAACGGGGTGCCGACGCAGCGGATTCACGAACCGTGGCATATGAGGATTCCGCTCATCGATCTGAGCAATACCCCGCAAGACCAACGCGCGGCCAGAACTGCGGAGATAATAGATCGCGAAGTACGTCATCATTTCGATATAGAAAAGCTGCCGCTACTACGCTGGACACTGCTGCGCCTTACTGATGACGATTTCATTGTTATCCATGTCGAGCACCACCTTCCTCACGACGGCTGGTCTTTCGCGGTATTCATGAATGAATTCAAACAAACCTATACCGATCTCTATCACGACCGCGTTCCGCAATTGCCTATCATGCCCATCCAGTTCGCCGACTACACGCTCTGGCAACGCAAGTATCTGCAGGGCGCCGCGCTGCGGTCACTCCTCGATTACTGGAAAAAATCTCTCCAAGGCGCCTCATCCGAATTGCAGCTACCCACCGACTTCACCAGGCCTGCTAAGCAAAGCTTCCGCGGCACTGAAGTTGTACAGGAACTAGGCCCACGGCTGGCTAATTCCTTGCGATCATTCTGCAGACGGGAAGGAGTCACGCTCTACATGGCTATGCTGGCCGCCTTCTATATTCTAATCAGCCGTTATACCCGTCAGTCCGACCTGACCATCGGCACGGGAGTCGCCAACCGCAATCTCAAGGAAACCGAGTGCCTGATCGGCATGATCGTCAACACGCTTGCCTTGCGCCTGGATATTCCGGCACACATACATTTCCGAATGCTGCTGCAAAAAATCAAGGAACTCACTCTCAGCGCCTATAATTACCAGGATTTGCCCTTCGAAAAGCTCGTGGAAGAACTCAAGCTCGATCGCGATTTGAGCCGAAACCCGCTCTTCCAGGCCATGTTCAGCTTTCATGATTCCAGCGTGCCGCTGCTTAATCTGCCTGAGGCCTCGGGCAGGTTCCATTACCCTCACAATGGCTCTTCGAAATTCGATCTGAGCGTAATCGTAATCCCCTGGGCGGAACAGAGGATAGGTCTGAGCGATACGGAACAGAATGATGTCATCACCATTCGCTGGGAATATTCCACCGATCTCTTCAAGCATGAGACCATCCAGCGCATCACAGGACATTATCGTCACATCCTTGAGCAACAAGTAGCCGCGCCTGAACGGCTAGCCGCCGATTTCGAACTAACAACCGAGGAAGAACGCCGCATTCTGCAGATCGAGTGGAACCAGACCTTGGCGACCTATGATCATGATCTTAGCGTACAGACTGTCTTCGAACGGCAAGCTAGTCTCACCCCCGACGCGATCGCACTCTCGTACCGGGACGTAAATCTCAATTACTCCGAGCTCAATCGCCACGCCAACCGTCTGGCCCATTATCTGATTGCACGGGGGGTAAAGCCCGGCATACGGGTTGCGGTACTTATGGAGCGCGGCATCGAGGCAGTGATCAGCCTGCTTGCCATCATCAAGGCCGGCGGCGTCTATGTGCCGCTGGACCCGGGCTATCCGGATTCGCGTTTGCATTTCTTGGTCGACGACAGTCGGGCAGGATTTATAGTTGGCCACGGTAGCGTGTCACCTAAAATGGACGCCTGCATCAGCATTGCCTTGGACCAGGAAGCAGCCCAAATCGCTGCCTGCGATGACACGGATCCGATCGCAGTAGACAACCCCGAACGCCCGCTGTACATCATGTATACTTCCGGCTCTACTGGTACACCAAAGGGCGTTGAAATACCTCATCGTGCCGTCAACCGCCTGGTGCAAAATTCCGGGGTCGCCAACTTTGGCGCCGATCGCATATTTATGCTGCTGGCGCCTTTATCCTTCGACGCCTCCACTTTCGAGATCTGGGGACCCCTTCTTAACGGCGGCCGTTGTGTCATCTATCCTGAACGCCTGCCCGAATTCGATGTTCTTGCCCACGTCATTCGATCCAATGGAGTAACGACCTTGTGGCTTACCGCCTCGCTGTTCAACAAGATCATCGACGAAGCACCGCAGACTTTGGCCGGAGTCGAACAAGTGCTCACCGGCGGCGAAGCCTTGTCGGTGGATCACATCCGCCGCGCGCAACAGTCGCTCCCCGACACCGAATTCATCAACGGCTACGGCCCCACCGAGAACACCACCTTCACCTGTTGCTACCGCATTCCGCGACCTGTGAAAGACCGGCTGATTTCCATTCCCATCGGCCGCCCCATAGGCAACACTACTGTGCATGTGCTCGACAACAACCTGCAATGCGTGCCGGTCGGCGTACCGGGCGAACTTTATGCCGGAGGCGCAGGCCTAGCGCTCGGTTATCTGAACCAGCCACACTTGACTGCGGAGCGTTTTATCTCCAGCCCCTTCACGCCCGGTGAAAAGCTCTACAAGACCGGTGATCTTGCCCGTTATTTGCCCGATGGAAACATCGAATATCTGGGGCGCATCGACCGGCAGGTCAAGTTGCGTGGCTTTCGTATCGAACCGGGCGAAATAGAAAACGCGCTGCGCCGACACAAACAGGTGGATGACTGCGCCGTGATACTACGGGAAGACACACCCGACGACAAACGCTTGGTTGCCTATCTGGCGTGCAAGGGCGAAGTCCGGGAGGAAATTCTGCGGGAATATCTGAAGACGCAATTACCCGCGTACATGGTCCCGTCGGCCTTCGTCATATTGAGGCAATTGCCGCTCAACGCCAACGGTAAGGTCGATCGCACGGATCTGCCGCAGCCGGTCACGGCCCGGTGCGACTCGGACGGCGCCGCACCGAGCAATGAGTTGGAAAGAGAGATCACCGCCATTTGGCAGGAGGTGCTGGGCGTCGAACAGTTGGGTATCCATGATAATTTTTTTGCCACGGGTGGCCACTCCCTGCTGGCGGCCAAGACAATCGCACGCATCAACAAAGCCTATGCCATGCAGGTCCCGCTGGCGCTTTTGTTCGAGCATCCCACCATTGCCACCTTTGCCCAGGCGCTGGAACAGTTGCAGATAAATATGATGATGGATGCCGATAACCTGGAGGCCATGCTCAGCGAAGTGGAACGGAGCGATGGGCGCGGTACATCAACTTGAATAAACCAACGCAGCCGGTATCGCCATGAACGAAATGAGCGACCTGAAAAATAGACTGGCCAATCTGTCAGCGGAACAACGCGCCCAGCTGATGCGCAAACTCGCCGCCCGGCAGGATGCTCCCCAGGTTGCGGAAGACCGCTCGGCACTACCTCTCTCGTTCTCCCAACAGCGCCTGTGGTTCCTCGACCAGCTTGAACCCGGCGCAGCAAACTATAACATATCAAGAGCTTATCGCATTAGCGGCCCGCTGGATATCGGTGCGCTGCGCCGCTCCCTCAATGAAATCATCCGCCGCCACGAAAGCCTGCGCACCACATTCGCCATGCGCGGCGATGTACCGGCGCAGGTAATCTCCCCCGAGGTAAATCTTGAAATTCCGATCCTCGAAATCAAGGACGAAACAGCTTTGCAGACGCTGATCAGGATGGAGGTCAATCGACCTTTCGACCTGGAAAAAGGGCCGCTTATCCGAGCCCACATAATGCATTTATGGAATCAAGAACACGTACTACTGGTCAACCAGCATCACATCATTTCCGACGGCTGGTCACTGGGCATATTCATCAAGGAACTGAACACACTCTACGCTACATTCGTCAAAGACGAGGTTTCGCCCCTGACGGAGATCGGCCTGCATTACGCCGATTTCTCGGCTTGGCAGCAACGGCAACAGGGCGCATTGCTGGAAAAGCAACTCCATTACTGGAAAGAGAAGCTTAGCGGCTCACCGGTATTGGAGCTCCCCGCGGACCGGCCCCGACCGCCTTTTCAAAGCTATCGCGGAGCCTTACATTTCAGCATTATCCCTCCTGCATTGACCAATGAACTGAAACTATTTGCGCAACGGCAACAGGCGACTCTGTTTATGCTGCTGATGGCCGTATTCCAGGTATTAATCTATCGCTACAGTAGTCAGGAAGACTTCACCGTCGGCAGCCCAATTGCGGGCCGCAATCACCCCGAACTGGAGGGAGTAATCGGACTCTTCGTCAATACGCTGGTACTGCGCGCGGACCTCAGCGGCTCGCCTTCCTTCCGCGAGGTACTGGAACGCGTACGACGGACATCTCTGGAAGCCTTCACGCACCAGGAGTTGCCCTTCGAAAAACTGGTGGAAACACTGTTGCCGCAACGTGACATGAGCCGCAACCCTCTCTTTCAAATCATGTTTGCTCTGCAAAATACCCCACCGGCCCGGCTCAATCTCACCGGCGTGGAGATAGAACCCATTCCAATTTTCAGCGATACGGAGAAGTTCGATCTATCGTTGTCCATCACGGAAGACTCCGACCACCTGGAATGCACCTTCAGCTACAACACTGATCTGTTCGACCGCAACACCGTCGAACGCATGGCAGGACACTTTGAAACCCTCCTGCGGAGTGCCGCCCACGATCCGGACCAACGTATCGCGGTTCTCACGCTGCTTTCTGAGCGGGAACGCCATCTGCTATTGACGGAATGGAATGATACCCGCCGGACACTCCCGACTCACGACCCCGTTCATATATTATTCGAACGCCAAGCGCATTTGGCACCCAAAGCGGTGGCTCTGGTATGGGAGCAACATCATATCAGTTACGGCGAACTCAACGGCCGAGCCAATCATCTTGCCCACTTTCTACGCGCCGGAGGAGTGGCCCCCGACACCCTGATCGGCCTGTGCCTGGAACGCTCCGTGGAAATGGTCATCGCCATCCTCGGCACAATCAAGGCCGGTGCGGCCTATGTACCGCTGGATCCACTGCACCCGCGGGAACGGCTCAGCCACATCATCGACGATGCACAAATCGCGATGGTTCTATGCAGCGCGGCGACCGCTGGAAAACTGCCCGATGCCACGCTTAAAGCCGTGCAACTGGATAGCGAATGGACAGTCATCGCCGCGCATCCTATGAATAACCCGCCATCACAATGCAAGACTGCCGACGCGGCCTATGTTATCTATACCTCCGGATCCACCGGCACCCCCAAAGGCGTCGTCAATACCCATCTGGGAATACTCAATCGCCTGTTGTGGATGCAACAAACCTTCGGTCTGTCTGCCAGCGACGCCGTCCTGCAAAAGACGCCTTATACTTTCGACGTCTCGGTCTGGGAATTTCTATGGCCATTGCTTAGCGGCGCCCGCCTGGTGCTTGCCAGGCATGACGGCCATAAAGACAGCGAATACCTGGCTAGTCTAATTAAGGAGCAAGGTATCACGGTAATTCACTTCGTACCGTCCATGCTGCAAGTATTCCTCGATACGCCGGAGCTTGAACGTCAATGCGCTTCGCTGCGTTACGTAATGTGCAGCGGTGAGGCCCTCAGCCCCGAACTGGTGCAACGCTATTACAGTCGCCTCAATACACCGCTGCACAATCTCTACGGGCCAACCGAGGCAGCCATTGACGTTACCCACTGGCCGTGTCCGCGTCGGGAAAGGGTAAACCGTGTCCCTATCGGCAAGCCGATCGCCAATACCACCATATATCTGCTCGACGGAGAACTAAATCCAGTGCCGGTAGGAGTAGCGGGGGAACTGCATATCGGCGGAGTTCAGGTCGCACGCGGCTACCTCAACAGGCCGGAGTTGACGCGGGAACGCTTTATCAAAGACCCCTTCAGTGACGACCCGCTGGCTCGGCTTTACAAGAGCGGCGACCTGGCACGCTATCTGCCCGACGGCAATATCGAGTACCTGGGTCGGAGCGACTTTCAGGTGAAATTGCGAGGTTTTCGGATCGAGCTGGGCGAGATCGAATCGCTGCTGCGACAACAACCCTCGGTAAAAGACTGCGTCGCGATCGTCCGCGAGGATACGCCCGGCGATCAACGCCTTACCGCCTATATCATCCCCGCGCACGGCGACGTTGACACCCGCGAACTCAAACGCGCGCTCAAGGCTGCGTTGCCGGAATACATGATCCCCGCCGTCATCGTCAGTCTGGATACCTTTCCGCTCACTACCAGCGGTAAGACCGACCGCAGAGCCTTGCCATCTCCAGTGGAATGCTGTGACCCAGAAGCGGATGGAACCGCCGCTCACACCCCGCTTGAAGCACAGCTAATCAGGATCTGGGCCGAACTCATGTCACCCGTAATGCCCGGCATCCATGACAATTTCTTTGAACTGGGCGGGCACTCGTTACTAGCCACTCGGGTCATCGCCCGCATCAATCGCAGTCTCAGCGTCCAGCTGCCCCTGCGGGCCATGTTCGAAAACCCGACCATCACCGGACTGGCGCAAAGAGTGTTATGTCTCCAAGCCCAGAAGTTGGAGCAAGCCGACCTGGCTATCATGCTGAACAATATCGAAGCACTGCCCGACGAGGAAGCAAAACGGCTGGCGGCCGAAAAAATGCGAGGCTACACCTCATGAGACAGGACGACTATGGGTATCAGTTGCGGGCTGCCGTGCAACGTTCGGAAATCATCCCGTTCATAGGCGTCTATGATGTCTTCTCCGCCACACTGGCGGCCGAACATTTCGACGGGATTTTTATCAGTGGTTTCAGCTTCGCGGCAAGTTTCTACGGCCTGCCGGACATCGGTCTCATCGCCTGGTCGGATATCGTCGCATTCTGCCAGCGAGTGCGCGCAGTACTACCGCGGCAACACATCATCGTGGATATCGATGACGGATACGGCGACATGGATACCGCCGCCCATGTCGTATCCCTCCTTCAGGGTGCGGGAGCTTCCGGGATAATCATGGAAGACCAACAGCGGCCGCGGCGTTGCGGACACCTCGACGGAAAACGACTGCTCGACTTGGATCAATATGTTATGCGACTGGAAAAGGTCCTGGCCTCGCGTAAGGATTTATTCGTCGTCGCCCGTACCGACGCGCACGAACAAGAAGACGTCGCCCGTCGCGTCCATGCATATGTGGAGTCCGGCGCCGACGCCATCCTGATTGACGGCCTGCACGACCTAGACTACATGAAACAAGTCACAGCCGGCCTTGACGTCCCGGTGATGTTCAACCAAATTTTGGGAGGGAAATCTGCCCCTTTTTCTCTGGATCAACTTCGCGGCGCCGGCGTATCTTTAGCCAATTACAGCACACCGTGCCTGTTCGCCGCCCAAGAGGCCATCAATACCGCCATGACCGCTCTCAGGCAAAACGACGGAAAACCGCAAGGCGGGATCGGTATTCAGGAGTGTAATGCCATCCTGAATGACAACTTGAACAGAAGGGATAGGAGCTGATGGATCTCGCCTCCCGTATCGCCAAGCTGCCCCCTGCCAAACGCGCCCTCCTGGAATTCGCTGTCAATAGCCGCTTGAGCAGCAATGATCCCGGCGTCGTGCCGCTCATCCCCCACTGGAGGCAACGCGACAGGATAGCCTTATCCTTCGCTCAGCAGCGACTGTGGTTTCTGGATCGACTACATCCAGGCAAAGCCGACTACAACCTGCCCCATCAACTGCTCCTGGAAGGCCCGCTCAACATCGCCGCCCTCTGCGATGCCCTCAACGCCGTCGTTGCCCGCCATGAAAGTCTGCGCACCAGCTTCGGCAAACTAGGCGATGAGAGCTTCCAGCGCATCGCCGCGGAATTGATCCTTGAACTACCGGTTGTGGACCTGCGCGATCACGACATACATGACGACGAATTAAAACGATTGATCCACGATGAATCGGACCGACCCTTTGATTTGAGCGCCGGACCGTTGTTGAGGGCAAAGCTGTTCCGCTTGGCTGTCGACCACCATATTCTGTTGGTCGTAATGCACCATATCGTGTCGGATGGCTGGTCTATGACGGTATTCAATCGCGAACTGGGGACGCTGTATAACGCCTATTGCCGTAACCAAGGTGCCCCACTGCCGCCACTGCCGGTGCAATATCCTGATTACGCCGTTTGGCAGCGACAAAACAGCGACCGCCTGGGGCTCCAACTGGAGTACTGGAAAAGGCAATTGAGCGGCGCTCCCCAAATATTGGAGTTGCCCATCGATACGGTGCGACCTTTGGTACAGAGCTTCCGCGGCACGCGCTTCAGCATCGACCTACCGCCAAGGCTCGGCGCGGCGCTGAAATCCCTGGCACAACGGGAGAACGCCACGCTGTTCATGGTGATGCTGGCCGCCTATCAGTTGCTGCTTCACCGCTATAGCGCCCAGGACGATATCCTGGTGGGCATCCCCGTCGCCGGCCGCACCCAGCCGGAACTCGAAGACTTAATCGGTTTTTTCGTCAACAGCCTGGTCATCCGTTGTCGCCTAACGCCGGAGCACGGCTTTCGCCGCCTGCTGGCCGAAATCCGCGATACTGCGGTCGAGGCCTTCAGCCACCAGGAACTGCCCTTCGAAAAACTGGTGGAAGCATTGGCCCCGCAACGCGATATGAGCCGGAACCCCATCTTTCAAGTGATGTTCTCTCTGCAGAATGACGCCTCACCATCGCCACAAATGGACCGGCTTGCCGTCAGCAACATGGAACTCGACATCACCAAGGCCAAGTTCGATCTGACCTTGTTTATCAGCGAAAGCGACGCCGGCCTGCGCGCCAATTTCAACTATGCAGCCGATCTGTTCCAGTCAGCCACCATCGAACGCATGGCCGGACACTATGTGACTTTACTGACGGCCATCACCAAGGCCCCGGAACTGAGCATCGGACACCTGCCACTGTTAACCGACGAAGAGCAGGCACAACTGGCGCGCTGGAACCGGACCGCTACCAACTTTCCCCGGACCAGCGGGATTCAACAGTTGTTCGAGCTGCAGGCGGCGGCAACGCCGCAGGCCTGCGCGATCAGCCACAAGGACACCAAAATCAGCTACGAAATGCTTAATCGCCGCGCCAACCAATTGGCCCGCCATTTAAACGCTCACAGCGTACCCCCCGGCACACTGATCGGCCTGTGCATGGAACGCGGCATTGACGCGGTGGTGGCCCTGCTCGCCATCCTCAAGGCGGGAGGCGCCTATGTACCGCTGGATCCGAACCATCCTCGGGAACGACTTGGCGTGATGATCGAGGATGCGGGCCTGAGAATCGTCATCTGTCACACGGCGCAACAGGCATCGCTGCCATCTTACCAGGTCGACCTGATCGCCATCGACCGCGACCGGGAACACATCTCGGCATGCCGTGGTGACAATCCTCCGCCCGCAGCCAATGGCGATAGCCTGGCCTATGTACTCTATACTTCCGGCTCCACCGGCAAACCGAAAGGGGTATGCATTCCCCACAAGGCGGTCAACCGGCTGGTGAAAAACACCGACTACGTCGCCCTGGGTACGGACGACGTCATTGCCCAGGCGGCTAACATGGCATTCGATGCCGCCACATTCGAGATCTGGGGTGCGCTGCTTAACGGCTGCCGTCTCCATATCATTCCCAAAGGAACCCTCTTGTCGCAGGTGGAACTCTGCCGAGAATTACACGAACAAGGCGTCACTACCCTGTTCCTAACTACCGCCCTCTTCAACCAGATGATCCTCCAGGACGCCGGTGTCTTTCGCGGTCTGAAACAGCTGCTGTTCGGCGGCGAGGCCTGTGACCCGCAACGGATTCGCGAGTGCCTGGAGACGGCGCCGCCCCGCAGACTCATACATGTCTATGGCCCGACCGAGTCCACCACTTTCACCACCTGGTTCGAGATCCATGCTGTCGAACAGGATGCCCGTACGGTACCCATCGGCCACCCTATCGCCAATACTACCTGCCACGTACTCGACGCCCATCGCCAACCGGTGCCGGTCGGCATCACCGGTGAGCTCTACATCGGCGGTGACGGGGTAGCGCGGGAATATCTCGGCCGGCCGGAATTGAATGCGGAAAAATTCATTATCAATCCCCTAGACGACGGCGATCGTCTCTACCGCAGCGGAGATCTGGTGCGATATCGCGCCGACGGTGCCATAGAATTCGTCGGCCGCGTCGATCATCAAATCAAACTCCGAGGCTTTCGCATCGAACCGGGCGAGATCGACGAGGCCTTGAAAAAACACCCGGCGCTGCGGGATTGCTTCACCATGCCTCGCGAAGACACGCCCGGGGAGAAGCGCTTGGTAAGCTATGTAGCCGTCAAACCGAACCACGTGGCCGATGAGCAGACATTGCGCCACCACCTCAAGGAAGCACTGCCGGAATATATGATTCCAGCCGCCTTCGTCATCGTCGATGCACTCCCGTTGACGTCCAACGGCAAAGTCGATCGCCAGGCCCTCCCCCCTCCCGCGACTGTGGCCAGCAATGATTCAAGCATCGCTCCACGCACTGCATTGGAACTTCACCTGACCAAGATTTGGGAGGATATCCTGGACAGGAAGCCAATCGGTATCCGTGACAACTTTTTTGAACTGGGCGGCCACTCCCTGCTGGCGGCCCGCCTGTTCGACCAGATCGAACAGCATTTTGGCAAGAAGCTGCCGCTGGATACCTTGTGGTTTGAAGGC
The DNA here is from genome assembly GCA_037381915.1 of Gammaproteobacteria bacterium. Taxonomy (GTDB): domain Bacteria; phylum Pseudomonadota; class Gammaproteobacteria; order DRLM01; family DRLM01; genus JARRQJ01. Next base: position 30,204 of record JARRQJ010000009.1, on the reverse strand, counting down.
GCCACCGTCGAAACACTCGCCGGCATCCTGGACCGGGAAAAGGAAACCATCTCCTGGCCAGAACTGGTGGAAATCAAGGCGGGTGAGGACATGGCACCGCTGTTCTGCGTCCATACCATGGGCGGTAATCTGTTTCATTACTATGAATTGGCACGCACACTGGCGCGACAATTGCCGGTCTATGGTCTGCAGGCGCGTGGCGTGTACGGCAAGTACTCGCCGCGGGACGATGTCGCCGATATAGCCGCCGATTGCATCAAGGCCATGCGGCAGCGACAGCCACACGGTCCCTACCGTGTCGCCGGCTTTTCCAGCGGCGGCATCGTCGCCTTCGAAATGGCTCAACAACTGCGTGCCGCGGGTGAAAAGGTCTCCACACTCGCCTTGCTCGACTGCTTCGCCCCCGGGGTCAAGCTCAAAAGCACGCGCCTCGAACGGCTGCGCAGATTGCTCAATCGCAATAGGGCGCGTCATCTCCAGGAGCGACTCTATTACCACATCCTGCAACCTCTTGGGCTGCGGCGACTGCGACAGATGCGCACCATCGGCGAGGCCCATCGCTGGGCCCACTGGAATTACAAACCATTCCCCTATCCTGACCCAATTGATCTTTTTATCGCTACCGAATCGGAAAAGCGGGCCACTGACCCCTTGCTGGGATGGGAGAAACTCGCAGCAGGCGACCTCAGCATTCACCCGATTTCAGGAACGCATGGCCTGCTGGTCAAATCTCCTCATGTGGAAGAGTTGGCGGAAAAGCTGCAACGTCTCCTCGACCGGTAGCTTCAGCGGCGCTCATGATCGACTGGCAACTACGCACCTCGACACCGACACTTTCCACCGGCGAGGTACATGTCTGGCGAGTAGAACTTGACATGACCGGCAGTAGCTGGCCGCCGCTGCTCTCCGAAGATGAACGCACCAAAGCCGAACGTTTCCATTTCGCCAGACACCAGCGCCGCTATATTCTGAGCCGTGCGGCATTGCGTATCCTGCTCGGCCGCTATCTCGCGTGCCCGCCTCGCGACATCGACTTTAACTACAACAGTCACGGCAAACCGCGGCTCGCCGGCCTCCATCAGAGGATAAAATTCAACGTCTCTCATACGGACGACATCATGCTCGCCACCTTCGTCCTGGACAGTGAAATCGGCATTGACATTGAGTCGATCAACCATGATATGGACTGCATGGCTTTGGGCCGGCGCTGTTTTTCCACGCTGGAAACCCAGATAATGCAATCATTGCCGGAACACGAGCATGTTGATGCGTTCTTTCGCGTCTGGTGCCGCAAGGAGGCCTATATCAAGGCCCGTGGCGAAGGCATGTCCCATCCCCTGCAACGTTTCAGCGTTTCGATGGACAAGCATCCGCCGAGACTCTTGGAACACTTGGATGATGGCCGTGAAACTGATCGCTGGACCTTCATCGACCTGGAGGTGGCGGAGAACTGCCGGGCGGCCCTCGTCGTGGAAAGCCCATCCTGTCAGCTGCTCTACTTCCACTTGGGCATCCCACCATTCGATCGCTGAAGCCGGGTCGGTTTCTGCCGTCTATTCGGACAACCTGCCACCCGCCGCGACGGCATGTACACGGCTATCAGCAAGCATGTTGCCAGAGCCCCCAGCGCAAGCCTTGGCACTCCGTCAGTTCACCTGTATCGTGAGCGCATGAACAATGTCGACTTGATCGAGCGCGACCTCAGGGCCCTGTGGCATCCCTGCACCCAGATGAAAGACCATGAATCGCTGCCGCCCATCCCCATTCGCCGCGGCCGAGGCGTGTGGCTGGAGGACTTCGACGGCGGGCGCTACTTGGACGCCGTCAGCTCCTGGTGGGTAAATCTGTTCGGCCACGCCAACCCGCGCATCAACGCCGCGCTTCGGGATCAGCTGGAAAATCTGGAGCACGTATTGTTGGCCGGTTTTACCCATGAGCCGGCGGTCTCCCTCGCGGAGCGTCTCACCGCACTGGCACCGCCGGGACTGGAGCGGTGCTTCTACGCCGACAACGGCTCCGCGGCGGTGGAAGTGGCGCTCAAGATGAGCTTCCACTACTGGCGCAACCGCGGCATACCGGCCAAGACCAAGTTCATCACCCTGAGCAACAGTTATCACGGCGAGACCCTCGGTGCGTTGGCGGTGGGCGATGTCGCCCTTTATAAAGAGACCTACCGGCCGCTGTTGATGGAGGCCATCACCGTCCCCTCGCCGGATTGTTTTCACCGTGAGGCCGGAGACTCGTGGGCCGCCCATTCCGCACGCATGTTCGAGCCCATGGAACGCGCCCTGGCGGATCATTGCGACGAGGTCTGCGCCGTCATCGTGGAACCCCTGGTGCAATGCGCCGGCAATATGCGCATGTACGACCCAGTGTATCTCCAGCTGCTGCGCGCCGCGTGCGACAAGTATCGGGTACATCTCATCGCCGACGAAATCGCCGTGGGCTTCGGCCGCACCGGTACCCTGTTTGCCTGTGAACAGGCCGGGGTCAGTCCCGACATCATGTGCTTATCCAAGGGATTGACCGGCGGCTATCTCCCCCTCGCCGCGGTACTGACCCGCGACGAAATCTATCAGGCCTTTTACGACGATTACCAGAAGCTCACCGCCTTTCTCCACTCCCACAGCTACACCGGCAACCCCCTGGGCTGCCGCGCGGCGCTGGCCACGCTCGACATCTTCGAACAGGACCATGTCATAGAGAACAACAAAGCCCTCGCCGCGACCCTGGCGGCGGCCAGTTCCCGCTTCGCCGAGCATCCCCACGTAGCGGAAGTACGTCGGCACGGCATGATCGTGGCCATAGAAATGATCAGAGACAAGGCGGCGCGCACACCCTATCCCTGGCAGGAACGGCGCGGTCTGCGGGTCTATCGCCATAGTCTGCAAAACGGTGTGTTGCTGCGGCCGCTGGGCAACGTGGTGTACTTTATGCCGCCCTATGTCATCACCCCCGAAGAGATTCAAATGATGGCGGATGTGGCGTGGGAAGGGATACAGTTGGCTACCGCTGATTAATTCTTTAAGGAGAGTGCCCTGCGGGGATAATTTTATTTGGGGCGGTATTCCGCGCCGCCTGCTAATTGCGTTCCGTTTGGCCCTACAGGCTACCCTGCGCTCCTCGCCATTTTGGGCACGCGCATAACTCTCCAATTTAAGACGTCCCTTCCCCCTCAGGGGGAAGGACAGGATGGGGGTGGGGTTGCGAAGTTGTTGCTAAAACCCCATCCCCTCCCCTTGAAGGGGAGGGAAAATTGCGTGACTAATTCTGGAGTGGCACCCAGGGTCCGGTAGGCGGCGCCGAGCATCGCATGCGGGCTGGGAGGAGAGCGAGTTCTGTCTGAGTCCGTGGCGACGAAGGCGCCAGGGGCGAGTTAGCGAGCGCCCCATCACGGCGATGCGTAGGAAACGCCGCGTCAGCGGAGCGCCGGCTCTGGGCGTCCTATTCTTTGGTGACTGCTGAATTCAAGTCCCGACCGCAACTATGAGCGGATATACGCCCCGAATCAATCCATCACCACAGGCATTTCGAGTAATCGTTATACTGTTAGCCATATTTAAAAACCGATTACCCACTTTATGCGCATCCCCCGCATTCACCATCCCGCCTCGCTGAGCAGCGGCACCCGGATCGAATTGAGCGACATCGCCGCCAACCACGTGGCACGAGTGTTGCGCCTGGCCGCGGGCGCGCCCTTGATCCTGTTCAACGGCGAGGGCGGCGAGTTCGCCGCCACTGTCACTGACATCGATAAACGCACCGTCACCGTCGCCGTCGGTGATTTCCAGCCGACGGAACGCGAGCCGCCGTTACAACTGCACCTCGCCCAAGGCATCTCCCGCGGCGAACGCATGGATTACACCATCCAAAAGGCGGTGGAACTTGGGGTAAGCCGCATCATCCCGCTGTTCACCGAACACTGCGGCGTGCGCCTCGATGGCGAACGCCTGGCAAGACGCGTCAGACATTGGCAAGGCGTGGTGATCGGCGCCTGCGAACAATGCGGGCGCAACCATATCCCGCGTATCGATTCGCCCGTGACGCTGGCCCAGTGGCTGATGACGCCCGCCGAAGGGCTGCGTGTGGTGCTGGCCCCAGATGCGCAGCGTACCCTGGCGCAATTCCCGGTCCCCACGGACCCTGTCATGTTATTGATCGGACCCGAAGGCGGCCTGTCGGATCAAGAAATCTCTCAGGCACAAGCGGCAGGCTATTTAGGACTGCGCCTGGGCCCCCGTATCTTGCGCACGGAAACCGCCGCCGTGGCGGCGCTGGCGGCCATGCTCGGTATTTGGGGGGATTTTCGCTAACATGCCTCCCATGAACGGGGCGGCTGCTAGCCGTGGGGCTGCATTGGACTGTTTCAGAGGCGCCGATTTGGCCAATCCCCCTTAGAAACGGGGGTTTATCTCGCGATTATTTGGTATGATTGCGCCATCCCGGCCCTCGCTCTGGGCATAACTTCTCGGTGGTAACCTTATGAGCATAGAACACTTGTACGCCGTGCCCCATCTCACCACCGCCCTCACCGGCCCGCTGCTCACCATCGAGCAGCACCTGCTGGCGCGCCAGGCGGCCATCGAGGCCTGGTTCCGTAACCAGTGGCTGGAGACGCCCGCGCCGTTCTATTGTTCGGTCGACCTGCGCAACGCCGGCTTCAAGCTGGCGCCGGTGGACACCAACCTGTTCCCTGCGGGCTTCAACAATCTCAATGCCGCCTTCATACCCCTGTGCATCCAGGCAATCCAGTCAGCGGTGGAAAGGGTATGCCCCACCGCCGCGCGGGTACTGCTGATCCCGGAAAGCCACACCCGCAATTTGTTCTATCTGGAAAGCGTCGCCACCTTGCACGAGATCCTGGGCAAGGCCGGATTCGACGTGCGCATCGGCAGCTTGCTGGAGGACATCCGCGAGGCAACGGAGATCGAATTGCCCTCCGGTCGCCGCGTCCTGTTGGAGCCCCTGGTCAGGAAGGGGGCCAAACTGGGGGTGGAAGATTTTACGCCGTGCGCGATCCTCCTCAACAACGATCTGTCCGGCGAAGCACCTGCGATCCTCGAGGGGCTGGATCAACCGGTGATACCACCGCTGGCCCTGGGCTGGTCGAAGCGCCTTAAGTCGGATCATTTCGACCAATATCGCGGCGTGGCCCGGGAATTCGCCGAGCTGATCGACATCGACCCCTGGCTCATCGACCCCCTGTTCCTGCAGTGTGGTGAGATCAATTTCGCCAAGCGCGAGGGAGAAGACTGCCTGGCGAAGAACGTCGACACCCTGCTCACCAATATCCAGCGCAAATACGACGCCTATGGCATCGATAAACGTCCCTTCGTGGTGGTCAAAGCAGATGCCGGCACCTACGGCATGGGGGTGATGATGGTGCACTCCGCCCAGGAGATCCGCGAACTCAACCGCAAGCAGCGCACCCGCATGGCGGCCAGCAAGGGCGGCCAGGAAATCACCAAGGTGATCATGCAGGAGGGCGTCTATACCTTCGAGACCTGGGGGGACCAGCAAGCGGTGGCGGAACCGGTGGTGTATATGATCGATCATTTCGTGGTGGGCGGCTTTTACCGCATCCATACCGGACGCGGCCCCGACGAGAATCTCAATGCCCCGGGCATGGCGTTCGAACCCCTGGCCTTTGCCGAGTGCTGCAACAGCCCGGACCGCAACCGCTCGCCTGACGCGAATCCCAACCGCTTCTATGCCTACGGCGTCATCGCCCGCCTGGCGCTGATCGCGGCGGCACGGGAAATCCGCGCGGTCGTCAGCCCCGAGCCTTGACGCCCGCCGGTTTCGTTGCCTATGACCCCGGCCACCTGTCTTTCTCAATGCGACATTTAGCTCAATGACCGTAAAACTCGGCGTGGTGATGGACCCTATCGGCACCATCAATCCCAAAAAAGACAGTACCCTCGCCATGCTCCTCGCCGCCCTGGCGCGCGGATGGACGCTTTCCTATATGGAGCTGGGCGACCTGTCTCTGCGTGACGGGCGGGCCTTCGGCTGGATGCGGGAACTCGAGGTGCAGGACAGCCTCCGCGACTGGTACCGTTTCGGCGCCCGCAGCCTGCGGCCCCTTGCCGAGCTGGACGTGATCCTGATGCGCAAGGACCCGCCGGTGGACAGCGAATATCTCTACGCCACCCAGATCCTGGAGCGGGCCGAAGCGGAAGGGGTGCTGGTCGCCAATAAACCGCAAAGCCTGCGAGACGCCAATGAAAAGCTCTACACTGCCTGGTTCCCGCAATGCATACCGCCCACGCTGGTCACGCGCAGCGCCGCGGAAATCCGCGCCTTTCTTAACGAGCAGCAGGACATCATCCTCAAACCCCTCCACGGCATGGGCGGCCACGGCGTGTTTCGCCTGCACGGCGGCGACCACAACATCAACGTGGTGATCGAGACCCTGACGCAAACGGGGGCGCGCTATGTGATGGCGCAACGTTACCTGCCGGAGATCCGCGACGGCGATAAGCGCATCCTGATGATCGACGGCGTACCCGTTCCCCATGCCTTGGCCCGCGTCCCGCCGCCGGGAGAGACCCGCGGTAATCTCGCCGTCGGCGGCAGCGGTGTCGGCGTGCCCTTGAGCGAACGCGACCGCTGGATCTGCCGACAGGTGGCGGAGGATCTGCGCAAGAAAGGCCTGCTGTTCGTGGGACTGGATGTTATCGGCGATTACCTCACCGAAATCAACGTCACCAGCCCCACCTGCATCCGCGAACTGGACGGCCTGTACGGCCTGGACATTGCCGGCCGGTTTATGGAATGCCTGGAACGGAAACTCGCCCAATAACGCGGTCGATTCGCCCGCGGTCAACTTCAAGATGAATGCCCAGTCTTCCAGCAAATTCTTCGTGATCAACCGCCGCCGGAACGCGGCAAGGCGGCCTCCTCATGCTCCGGGTGGTGTCTGCATTCTCCCCCCACTGCCACGGTGAGGCTGGATCGTTCGCAAAACAGCCGCGACTGGCCCGCCGCGAGCTCATCCGGGCGCACGCCGGGACCCGGCAACTCGCCGCCACTTCGGTCCTGTGCCCGATCGAACGCCCCCAAATCAGAGAGATGGCGGACGATGCATGCCCTTATCGCCCGGTGCCTTTGCCTCTGTCTGGCACTTGGTCTTTCGGCATGCAGTCACGACAAAGAACCGATTCACCAGACGCAAATCCTGGTGTTCGGCACCCTGGTGGACATTACGGTGTGGGGGGTGGACGACGACACGGCGCAACGGGCTACGGCGGCGGTGATCCGCACTCTGAACAAGCTGCATCACCGTTGGCATGCCTGGGAACCCGGCCCGCTCACCGACATCAACGCGCGCCTGGCGCACGGCGAAAAGGTCGAGTTGCAGCCTGACCAGGTGAAAGTGATCCGCGGCGCGCAGGAGCTGTCGCGTGAAAGCGGCGATCTGTTCAATCCCGCCATCGGCCGTCTGATCGGCCTCTGGGGCTTTCACAGCGACGACCGTCCCAGCAACATTCCACCGCCGGCGCCCCAGGCGATTCAGCGCCTGGTGGCACAACATCCTACCATGGAGGACCTGCATTTCGATGGCAACCAGCTGCGCAGCGATAACCCGGCGGTTCAGTTCGATTTCGGCGCTTATGTGAAGAGCTACGGCGTGGACCGCGCCATCGACCAGCTGCGCCGCCACGGCGTCGCCAACGCGATCGTCAATGCCGGCGGTGACCTGCGCGCCATCGGCGCCCGCGGCGGCCGCCCGTGGCGCATCGGCATTCGCGACCCCCGCGGCCCGGGCATCCTCGCCTCGATAGAGATCCGCGGCGATGAGAGCGTGTTCACCTCCGGAGACTATGAACGCTTCTTCACCTATAAAGGGAAGCGCTACCATCACATCATCGACCCCCGCAACGGCTACCCGCCCGACGGCGCCATGTCGGCCACGGTCATCTATCCGGGTGGCGGCGTGGGAGGCGGCGCCTCCACCGCCCTGATGGTAGCCGGCCCCAAGGACTGGTTGAAGGTGGTACGTGGCATGCACCTAAAACAGGCCATGTTGGTGGGGTCCGATCGCACGGTCTATCTGACGCCGGACCTGGCCAAGCGCATTCACTTTGAGGTGAACCCGCCGCCGGCTGTTATAATAGGACGACCATGAGGAACCTGACCCGCGCCGACTGGCTGGTGCTGATAGCGGCCATCGCCCTGTTGCCCGGCCTGTACCTGCGCTACTGGGGCGGCCAGGGCCCCGCCGCCGCGGTGCGCATCTCGGCCAGCGGCCAGCGGGACATTACCTTGCCCTTGAGCGGCGAGCGCCGCCTCCATGTCCACGGACCGCTGGGCGACAGCGTCATCGAAATCCGCGACGGGCGCGTGCGTTTCGTGTCCTCGCCGTGCCGCGGCAAGCAGTGCGTGCACAGCGGCTGGTTGTCCCACAGCGGAGAATTGGCCGCCTGCCTCCCCAACGGCATCCTGCTCAGCGTCATCGGGCGGGATCGGCGCTTCGACAGCATCAATTTTTGACGGACCTTAAATGAAATCCGCACCGCGCCGTTAGGACGGAAGATAAGGGAATACACGGCATTATCATGAGCATCACAGTCCCTACCACCCGTCAGGATCACCGCATCGCCTGGCTCACCGCCCTGGCGATCACCATCCACATCGCCGAGAGCGCCCTGCCCAGCCCGCTGCCCGGCGTCAAACCGGGGCTGGCCAACGTGGTGACCATCGTGGCGCTGGTGCAATACGGCTGGGGCACCGCCGCCTGGGTGGCCATGCTGCGGGTATTGATCGGCAGCCTGCTGATCGGCACTTTCCTGTCCCCCAGCTTCCTCCTCAGCCTGACGGGGGCGGTGGCCAGCATCGCCGTGCTGCGCCTCGCCAGCTGGCTCCCGGGGCGCGGCTTCAGTCCCGTGGGATATTGCCTGCTGGCCGCCATGGCCCATATGGGCGCACAATTCTTCACCGCCTACCGGGTGTTCATCCCCCATGACGGCCTGTTGCGCCTGCTGCCCGTCTTCATGACGGCCTCCCTGATTTTCGGCATTATCAGCGGTATAATTGCTCAAATGGCCTTACATCGGCTGCGCCCCGTCAAGGAGCCCGCCCTGTGAACACCCTCGCATCCCCGCCACTGTCGACCGTTACCGCCACCGATCGTCTGGGGCTGACGCTGTTTTTCTCGGTGGTCCTGCACGGCATCATCATCCTGGGCATCGTGTTCAGCCATCCCGACTCCACCAAGCCCAAACCCAGCCCCACTCTGGAGATCATCCTCGCCCAGACCAGCACCCCAAAGAAGCCGGCCGAGGCCGATTACCTGGCGCAGGCCAACCAGAACGGGAGTGGTAACGTGAACAAACGCGTCCGTCCCACCCGCCCCCGCGCGGCCGCCCTGGCCGCTCCGTCGCCCGGCCACAGCGATGTGACAAGCCCGCCGCGCACCGCCACGGCGCCCCATAACGCCCCCACCTCGGAGGTGCTGACAACGGATCGGGCCGCCCGACGGACTATTGACGTCACCAAGGACCAAACCAAGCCCCGCAGCGACATGCCCAGTGCGGCACAACTCATGATGCGTAGCAGGGAAATCGCCAAATTGAGCGCTGAGCTCAGCGATTCCCTGCAGGCCTACTCCCGCCGCCCCCGCCAGCGCTACGTCTCGGCGAGCACCCGATCCTACCGGGACGCCGCTTATCTCGAGGCGTGGCGGAGCAAGATCGAGCGCGTCGGCAATCTCAACTACCCGGAAGCGGCCAAACGGGAGGGTCTGTCGGGCACCCTGATCCTGGACGTGGCGATCAACACCGACGGCACAGTACACAACATCGAATTGCGTCGTTCATCGGGCCATAAGCTCCTGGACGATGCCGCCATCCGCATCGTGCGCCTGGCCGCGCCCTTCGCGCCACTCCCCCCGGCGATGCGCAAGGACACGGACATCCTGCATATCACCCGGACCTGGCAATTCCTCAATGACAACAGTTTCGCCTCGGGCTCGTGAGCCCTCCTTTCCGGCCGCCTGCGCCCGGCCGAGCTTGTCAGCCTAATCTGATTCGGTGAATACTATGTACCCATGACCGAGCGCCTCTCTCTCACCAATCAGTTCCTGATCGCCATGCCCGCCCTCGCTGACCCCAATTTCCATGGCACGGTCACCTATATCTGCGAACACAACGACCAGGGCGCCATGGGCATCGTTATCAATCGCCCCTTGAACCTGACCTTGGGAGAGGTGTTGGACCAGATGCAGATCGCGACCGAGCAGGAGGACATTGGACGACAAACAGTCTATATGGGCGGCCCGGTGCAAACCGATCGCGGCTTCGTGCTGCACAATCCCGTCGGTGCCTGGGATAGCATGCTGCGCATCCATGATGAACTGGGGGTCACCACCTCCAAGGATATTCTGGAAGACATCGCGACGGGGACGGGCCCTAAACATATACTGGTCGCCTTGGGTTATGCGGGCTGGGGGGCGGGCCAGCTCGAGCAGGAACTGGCGGATAACGTGTGGCTGTGCGGACCCGCCGATCAGCGCATCATGTTCGATATCCCGTGGCAGCAGCGCTGGGAGGCCGCCGCGGCCTTGATGGGCGTCGATCTGAATCAGATCTCCAACCAGATCGGGCACGCATGAATCAGGCTCCCGCCACCGTCCTCGGTTTCGACTTCGGCAAAAAACGCATCGGCATCGCAGTAGGACAAACCCTCACCGCCAGCGCCCGGCCGCTGGCCACCGTGCACGTGCATAACGACATACCGGACTGGGACGCCATCGGCCGGCTCATACAAAGCTGGCGGCCCGCCCAACTCGTGGTGGGCCTGCCCACCCAGCTCGACGACAGTGAACATCCTTTGGCGGCGGACGTGCGGCGGTTCGCGGACGGCCTGCGACAACGCTACGCCCTGCCTGTGCACCTGGTCGATGAGCGCCTCTCTTCTCATGAAGCGGCGCAAATCGCGACAGCGGCCGGTTCCCGCGCGGCGCCTCACCGTCAAAGCGCCAAGGAAACGCTGGACCGCATCGCGGCGCAAGTCATCCTGGACACGTGGTTTTCCGAACATACTCACAACCGGCGGCCCGGATGAAAGACGACATCGAACGAATCCTGGAAACCATGGCCGAGGCGCTCCGCGCACGGCTGAACGCCCTGCGGGTGACGAATCCATTGATGATAGGCATCCACAGTGGCGGGGTGTGGATAGCGGAGCGCCTGCATGCCCTGCTGGGCCTGCAGGAACCGCTGGGGAAATTGGACATTTCGTTTTACCGCGACGACTTCAGCCGTATCGGCCTCAATCCGGCCGTACGCCCTTCCCAGCTGCCGTTCACGGTCGATGGACGGCATATCATCCTGGTGGACGACGTGCTCTTCACGGGCCGCACCATCCGTGCCGCCCTCAACGAGATTTTTGATTACGGCCGGCCGGATGCCGTGATCCTGGCGGTACTGGTGGACCGGGGAGGGCGGGAGTTGCCAATTCAAGCGGATGTGGTGGGAAAAAGCATGGCCTTGAGCGCACATGAACATGTCAAATTATCGGGGCCGACGCCTCTACAATTAGTGATTAAACAAACACCTTGAGCATCCAAGCGACTCAGAGGAGAATTCGTCCACGGCTGCGGGCGACGGAGCTGCAAAAACCGGGAATATTTTCAACACCATGATGTCGCGCAACATTCAACTCGACGAGCAAGGCCGCCTGCGCCACTTCCTCAGCATTGAGGGACTGAAACGATCACAGCTGATGGACATTCTCGATCTCGCTGAATCCTTCGCCGGGGTAACGGAACAGGCCGTCAAGAAGGTCCCCCTGCTGCGCGGCAAGACCATCGTCAACCTGTTCTTCGAGGCCAGCACCCGCACCCGCGTCACCTTCGAACTGGCGGCCAAGCGCCTGTCGGCGGACGTGCTCAACATCAACATGGATGTCTCGTCCACCATCAAGGGCGAAACCCTGCTGGACACCCTGCGCAACCTGGAAGCCATGCATTGCGACATGTTCGTAGTGCGCCATCCGGACAGTGGTGCCGCCCACTTTATCGCCCAGCACGTCTTGCCCCACGTGCATGTGGTCAACGCCGGCGACGGACGCCATGCCCACCCCACCCAGGCCATGCTGGATATGTTCACCATCCGCCGTGTCAAAGGCGAATTCGCCCCCCTGACCGTGGCCATCATCGGTGACATCATGCATTCGCGGGTGGCCCGATCCCAGATCAACGCCCTCACCACCCTGGGAGTCAACGAGGTGCGGGTCATCTCCCCACGCACGCTGATCCCCAAGGAAGTGGAAGACCTGGGCGTCCACGTCCACCACGATCTGCGTCAGGGGCTGCGCGACGTGGACGTTGTGATCGTCCTGCGCCTCCAGTACGAACGCATGCAAGGCGCGCTGCTGCCCAGTGAACACGAATATTTCCAACTCTACGGGCTCACCGAAGACAAACTGACCCTGGCCAGGCCCGACGCCATCATCATGCACCCCGGTCCCATCAACCGCGGCGTAGAGATCGCCTCGGGGGTCGCCGATGGGCCGCGCTCGGTGATCCTGCAACAGGTCACCCACGGTATCGCGGTGCGCATGGCGGTGATGGCCATGGCCATGGGCAGCACGCCCGGAAAGGACACCTGATGCGCCTGTGGATTCGCAACGGCCGCGTTATCGATCCGGCCAACCAAGTGGACGGGGTGCAGGATCTGTGGATCGCCGACGGCCGTGTCGCCGCCGTCGGCACGGCCCCCGCCGGGTTTGAGGCCGAGCGCAGCATCGACGCCGCCGGCCTGGTGGTGTGCCCGGGCCTGGTGGATCTCGGCGCCCATCTGCGTGAACCGGGCCAGGAGCACAAGGCTACTATTGCCAGCGAGACCGCCGCCGCCGCCGCGGGCGGCATCACCACTCTGGTCTGCCCGCCGGACACCGATCCGGTGGTCGATACCCCGGCGGTCGCCAACCTGGTCCAGCGCCGCGCCCAGGCCGCGGGCAAGGCGCGGGTCTTGACCCTGGGCGCCCTGACCCAAGGTCTGAAGTGCGCCCAGATCAGTGAAATGGGGGCCTTGAAGGAGGCGGGATGCGTGGGAATGAGCAACGCCCGGCGGCCGATCGCCAATACGCTGGTGATGCGCCGCGCCATGGAGTATGCCGCCACGCACGATCTGACGGTGTTTCTGCACGCCGAAGATCCCTGGCTCAGCAATCACGGCAGCATGCACGAGGGGCGGGTATCCACCCGTCTGGGACTGGCGGGCATCCCGGAGGCCACGGAGACGGTCGCCGTGGCCCGCGACCTGGCCTTGGTGCAACAAACCGGGGTACGCGCCCACTTTTGCCGCTTGTCCACGGCCCAGGCAGTGCGGATGGTGGCTCGCGCCCAGTACGACGGCCTCCCCGTTACGGCGGACGTGAGCGCCCATCATCTACACCTGACCGAAATCGATGTGGGCAACTTCGACAGTCAGTGCCATGTATTGCCGCCGCTACGCACCCAACGCGACCGCGACGGCCTGCGCAGCGGTCTGGCCCAAGGGACGCTGCTGGCCGTCTGTTCCGACCATCAACCCCATGAAGCCGATGCCAAGCTGGCTCCCTTCGCCGCCACCGCGGCGGGGATCTCCGCCTTGGATACCCTGTTGCCCCTGAGCTTGCGTCTGGTGGAAGACGGGGCGCTGAGCCTGCCGGAACTCATCGCCCGCCTGACCTGCCGGCCGGCGCAACTGTTGGGGACCAAACTGGGTACACTCGGCGTCGGGACCGTCGCGGACCTGTGTCTATTCGATCCGAACGAGGAATGGGAATTCGCCGCGGCACACATGCATAGCCGCGGGCACAACACGCCTTTCCTCGGGTGGCAATTCAAGGGTCGCATCGTCATGACCGTCTTCGGCGGGGATGTCGTCTTTGAAAGGGCAGCGCACACGTCCGCGGGGTAAACGTTCCCGCGATCGTTCAGCGCGGGGATCAGACCAAGCTGTTGCTCTTTTTGTGCTCGGTGATGGGCAAGTCCTCGCCCTCACCTCGTTCCAGGCCTATATGCCCCATGCCGTCGGCGAATTCATGGGGATCCACCCCCTTGCCAAGCTTCACCATCAGCCGCACCTCGTTGGCGGACTCGGCATTGAGCAACGCCTCTTCGTAACTGATTTCGCCTTGGGAGTACAACTCATAGATGGCGTGATCGAAGGTACGCATGCCCACGTCGGTGGAACGCTGCATCAGGTCTTTCAACAGATGGGTATCCCCACGGCGGATAGTATCCGCGGCGAGCGGGGTGTTGAACAGCACTTCCAAGGCCACCCGCCGACCGTTTCCATCCATACGCGGAATCAGGCGTTGCGCCAATACCGCCTTCAGGTTCAGAGACAGATCCAACAACAAATGATCGCGGCGGTCACGTGGAAAGAGGTGCACCACACGATCCAGCGCCTGCGCGGCGTTGGCGGCATGCAGGGTCGCCAGGCACAGATGACCGGTCTCGGCGAAGGCCAGGGCCAGTTCCATCGCTTCGCGGGTACGGATTTCTCCCAATAATATGACATCGGGGGCCTGACGCAGGGCATTGCGCAGCGCCGCTTCGAAAGACTCGGTATCGATGCCGACTTCACGTTGGGTAATGATGCAGCCGTCGGGTTGATGGACGAACTCGATGGGATCTTCCACGCAGACGATATGCCCACAGCTGTTGCGATTGCGATAGCCCACCATGGCCGCCAAGGTGGTTGACTTACCCATGGCCGTGGCGCCGACCATCAGGATCAGGCCGCGTTTGGCCATGCTCAGTTCCGCGAGCATGGCAGGCAGCTGCAATTCCTCGAAGGTGGGGATATGGGTTTCGATACGGCGCAGCACCATGCCGATATTGTTCTGATGCTGGAACACATTGACGCGGAACCGCCCCAGGCCCGGGCGCTGCAGGGCAAAATTGCTTTCGTGGGTAAGCTCGAATTCGACTTGCTGGTTGCGGCTCATGACGGAGCAAGCGAGGTCGCGCGACGCTTCCGGCAACAGGATATCGTAGTCGAGTTTTTCCAGGCTGCCGTGAATTTTCAGACTGGGTACGGAGTCCGCCGTGATAAACAGGTCGGATGCGCCCCTTTGCACCATGGCATGAAGGAAAGAATCGATATGCATGAGGTACCTCAACCGGCCTATCCCGCATGCTCCATGAGCAGGCCTTTATTGGTTCTTTTCGATCCTGCGACGATAACGACTATAGCTGAATCCGTGCTTGATATTCCAACGCCGCCGTCAAATCTCCTAAAGAATTCCGACACATATTCACATGGAAGCCGGGGGGAGATGTAGCGGGAAACACAAGCCAGCGACATTGATACGCCACACTTATTGTCGGAAGTGATGATCAGAGATTCGCGTTAGCTGTTAGTAGTATCCAAATTATTTTTCTGGATCCAGACCTCCAGACCCTGGGCATTGAGTTCCACATCCAATGCCAATAATTCCACGATGTACTGCCGCGGCAAGCGACAGTCATGTTCCCGCAGCGCGTTCAGAAGTATCTCTTCCATGCCCGCGATCAGAGTCGCGTGACGGTGGTCGTCGGCAGCGGTGTCGCGCGCCAAGTGAACAAAGGCGTCGACCAAGCGGTGCAATTGCGCCGCCAGGCGCGGCACATCCTCGACACAACCGTAGTGGGTAAGATACATCCGCTCGGGGCTGAAACCCATTAAACGATCGATGGACTCGTGCATGGCCTGGGGATCGAATTGCACCGGAGTGGTGGTGGGGAAGGCGAACGGGCCGGCGCGGGTATCGAATTCACGATAGGACAGACCGAAGCTGTCGCCGCTGAAGACGCCGCGGCTGCTCGGGTCCCAGACGCAATAGTGATGGCGCGCGTGTCCCGGTGTATCCACGAACAGCAGGGAACGGCCGTTCAGGCTCAGTTCGAAGTGATCCGGCGCCGTGATCACACGGTCTGTCGCCACCGGGACGATATCCCCGTACAGGCTGCGAAACCGCTCCTCGCCGTACACCGCCGTGGCCCCGGCGATCAATTTGGCGGGATCGACCAAATGCGGTGCACCGCGGGGATGCACCACCAATCGGGCCTCGGGCAACTGGCTCAGCAACGCGCCGGCACCCCCGGCATGATCGAGATGCACGTGGGTCACCATCACATAGTGGACATTCTCGCGTGCGATCCCTTTCTCTCGCAATACCTGCAAGATCCGCGGCACGCTATGGGAAGTGCCCACATCCACCAGTGCGGCCTGCCCTCCTTC
Source organism: Gammaproteobacteria bacterium (assembly GCA_037381915.1). GTDB lineage: Bacteria > Pseudomonadota > Gammaproteobacteria > DRLM01 > DRLM01 > JARRQJ01. Next base: position 13,984 of record JARRQJ010000009.1, on the reverse strand, counting down.
GATGATCAAGTGGCTGGCGTCGAATCCCGGTCGGCAGTAACCGGTGTCAATGGTGGATATGCCGTAGCCGATGTCCTGGCAAAGCGGATAGTCCATGATCGATACTCACGTCGAATCTATTATTTACCATGGTAACAGCCGCGGCCTACGGCGTCCGCCCTTGACAGCTCGCCGCCTCAACCCGTACAGTCACCCGGCTTCCCCGCATTTCACGTGAAATCGGGCGGGCTTCAAACCTCAGGTGTCCCTTACCCTTCATGGGGCGGGATCAAACGGGAAGCCGGTGCGTTCCCATCTGGAACAATGCCGGCGCTGCCCCCGCAACGGTAGGTGAGAGTAGACGGATCATTCGGCCACTGCGTAACACGCGGGAAGGCGATCCGTCGGGTCATTCACAATGATTGACCCGCTCACGAGTCCGGAGACCGGCCTGCAGGTCAAGCAATAAGTTCAGCGTTGCGGCGGGCAATGCGCGAGCGGGCCTGTTTCCTGCCTTCTTGCCGTTCTTCCTCCGCCGCTGGTGACATCAATTGCGCGGGTGTGCGCATAACAAAAAAGGAAGAACCATGTCTCGAGTCAGCTTGCGGCCCATCGCCGCCGGTTTGTTGTTCGTCTCCTTGGCCGCAGTTGCCGCCGAACAAGCACCCATCATCGTCACCGCGACCCGTACCGCGCAGATCGCCGATGAGTCCCTGGCGCCGGTGATCGTCATCGACCGCGCCCAGATCGTGCGGAGTCAGGCAGTGGATATCGCCGGGCTGTTGCGCGAACATGCCGGCCTGGACATCGGCCGCAACGGCGGCCCCGGTCAACCCACGTCCCTGTTCATACGCGGCACCGAGAGCAATCACGTGCTGGTGATGGTGGATGGCGTCAAGATCAACCCCGCCACCATCGGCGGCGCGCCGCTGCAGAACATCGACCCCGATCTGATTCAACGCATCGAGATTGTCAAAGGTCCGCGCTCCGCCCTTTACGGTTCCGAGGCAGTGGGCGGCGTCATCAACATCATCACCCGCCGCGCCGCCACGGGCCTGGACGCCAACGCCTATCTAGGCGCGGGCCGTTATGACACCCGCAAGGCGGGGGTCGGCGTGCATAAGGGCGGCAACGGCTATCACGCCGGGATCGACGTCGGCTACACGAAAACCAACGGTTTTCCCAGCCGTACCGGTTCCGACATCGCCAGTGGCTACGACAATCGCAGCATAAATCTCTACCTCGGCAAACACCTGGGCGGGGTGGATGTGGAATTGAGCCACTGGCAGGCGGGCGGCACCAGCGACTACCTGGATTACACCCTCGCCCCCCTCTCCCAGGATTACGCCAACCGCATCACCGCGCTGAAGCTGCATGCCGCACCACGAGACAACTGGACTACCACCCTGCATCTCAGCCAGGCGGTGGATAACATCGATCAGAATCAGAGCGCCGACTTCGCCCACACCCGCCGCAATGCCGTGGACTGGCAGAACAATGTGCAACTTACCGACGACCAGCTTCTCACTGCCGGCCTCTCCGCGTCGCGCGCCCATGCCTCGAGCCGCGTATTTGGCAGCGGCTTCGACAAGCATATCGACGTCAAAGCATTCTATGTACAGGACGACCTCAGCCTGGGTCGGCATCGGCTTTTGCTGGCGGCACGCCATACCCATCACGACGCCTTCGGCGGCCGCACCACCTGGGACGCCGAATACGGTTACCACTTCACGCCGCGTACCCGGCTCAGCGCCGCGATTGGCACCGCCTTTCGCGCGCCGGACGCCACCGACCTCTACGGTTACGGCGGCGATCCGAATCTGCAGGCGGAAACTTCGCGCAACCTCGAAGTGGGCTTCCATCATCACCTCACCGATCATCAGTCCCTGGCACTGAGCGCATTCGATAACCGCGTCAAGAACCTCATCGAATACGATCTGGCCTCCAGCAAACTGATGAACATCGGCCGCGCCCGTATCCGCGGCATCGAAGCCAGCTATGATATTCAGGCGCAGGCCTGGGGCGCCCATGTCGAAGCCATTGCCCAGAATCCCAAGGATGAGGTGAGCGGTGAACTGCTGGCGCGCCGCGCCAAACACACCCTCACTGCATCGGTGTTCTATGATACCGGCCGGTATCGCATCGGCGCGGATTGGCTGGCTACCGGAAAACGCAAGGATTCGGCGTTCAGCAGCGTCTATAATGCGGGTTATGCTTTATTGAATATCACCACATCGATGCGCATTGACAGACAATGGACACTACAGGGCCGGGTGGAAAACCTCACCGACAAACACTATACCTTGGCGGACGGCTACAAGACCGCCGGGCGCTCTCTGTATGTGGAATTACGTTACGGACACAAGGGCTGATATGACCGCAGGCATGGGCCGTTTCATTCTGCTTTCCGCGGCGCTGCATCTGCTGGCGCTGGCCGCGCTGGGCCACGGCACAACGCAGCCGATGAAATTCTTGCCGTCCGCGTTGTCGGTTACGTTCCGTGACGGACCAAGTGACGACGCGGTGGAAATCTCCCGCCATGGCAACCCGCAAGCGGCAGCACCACCATCACTGGCAAAAAACAACACCAAGCACGCCGATCATCCCATGCCTGCCACACCCGCAAAGGTCGCGGCACCGGACAAGGAGCATGACGTCTCTGCCCCAACTAGAAAGCTGGCACGCAGCGAAACAAATGATGGGGAGGAGGACATCCATGCAAACCCGACAATGCCGCACCCGGCACGGCAGAACGTCGCCTCCATCACGAACGGTAAGGAGCAGGGCCATATCGCCGTACGGGTCGCCGCGGCGCCCTCACCCCACTTGGACAGGACGCTGCTGGGCTCCCGGCTGGAGGGACAGTTGCGTGATGCCCTCGCCCCTTACTTTGCCTATCCCATGCTGGCGCGTCGCAACGGTTGGCAGGGGCAGGTCCGGCTTGACCTGCGCGTGGAGGCGGACGGCCGCTTGAGCCACGTGCGGATCGCCCATTCCTCCGGTTATCGCCTGTTGGATCGTGCAGCGCTCTCCACCTTGAATCACATCAAGAGCGTACCCAAAGCCGCGGGCTGGCTCAACGGCCGGCACTTTGATATGGTGCTGCCTGTCGACTACCGACTGATCGACGGACAAAGCTGAAATGGGCAAGCGCCTTTCCAAGATCATGACCTGCACCGGCGACGACGGCACCACCGGGCTCGGCGACGGCAGCCGCGTTGCCAAGGACGATGCACGCATCGAGACTATCGGTGATGTAGACGAGCTCAACAGCTTCATAGGCCTGTTACTCACCCATGACATCCCCGAACCATGCCACAACTACCTCGGCCGGATTCAGCACGAGCTGTTCGACCTGGGCGGCGAACTGAGCATGCCGGGCCACACCCTGATCAAGGCCGAAATGGTGGAACGCTTGGAAAAGGATGTCGAAATCCTCAACGAGGCCCTGCCGCCTCTCAAGGAGTTCGTCCTGCCGGGCGGCAATCCGGCCGCCGCCGTATGCCACGTGGCGCGCACCGTATGCCGCCGCGCCGAACGTCACACCGTAAGCTTGGCGCGTCAGACCCAAATCAACGGCTACTTGCAAATCTATCTGAATCGCCTCTCCGATCTGCTGTTCGTCATCGCGCGCATCCTGGTGCGCAGCGATAGTCAGGATGAAAAGTTGTGGCGGCACGACCGCCACTGAGTCCGTATCTCGCAGTTCGGTCCGCGTGAATATCGCGTCTCCGGGAGCGAACGGGGTGAGAGTCCGTAATCGACGCGTTATACTGCCGTTTTATTTGCCCCATTTCTCGGGAAAGCGTGAAACAAGCATTGCGTCATTGAAAGGCCTGCTATGAATAAACCCGTGATCGTCATCGGCATCGGAGAACTTGGTGGAGTCTTCGCCCGCGGCCTGCTGCGCTGCGGCCGCCCGGTCTACCCCGTCACCCGCGGCATGGACATGAACGAGGAAGCCAAAGCCCTTCCCGATCCCGAACTGGTGTTGCTGGCCGTGGCGGAAAACGACTTGCATTCCACCCTGGAAGCTGTCCCCCAGCTATGGCGCGACAAACTGTGCCTGCTGCAAAACGAACTGCTGCCGCGCGATTGGCAGGCCCACGCCCTCCACGACCCGACGGTTATTTGCGTATGGTTCGAAAAAAAGAAAGGCCAGGACGTCAAGGTGCTGCTGCCTTCTCCCGTATATGGCCCGCGAGCGGGATTGATCCAAGCGGCTCTGGAGGCTGTGAACATTCCGGCACGCGTCTTGGCCGGCGACGATGAACTGCTGTATGAACTGGTGCGCAAGAACGTCTACATACTCGCCGTCAACGTTGCGGGCCTGCTCGTCGGCGGAACCGTCAGCGAACTGTGGCGCGATCACCAAGAACTGACCCGCGAAATTGCCGACGAGATCATCAGCGTCCAGGAGTGGCTCACCGACGAGGAACTGCCCCGCGATCGCCTGATCGAAGGCATGCTCGAAGCCTTCGCTGGCGACCCGGCACACAAGTGCCTGGGCCGCACGGCGTTGTCGCGCCTGCAGCGGGCATTGAGTTATGCGGATGAGACCGGCTTGGCGGTTCCCAAACTTCGGGAAATTTACTTGGGCTCCAAAGACAAGTAGAACGACATCCGCACTGCCCTCAGCAAGGAGGCGACCAATTACGGAACGATTGACGGATGGCTTTCGGCCCTGGGCAGAATTCGGCGGCGCACCGTTTTCAAAACTACAATATCATGACATATGAGACGATAGTTATTCATCTCCGACTTAAGGAAATTGTCGGCAGTTAATGATTATGGCGCGTTTATGCTTGCGCATCATAGCAATGTGCCGATATTAATAACCAACGGCGCCAGCTGCTGCTGAGTAGTGTATATAGAGAATCATGCGGTTTTGAACTTTTTAGTTCTAGGCAATCTTGATTACTGGATGAATATGGAACCCAATAACGACGCAGGTCAGTTTTCGCAGCATAAATCTCATCGGTCGCGGAGACCCAGGCATTCTCGTCATAGCCGCCTGAAAATATGGGGGCTGAGCATGGCCTTGCTGTTTGTGCTTGTGATTTTGTTTATTACGTTCTTATATACCGGTTTGCGAATCAAAGAACTCTCGAGCCGGGCCGACACCGTTCAGGCGCAGATATTTGTCAAAGAGAAGGAAATTACCGAGTTAAAATCCCGTCTAGCACAATCGAAAGATGAGATGGATAAACTCATTAAAGGCCGACTCCCCACCGCAATGAAGCTGGTTCCGGATAAGGTGCTGGCGGTCAATTCCGATCTTATAAAGAATATCGTCTTTACGGAGGTAAAACCGGATGGCGCCAGACAATATGAATATAAACTGGTGGTGGAGAATCGCTCCCGCAAAATCATCATCCCTAAATTCAGGCTGCTGATATTTGACAAGTATGGTCTTCAGATCGGTATGGATCAGGTTTTGAGCGGCGAGGAACTGGGTCCGGGAGAAAGTCGCTCCTACTCTTCAAAAGTGGATTTCTTCATAAAAGAAGATCCGGCATATTTTCATGTTTCCGGCGCTATTCCTTCCGGGGCGAAACGCCTGCAAAGCCTCCTTAATAATCAACCTCATTAAAATTCAACGATAAAACAACGCTTCACCGACTCGACTTTTGACACTTCCATCAATCAACATACAAGCTAGTGCGCCCTTAACACATACACCTTTTCCAGTAAGCGGCTCAACCCCTGCTGCTGAAAACGAGGAGTTATGGATAAGATATCCTCGTTGCAAAGCATCTTTACCTCGAAATTCTCCTGATACAGCGCCGCGACCTCCTGTTCCGTCACCGCGAAAGGCGGGCCGTCCATCTGCTCTTGCGGATAATCCATGGTCACCAACAATATCTTCATATTACCGGGCAGTATGCCACCCAAATGAGCGGCATAGCGCTGGCGCATGGCCGGCGGCAGGGCGATCAGCGAGGCGCGATCGTATACCGCGGCGATACCGGCCACATCTTCTGGCGTAAGATCGAAAAAGTCGCCTTGCAATATCTTGATGCGTTCGCCCTCCCACACGGTAAACGCCCCATGGGGGCGGGATTTGACCGTCAGGGCATTCTCGGCGAAGAAGGCCTCCACCGCCCGCGGCACGATCTCAACCCCGACCACCGCATATCCCTGATCGCGCAGCCATAGCATGTCGCGGCTCTTGCCGCACAACGGCACGAATACTGTGGCGCCGATGGGGATACCCAAACCAGACCAGTAACGTACCAGATAGGGATTGACCTGGTCTTGGTGAAAACCGATGCGGCCTTCGTCCCAGCGTTCGTGCCAGAAATCGCGATGCATAGTAAACCTCGCTTCTATCAAAAGACTCAAATATCGAACAGAACCCTTACTTATCCATTGCTTCGTAAATCGGGATGAGTTGAAGCGCCCTTCCACACTTTCCCGCCCCGACGCAAAGCGGCCTTAAGCTTCCCGACATGCCAGCTGACGGCAAATACTTAACCCGTATAAAGCTGATATCACGTTTTCCACGGCATCATAAAACACGCAATCCGTGGACGTCTTCCGTTTTGACCGTTACAATGCCAAACTTTTCAACAGGGCCCCATTATTGCCATGGCAAAACATCATCATACCGCACGCCGTAGAACCCAGGCGGAACGCGCTGATCGTCATATCCTTTATCAACATTCGGTACAGGCGCCCGAATTCGAAGTGGAGTTCTTCGAGGATCGTTATAAAGAATTACGCGGCAGGAAACCGAAGTCCATGCGTGAGGACTTCTGCGGTACCGCCCTACTCAGTGTAGAGTGGTGCAAATCCCACCCCAAACGTACCGCACTGGGAGTGGACCTGTGCCAGGATACCCTGGCATGGGGTATCCGCCACAATCTCAAGCCTGCGGGCCGTGATATCAGCTCACGCATCGAATTGTGCCATGCCAATGTCCTCGACGTCCACGCGCCCAAGGTGGATGTTACCTGTGCCATGAACTTCAGCTACTGCGTATTCAAAACCCGAGGCGCGCTGCGCCACTATTTCGAATCCGCCCATCGCGGCCTGAAAAAGGACGGTATTTTCGTACTCGACCTGCTGGGCGGCAGCGAAACTATGGGTATCGTCGAAGAAGAACGCGAGGTGGAAGACCAGAATTTCACCTATATCTGGGATCAAGCCAAATTCAATCCCATTACCCATGACTTCCTGTGCCATATCCACTTCCATTTTCCCGACGGTTCCCAGTTGCGCCGCGCCTTTACCTACGACTGGCGGCTATGGTCTCTTCCGGAGCTGCGCGAGGTGCTTACCGAGGCCGGGTTCTCGCGCATCCACGTGTTTTGGGAACAGTTCAAGGACGATCCGGAAGGCGGCGATGAACTGATCAGTACCGACGAGCATATCGACACCCTGGAAGCGGAGAACCAGGAGGCGTGGATTGCCTACATCGTGGCGGAGGCATGAGCCTCGGCCGATCTCCATGGTTTCGGAGAAAGGATGGTCTCTAGGGCCGTATAAGCCGTTCCAAACCGTTCAGCAGGCGCGCGGCGGCCGTGCCGGCCAGCAACCAGGCCGCCGCGACACCACTGGCATCGGCCACCATGTCGAGATACTCAAAGTCGCGGTAACCGCTCCAGCCTTGCAGATATTCCAGGGAGACGCCGAGGGCGATGAATCCGGCGCCCCACCAGACATGACTGCGGCGTCGATAAAGCTGGGCGAACCAGAACATCATCCCAAAATAAGCCAGGGTATGGCCGATCTTATCCCCGTGGTTCACGTCGATCTCGATGGGATGGGGCGTGAGTGACAGATAGATCACCGTGGCAACCAGCAGCCAGCCCATGACCAGCCACAGTTTGAACCAGCGCAGGTCCTCACGCATACGCGTCAATCCCACAGCCACGCCGCCCCGCGCACACCGCTGGAGTCGCCGTATTTGGCGGGTTCCAGACGCGTATCGACATGGTCGGAAAATACATAGCCGTCCCACAAGTTGGGGACATTGTGATACAGCCGCGCGATGTTGGACACCCCTCCACCCAGCACGATGACATCGGGGTCGAGGACATTGATGACGGTCGCCAGGCCGCGCGCCAGGCGATCCTCATAACGCTCCAGGGTGGCGATGCAGGCAGTATCGCCGCCCTCCGCAAGCCGCACGATCTCCGCACCGCCCAGGGATTGTCCGGTAATAATTGCGTGATCGCGCGCCAGGCCCGGGCCGGACAAGTAGGTCTCGATGCAGCCCTGCTTGCCACAGTAGCACGACGGACCGGGGCGTTCCGCGTCCCGCGGCCACGGCAGGGGATTGTGGCCCCATTCACCCGCAATGGCATTGTTCCCTTCCAGGATCTGCCCGCGGATCACAATGCCGCCGCCGGTGCCGGTGCCGATGATCACGCCGAACACCGATTCGGCCCCGGTTCCCGTCCCGTCCGTGGCCTCGGACAAGGCGAAACAATTGGCGTCATTGGCCAGACGCACTTCGCGGCCGAGCAGTGCAGCAAGGTCCTTCCCCAAGGGCTTGCCGGTGAGGCAGACCGAATTCGAATTCTTGATGCACCCCGTCGCCCGGGAAATCGCGCCGGGGGTACCCACACCGATGGTGCCGCGTTCCCCGGCTTGCCTTTCGAGGTCATGCACCAGGGCCGCCACGGCGGCGAGTGTCGCCTGATAATCGCCGGCGGGTGTCGCTACTCGTCGGCGCAGCAACTCGCCGCCATCTGCATCGAGGGCGATCCCTTCGATCTTTGTCCCACCCAAATCGATACCAATGCGCATTTTCATGGCCTCGCGATGTCCTCGCGACGAATCCGCTCCAGTTGTGCACACAAACGCCGCGCCCCCGTGAGCAGGCGCGGGGTGGGCCGGCTGAGATCATCGGGGGAAATCGCTACCAGATGATCGTCGCGCACCGCGCGCAGTTGTTTCCAGGCCGACCAATTTCCCAAGGCCTGATCGGCGGGCCGGTCGGAGGCAGTGACGATGGCCTCGGGATCGGCGGCGAGGACCGCTTCCAGCGACACGCGCGGGACCAGGGGTTTCAAGCCGGCAAAGATATTTTTCCCCCCGCACATATGGATTACCTGGCTGATCACCTGACTGCCGTTCACCGTCATCAACGGCGCCCGCCACACTTGATAAAAGACCGACACCGGGCGGCGCCCCTGGTACTCGCGGCGCAGCGCGGCGAAGGCGCGGCGCAGCCGCGCCGCCGCCGCGGCGGCGGCACGCTCGGTACCCGCAATCCGGCCGAGCAAAACGATTTGATCGGCGATCGATCCCAGACCCGTCGGCTCGGTGACGAATACCCGCAAACCCAACCGTTCGAGCCGGGTGATCGTCTGCGGCGGGGTGCCGCTGCGCCAGGCCAACACCACGTCCGGCCTCAGCGCCACCACCCGTTCGATATCGACGGCGTTACTGTCTCCAATCACCGGCACCCGGCGGGCCGCGTCGGGAAAATCACTATAGGCCGCGGTTCCCACCAGAGTCGAGCCCGCCCCGGCGGCAAACAGCAATTCGGTCAAATGGGGGGCGAGACTGACGATGCGCCGCGCCGCGGCCTGCAGCACCAGCTCCCGGCCGCGGTCGTCGGCGATGACTATCTGGGCCTGCAGCACCCCCGCCTGCACAAGCAGCAGGACAAACACCAACGCGCGTTTCACGGCAAACTGCCGCCGTGAAACACCAGCGTGGGCGGCCCGGCCTTGTCGACGGTGAAGCGAGACAGGCACCCATAGTCGATTTGAACGCGAAACAGGTTTCTCGGTTTGATCCCCAGCACCGCGCTCAAGACGGCGCGAATCACCCCGGCATGGCAGACCAGCAATATATGGCGACCTTGCTGCGCGGCGAGCATGGCTTCCCAGGCCTGTGTTACCCGTGCCACGAACTCCGCCATGGACTCGGCGCCGGCGGGCATGCATCGTTCGGGATCATCGCGGTAGCGGCGGTAGTTTTCAGGCTCACGCGAGAGGATCTGCTCAGGTGTTAATCCTTCCCACACGCCAAAGCGAATCTCCTTGAAGCCCGGCTCCAGGCTGCAGGGGAGCCGGTGCCTGTCCGCCAGTTCCCGGGCGAAGGCGCTGCAACGCTGCAAGGGCGAGGATACGACATGCTGCCACGGCATGGCCGTGCCGCCCACCGCCTGCCACATTTGCCGCCAACCTCGTTCGCTCAGGGGATCGTCGGTCTGGCCGCGGAAACGGCGGCCGCCCCGGGGTTCACCGTGGCGAAGCAGATCCACCGTGGTGCTGACGTCGCCGGTTGAAACTGCATCGCTACTCACCAGGACACCCAGGTGGCTAACGTCACGACCGCGATGATCGCGATGGCGAGAATCAAGGTGCGCAATGCCAGGCCCAAGGCCGCCCGCACATGACCGGCATCCACCACCCGGTTCTCATCCGCCGCCAATTCCTGTTCCAGTCGCAAGGCGCCCAGGCCGCCGTGAATCAATAATTGATAATTGTCGGCCAGCCAATCGCTCCTCCAGCGATAGTCCTCCTTGCGCAGCGCCTCGAGCGCATCGCCGAAGCTTCCGGCCAGTGCGTAACCCAACAAGGTGAGGCGCACCGGGACCCAGGCGAGGATGTGATGCATCATCAGCGCCGCATCCTTGAAAGGGCCCTCCTGACCCCGGCGTCTGCATTTGTCGCGCAACTCGCAGGCCAGCCGGTACCACAAGGCTCCTAAGGGACCGAGGATGACAAACCAGAAGATCACGCCGAACCAGCGTTCGTGGGCGGCGACCACGATGCCTTCCACCACCATTCTCCCCAAGGAATGCCTTTCGACCGGCGCGGCGATCTCCTGGCAAATCCGGCCCGCATAACTTTGCGCCGTATCTTCATCGCCCTGGTCCCAGGCGTTGAGAAAACGGTGGACGTCGGCGTCCAGATCTCGTGGTCCCAGGCAGAACAGCATCACCATCAGCGCAAATACAAAACCGAGTATGGCGAGTAGCTTGGTGAGAATGGCATACAGCACCACCACAGCCAGCAGGGGGAGAACCATCACCACGAGCACGCCTAACGTTCCCGCCATGGCGCGGGCCATCCCCTTGCCCGACAGGCGGTCGACCAGTCTTTCGAACCAGACGAAGGAACGCAGTCCCACCAAGGCGGGCCACACCCGTTCGATGAACAAGGAAAGTACGATTATCAGCAATGCCATGGCGGTCTAGTTTTACGCTTGCTTCACCAACTATCAAGTACGGGAGCTCAACAAGGCGCGCAGGCGCGGCCATTCGAAATGGGGGCCGGGATCGGTCTTGCGTCCGGGGGCAATATCGCAGTGGCCGACCATGCGCTGCGGACTCAGGCTCGGATAGGCACTGAACAGGGCTCTGCACACGTTCGCCAGCGTCTCATACTGCACCGCCTCATAAGGTCGGTCGTCGCTGCCTTCCAGCTCAATGCCGATGGAATAATCGTTACAACGCTCGCGCCCATCGTAGCAAGATTGCCCCGCATGCCAGGCGCGGCGATCAAACGGCACGTATTGCACCACCTCGCCGTCGCGGCGGATCAGGACATGGGCAGAGACCTGCAGGTTTTCGATCTCGCGAAAATAGGGATCGGCGTCCGCATCCAGGGCGTTGGTGAATAGGGCGTCGATCCACGGCCCGCCGAATTCTCCCGGCGGCAGACTGATACCGTGAATCACCAGCAACTCGACAGGGCAATTATCCGGTCGCGCATCGCAGTTGGGTGACGCCAAGCGCCGCGCCGGCGACAACCATCCCGCCTTGATGGAAAATACTGTCACGCTCGCTCCGCCACCCTTACCGCCAATACGTCGCAATGCGCCCCTTGCAGCACCGCATTGGCGGTCGATCCCAACATCCGCGCCAAGCCGTGCCGGCCGTGGCTGCCCACCACGATCAAATCTATCCCCTGGGCCGCGGCGACCCGCAATATTTCCAGTTTGGTGGATCCCAGCTCCACATAACGAGAGGCCTGATCCACGCCCAGAGTCCGGGTCAAGTGCTCCAAACGCTTGCGGGCATTATCCAGTAGCTGCTCCTCGACACCGGCGAGGGGAGGCAACATCAGCTCCGCATCCATGGCGACGGGCAGATACTCCACGACGTGAATTAGGCTCAAACGCGCCCCATGGCGCGACGCTAAGTCTACGGCGCGTTGCATCATGGCCTCGCTACCGGAAGAAAAATCCACCGCCGCCAACACGTGTCGATAGGCCGTCGCCGTCATTATCATTCCTCCTCGCCAACACGCCCATTCCAGGAAATCATACGGGGTTGCCTGCCGGTGATCTCCGTCCGGATCATGTAACCAATGAAGCGGTCTTATCGCCGTGGTCGCCATTATACGCCGAAGCGGGCCGGATGAGCTCCGCCGCGGGTCACGCACAGGAGCGGCATGCCTGCAATAAAGGCAGGGACCGGAACGTTTCCGCACCGCCGTGCGGATTACGGTAGTGGAGAGACGGGTGGACTAGGAGGGGATTGGTGTCATTTTGCGCTTACCATGCTCAACGGCGTCATCCGGTCGGCCAGCGCTCGGTCCTCATCTGGCGAAAGGCGTTCAGCGGCGCCTTTCAATTTCAGGGCCGCCACAATTTGCGGCTGATGCTCTTCGACGGCGTACCGCAAGGGCGTATAGCCTTGATCGTTCTTGATAGTGACCCGCGCGTTCCGATACAACAGCATATCCACCGCCCATAACCTTCGGTACTTGACCGCGCCAAACAGTGCGGACTCGTGTCTGTTGTCGAGCTGATCCACATCGGCGCCTGCATCCAACAGGTCCCGGACGACAGGGAGGCTGCCCTTGCGTACAGCCTCTATCAGGGCCGTGGTACCCCAATGAGTGTAGGCATTGACGTCGGCGCCGTGCCGCAGCAGGAACTCCACCAGTGGGACGCGGGCGTAGCGCGCCGCGTAAATCAACGGGGTATTTCCGGTGAAATCGCGGTGATCCAGGTCCATGCCCTTATGCAAGAGGCGCTTTACCGCTTCGAGGTTCCCGGTGGAGGACGCGATAATCATGGCGAGTTCATCGGGCGGGGGCGTCACCGCCGCGTGGGCGGCCATAACCTCTTCGAGAGGATTGATCGTCCCAAGCAACAGGACCGCCATTGCGGTAAAACGGAGTTTGTTGCGCACCACGCCCGACATTTCCGATCATTTTATTCTTGGACATCATTGTGCCGGATTTCTGAGGGGCAATAAAGGCACGATCACTTACGTGGGGACAGCCTGGCAGCGCCCTACGTTCGCATGGGGTGAGTTGACCAGGGCGTTCCAGTGCAACGGCATGCCGCGAACGACGTCACACTGTGCCGTGCGGCATTTTCCGTTGTGAATTTTCTCCGCGTAACAGCGTGTATTACACTATACCCTAAAATAAACCCCCGCGGCTTATGCCGCAGGGGTTTCGGGTAGAAGCCTGGCAGTGCCCTACTTTCGCATAGGATCTCCCACACTATCATCGGCGCTGAGCGTTTTCACTTCCGAGTTCGAGATGGGATCGGGTGGTTCCCGCTCGCTATGGCCGCCAGGCAAACTGTTAAAGCCGTCGGCAGGGCGCTGGGCCTGCAGCCGACAACTTGATTCGGAATGCTGTAAAGGCATATGGATGTCGCTTTGACTCCCCAAGCCCAAACCGCTTGGGTGTTATATGGTCAAGCCTCACGGTCAATTAGTACTGGTTAGCTTCATACATTACTGCACTTCCACACCCAGCCTATCAACGTCGTAGTCTCCGACGGACCTTGAGGGACCTCGAGGGTCCAGGGAGATCTAATCTTGGGGTGGGCTTCCCGCTTAGATGCCTTCAGCGGTTATCCCTTCCGTACATAGCTACCCGGCAATGCCACTGGCGTGACAACCGGAACACCAGAGGTACGTCCACTCCGGTCCTCTCGTACTAGGAGCAGATCCCCTCAAATCTCCAACGCCCACGGCAGATAGGGACCGAACTGTCTCACGACGTTCTAAACCCAGCTCGCGTACCACTTTAAATGGCGAACAGCCATACCCTTGGGACCGGCTACAGCCCCA
>JARRQJ010000008.1:0-105375 GCA_037381915.1 Gammaproteobacteria bacterium | reverse complement strand
AATTGGGAAGCTTTTCCAATCAAGAGAATGCCGACGCGTTGGTGGCGCGCCTGCAGAAGAAGACCTATCACGTGTTTGTGGAAAAAGTCGTGCAAGGCGGGCAGACGATCTATCGCGTACGCATTGGTCCGCAGCATCAACGCGCCGATGCCGAGGCCATCCGCGACAAGCTGGCGCGCGAGCTGCAGCTCAAGGCCATGGTTCTGCATTTGCCTTAGCGATCCATTGCTGCCGATCATCTACGGATCTGCTAAAATTCAAGTTTTCTATCTTCCTTACCCTTCCCGTGGCGCCGGGTGTTGCGGTGGTAGCTCGGGCGGCGGGTAATATGGAGTGCGTGTTGTCGATGCAGAAACGTGTCGCCGCAGCGGCCGCAACCTTCCTCCCGGGGAGGCACGGTCTTCTCCCGTTGTGCGAACGGCAGCAATCGCCGCTATGGAAGCCTAATGAACATACTTGATTACACCCTGCTGGTCTTGGTGGGGTTGTCCGCGTTGGTGGGTTTGCTGCGCGGTTTCGTGAAGGAGACGGTTTCGCTGCTGGTATGGACCGCCGCGTTTTGGTTGGCCATGAGCTACGGTACGGTCGTAGCGGAGCGCTTGACCGGCGTCATTCATCAAGCCTCATTGCGGGTGGCCGTGGCGTTCGCGGCGCTGTTCGTTACGGTACTGTTGGTGGGGCTGGTGATTAACTATCTCCTGGGTAGCCTGTTGAAAAAGACAGGCCTGCAGATCTCGGACCGTCTGTTGGGGGTGATATTCGGTCTGGCGCGGGGGATCCTGGTGGTGGGGTTGGTGATGGTGTTGGTGGAATTGACGCCGCTGGGCGAATCGGAGAGCTGGCGGGAATCCACTATCGTGGGATTGCTGCAGCCCATGATTAGTCATGTGCACCAGCTTGTGCCTTCAGGGATGCATACTACGGTGGCTCAAGGGTTCGGCGTTTTCAGCCGTTGATAGAATGAATGCGAAACGGGCCGGTGACGAGGTGAGATAGCGGACATGTGCGGTATTATCGGAATTGTCGGCAAAGAAGACGTCAATCAGGCCATCTACGACGGCTTGACGGTGCTGCAACACCGTGGTCAGGACGCGGCGGGCATCATGACCTGCGATGACGGCCGCGCCTATCTGCGCAAAGACAACGGCCTGGTCCGCGATGTATTTCATACCCGGCACATGCGCGACCTGCGCGGCACCACCGGCATCGGCCACGTGCGTTATCCTACCGCCGGCTGTTCCTCATCGGCCGAGGCGCAGCCCTTTTACGTGAACTCGCCCTTCGGTATCGCCTTGGCGCATAACGGCAATCTCACCAACGCCGAGGAACTCAAGCGCGATTTGTTCGTGGAAGACCGCCGCCACATCAATACCGACTCGGATTCGGAAATATTGCTTAACGTCTTCGCCCATGAACTGCAGGCTCAGGGCAAACTGCGGCTGACGGAGGACGATATCTTCAATGCCGTGGCGGGGGTGCATCGCCGCTGCCGCGGCGCCTACGCGGCGGTGGTGCTGATCATCGGTTACGGCATCGTGGCGTTCCGGGATCCCCATGGCATCCGCCCGGTGGTGTTCGGCAAGCGCGATACGCCCAAGGGGGCGGAGTACATGGTGGCTTCGGAGAGCGTGGCTATGGATCTGCTGGGTTTCCAGCTGGTGCGTGACGTCGCACCCGGCGAGGCGCTGTACGTCAGTCTGGACGGTGAATTGTATACGCGGCAATGTACCGAACAGCCGGTATATGCGCCGTGTATCTTCGAATATGTCTATCTGGCCCGCCCCGATTCCATCCTTGACGGCGTGTCGGTGTACAAGGCGCGGCTGCGCATGGGTGAGAAACTCGCGGAGAAAATCCTCCACGACTGGACTAATCACGACATCGATGTAGTGATCCCCATCCCCGATACCAGCCGCACCGCTGCCTTGCAGCTGGCCAACGTGCTGGGCGTGAAGTACCGGGAGGGGTTCATCAAGAACCGTTACATCGGCCGCACCTTCATCATGCCCGGCCAGACCCAGCGCAAGAAATCGGTGCGGCAGAAGCTCAATGCCATCGACCTCGAGTTCAGGGGCAAGAACGTGTTGCTGGTGGACGATTCCATCGTGCGCGGCACCACCTCGCAGCAGATCATCCAGATGGCCCGCGATGCCGGCGCGCGCAAGGTCTACTTCGCCTCCGCCGCCCCGCCGGTACGCCATCCCAATGTCTACGGCATCGACATGCCGTCGGCGAACGAACTGGTGGCCTATGGCCGGACCGACGAGCAGGTGTGCGCTGAGATCGGAGCCGACAGGCTCATCTATCAGGACCTGCAGGATCTGATCAAGGCCGTGTATCAGGGTAACCGGAATCTGCAGGGGTTCGAGGATTCGGTGTTTACCGGCAAATATATCACCGGCGATGTCCGCCCCGAGTATCTGGTGGCCCTGGAGAAACTGCGCAATGACAGCGCCAAGCAAGGGGACGCGCGTCCTAACGTGGCTGCCGCCGCAGTGGAGCTCCACAACCCTTCCTGACGGCGCTGTTGACAATCAAGCCCGGCTTTTCTAACCTACTGTCAGCGCCGATTTGATATCAGCTTGCGGGCGCGTAATAAATGCAGCTAAAGCGAGGGCAACCCGCTTTAGCGATTCGACGGCGGGTTTTTTTGCGCCCGCCGTCCCGACACTGTCAGAGAGGAGCGGCGCATGCCCCAGTCCCACGACGATCCAGAGTACGGCCTCGATACCTTGGCGGTGCATGCCGGGCAGGTGCGCACCCAGGAAGGGGAGATGAGCGAGCCCATCTTCGCCTCCACCAGCTACGTATTTGCCAACGCGGCGGAGGCGGCGGCGCGTTTTGCCGGTGAAAAACCCGGCAACATTTATTCGCGGTTCACCAATCCAACGGTGCGGGTGTTCGAACAACGCATCGCCGCCATGGAAGGCGCTGAACGCGCAGTGGCCACCGGTTCGGGGATGGCCGCTATCCTGGCCGCCGGTTTGGGGCTGTTGAAAAGCGGCGACCACATCGTCTCCAGCAACGGCGTATTCGGCAGCACCGTCATTCTGTTCAACAATTATTTCGGCAGGTTCGGCATCGAGACCAGCTACGTGCCGCTTACCGACCTCGGTGCCTGGCGGGCGGCCATCCGCCCGACAACCCGCTGGCTGTTCCTGGAGACGCCGGCCAATCCGCTCACCGAGGTGGCGGATATCGCCGCGCTCGCGGGCGTGGCCCATGAGCACGGTTGTCTGCTGGTGGTGGACAACACCGTATGCACTCCGGTCTTGCAGCGCCCCTTGGAACTGGGCGCCGATATCGTGGTGACCTCCGCCACTAAATACATCGATGGTCAGGGGCGCTGTCTGGGTGGCGCGGTGATCGGCAGGGAGCGGGAAGTGGGCGGCGACGTCTACACCGCCTTGCGCACCACCGGTCCCAGCATGAGCCCCTTCCACGCCTGGTTGTTTCTGAAGGGCCTGGAGACCCTGGCGGTACGCATGCAGGCGCACAGCGCCAACGCCTTGGCCTTGGCACAATGGCTGCAAAAGCAACCGGGAATAGATGCAGTCTACTATCCGGGGCTGGCCTCCCATCCTCAACACGAGTTGGCGAAACGCCAGCAACGCGGTTTCGGCGGCCTGCTGTCTTTCGAGGTCAAGGGCGGGCGCGATGCGGCATGGGGGGTGATCGATAACACGCGGCTCATGTCCATCACCGCCAATCTTGGTGACGCCAAGAGCACCATCACCCACCCCGCCACCACCACCCACGGGCGTCTGACGCCGGAGGAGCGGGCCGCGGCGGGTATCAGGGATAATCTGGTGCGGGTGGCGGTGGGATTGGAGAATGTGGAAGATCTCAAGGTGGATCTGGCGCGCGGCTTGAACCGTGTGTGATATAAATCCCCGCTTTCAAGCGGAGGGATGAAGGGGGCACGGACACTGCGTGGTCAATCCTCCAACAAGTGTGTCGGCAAGCCGTCGATGCTGATTTGATTCTTATCCCGCCAATAATCGGCGAGCCCTTGCGGGCCTTTGTTCTCCGCCCAACGCAGCAGGGTTCCTCGTTCGCCTTCATATTGATACAAGGGTACGCCGTAGCCGCAGGAGGTCTGAGCGGATTCCAGCTTCACCAGCATGATCTGGCGCGTACCGCGCAGGGGCGGGAAGTGCCGACCCAGGGCGTTCCAATCGGCGTCCCGGGGACGGACCGTGCGGCCGTGCCCGTAAAGACGCAGGATGAGGGGTTGGGTGTCGAAACTGCAGAACATGAGCGTGATGCGGCCGTCGCGACGCAGATGTGCGGCGGTCTCATTGCCGCTGCCGGTGACGTCAAGATAAGCTACGGTGCGACTGTCGAGGCAGCGGAAACTGTCCATGCCTTTGGGGGAAAGATTGATGCGGCCTTCCCCGGCTGCGGTGGCAGTGAAGAACAGGCGTTGCCTGGCTATAAAATCGTATAAATTATCGGTCAACTCGGCGTAGAACTTGGACATCGTTACCATGGTCTATTGTCTGGATATTGCTTCCATCTTGGAGGAACCCGCCGGCCATGTCCACTCCCCGACACGATATTCTCAGGATCTTTCGCGGCGCGGTCGCCGCCGTGAACGGGATGGTCTGCGTGGAACGCTTCTTGGCGGTGCGCCGCTTGCGGGGTGAGGTGTATGCGCTGGCCGTGGGCAAGGCCGCCGAAGCCATGTTGCAGGGCGCGCGCGCCGCGCTGAACGGTCAATTGCGCGGCGGCCTGCTGATCACCAAGCCCGGTCATGCGACAGCGGGCGTGAGGGATTGCCCGGAAATAACCGTGATCGAAGCCGGCCATCCGGTGCCCGGGGAGAACAGTCTACGGGCGGGGCAGGCGGTGCTGGATTTTATCGCCGCCACGCCCGGCGACGCGCAACTGCTGTTCCTGATCTCCGGTGGCACCTCCAGTCTGGTGGAAGTACTGCCGCGGGGTGTAAGCCTCAAGGATTTGCGGCGCGTCAATCAATGGCTGCTGGACAGCGGTCTCGATATCCGCGATATGAATTCGCTGCGGAAACAACTCTCCCGCGTCAAGGGGGGGCGCCTGGCCGCCCATCTTCAGGGACGTAGCGTGTTGCAGGTGCTGATCTCCGATGTCCCGGGTGACAACCCGGCGGATATCGGGTCGGGCCTGTTGGTGCCTGAAGAAGAGGGGCGTGCAAGGCCGTCATCGCTGCCGCCCTGGTTGCGGGCGCTGCTGGAACATGCCCCGCCGCAGTTATTGGACCCCGCCTGTTTTCTCAATATTGAAACCCATGTAATCGCCTCATTGGATGATGCCCTCGGCGCCGCAGCGCTGGAGGCCAAGAAACTGGGTTACAATCTGCAGGTTCACACTGAACGCTTGAGCGGCGATGCGGCCGTGGCGGGACGGCGGCTCGCCGGGGTGCTGATCGATGGCCCACCCGGCGTGCACATCTGGGGCGGCGAGACCACGGTGGCCTTACCGCCCGATCCGGGACGGGGCGGGCGCAATCAACACCTGGCCCTGGCGGCCGCCGAAATTCTCGCCGATCGACCTAATGTATGGTTACTGGCGGCCGGTACCGATGGCGGTGACGGCGTGGGAGGAGATGCCGGATCCTTGGTGGATGGCGGCACTATTCTGCGGGGGACAACGAAATGCATGAACGCCGCCAATTGTCTGCGGCGGGCCGATGCAGGCAGCTTTTTGGAAACGAGCGGCGATCTCATCAGCACCGGTCCGACGGGTACCAATGTCATGGATATGGTGATCGGTATGAAACTGTAATGGCGCGATGAACAGTCTTTTTCATGGCGCGGCGGCATGCATCTTGGAGTGCGATCCGGCGCAGAAGGTGCGGCTCACCCGCGAAACCGCAGGACACTGGCGCAACGGCGTTTTGTCCCTGCTCGACGATGACGCGGTGGCGGCGATCGACGAACCGGGCCGGCCGCCGCGGCCCATGTTAGTACCGCCGCGGGAGCTGCCCAAGCGGGGATTTAACACCGTAACGGGGCGCGCCGCCCTGGTCCATGCCGTGGCCCACATCGAATTCAACGCCATCAATCTGGCGTGGGACGCGGTATACCGCTTTCGCGGCATGCCGCCGCAATTCTATGGCGATTGGGTGCGGGTGGCGGAGGAAGAGGCCTATCATTTCACGCTGCTGCAGAAACGCCTGCGCGCCCTTGGTCATGAGTATGGTGATTTCAACGCCCATAACGGTCTGTGGGAGATGGCGCGCGATACCGCGCATGACGTGCTGGTGCGCATGGCTCTGGTGCCGCGGGTGCTGGAGGCGCGCGGTCTGGATGTGACGCCGGGGATGATGGCGCGGCTGGGTGCGGCGGGTGACGAGGAGACGATGGCGCTGTTGGGGATTATCCTCCGCGATGAAATCGGCCATGTGGAGATCGGTTCGCGCTGGTTTCGCTGGCTGTGCGAAGGGCGGGGTTTGACGGCAGAGGTCGTCTTCCGCGAACTGATCGAACGCCATATGAAGGGCCGCGTCAAGGGGCCCTTTTACCGCACAGCCCGTTTACAGGCGGGTTTCAGCGAGAACGAGCTGGAGGCTCTTGAGCAAATGGGACAAACGGCATAAGGTAGGGCCGGGCGTTGCCGAATGGGGTTGCCGTGTATGGCTGAGCATCCTGACAAGGAAGTATCGCAGGCTTATTTTTTGCCGCGGGAAAGACTGGAATCCTTGGTAGATGGCTTGCGGCGCGCGGGTTATCGCTGCGTGGGACCGCAACTCAAAGAGGGTGCCATCGTCTACGACACCTTGCAGTCGGCCGATGAGCTGCCGCACGGTATTCAGGACGAGCAAACACCCGGCAGTTACCGGCTTAAGCATTCCGGCGGGCGACGGTGTTTCGCCTGGGCCAATGGTCCGCAGGCTATGAAACCCCTGTTATTCGCCCCGCGTGAAACCCTGTGGCGCGTCGAGCGCGACGATGATGGCCGCCTGGGCTTTCGGGAAACCCTGCCCGCGGCGTCGGCCATTGCCGTGATCGGAGTGCGGGCCTGCGATCTGGCGGCCCTGCGTATTCAGGACCGGATATTTTTGCAGGATCGCCATCCCGATCCCTATTACGCGGCGCGGCGCGAGGGACTTTTCATCGTCGCCGTGAATTGCAGCCATCCGGCCCCTACATGTTTTTGCGTCTCCACCGGCGACGGACCGAGTGCCACCCATAGTTACGATATCCTCCTCGATGAACTCGATGAGGGCTTCATCGTCGCGGCGGGCAGTCCCCGCGGCGGCGCTGTTGTGGATGATCTTGCGCTGACGCCGGCCAGCGAGGAGCAACGGCGGGCGGTGGGGGCGCAAAATCGCCGTGCGGCGCAGGCACAGACCCGCAGCCTGCCGGGCCGCAATCTGCGGGACGCCTTGTTCGCCAACCTCGAGCATCCCCGCTGGCAGGAGGTGGCGGAGCGCTGCCTTTCCTGCGGAAACTGCACCATGGTGTGTCCCACCTGTTTTTGCCATGCCGAGCGCGAGCAGCCGCAGTTGGACGCCAGCGACAGTGAACATCTGCGTGAGTGGGATTCCTGTTTTACCCAGGGGCACAGTTATATCCACGGCGTGACCATTCGACCCGACACCCGCAGCCGTTACCGCCAATGGCTCACCCACAAGCTCGGCAGTTGGCATGATCAGTTCGATAGCAGCGGCTGCGTCGGCTGCGGCCGCTGCATCAGCTGGTGTCCGGTGGGGATAGACATCACGGAAGAGGCGCACGCCGTCTGCGGAGAAGTGGGGTGAGCAACCCCTACCTGCTGCATGAAGCGCAGGTCGTCGAACGCATCGACGAGGCGACCGGCATCTTCACTTTGCGCTTGCGTTTCAGCGACCCGAGCGCGCACAGCGCCTACGAGTTCCAGCCCGGCCAGTTCAATATGGTCTATCTCTACGGCGTCGGCGAGGTGGCGATCTCAATCGTTTCCGATCCCTGGGATAAGCATCTTTATGATCATACCGTCCGTGCCGTGGGGCGGGTGACGCGCGGCTTGGTGCAACTGCGCGCAGGCCAGCATGTGGGGATACGCGGCCCGTTCGGGCGCGGCTGGCCCTTGGAGGACGCGCAAGGCCGCGACGTGCTGATCGTAACCGGCGGCTTGGGTTGCGCCCCGACGGTGTCGGTGATCAATTATGTCTTGAAGCGCCGCGAGCGTTATGGGCGCCTGGTCATCATGCAGGGTGTGAAACACGCGGATGATCTGTTGTGGCGCGACCGTTACGAGCAATGGGCGCAACAGGCCGATACCGAGGTGCTCATCGCCGCGGACCAGGGCGCGGCGTTATGGCCGTGGCACGTGGGCCTGGTCACGGACCTGTTTGACAGTATTCACCTCGACACCGCCCGCACCATGGCGATGATGTGCGGTCCCGAGGGTATGATGCGCGCCGCGGTGAAGCAGCTCACGCAACGGGGCATGGATGAGGCGGAAATCTATCTCAGCATGGAGCGCAACATGCAGTGCGCCGTCGGGCATTGCGGCCATTGCCAGTACGGCGGCAGATTCGTGTGTAAAGACGGGCCGGTGTTCTCTTATCCGGAAGTGAAGGAGCTGTTTGGCGTGAAGGGGTTCTGATGGGATCGAACACGGACAAGGCTGCAATCCAGAACGGGAGGCCGCGGCTGGCGGTGCATAAGTTTTCCAGCTGCGACGGCTGCCAGTTGGCCTTTCTCAACGCCGGCGAGGCGCTGATCGCCTTGAGCGAGCTGGTGGACATCGTGCATTTCGTCGAGGCGGGGCCGGTGGCGCCCGAGGCGCGGGTGGATATCGCCTTTGTCGAAGGCAGCATCGCCACGCCGGAGGATCTTGAGCGCATCAAGTGCATACGGGATAACAGCAGATATCTGATCACCATCGGCGCCTGCGCGGCTGCAGGGGGCATCCAGGCGCTGCGCAATCTCGCCGACGGTCAGGCCTGGATCGACGCGGTCTACGCTTCACCGCAGTATATCGATGCCTTGGCGACCTCCACGCCCATCGCCGACCACGTGAAAGTGGATCTTGAATTATGGGGTTGTCCGGTGAATACGCGTCAGGTGTTGGCCGCGGTGCGGGCCCTGTTGTTCGGCGTCGTGCCGGTTGTGAGTCGTGACAGTGTTTGTCTGGAATGTAAACGCGCCGGCAATGTCTGCGTATTGGTTGCCAAGGGCATGCCGTGTATGGGCCCGGTGACACAGACCGGTTGCGGCGCCTTGTGTCCCAGTTTCGGCCGAGACTGCTATGCGTGTTACGGCCCCGCGGAAAATGTCAATACCCGCTCGTTGTCCAGGCGTTTCGCGGGACTGGGTTTGTTACCGGAGGCCGTCGCCCGGCGCTTTCTTACCGTCAATGCGGCGGCACCCGTCTTCGTGCAGGCCGCGCAACAGGCGCGGGGCAAGCCGTGAGCGAAGAGCGGCGTATCGCCATCACTGTTCCCGCCCTGGCCCGGGTAGAAGGCGAAGGCGCCCTGGAGGTCTTGATTGAGGCCGGACGCATCGTCGACCTTAAGCTGCGCATCTACGAACCGCCGCGTCTGTTCGAGAAATTACTGGAAGGGCGGGAGTACACCGAGGTACCGGACATGGTCGCGCGCATCTGCGGCATATGTCCGGTGGCCTACCAGATGAGCGCGGTGCATGCTATCGAAGCCATCTTGGGGATAGATCCCGGTCCATGGGTGCGCGCCATGCGCCGTGTGTTTTATTGCGGCGAATGGCTGGAAAGCCACAGCCTGCATATCCATCTGTTGGCGGCCCCGGATTTTCTCGGTTTCGACAATATCGCCGAGATGGCCAAGGTCCATCCCGACCAGGCGAGGCGCGGCCTGCGTCTGCAAGCCTTGGGTAATGAACTTATAAAATTATTCGGCGCGCGCTCGGTGCATCCCATCGGAGCCGAGGTGGGAGGTTTTCATCATGCCCCCGCCCTGGAAACCGTGACGGCACTGCGCGACAGGCTGCGCGGCGCCCTGGTCGATGCCGCAGAGCTGGTGCGCTGGACCGCGGGATTTGACTTTCCCCATGTGGCGCACGAATTCACCTCGGTGGCATTGCGCCACCCGGCGGAATACCCCATGAATGAAGGGCGCATTGTTTCCGACCGGGGCCTGGATATAGACATCGCCGAATTCGAGAATCATTTCAGAGAACACCAGATCCCCCATTCCACGGCGCTGCATTGCCTGCTGGACGACAAACCCTATCTGGTGGGCCCCTTGGCGCGGGTGAACCTCAACCGGGACCGCTTTCCCGGCGACATTCAAGCGTTGCTGGATGAAACCGGCATCCGCTGGCCTAGTGCCAACATGTTTCACAGTATCGTGGCGCGCTCCGTTGAGGTCTATTTTGCCGTGTGGGAGGCGCTACGGCTCCTCGATGATTATCGCCGCCCCGATTCGCCCGGTGTGGCGCAGGTAGCCGTCGCCGCTGGCGTGGGCTATGGCTGCACCGAAGCCCCCCGCGGCCTGCTATGGCATCGTTACCGATTGAACGATCGGGGCGAGGTCGTCAGTGCCCGCATCGTTCCCCCCACCAGTCAGAATCAGGCGCGCATCGAAGAAAATCTCCACCAGGCCTTGTCGGCGGTTGGGCTGGACCTGCCGCAAGATAGATTGCGCTTTGACTGCGAACGGGTGATACGGAATTATGACCCGTGTATCTCCTG
Organism: Gammaproteobacteria bacterium; assembly: GCA_037381915.1. Taxonomy (GTDB): domain Bacteria; phylum Pseudomonadota; class Gammaproteobacteria; order DRLM01; family DRLM01; genus JARRQJ01. The sequence continues at coordinate 94,734 of JARRQJ010000008.1, read as the reverse complement.
TGCCACGCATTTTCTCGATTTACGCTTAACGCGGCGTTGAATGCCGAGCATGCCCCGTTTGACCGTCATCGGTATCGGCTCTCCCTACGCTGATGATCGGGCTGGCTGGTATGTCGTGGAACGACTTGATGCCTCCGGGTGCGTCACGGCGTACGGCGGACAGGTTGTGGCGACGGCTTGCCGTTCTCCTGCCAGCGAGTTGATGAATTTATTTGTCAGCACGGATGTTGCCGTTGTGGTGGATGCCGTGCGTTTTTGCGGCGCGGCCGGAACCATCTATCGATTGGCAGACGCACACTCCCGCCTGTTGGAGGCTCGATTCTTATCGAGTCACGGAGTGGATTTTCCGGCCATGCTCGCATTGGCCGATACCCTGGGACACCGGCCGAGGGAAGTGATCATATACGGCATCGAAGCGGGGCCCGCAGTCGCAATCGCTGAGGCAATGTGCGATGAAGTATCGCGCGCCGCCGCCCGCGTTGCAGACGACATCAAGCAGGATATAGTGAATCACGTCGGGTAATATTGCGATACGAACCTGGAAAATGAATTATTGCATTTTAGAGGCCGGTCGAGGAATATCGAGCCCGCCAATGTTGTGCCACCTCAGTGAACGGATCAAAGACGAATGCGGCGCAATTTTTCAATTGGCTCCGGGATCCGAGCCTGTGACGCTTCTCGTCGGGGAGAGAAAGCCGCCACATTATCCATGTCGGCAAGACAACGATGGCGCGCGAATAGTTTGCTCTATTGATATATGTAACGATTGACGAACTTGGTCGACCAATACCTGACGTGTCGGTCTGCAAAACCAGAATCGGACCATATTGGGCATTGAAGCCATAGATGGTGGTCTCAACCTTTCCTCTGCGGTGTATCCCTGCCGTCGCCCGCGCATAGTCGCGATCGGTCTTGGGCTTGACGGTGGCGTCGCATGCTGGCGCTTCGAAGGGTGATCCGCCGGAACGCAGCGGCACCTGCCACGCCTTGCCGCCGTTGTCCTTCCACGGTCGAGACACGTGGCAATTGTGCTCATGGCCGCAAAAGTCGGTGGCGCCATATTGATCGATCACGCAGCAGACGGCATCCTGGCCGGCTTGCGGTCGAATACACAGATACGTTGAAGGCCGCGGGATTTAGCGGCGGCAAAATTCTCGCTCAGCCAGTTGACCGGACTATGATGTCGTTACCGGCAGGTTCGGTGTTGCTGACGACAAAACGGGAGCCGTCGCAATTGAGGCTGAATGACGGTTAGCTTTGATCCAGGGTCAAGCCGTCTACAGGGCCGTTATTGGAAACGTTCTCAAAGCCCGGGGCGTGGCCGAACATATTCAGCATGCGGCGATTGTGCGGGATTAGGTCGCCCATGTTGGCGCGCCAGGCGTTTTCGTCGACCGGCAGGGCTTTCTTCCGCAGGACTTGCATTGTATTGCATGATTGCCGGGAACCGGTACCACCTAGGTGCCGATCGCCATCAGATCGACCGGCGTGCCGCGCCGGAAGGCGTACGGTATATACATCTGTACCAGATCCGAGCCGACGCCGGCATCCATGCTGCTGGTGTCCGGAGGGATATCGCCGTTGAAGAACAAGAAGTCGGATCTTGGCGCTCGACGGAGCGAGGGATCCTAGACCATGCCTTGGTATTCCGCAGCCCATCAACATCCTGGCATGAAACGGGCATGTTGTGGGATCGGAATGCTTCGGGGCCTGTCGGGCATCGCCCGCGGTAGAGAACGACAAAGCCGCCTAATCCTGCCTGTAAATGGCCATACCCCCATTTCGTCGCGCCTATAAAGCGTTTGAGATAGTGACAAGATCAGCGGCGCGGCAACTGCACCTGTCTCCAGTTCCCTCTACCCCCTTGGACAAAGAAGCGGATTGCCTTCCAGGTCAATTAGAAGATTCTTATATGTTGTTGCTTCTTCAGAAGGATAAATGGCTACCGTTAATTGCTCATAGGCAAGGGCGGTTCGTTGGACTTGCCCGGATTTGTCGCTAAAGCTCGGCAACTTCGCGTCGATAGTAGTGGCAAGCGGAAATTATTATGAGTTCTAGGATGAAGCTAACTGGCCGTAGCTGTGAGGGTGAGCAAGAATGATTTCGTTAAGAGATATATCCCTTAAATATAAGATACTCCTGCCCGGTGTCATCGGGGTGGTCGGTTTTGCCATCTATCTGGCGGTCAACTATAGCGCAGAGACGATCAATGCGGGGATCTTGAGCGAAGTGGAGCACAGTCATCTCCCCTCACTGGAACTGGCCAGTCAAAATATCAGTTTGCTCGACAAGGTCAAGCAAGACCTGGTGTTCGCGGCGACCACCGGCGAGCCCACCATGGTCGACGACGCCGAAAAGCTTGCCAATGATATCAAAGACAACGTAGCGGAGCTCAAGAAGATAGAGGCCGGGGCTGACGTCGCAAGGCAGGGAGAGATAGCGGCGATTGAGCAGGCATATTCTACTTATATCGGGACGGTGATCCCTCTGACCAGGGCGATGATAGCCGGCACGGCCGATATGGGCCAGGCCCAAGTCAGTATGAAGAAGAGCAAGGATGCATTACAGGTGCTGGAACAAGCGTTGAAGAAAAGCCGAGACGAAAGCCGCAAGGATTTCATCGACGCGGTGAAGGAGGTCAATGTACGCAACGACAGGGTATTGAGCGTCGGTATGCTAATGGGCATCGTAGTCATGGTCGTGTTGTTGGGGATCGCCTTCTGGGTGGCGAGGATGGTGACCTCTGATATCAACGATGTGGTGAAATCGCTTCAGAATATCGCCAGCGCCGATGCCGATTTGACCATTCAACTCAAGAGCAAAGGCAAGGACGAGGTGGGTGAACTGGCCCGCTGGTTCAATACCTTTGTGGAACGTCTGCGCGGCATCATCGGCGAGGTGGTGAATTCCACGTCGCACCTGGCGGCCGCTGCCGAGGAAATGTCGAATATCGTCAATCAGGCCAAAGAGGGCGCGGAGCATCAACAGCAGGAGACCGAGCAGCTGGCCAGTGCCACCAACGAGATGACCACGACCATAGAAAGCATGGCGCAGTACGCGTCGGAAGCGGCACAGGCGGCACAGCATGCTGATCAGGAGTCGAGCGGCGGGAAAGGCGTAGTCTCCGCAACCATCAATACCATCGATGCCTTGGTTTCCGAGGTGGAAAAAACTTCTCACGCGATCCACAAGCTTGAGCAGGAAAGCACCAACATCGGCAAGGTCCTTGATGTAATCAGAGATATCGCCGATCAGACCAATTTGCTGGCGTTGAACGCCGCCATCGAGGCGGCGCGTGCCGGCGAGCAAGGTAGAGGGTTTGCAGTCGTTGCGGACGAAGTGCGTGTGCTTGCACAGCGCTCTTCGCAGTCGACCAATGAAATCCGGGAGATTATCGAACGCCTGCAAGGCGAGGCGCGTGATGCGGTACAAGTGATGCAATCAGGGCGTGAAAAGGCGCAAGAAAGCGCCGGCCAGGCCGGCCAGGCCGGGTCCGCATTGGAAATCATCACTAACAAAGTATCCGGCATCAACAAAATGAATACTGAAATCGCGTTGACCGCAGCCCAACAAAGCAGCGTGGCCGAAGAGATCAACCGGAACATCACCAACATCAATACCATTGCGCAAGAGACGGCGGAAGGCGCCGTGCAGACTTCCTCTGCAAGCGAAGAACTGGCGGGGCTCGCGATGCGGCTGCAGAGCCTGGTCGGTCAATTCAAGGTTTAATGAAATTGGCTAAAGTTGGATGAATTATTTGGAGCATTGGGTGTTTTCGTAAACAAATAAGAAAGGATGCGATATTAAAGCAGAAAGGAATTGTCTTGCTATTCCCGTTTATAGAGCGGCGCGAACGGTAATTTCATCAGGGAATGGATGCGGCTTGCCGCCATCCACAAGTAATGTGTAGATGCAGTAAAACGATCGGCAAAGGAAAAGGGGACCAGAGATGGGAAATTTATTGTGTAAACCAAAATGCATGGCCGTTCTCGCTATTGCCCTGCTATTTTTTGGCCTGCAAACCGCATCGGCGGGTGTCGTGGTAATCGGCAATCGCGGTTTGGGCGTCAATTCGATCACCAAGGCACAGGCAGCGAATATCTTTTTGGGGAAGATGACTACGTGGGCGGACGGTACACCCATCACGGTTATCGAGCATAGGGACGGCGATCTCGCCAAGGACCAATTCTACAACAAGGTGGTGGGAAAGACCCCCAGTCAGTTAAAGGCCTATTGGGCCAAGCTCGTTTTTACCGGTGAAGGTGTTCCACCTAAAGAATATGCCGGCGACAACACCGTTAAGGCTCGCGTTGCCGGGACCCCGGGCGCAATTGGTTACGTCAGCGATGACTCCGCGGATAGATCCGTCAAGATCTTGTACGAGGCAAAATAATGAGAAATCAGGGCCAGAAATCAATTAAGGAGAGTAAGAAGATGATCAGCAGCAAGAAATCCCTCGCATTATTTGGCTTGGCGATGCTCTCGAGTATTCCCGCGGCACAGGCTTTTGATCTTGGCCTGTTTGGAGACGTCCAATGGTACAACAGCACGGAAAAGGGCACGGCGAACAGCTTTTCCCAAGGTCAATTGGACCTTTATGGAACGCAGAAAATCGATCCCGCGACGAAGGTGTTCCTGGAGTTGGTCTTCGAAGCTGGTGAGGACAACGTCTACGGCTTGGATGTCGAGCGCTTGAACATTACGCGTCAGTTGACTCAGAATTTTTCAGTGTCGTGGGGTCGCTTCCATACCCCGATCGGTTACTGGAATACCGCTTACCACCACGGCGCCTTGATTCAGCCTACGATAACGCGTCCTACCTTTCTCGATTTCGAAGACGGCAGCGGCGCGATCTTCCCGACCCATATCATCGGCATTATGGCGGATGGCAAGATATCTACGGGTGGTGGCGCAGGACTGCAATATATGGTGGGGATAGGCAACGGTTCCTCTATCAATACTTCCGGTTTCGGTACGCCTGGATACTCCGGGTCCGAAATCGATGTCCATAATGTCGTCGACACTCAAGATAAGAAAATGTATGTCGCCAAATTGGGATACAAAATGTCTAAGATGCCCGCACAGTTCGGCGTGTTTGCGTTGCATGATCCGTTCTCGGAATCCGGTAATGGGCCGGCCGTTAATAGCAGTTTGGTTACGATGGACACGTGGGGCGCTTATGCCCGTTATGCCGGTCGTTTCGATTTTACCGCTGAAGCCTATGACATCAGGAATAAGGATCACGTGGGGAACACCGGGACCAACAAGGCCGCGGCCTGGTACGCGCAGGTGGGATTTCACGTTACCGATAAGTTTGCACCCTACTATCGCTTTGAGGACGTGGATTACTCGGCCAATGACCCATATTTCCAGTACCTTGGTACACCTGAAGGAAGTCGCCACGTCTTAGATCTGCGGTACGACATCAGCGATACCAACGCAGTTAAATTGGAAATCAATCGGTTTGAGCCAGTGCAGTCCGGCGTGAAGAGCTACACCGTCTATGGCCTGCAATGGGCCTTCATGGCGCTGTGATAAACCAAGGGTAATCAGCAACGATATCGCGGGCCTTTTGGCCCGCGATTTTTTTACGGGCATCGCCGCGGTGACCGGTACGCTGCCGGAGATTCGTCAATGTGTGCGATTCTGGGCCGTTTCTAGTTCGAGGACGAGACGCGTCATGTTCAGGACACTGTCGGCGTTGAGGGAGATGGATTCAATACCCTTTTCGACGAGCCAGCGGGTGATATCGGGATAATCGGAAGGTGCCTGGCCGCAAATCCCGATGTATTTGCCGTGCTGGCGGCAGGCGGTGATGGCCATATCCATCAGCTTCAAGACGGCACCGTTCCTTTCATCGAAGCTGGTGACCAGTCCGGAATCGCGGTCGACACCCAGAGTGAGTTGAGTCAGGTCATTCGAGCCGATGGAAAATCCATCGAAGTGCTCGAGAAACTCATCGGCAAGCAGGGCATTGGCGGGGATTTCACACATCATATGGATCTTCAGGTCCTGCGCGCCGCGCCGTAGTCCTTGCTCTTGCATGAGGTCCAGCACGCGTTGCGCTTCTTCGACGCTGCGCACGAAGGGGATCATGAGCGCCACATTGTCCAGTCCCATGCCTTCCCGTACCTGGCGCATCGCCGCACATTCCATGGCAAAACAGGCGGCGAACTGCTCGCTGGGATAGCGCGAGGCCCCGCGGAAACCGATCATGGGGTTCTCTTCTTGGGGTTCATACTTTTCGCCGCCGATCAATGCCGCATATTCGTTAGACTTGAAATCGCTCATGCGCACGATGACCGGGCGGGGGTAGAAGGCGGCGGCGATGGTCCCTACTCCCTCGGCGAGGCGATTGATGTAGAAGCTGCGCGGGTCAGGATAACCCGCGATCAGTGCATCGACCTGTGCGCGTGTTGCGTCGTCGAGAGAGCCGTATTCCAGAAGCGCGCGGGGATGGATACGAATAGAGTTGTTGATGATGAATTCGAGGCGCGCCAACCCTACCCCGTCATTGGGCAGCTGGCAGACCTCGTAGGCGACCTGGGGGTTCCCGACGTTGATCATGATATGGGTGTGCGGCCGCGGGAGGTTACTGGTATCCAGTTTCTCCATGGCAAAGGGCAGACGGCCCTCGTAGACATAGCCGGCATCGCCTTCCGCACACGATACCGTGACATCGGTACCGTCAGTGACGCTGTGGGTGGCATCATTACAGCCTACCACCGCCGGGATGCCGAGCTCACGGGCGACAATGGCGGCATGGCAGGTGCGCCCGCCACGGTTGGTGACGATGGCGGCGGCGATCTTCATCACCGGCTCCCAATCGGGATCGGTGATGTCGGTGACCAAAACTTCCCCCGGCTGCAATTCCGACATGTGTTCGGCCTCGAGGATCACCCGTGCCCGGCCCGCGGCGATCTTCTGCCCGACGCTCTTGCCTTCGGCCAGCACGGTGCCGCGTTGTTGCAGACGATAGGTCTCCAGGGCCGCCGTTGTCGCGGCGTGAACGGTCTCGGGACGCGCCTGGAGAATGAACAGCTCGCCGCTTTCACCGTCCTTGGCCCATTCGATGTCCATGGGCATGGGGTGGCCGGCCTGCTGAGAATAATGGTTTTCGATGGCCGCCGCGTAGCGGGCCAATTGCAGCACCTCATCGTCGTTGATGGCAAAGCGTTCCCGATCCTCGCGTTTTACGGGGATATTACGCGTGGACACCCCGGCCATGGCGTCGGCGGCGTACACCAATTTGCGTTCCTTGCTGCCCAACTGGCGTTTGAGGACGGGGCGGAAGCCCCGGGCCAGGGTGGTCTTGAAGACGTAAAATTCGTCCGGATTCACGGTGCCTTGCACGACATTCTCCCCCAGGCCGTAGGCGGCGTTGATGAATACCACGTCGCGGAATCCGGTCTCGGTGTCGAGGGTAAACATTACACCCGAGGCGCCCTTGTCGGACCGCACCATTTTCTGCACGCCGACGGACAAGGCAATGTCCATATGCGCGAACCCCTTGTCGATGCGATAGGAAATGGCGCGGTTGGTGAAGAGCGAAGCGAAGACCCGTTTGCAGGCCATCAGCAAATTATCCGTGCCGCGGATATTGAGATAGGTCTCCTGCTGGCCGGCGAAAGAGGCGGTGGGCAGGTCCTCGGCGGTGGCGGAGGAGCGGACCGCCACATCCGGGCTGGGCCCGTATTCGCCAGCGAGTTCTTTATAGGCCGCACGGATCTGTGTAGCAAGGTCGTCGGGCATTTCCCCGCGCATGATCCATTGGCGGATCTTGGCGCCGGTGACCGCCAGCGCCTTGACGTCACGGCTGTCGAGATCGGCGAGAACGGCTTCGATGCGCTGGTCCAATTGATTATGGCGGAGATAGTAGCGATAGGCGTCGGCGGTGGTGGCAAAGCCGTTGGGCACCTTCACCTGTTGTGCGGCAAGGGCTCGATACATCTCGCCCAAGGAGGCGTTCTTACCCCCGACCATCGGGACATCCTGCATGCCTAATTCAGCGAAACGGCGAATACAAGTCATATTCCCTCCGGAACTGAAAGCTGGCGACCGCCGGTTTCGGCCTGTTTAGGTGATCACCGTTGGTGCACTGCGGCCGGTGCGCTCGCCGATGGCGGCGATCCGGTCGGCGATCTGGATCAGCGGTGCCAGATATTGCTGTGTCTCTTCATGATGTCGTGATGCGTCGCGCTCGTAAGCCTCGATGTACACGCGCAGAGTTGCACCCTCCGTGCCGGTGCCGGACAGCCGGTAAACGATGCGGCTGCCGTTTTCGAACAGGATGCGCAACCCCTGCCCGGTACTCACGCTGTGGTCCACCGGATCGCTGTAACTGTAATCGTCGGCCTGCATGACGCGATAGACGTCAAAACCCTTGCCCTGTAATCCTGCAAGTCTGGCGCGTAAATCGTGTATGAGTTCTTGGGCCCGGTTACTATCGACGCCCTCGTAATCATGGCGGGTATAGAAATTGCGGCCGTAACGCGCCCAGTGCTCGCGCAGGATCTCTTCCACGGGTTGGCGGCGTATCGCCAGGATATTGAGCCAGAACAGTACGGCCCACAGGCCGTCCTTTTCGCGCACGTGATTGGAGCCGGTTCCGAAGCTTTCCTCGCCGCACAAAGTGACGGCGCCGGCATCCAGAAGATTGCCGAAGAATTTCCAGCCGGTCGGGGTCTCATAACAGGGGATGCCCAATCTTTCCGCCACGTGGTCCACCGCGGCGCTGGTGGGCATGGAGCGGGCGACGCCCGCCAGGCCGCTGGCATAACCCGGCACGCGCATGGCGTGATCGGTCAAGATCGCCAGGCTGTCGCTGGGGGTTACGAAGCAATTGCGTCCCAGTATCATGTTGCGGTCGCCGTCGCCGTCGGAGGCGGCGCCGAAGTCCGGGGAACGCAAGCCGCCGTTCATGGCGGCCACCAGATCGGTGGCATAGGTGAGATTGGGGTCCGGATGGCCCCCGCCGAAATCCTCAAGCGGGGTGCCGTTCATGACCGTGTTCGGCGGCGCACCCAGGCGCTCTTCCAGAATGAAATGGGCATAAGGACCGGTTACCGCGTGCATGGCATCGAAGCGCATGGTAAACAATCCGGAGTTGAACAAGCCGTGGATTTGATCGAAGTCAAAGAGATCCTCCATGAGGCGCGCGTAATCCGCCACGGAGTCGATGACGTCCACCCGCATCTCTTCAAGCTGGTGGGTGCCGAGGCTGTCCAAGGGCACATCGTCCGAGTCGACGATGTGGTAGGAGCGGATCTCGCGGCTGCGTTGGTAGATGGCTTCGGTGATCTTTTCCGGCGCGGGTCCGCCGTTGCCCGTATTGTATTTGATGCCGAAGTCGCCCTGCGGCCCGCCGGGGTTGTGGCTGGCGGAGAGGATGATGCCGCCAAAGGCGCCATGTTTGCGGATAACGCAGGAGGCCGCGGGCGTGGAGAGGATACCGTGCTGTCCGACCAATACCCGACCAAAACCATTGGCAGCGGCTATTTTCAAGATGATTTGGACGGCATGGTGGTTGTAAAATCGTCCGTCGCCGCCCAGTACCAGGGTTTGGCCCTGGTAGCCTGTCAGCGAATCGAAGATCGCTTGAACGAAATTCTCCAGATAGTGGGGTTGCTGAAAGAGCGAAACTTTCTTGCGCAATCCCGATGTGCCCGGACGCTGGTCCGCGAAGGGCTTGGAGGCTATGGTGCGTGTTTTCATGGTCACTAATCTAACCTATGGCGTGGGGATGGTGAAGGGGGTAGGTCCGGTCATCGGGCCGACCGCCCGGGTGGGGAGCCTTGAAAACCGCCGAATTGACCCCCATGACGGGGTTTATCCATTCATTAGAGAGACAATATTCGGCCAACAACCTAGGGGGAGTCTTTTATTATGACGGTCGCCGCACACAAAGAGACCCTGGATTTCCAGACGGAGGTCCGGCAGCTCTTGAAGTTGATGATCCACTCTTTGTATTCCAACAAGGAGATATTTCTCCGCGAGCTGATTTCCAACGCCTCGGACGCCTGCGACAAGCTGCGCTTCGAAGCGCTCGGCGATGACGGATTATACGAAAACGACGCCGAGCTGTGCATCCGCGTGGCCTTCGATAAGGACCAGCGTACCGTCACCGTGAGCGATAACGGTATCGGCATGAGCCGTGGCGAGGTCATGGAAAATCTGGGAACCATCGCCAAATCGGGCACCCGTCAATTTCTGGAATCCCTGAGCGGCGAGCAGGCCGAGGACGCCAAGCTGATCGGTCAGTTCGGCGTGGGTTTTTATTCGGGCTTCGTTGTTGCAGACCGGATTACCGTGACCACCCGCCGCGCCGGCTTGGGTGCGGAGCACGGGGTGCGCTGGGAATCGGACGGCGAGGGCAGCTATGGCGTCGAGACCGTGGACAAGCCGGAACGGGGCACCGTGGTGACCCTGCATCTGCGCGAGGGCGAGGATGAATTTCTCGACGGCTTCCGCTTGCGCAATATCATTCGCAAATATTCAGACCATATCGCCTTGCCTATCGTCATGAAGAAGGACGGTGAGGATGGGGATGAAACCGTCAATCGCGCCTCGGCCTTGTGGGCGCGGCCCAAGAAGGACATCACCGATCAGGACTACAATGAGTTTTACAAGCATGTCGGCCATGACTTCGAAGAGCCGCTCGCGCATATCCACAGCCAGGTGGAAGGCCGGCAGTCCTATACCTCCTTGTTCTACATCCCGCAGCGGGCGCCTTTCGATTTATGGGACCGCCAGCAGCGTCATGGCATCAAACTCTATGTGCGCCGGGTATTCATCATGGACGCCGCGGAACAATTACTGCCCAGCTACTTGCGTTTCGTGCGCGGCGTGGTGGATTCGGACGACCTGCCCCTCAACGTGTCGCGCGAGATCCTGCAGCACAACCGTGCCGTGGAGACGATCCGCGCGGCCTCCGTCAAAAAGATCCTGGGGCTGCTGGAGGACATGGCAAAGAACGATCCTGAAAAGTACGGCAAGTTCTGGGGGGAATTCGGACGGGTACTCAAGGAAGGGCCGGCCGAGGATTTCGCCAATCGCGAGCGCATCGCCGCCCTGCTGCGCTTCTCCTCGACTCACAACGACGGCGAGCAACAAGTCGTTTCCCTGGAGGATTATGTCGGGCGGATGAAGGAGGGCCAGGACAAGATTTACTATATTACCGGCGAGACCTTCGCCGCCGTCCGACACAGCCCGCATTTGGAGGTATTCCGCAAACAAGGCATCGAGGTCCTGCTGCTGGCGGACCGTGTGGACGAATGGCTGGTGAGCAACCTGCCGGAGTACGGCGGCAAGACCCTGCAATCGGTGGCAAAGGGGGCTTTGGATCTCGGCAAGCTCGAGGATGAGGACAGCGCCGCGGAAATCAAAAAGGCGGCGGAAGAATACAAGGGCCTGCTGGAAAGGCTAAAGAACGCCCTGGGCGAGCGCGTCAAAGAAGTGCGCGTCAGCCATCGCCTCACCCAGTCTCCGGCCTGTCTGGTGGTGGAAGAACAGGACATGGGTACCAGCCTGCGCAATCTTCTCAAGGCCGCCGGTCACGATATTCCCACAGTGGTGCCGATCCTCGAGGTCAATACCGGCCATAATTTGGTAAAGCGCCTCAACGACGAGCAGGATGAACAACGTTTCAATGACTGGGCCAGCATTATATTCGACCAGTCGCTGTTGGCGGAGGGCGGTCAACTGGATGACCCCGCCACTTTCGTACGCCGCTTGAACGAGATGTTGCTGCTGCTGAGTCGTTAGCCACACCCACTGAGGCACTGGAAGGATAGGGGCGTTCGCAGCGCTAAGGACAGGACGGCGGTGGCCGGTCGCGGCCACCACCTTTCCTCGCCGAACACAACCGCGCCATACTATTCCAGAAATCGGAACTTCAAATACGGCGGCCGTGCCGGCCTTCGCTCGGGCAAATCTTGGCAAACGGTCTGGAGCGGCGTGCCGCTATGATGCTTAGCCCGCGTTTTCCCGTGATGCGCTTGACAGTGTCTTGGCGGATTTGCGCCTGGCGGTAGCCGGGTTATCCTGGTGGAGTTGCGCAGTTGGAGGTGAGGGCTATGGCGGCACCGGTCACGCCGTTGTTGGCGGCGGATATCATCATTGAGATGGCGGATCGTCCCGGACGGCCCATCGTACTAATTGAACGCCGGAATCCGCCCTTCGGCTGGGCGCTGCCCGGCGGATTCGTGGATGTGGGCGAATGTCTGGAACGGGCGGCGCTGCGCGAGGCCCTGGAAGAGACGTCTCTGCAGGTGGTGCTGACGACCTTGCTGGGATGCTATTCCGCGCCGCAGCGGGATCCGCGCAGGCATACGGTGAGTGCGGTATATGTCGCCGAAGCGCGGGGCGAGCCGCTGGCGCGGGATGACGCCAAACGAGTTGCACTGTTTGATTTGAATAGCCCCCCGCATCCGCTGGCCTTCGATCATGAGATGATCCTCGATGATTACCGGCAATTCCGTCTTGCCGGACGAGTGGCGCCCCTGCGACTCTACTAGCGAAGACCGGCCACTGACCTGGCGCCGCCGCTCCGGTATACTGCCCGCCAAACGTAGGCGCGAGACAGAGGATCATGAGCAGATACAGCGGCGAACAAGATTACCGGCATGATTCGGTCGGGTGTCTGGGCGTGCTCTTGGTCAATCTGGGCTCTCCCGATGCGCCGACCACCGATGCGGTGCGGCGTTATCTGGCAGAGTTTCTCAGGGATCCCCGCGTCGTGGAGATTCCCCGTCCGGTCTGGTGGTTGATATTGCACGGCATGGTACTGAGATTCCGTCCGCGCCGTTCGGCGCACGCCTACCAGCGCGTCTGGACCGAGGACGGTTCGCCGCTGCTGACCATTTCACGGCGCCAGGCCCGCGCCGTTCAGGACGCCCTCGCCGCCCGTTACGGCGACCGGGTGCAGGTGGCCCTGGCCATGCGCTACGGCAAGCCTTCCGTCAAAACCGGACTGGCTCAACTGCGCGAGGCTGGGGCCCGGCGGATTTTGGTGTTGCCTTTATATCCTCAATATTCAGCCGCCACCACGGCGACGGTATTCGATGCGGTGAGCGACGAACTCAAGTCCTGGCGCTGGGTGCCGGAGCTGCGCTTTATCACCCACTATCACGATGACGGGGCCTATCTCGGCGCCCTGGTCAACAGTATTCGCGAGAGTTGGGTGCAGCATGGCGAGCCCGAACGTTTACTGTTTTCCTTTCATGGTATGCCCAAGCGCACTTTGCGTGCCGGCGATCCCTACTATTGCCAATGTCAGAAGACTGCGCGCCTGGTGGCGGAAAGACTGGGATTGCCGCACGACCGGTGGCAGGTGGCCTTTCAGTCGCGCTTCGGCCGCGCCGAGTGGTTGCAGCCCTATACCGACAAGACCTTGCGTCAATGGGCGCGTGACGGCGTAAAACAAGTGGACGTGGTCTGCCCCGGCTTCGCGGCGGATTGCCTGGAAACCCTCGAGGAGATCGCCATGCAGAACAAGGAGACGTTTCTTACGGCGGGTGGCAAGAGCCTGCGGTATATTCCGGCTCTGAATGAGCGCGTCGATCATATAGCGGCCCTGGTTGAGTTGATTACCAGCCATCTGCAGGGATGGCTTGCCGCCGATTACGATCCCTCGCGCTTTAAGGCCGAGGCGCAAGCCAGCCAGCGGCGTGCCCGGGCACTCGGCGCGGACCAATGAGGGGCGTGACGGCCGCCGGCCTCGGGTCGAACCGGCCTTAACCTTCCTGATCCCAGGCTTATGAAGTCCGGAAATCGGCCGATATGGTTAACGATAGGATGACAATGTGCTTTGATATGACAGGGCGCACTGTCATTATTGTTTTTGAAATCAGCAGGGCGTAAGGGCGATCATATGCGACTGGGCTCGGCAAAAGAATTTATAAAAAACAATAGCTTGAGATTTTTGGTCGCAGGCTGTGTGGCCGTGTCCGCACCCGTGTGGATGGATCAGACCCAGGCGTCCATCGATCCCGATCCCATGCCCCATAACAGCGCCTTGGAAATCCATCCCGACGTGTTTCCCGTGCCGATCGCGCTGGAAGACAATGTGGCCTTTTGGCGCAAGGTCTTCGCCCGGTGGCACTTGAATCAGGTGGTGTTGCACGATACCGACTATCCGGCTTTGATTTACCGGGTCATCGACCTCAAAGGCGACGCAAAGGAATCGTTCACCCGGGCGCAGCGCAAGCGGATTGAACGGCTTACCAAGATCTTCCAGCGCAGATTGCGGCGCGTGGCGGCCGCCGCAAAGGACCCAGCGTCGCTGTCGGCGGACGATCGCGCGTTGAGGCAACATATCATCGATGCGGCGGGCCGTGATGCCCTGGCTGGCGCGGCCAAACGGCTGCGCAGTCAGCGGGGACTGCGGGAGCGGTTTCGCCGGGGATTGGAAATGAGCGGTCGCTATGACCGTGCCTTCCGCGAGGTATTTCGCGAGGAAGGCGTGCCCGGGGACTTGGCGTATCTGCCCCACGTGGAGTCATCCTTTCAGAATCGCGCCCGTTCTTCCGTAGGTGCCGCAGGGATGTGGCAATTCACCCGCTCGGCCGGACGCCTGTTTATGAAAATCAACCGTGCGGTGGATCAGCGCATGGATCCTATTGCCGCGGCGCGGGGCGCCGCCCAGTATCTGCGTCAGGCCTATGAGTTGCTGGGCAGTTGGCCCTTGGCCATCACCTCGTACAACCACGGCATCCGCGGCATGATGCGCGCCAAGGATGAATACGGCGAGGATTTCAGTCGCATTGTCGAAGAATACAATTCCAGGACGTTCGGTTTCGCGTCGCGGAATTTCTATGCCGAATTTCTCGCCGCACGCGACATCGCGCGCAATCGCGGACTCTATTTCCCCAAGGGTGTGGACATGCAACAGCCCCTGGCTCTGGACAGTGTAGTTTTGGACAGACCGTTGCGCTCGCGCCAGATCGCCCGCTATTACGGCATCAAGCAACGCAAGCTGGCGGCCTTGAATCCCTCGTGGCGGTGGCGTGCCATCCGCAACTATGTCGCTATCCCCGCGGGGACGGAGGTATGGCTTCCCGCAGGGACCTTGAGCCAATTATCCGACAAACAGGTGGCGGCAATCGCGCAGTCGCAAGGCGGTGATGAAGACCCGGCGGCAAGCTCGCCCGTGAACATCTATCACATCGTGCACCGCAATGAGAGCCTGTCCACCATCGCGGACCGCTATGACCTCAGCGTCAAGACCCTACGGGCCCTCAACGATATGGCGCCGGGGCATGATTTGATCCGGGTCGGTCAAAAGCTGCGGGTGCGGGAGGCGGTGGAACCCGTTGTGAACACTGCCGGACGGGACGTCATCGTGCATGTGGTGCGCAAGGGGGACAGCGCCTGGCAGATCGCATCCAACTATGGTATCCCCGTCAAGCAACTGCTCGTCACCAATCAATTGACCCGTCATTCCGTACTGCGGCCCGGCCAGCGTCTGGACATCCCCGTGGCCCACTAGACGTAAAGGTCGGATTCGTCGCCATCTGCTTTGCTCGTTATGACTGCTTGGCGACGGATTCCAAGCGGCAGTCGCCCCTGGCGCATTTCAAGATACTGGCCTGTTCGTACCAATCGCCCAACACGATACGCCGTACCGCATGGTGGTCGAGGGTGAAATCATGCACGGCCGGTCGATGGGTATGGCCGTGTATCAACTGATAGACCTGGTGTCGGCGCAGAATTTCCATGACGGCGTCCTGATTGACGTCCATGATCTCTTCGCTTTTATGGCGGCTGCGCTCGCGGCTCTCCTGGCGATATTGTCTGGCGACGGCGATGCGCTGCTCCAGAGGCAGGGCGAGGAACTGGCGCTGCGCGTCAGGATCGCGCACCTGCGCACGGAAGCGCTGGTATTCCACATCGTCGATGCACAGGGTGTCGCCGTGCATGAGCAGGGTGGGTGTGCCGTCCAGGTCAATTACCGTCGGATCGGGGAGCAGGTGGCAGCCGGTTTGGCGGACAAAGCCTTCCCCGATCAGGAAATCCCGGTTGCCGTGCATGACGTAGACGGGCAGGCCGCCGCGAGTCAGGGCACGGATGTCCTCCAGGATCGGCTGATAAGCCGGCAGCACGGCGTCGTCACCCAGCCAGACCTCGAAGAGATCGCCGAGGATGTAGAGGGCTCTGGCCTTGACCGCATCGTTGCGCAAAAAGTGCGAGAACAAGGCCGTGATCTCCGGCCGCTCGTCGCTGAGATGCAGGTCGGAGATGAACAGGGTGTCCGTCATGGCATTCGCGTCGCGAGCGCGTGATGGTCCGGCTTAGTGGTCGCCCGCACCGGAGACGATGGTGGCCTTTTCTATAACCACCTGCTTGAGCGGCGCGTCCTTGGGGAACGGACCACCGGGGCCGGTGGGGCTGTTTACGATCTTGTCCACCACATCCATGCCTTCCACGACCTTGCCGAATACCGCATAGCCCCAGCCCTGGGGGGTGGGAGACGAGTAATTCAAGAACTCGTTGTTGGCGACGTTGATGAAGAACTGGGCAGTCGCCGATTGCGGGTCGCTGGTGCGGGCCATGGCTATGGTGCCGCGATCATTGCCAAGCCCGTTATCGGCCTCGTTGGTGATGGGGTCGTGGGTGGGTTTCTGTTTGTAATCTGTAGCGTATCCACCGCCCTGAATCATGAAGTTGGGGATCACCCGGTGAAAGATGGTGCCGTCATAATGGCCTTCGCGCACGTAACGCAGGAAGTTGTCCACGGTTTTCGGGGCCTTGGCGTGGTTCAGTTCCAGAACGATCGCGCCCAGACTGGTTTGGAGGCGCACCCGCGGTTGCTCGGCGGCGGCTCCGCCTTGGGGGGCCACGGCCAACAGGGTACAGAAGCTCAAGGCGGCGAACAGCGCATTCTTTTTCATTGAACAATCCTTCTTTCGGGGTATGAAAACAGGAGGGTAATGATAAAGGGTTTATACCGGTCATGAAAGCCGCGCCACGGCGGGATGGCTTGGTGAAGCGGGGTGCTTTCGGCTACCATGCTCTGCCATGAGTTCCAGAGTCGTCAAAACCCGCTTCACGCCCAGCGCCGCCGGATTGCTGTACTTCGGCAATGCGCGGCCAGCGCTCTGTAGTGTACTTTATGCCCGGCATTGCGAGGGCATATTCGTATTGCGCAGCGAGGATACGGCTCAGGAGCGCGATCTGGAAGAGTTCAGCGCCGACTTGCAGGAAGATCTGGCGTCTGCCGGGGGAGGCGTGGGAGCACCGGCGCTTCACGGTGGCCGCAGCCCAGTGCCAGGGATAAGCTCTCCAGGCCCGGTGCCGTACCGATCCGTGTGATATCGATTTGTTTCCTTGATTAGCGACAAACCATGCTGAAGATCTACAACACCCTCACCAAAGAAAAAGAGGTCTTCGTGCCGCGCCAGGCGGGCAAGATCGGCATGTACGTGTGCGGCATGACCGTGTATGACTATTGCCACGTCGGTCACGCGCGGGTGATGGTGGTGTTCGACGTGGTGGCGCGTTACTTGCGCGCCAGCGGCTACGCTGTGACCTATGTGCGCAACATCACCGACATCGATGACAAGATCATTAAACGCGCCCACGAAAACGGCGAGGAAATGGCGACGCTCACCGCGCGCTTCATTGCCGCCATGCACGAGGACGCCGCGGCGCTGGCGGTGCTACCGCCCGATGACGAACCGCGTGCCACCGCCTCCATGGAGGCCATCGTGGAGATGATCCTGAGCTTGAAGGAACGTGGTTACGCCTACCAGGCGGACAACGGCGATGTTTATTACGACGTGAGCCGCTTCGCTCACTATGGTGCCTTGTCGGGCAAACGCGTGGAAGACCTGCGTGCCGGAGAGCGAGTGGCGGTGGATGAGGCCAAGGATGATCCTTTGGACTTCGTGTTGTGGAAGGCGGCCAAAGCCGGCGAGCCCAGCTGGGACGCGCCCTTCGGCCCGGGACGGCCCGGCTGGCATATCGAGTGTTCCGCCATGTCCACCCACTGCCTGGGCGAGCACTTCGACATCCACGGTGGTGGCATGGATCTGATGTTCCCCCATCATGAAAACGAGATTGCCCAGAGCGAGGGGGCCAGCGGCCACAAGTTCGTGAATTACTGGATGCACAACGGGTTCGTGCAGATTAACGAAGAGAAGATGTCCAAGTCCCTGGGTAATTTCTTTACGGTGCGCGAGGTGTTGAAGCAGTACCGGCCGGAGGTGGTGCGCTATTTCATCCTGAGCAGCCACTATCGCAGTCCGCTCAACTATTCTCAGGAAAACCTCGACAGCGCCAAGGCGGCGCTGCATCGGTTTTATACGGCGTTACGGGATGTTCCGGTGGTAGAGGGTGGGGATATCGCAGCGGATGACAGCGATTATGAGGCGCGGTTTCGGGCGGCGATGGATGATGATTTTAATACGCCGGAGGCGATGGCGGTGTTGTTTGATCTTGCTCGCGATCTAAATCGCGTCAAGACGGAAGGAAATCGAGAGGAAGGGTCACGGCTAGCTGGTCTGCTCAAGCGTCTAGGTGCGGTGTTAGGCTTATTACAAGATGATCCTGATGCTTTCTTGAAACGAAAGGATGTCACAGTCGAACTGATGGGAGTTCAAGCCACCGGTAAAGTTGGTGAGCTAGATGTTCACATTGGGCTAAGTGATAAGGAGATTGATGATCTCGTTGATCGTCGTATTGCTGCACGTAAGACCAAGAACTGGGCCGAGTCCGATCGCATCCGCGATGAATTGAAGGCCCAGGGCATCATCCTGGAAGATCGTCCCGACGGCACCACCGACTGGCGGCGCGCTTAGATTTTCCATACGTAAGCGAATTTGTGTCGCCGTTGGCGACGGATTCATTTTGGGCGGCTTTCGCGCCGCATGCGAGTGGCGAGTGACTTTCTTTTGCGCGGCCAAAAGAAAGTCACCAAAGAAAAGGCCGCCCGGAGCCGGCGCTCCGCTGCGCGGAGTGCCCTGCGCTTCTCGCCGTGCCGGGCGCTCGCTAACTCACCCCCGGCGCAAGGCGCCAGGGGCTCAAACAGAGCTCGCTTGCCTCCCGGCCCGGCTGCGATGCTCGGCGCCGCCTACAGGACCCGGGTGCCACCTGCAAGCTATCAGCATCTGCCCCCATTGCTGGAGGTCACGCAATTGCGGGTACCGCCCAGGGGTCCCCGTCGGTGCAGCCGAGCACCGCAGTCATTTTGGGGAGAAGCGCGCAGTTGTTTGAGCGTAGCGAGTTCTGCGCGCGCCCAAAATGGCGAGGAGCGCAGGGTAGCCCGCAGGGCCAAACCGTCGGGGTGTCTTTTCTTTTGAATACTTTTCTTTGGACAAGCAAAGAAAAGTATTTCGTGTTCGCGGACGAGACCGCGATCTAATTTCAACATCGCCGTAGGCGATTCGACTAAATAGTAATGTAGGAAGTAACTACAGAAGTCAGTTTTGGCAAAACATCTAAAATTATTTCTTGGCGTGCAACTGCTCCGCCGCATACAGCGTATTCTGCAACAAGGTCGCCACGGTCATGGGCCCCACCCCGCCGGGTACCGGGGTAATCCACGCGGCGCGCGCCTTGGCGGCATCGAATTCCACATCACCCACCAGCTTGCCCTGGGCGGTGCGATTCATCCCCACGTCGATGACGATGGCACCGGGCTTGATCCATTCGCCTTTCACCAGGCCCGGTTTGCCCACCGCCACCACCAGGATGTCGGCGCGGGCCACGTGGGGGTGCAGGTCCCGGGTGAAGCGGTGGCAGGTGGTGACGGTGCAGCCCGCCAATAGCAGCTCCAGGCTCATGGGGCGGCCGACGATGTTGGAGGCGCCCACTACTACCGCTTCCTGGCCGCGGATGTCGACGCCGGTGCTGTTGAGCAAGGTGATGATGCCCAAGGGCGTGCAGGAGCGCAGTAACGGCAGGCGCACCGCCAGGCGGCCGATGTTGTAGGGATGAAAGCCGTCCACGTCCTTGTCGGGATGGATACGCTCGATGACGGTCTCCGGGTCGATGGCTGCTGGTAGGGGCAGCTGCACCAGGATACCGTCGATGTCGGGGTCGGCGTTGAGTTGATCGATGAGGGCCAATAATTGCGCCTGGCTGGTGTCGGCGGGCAGGTCGTAGGCCTTGGAGACGAAACCCACATCCTGGCAGGACTTGCGTTTGCTGGCGACGTAAATCTGGGAGGCGGTGTCGCTGCCCACTTGTATGACCGCCAGCCCGGGCGGTCGCAGGCCCGCGGCCTGCCGCCCCTGGACGGCTTGCTTCACCGACTGGCGGATTTGCGCGGCGATGGCTTTACCATCGATCAATTTGGCACTCATAACTAAACTTACTCGGCTTGAATTACGGAATGCCGTATCGTATCCGGCTTCAGGGACGGCTGTCACCGTCCGCGTGACTGCGACAGGTGGTGATGAAGGCGCGGGCGGCGTTGGATAGTGTGCGTTGTGCGTGGTGTACCATTCCCAGTCGTCTGACGACCCGGCGGGATTTGAGACGATGGACACAAAGGCTGCGATCGACCATGGTCTGCGGCAGCAGACTCCAGCCCAAGCCGATGGATACCATCATCTTGATGGTTTCTAGATAATTGGTCTCCAGGCTCACGTTCAGCGGAAGCCCCGGTTCGAGAAAGCTGCGTTTGATCAGTTCCCGGGTGAAGGTGCCGGCGGCGGGGAGGATAGCGGGATACTCGCCCAACTGGGCGAGCGTGAGGCGCGCATGGCCACGCAAAGGATGATCCGGTGCAGTTACCAGGGCCAATGGATCGCTCCAGGTCGGGATCAGGATCAGGTCCGCGTCCTGCTTGAAAGGCAGCGTGACCACGGCCAGCTCCAGTTCACCGTGAACGACGGCGCGACAGGCGGCCTCTGAATCCATGAAACACAGATCGAGTTGCACCTGGGGGTAGCGGCGGGTGAACTGGCGCAGTACCGGCGGCAGGCGGTGCAGGCCGATGTGGTGGCTGGTGGCGATACTGAGTCGGCCGCGCACTTCCCCGGCCAGGTTGGTGATGGCGCGGCGGGTGTCGTCCACGTCCGCCAGGATCTTTTCGGCACGCTCGAGCAAGGTCAGGCCCGCTTCGGTGAGAATGATGCGCCGGCCGATGCGGTCGAACAAGCGGGTATCGAGGGTTTGTTCCAGCGCGGCGATGCGCTTGCTCACCGCGGGCTGGCTAAGGTGGAGGGCCTCCGCGGCCAGGGAAAACGACCCCTGGCGGGCGACGCTGAGAAAGGCGTGCAGTTCGTCGATATCCATGTGGACCCCGGAGAATTAACTATTCCTGTCAGGAATACAATACATGAAAAACATGAATTTGTAGAATATATGCTTGTGTATTACCATCGTTCTCAGGAATTGCCGGATCGGGAGCGACTCGCAGTGGCGGACAAGACCTTATATGACAAATTGTGGGATGCCCACGTGGTGCGGCGCAACGAGGACGGGACCTGTCTCCTGTATATCGATCGCCACCTGCTGCACGAAGTGACCTCGCCCCAGGCCTTCGAGGGGCTGCGTCTCAACCGGCGGCCGGTGTGGCGGCGCGATGCCAATATCGCCACCGCCGACCATAATGTCCCGACCCTGGATCGCGCCCAGGGGATCGCGGATCCCGTCTCGCGCCTGCAGGTGGAGACCCTGGACAATAACTGCCAGGAGTTCGGCATCACCGAATTCAAGATGGACGATGAGCGCCAGGGCATCGTCCATGTGATCGGTCCGGAAGAGGGCGCCACCCTGCCGGGTATGACCGTGGTGTGCGGCGACTCCCACACCTCCACCCACGGTGCCCTGGGCGCCCTGGCCTTCGGTATCGGGACCTCGGAGGTGGAGCACGCCCTTGCCACCCAGTGCCTGGTGCAGAAGAAATCTAAGAACATGCTGGTGAGCGTGGATGGCGACGTGGGGTCGGGGGTCACCGCCAAAGACATCGTATTGGCCGTGATCGGCGCAACCGGGACGGCGGGCGGCACCGGCTACGCCATCGAGTTCGGCGGCACGGCGATACGCGCCCTGTCCGTGGAAGGTCGCATGACGGTGTGCAATATGGCCATCGAGGCGGGCGCTCGCGCCGGCATCGTGGCGGTGGACGACAAGACCATTGAGTATGTGCGCGGCCGCTACTATGCGCCCAAGGGCGAGCTGTGGGAGCAGGCGGTGCAGGCATGGCGGGATCTGCACAGCGATACCGGGGCGCACTTCGATCGCGTGGTGCGCATCGCGGCGGCGGACATCAAACCGCAGGTGACTTGGGGGACTTCACCGGAGATGGTGCTGCCGGTGGACGCCGTGGTGCCCGATCCCGATCAGGAAGCCAATCCCGTCAAGCGCGAGGGGATGCAGCGGGCCATGCAGTATATGGCCTTGCATCCCGGTATGCCCATCAGTGCCATCGGCATCGATAAGGTGTTCATCGGTTCGTGTACCAACTCCCGCATCGAGGACTTGCGCGCCGCCGCGGCGGTGGTGAAGGGACGTAAGAAGGCCGCCGGCGTCAAACTGGCCATGGTGGTGCCGGGCTCGGGGCTGGTGAAGAAGCAGGCCGAGGCTGAAGGCCTGGATCACATTTTTGTGGAGGCGGGCTTCGAGTGGCGCGAACCGGGCTGTTCCATGTGCTTGGCCATGAATGCTGATCGCCTGGAACCAGGAGAGCGCTGCGCCTCCACCTCCAACCGCAACTTTGAAGGGCGCCAGGGGGCGGGGGGACGCACTCATCTGGTTAGTCCCGCCATGGCGGCGGGTGCGGCCATTGCCGGTCATTTCGTGGACGTGCGGGAACGGCATTGAGCCTTGGCGTGATACTAAACATGGTTATCTCTTGAGACTGCCTGAGGAGTCGAAGTGGAAAAGCTGGATAAATTGAATGGCGTGGTGGCGCCGCTGGATCGCGCCAACGTGGATACGGACCAGATCATCCCCAAACAGTATCTGAAATCGATCAAACGCACCGGCTTCGGTCCCACCCTGTTCGACGAATGGCGGTATCTCGATCCCGGCGAGCCGGGCATGGATCACAGCAAGCGCCGTCTCAACCCGGACTTCGTGCTCAACCAGCCCCGCTATCAGGGGGCGCAGATCCTGCTCGCGCGGGATAATTTCGGCTGCGGTTCCTCCCGCGAACATGCGCCGTGGGCCTTGTTGGATTACGGATTTCGCGTTATCGTCGCGCCCAGCTATGCGGATATCTTTTTTAATAACTGTTTCAACAACGGCATCCTGCCCATCGTGTTGCCCGCCGCGGTGGTGGACCGTTTGTTCGCCGAAACCATCGCGACACCGGGTTACCGGCTGAAGCTGGATCTGGCCGCCCAGACCCTGACCACACCGGGGGGTGAGCCCATAGCTTTCGAGGTGGACGCCTTCCGCAAGCACCGCCTGCTGAATGGTCTGGACGATATCGGCCTCACCCTGCAGCATGTAGACGATATCAAGGCCTACGAAGCGCGCCGTCGCCGCGAGGCGCCGTGGCTGTTTCAAGGCTAGGGCATGGGCCTATTGAGGTCGGGCCGCGAGCAACAGGGATATAAGAAATAATGACCAAAAGGATTGCAGTGTTACCGGGGGACGGGATCGGCCCGGAGATCGTCGCGGAGGCGGTGAAGGTGCTGGAGTGCCTGCGCAGGGACTTCGGCCTCAAGATCGAAACGGAGCAGGCGGCCATCGGCGGCGCCGGTTATGACGCCGCGGGCGATCCCCTGCCGGAGGCGACCCTGGCCTTGGCCAGACAGGCGGACGCGGTCCTGTTGGGCGCGGTGGGCGGCATCAAATACGATGCCTTGCCGCGGGACAAGCGCCCGGAACGCGGCCTGCTGCGTATCCGCAAGGAGCTCAACCTGTTCGCCAACCTGCGCCCGGCGCTGTTGTATCCGCAGCTGGCGGATGCTTCGAGCCTCAAGCCGGAGGTGGTAGCCGGCTTGGATATCATGATAGTGCGCGAGTTGACCGGGGACATCTATTTCGGCCAGCCGCGCGGCATCGAGGAACGTAACGGCGAGCGGGTCGGCATCAATACCATGGTGTACAGCGAATCGGAAGTGCGCCGCGTCGCCCGCGTGGCCTTCGACATCGCCATGAAGCGCGGCAAGAAGTTGTGCTCCGTGGAGAAGGCCAATGTGCTGGAATGCAGCGAACTGTGGAAGGAAGTAGTGATCGAGGTGGGCAAGGATTATCCGGAGGTCAGCTTGAGCCACATGTACGTGGACAATGCCGCCATGCAGCTGGTTCGCAACCCCAAGCAGTTCGACGTCATCGTCACCGGCAATATCTTCGGCGATATCCTCTCCGACGAGGCGTCCATGCTCACCGGCTCTATCGGCATGCTGCCCTCGGCGTCCCTGGACGATTCCAATAAAGGTATGTATGAGCCGATACACGGTTCGGCGCCGGATATCGCCGACCAGGGCATCGCCAATCCTCTGGCGACCGTCCTCTCCGTGGCCATGCTGTTGCGCTACACTTTAAACGAGACCGGAATGGCGGAGCGCCTCGACAGAGCGGTGGAAGCAGTACTGGAACAGGGCTATCGAACCGCCGATATTTATACCGCCGGCATGAAAAAGGTGGGGACGGCGGCCATGGGCGATGCGGTGGTGGCTGCCCTGCGCGAGTGAACGATTATCGGCGGGGTGGGGATAGGCCATGGGATAAGCGGCGTCTGATCGTGGAATGATCCGAAACTATATTGCGCGGTGACACGTGCGACACCGAACACATAGGGCGAGGTTTGAGGTATGAAAAGGGTTGGATTCATCGGTTGGCGCGGCATGGTGGGATCGGTGCTGATGCATCGCATGCACTCCGAGCGGGACTTCGAAGCGATCGATCCGGTGTTTTTCACCACCTCTCAGGTGGGCGGCAAGGGGCCGGCCATCGGCAAGGAGGTACCGGCGCTGATGGACGCCAACAGCATCGATGCCCTGCAAGACATGGAGGTGATCGTTACCTGTCAGGGCGGCGATTATACCAAGGAGATATATCCGCGCTTGCGCGCGGCCGGTTGGACCGGTTATTGGGTCGACGCCGCCTCGGCCTTGCGCATGAAGGAGGACGCCATCATCGTGCTCGATCCGGTCAACTCCGAGGTGATCAAAGACGGCCTGGCCCAGGGTGTCAAGACCTACGTCGGCGGCAACTGCACCGTGTCGCTCATGCTGATGGCCATCGGCGGTTTATTGGAAAAGGACCTGGTGGAGTGGATCAGCCCCATGACCTACCAGGCCGCCTCGGGCGCCGGGGCACGCAATATGCGGGAGTTGATCCGGCAGATGGGCGCCATCAACGATGAGGTCAAGGCGCTGGTGGACGATCCTGCCGCCGCCATCCTGGAGATCGACAAGCGGGTCGCCGATTTCATGCGGTCCGACCGCTATCCCCTGGAGGCCTGGCCGGTGCCGCTGGCCGGTTCCCTGATCCCGTGGATCGACGTGCCGCTGGACAGTGGCCAGACTAAAGAAGAGTGGAAGGCCCAGGTGGAATGTAACAAGATCTTGGGGCGAGGCGACCGCCCCGTGCCTATTGACGGCCTGTGTGTGCGCGTCGGCGCCATGCGTTGTCACAGCCAGGCCTTGACCATCAAGCTGAGCCAGGACGTGCCGCTGGATGAAATTCATGACATCCTCGCCAGTCATAATGACTGGGTGAAGGTGGTGCCCAACGACCGCGATCTCAGTATGCGCGAACTGACGCCGACCGCGGTGACCGGTACCCTGAGCGTGCCGGTGGGCCGCTTGCGTAAGCTCAACATGGGGCCGCGCTATCTGGGCGCTTTCACCGTCGGCGACCAATTGTTGTGGGGCGCCGCCGAGCCGCTGCGACGCATGCTGCAAATCCTGCTGGAACAATAAGCACATTGCCCATGCCCTCAAAATACAACGTGGCCGTCGTTGGGGTGACCAGCGTGGTGGGCGAAGCCCTCTTGTCCCTCTTGGCCGAGCGAAATTTTCCCATTGAGACTTTGCATGCCCTGGATTGCGCCGAGGCCGAACTCGACCGCGTGGAATTTCGCGATGGCTATGTGCCGGTGCGGGATGTCGGCGATTTTGATTTTGCACAAACGCAGCTTGCCTTTTTCTGCGCCGGGGAGGAGCTTGCCGCCAGGCACGTACCACGAGCCGCCGAGGCGGGCTGCATCGTCATTGACGACAGCACGCAGTTTCGCGGCAAAGAGGGGGTGCCACTGGTGGCGCCGGAGGTCAATGCTCATGCCATCGCCCATTATCGGCGGCGTCGCATCATCGCCAATCCCAATTCCTGCACCACCATGTTGCTGGTGGCCTTAAAGGGCATTTACGATGCAGCGGGTATCGAACGGCTTGATGTGGCCACCTATCAGGCGGTCTCCGGCATGGGCAAGGCCGCCATGGATGAATTGGCCGCTCAAACCATGTCGATCTTCAATATGAAGGAAGTGGTGAGTCGGGTTTATCCCAAGCAGATCGCGTTTAACGTGCTGCCTGTCATCGGTGAATGCCTGGACAATGGCTATACGCGTGAAGAGATGAAGATAGTGGAGGAGACGCGCAAGATCCTGGATGATGAGCGCATCCAGATCAATGCCTCCTGCGTGCAGGTGCCGGTATTTTTTGGTCACTCCCAAGCGGTGCATATCGAAACGCGGGAAAAAGTCACGGCGACGACGGCGCGACAGCTGTTGGGAAATTCACCAGGCGTCAAGCTGGTCGACGACTGCGCGGCGGGGGCCTTTCCTACCGCCGTGACCGAGGCGGTGGGAACGGATGCGGTGTACGTGGGACGCGTTCGTGACGATCTCTCTCGTCCCCGTGGTTTAGACTTGTGGATCACGGCCGATAACGTGCGCAGGGGCGCCGCCTTGAACTGTATTCAAATCGCTGAGATTCTGGTAAAAGACTATCTCGGCTAACGATATGTAAAGCAGGAATCTTTGTGCTATTAACCGACGTATCAATGGCTTAGGGGGCAAGGAACGGTTCATGCTCCGCGCTGTTAGGGCAGTTAAAGAAATTCTCAATAATTCCGATACGTAAGTTCGTATGCATCCCTCAAATTGGGTGCGATCGGGTGGCGGAGAATTGCGAAGGACCGGTTGTCAAAGGGTGGACGGGTGATACTTAGAAAAGGAAGACATTTAAAAATGCGTAAGCTGGCGTTGGCTGTGGCTGTGGCGATGGCCTCCAGCCGAGTCTACGCGTTGGGGATGGGCGAAATCGAGTTACATTCGGCCCTCAATGAACCTCTCGATGCCGATGTCCGTCTCTTAGCAGCCCGGCCCGGGGAACTGGGCGATGCCGTGGTGAGCCTCGCACCCAGCGCCCAGTTTACGCAGGCCGGGATCGAGCGGCCGGCCATCCTGTCGGACATCAAGTTCACCATCGTGCGCGGCAAGGACGGTACGGCGATGGTGCATCTCACGTCTACGCAACCCATTCGCGAGCCCTTCCTCGATTTCATAGTCCAGTTACGTTGGCAAGCCGGTTTGCTGCTGCGCGAATATACTTTATTGCTGGATCCTCCCGTATTCGGCGCGGAAAAGCAGGCACCGGTCTCCGCACCCGTCGCCGAAACGGCGAAGATGCCGCAAACCGCGCCTGTCGCGCCGGTAAGACCACCGGTACCCGCGCCCATGCACGCGGCAACGCCCGCTCGGACCGCAACAGCGCAACCCACACCGCAAGTGCCCGCCCAGGGCGGTACCATGGTCGCCGGCGGCGGTACGCTTGCGTCACGAGTCAATACCGGAAATGGCAAAACCACCTACGGGCCCACCCGGCGCACTGATACCCTGTGGAGTCTCGCGAAGGCGTTGTTGCCGGACGATTCCGTCACCGTCTATCAGATGATGATGGCCTTGCTCAAAGAAAACCCCCAGGCCTTTGACGATAATAACGTGAATGGTCTGAAGGCCGGTTATGTACTGCGCATCCCCGACAAATCCGTGGTGATGTCCATAGATGGGGCCCAGGCCAAGCGGCAAGCGGCGCAGCAAGATGCGCGTTGGCGGCAAAGTGGCGGCGGTTCGGCGACCCGCGGCACGGAAGAGGCGCCCGCCCCCTCCGCTAAGTCGGGCCAGTCGGCCCAGAACGCGGCCGCCGAAGGCAACAATAAGGAAACGGGGCGTTTACGCCTGGTCGCGCCAGGTGACGTTTCCGCCAAGTCGGCCGGGGCGGGTGCGGGGCCGCAGCAGGAGATCGAAAAATTACGCAGCCAGTTGGCCATCGCCATGGAATCATCCGATTCCGCCAAACGGGAAGGCGACGAATTGCGCTCGCGTATCTCGGCATTGGAAGATCAGATCAAATCCATGCAGCGGCTCTTGACGCTCAAGGATGAAACACTGAACGAACTGCAAAAGCGTGCGGGGACAAAGGCGACCGAGACCCAGCCTCCCGCCGAGTCCACCGCGCCGTCCGTGCAGGTGCCGCCGGTGGCGCCTGGCAAGCCGGCTCCTGTTAAACCGGCGGCCCCGGTCAAGTCCGCACCCGCCAAACCGGCGGCCCCGGTTAAGCCCGCACCCGCCAAACCGGCGGCCCCGGTTAAGTCCGCCGTCGACAAGGTTCAGGCGCTGGCCGCCACCATATTTGATAAGCCGATGCTGATGGGCGCGGTAGGCGGGGCGGTACTGCTATTGCTGGCTGTCCTGTGGTTGGTCGTCCGTCGGCGACGTAATGACGGGGGAGATAATCCCGATGAGGCCGTCGCCGACGAGGCCTTGCCGCCGGTCACGGATATTCAGGACGCCCAGGAAGAAACTGTCGCCCAGGAAGAATCTTGGGAAATTCCCGACGCGATGGTCGCCGGAGTGGGTGATACCCAAGCGACGACCGAGGTGACGGAGGAAATCGCGCAAGGGCAAGGGCAAGGGGCGGCACAAGGGGTAGAACAAGAAGTAAAACAAGAGGCAAAACAAGAGGTGCAAGACGAGCTACCGGAAGCCGCCGGTGATCTGGATGCGTTGCATACTCCGGAAGGCGACATTGATCCCATCGTCGAGGCGGATGTCTATCTGGCCTATCGTCGCTACCAGCAGGCCGAGGCCTTGATTCAGGGCGCCCTTGCCACGGAACCTGGTCGTCATGACCTCCAGGCAAAGTTGCTGGAGATTTATTACGCCGCCAAAAACGCCGACGCCTTCCAAAGCGTGGCGCAGTCGTTGTATGACAACTTGGGGGCCAATCCCGCCAATGCCATATGGCAGCGGATCTTGCCCATGGGCCGGGAACTGTGTCCTGATCATTCCCTGTTCGCAGAGGGCGCAAGTAGCGCGGCGGCAAGCGCGGATCAAGGCGCGGGTGCGGCAGGGGCCGTCGTGGAAGAGTCTCTTGACCTGAATCTCGGCGGCGCCACGGAAGGACTTGAAAATACTGCCGGACTTCCTCAGGAACAGGATACCGCATTCGATCTTAGCCTCGGAGAAGACGCTTTGGGCGGGGCGGTAAGCGGCGCTACGGAACAAGGGGCCGGTGTCGGAAAAACCCCGGGCGCGGCGAATCAAGCACCCGCGCAGGAGGTGGCGGCCGAAGGCAATGGTAATAATTCCTGGGAAGTCGAACCGGGCACGTCAGAATTTGGCAATGTCGATTTTGGCTTGGAGGATTCGGACTTACTAGCAGGTACGGATGTCGTCGGCACCAAACTGGACTTGGCCCGCGCCTACATCGACATGGGCGACAATGACAGTGCCCGCGATATCCTTACCGAAGTGATCGAAGAAGGTAACGACCAACAAAAACAGGAAGCCAAGGGCCTGGTGGAAAAGATCGCCTGAGTGGGGGATCATATGCTTGCTTGTGCTGGGTAACCGGCGCCTGAATCGCAGGCGATCATTCTTCATGCATCCTGTTATTCGTATAGTAAGTTTCGTTGTATTGACGGCATTTTTGGCCTTGGGCGATGTGGCGACCATCGGCGTTGCCGTCGCCGCGCTGGTATCCTTGTCCTTCAAGCTTGACGGATATGCCTGGCGGTCGGCATGGCGCCTGTTACGGCGCATGCGCTGGCTGTTTCTTTCTATTGCAGTGATTTATCTGTGGTTTACCCCCGGCGTGCCTTTAATCTCCGGCAACCGGTCCTTGGCCGAATGGTTGCCTACTGTCGAAGGCTTATGGCAGGGGGCCTTACGCATGATGTCTCTGGCATTGATGGTGACGTTTGCCAGTTTGCTGCTGTCCGTCACCTCTCGGGGTGAAGTGCTCGGCGCCCTCCATTGGATGATGACGCCGTTGGGTATATTGAGATTTCCCCACGAGCGTTTTGCGGTGCGGGCCGCCTTGAGCTTGGAGGCGGTGGCCCAGGTGCAGGCCCATGTGCGTGCGGCCCTGGCGGTCGGCGGGGAATCCGTTAATCCCTTGTCGCGGATCGGTGCCGTCACGGGTGCCATTTTCGGCACGGTCACGGGCGCGGCGGAATGCGCCCCCTGCGAATCCGTGCTGCTGTCCGAGCAGGCCGCCCCACCCCTCGCACAGTGGGCTGTACCCCTGCTGTTGACCGCATTGATGGTGCTGGCGAGGTACGCGCTGGGATAGGCGGCTTAACCGGCGTGCGGCAGGAAGACCACGCCGGCCAAGGGCGGGAGGGTGATACTGATGGAGTAGGGTCTGCCCATCCAGGGGATTTCTTCCGCCTGCACCATCCCGGCGTTGCCGAGATTGCTGCCGCTGTAATAATCCGAATCGGAGTTGAAGGCCTCCCTGTAGAGGCCCGGCTGGGGGACCCCCAGCCGATAGCTATAACGGGGGACGGGGGTGAAATTCAGGGCGACGACGGCAACCCGGTCGTTGGAGCGCCGCAGGTAACTCAGTATGGATTGTGGAGCGTCGTGGCAGTCTATCCACTCGAATCCCTGAGGCTCGAAGTCATAGTGATGGAGAGCTGATGATTCCCGATAGAGGTGGTTCAGATCGCCGACCAGCCGTTGTACTCCCTGGTGGAAGGGATAGTCCAGTAAGTACCACTCCAATGAGGTCGCGGCGTTCCATTCGTCGCCTTGGCCGAATTCGCAGCCCATGAACAGCAGCTTCTTACCGGGATAAGTGAACATGTAGGTATAGAGCAGGCGCAGGTTGGCAAAACGCTGCCATTCGTCGCCGGGCATGCGATAGAGCAACGAGCGTTTGCCGTGAACCACTTCGTCGTGAGAGAAAGGCAGGATGAAGTTTTCCGTATAGCTGTACAGCATGCCGAAGGTAAGCATGTCGTGATGATAGTGGCGGTAGATGGGATCCTTTTGCATGTAAGACAAGGAGTCGTGCATCCATCCCATGTTCCACTTCATGCTGAAGCCGAGCCCGCCCAGCCAGGTGGGACGGGACACCATGGGCCAGGCGGTGGATTCCTCCGCCATGACCACCGTGCCGGGAAACTGGCCATGGGTGACTTCATTGAGTTGGCGCAGGAAGGCGATGGCTTCCAGGTTCTCGTTGCCGCCGTGGCTATTGGGGATCCAGTCGCCGGGTTGGCGTGAATAATCGAGATAAAGCATGGAGGCCACGGCATCCACGCGCAGGCCGTCAAGGTGGCATTCCGCCAGCCAGAAGACGGCGCTGGCCAGCAGATAATTGCGCACCTCGTTGCGGCCGTAGTTGTAAATCAGCGTTCCCCAGTCGCGGTGTTCTCCTCGGCGAGGATCTTCATGTTCATAGAGGGCGCTGCCGTCAAAGCGCACCAGGCCGTGGGGATCTTTGGGAAAGTGCCCGGGCACCCAGTCGAGGAAGACGCCGATGTCGTGCTGGTGGCAATAATCGACGAAGAAACGAAAATCATCCGGGTTGCCGAAGCGGCTGGTGGCGGCGAAATTGCCGATGGTCTGATACCCCCACGACGCGTCCAAGGGGTGTTCGGTTATGGGCAATAATTCTATATGAGTGAAACCCAGGGGTTTGACGTAGTCCACCAGGCGCCGCGCCAATTCCCGATAATTAAGGAAATTGCCGTATTCATCCCGCTGCCACGAACCGAGGTGGACCTCGTAG
Source organism: Gammaproteobacteria bacterium (assembly GCA_037381915.1). Lineage (GTDB taxonomy): Bacteria > Pseudomonadota > Gammaproteobacteria > DRLM01 > DRLM01 > JARRQJ01. The sequence goes on along the minus strand of JARRQJ010000008.1, from coordinate 62,806 downwards.
ATGGATAAGGGTCGATGCTGCCAATCGGTCTGGCCGCGCCGCTCCAGCCAGGCCGCGTCATTCCAGACATAGGTGTCGTTGCCGCGTACGATGGATGCGGTGCTGGGACGCAATTCGAAAAGCTGGCCGTAGGGGTCGGTTTTAAGATAAATGTGTCCGGAATCGCGGTTACGCAGTTCAAACTTATACAAGGTGCCGGGCTGCAGGTCGGGGATGAACAATTCCCAGATGCCGGTGCCGCCGCGCACCCGCATGGGATGCGCGCGGCCGTCCCAGCGGTTGAAGTCGCCGACTACGCTCACGCGGGCCGCGTTGGGCGCCCAGGCGGCGAACAGCACGCCCTCCACTCCCTCCGTCGACCAAGGATGCGCCCCGAGAAACTTGTAGGCATTCCAATGCTTGCCCTCGTTGAAGAGGTATAGATCGAATTCGGGAATCTGTGGCGGGAAGCAATACGGGTCGTAGGCGATGTGGGTGCGGCCGTCCCCGGTCTGCCAGTGAATCCGATAATGATCGGGGATGAGCCCGCTTTGTCCGCGCCATTCGAAGATGTCGCTGCTGTTTATCCGTCGCAGGGGCAGGTTGCCGTCCACGATGGACGCGGTATCGGCGCCGGGCAGATAGGCGCGGATCAACTCGCCTTGCGGGGTGCGGTGTTTCCCCAGTACCGCGAAGGGGTCATGATGCCGCGCCTCTGTAATGAGGCTGATTTCAGACGAGGTCATGTTACATCCCTAGAAGTGACGGGGTATTATTCAAACCTGGCAATCTGTCGCCGAGATTCCATCGCATCGTTATGGCTCTAAGAATCATCGGCCGATTGGCGGTCATGCGCACCTTTCCATTGGCAACTAATGTTACCATATTAGGCAAGACGGCTGCCCTGTCTCTGGAGCGCGGGAGAGAGGGGGAGGGGTCCGGATGCGCATGCCGGATCCTGTCGGCATAATCGCGGGGGGGTTATGGATCACATACAAACAGAACGCTTTGTCAGTCGTCTCACGCAGGATACGCTGGCGCTGATTCTGGCCGGGGGGCGAGGCTCGCGCTTGAAACACCTGACGCTCTGGCGGGCAAAGCCGGCCGTGCCTTTCGGCGGCAAGTTTCGCATTATCGATTTTCCGCTTTCCAATTGCCTCAATTCGGGTATTCGCCGCATCGCGGTTTTGACGCAATACAAAGCCCATTCGCTTATTCGCCATATCCAACAAGGGTGGGGGTTTCTGCGCGCCGAATTGGGCGAGTTCGTGGAACTGGTGCCGGCGCAACAACGCATCAAGACTTCGTGGTATACGGGCACGGCGGACGCGGTGTTCCAAAATCTGGATATCATTCGCAGCCACCAGCCGGAATATGTGTTGATCCTGGCCGGCGATCATGTCTACAAGATGGATTACGGCCCCATGATCGCCTATCACGTCGCCAAGGGTGCGGATCTCACCATTGGCGCCATCGAGGTGCCCGTGGAACAGGCCAAGGCCTTCGGCGTGATGGAGGTCGATGACGATTGGCAGGTCACCGGCTTTGCCGAAAAACCGGACAATCCCCAATCCACGCCGGGCAACAAGGATACGGCCCTGGTCTCCATGGGTATTTACATTTTCAACACGCTGTTCCTCTATGAAGAGCTCATCCGCGACTCGGATATCTCCACTTCCACCCATGATTTCGGCAAGGACCTCATTCCGCGCATCATTGACAGGTACCGGACGGTGGCCTATCCGTTCCGCGATGAAAAAGGCGAGCAGGCCTATTGGCGGGATGTGGGCACCGTCGACGCGTTCTGGGCGGCGAACATGGAGTTGATCGGCGTGACACCGGAGCTGAATCTCTATGACCAGACCTGGCCGATCTGGACTTACCAGGCGCAGCTGCCGCCGGCCAAGTTCGTGTTCGACGACGATAATCGCCGCGGTATGGCCATCGATTCAATGGTGTCGGGTGGTTGCATCATATCCGGCGCAGAAGTACGCCATTCCCTGCTGTTTTCCAACGTGGTGCTCAACGAAGGGGCTTCCCTCTGCGATTGCGTGGTGCTGCCCGACGCTGAAGTGGGAAAGAACTGCCGTTTACGCAAGGTGGTCGTTGATAAATTCTGCCACATTCCCGATGGCATGGTTATCGGAGAGAATCTCGAGGAGGACGCCGAGCGCTTCTATGTCTCTCCCGAGGGCGTGGTGCTGGTGATCCCGGAGATGTTGGGCGATCGTAGACGTTATGTCCGGTAAAAAGCCTTTAAACGTAGTGCTGTGCTGGCATATGCACCAGCCCGAGTATCGGGATCTCGTCAGCGGCGAATATCAGTTGCCGTGGACGTATCTGCACGTCATCAAGGACTACGTTGATATGGCTGCCCATCTGGAGCGTGTGCCGGAAGCGCGGGTCGTGGTGAACTTTGCGCCGGTCTTGCTGGATCAAATCAACGATTACGCCAATCAGTTGCACGGCTATCTTAAAGATGCCGCCGCCCTGCGCGATCCCTTGCTGGCGGCCCTGGATGAACCCGCGCTGCCGGTACGGCGTGAGCCGCGCCTGGAGCTGATCAAGACCTGTTTGCGGGCCAACAAGGAGCGTTTGATCGACCCTTATCCCGCCTACAAACGTCTCGCCGAAATCGCGGAGTGGCTGGACGACAGGCCTGATGCAGTGATGTACATGGGCGAGCAGTTCCTGAGCGACCTGCTGGTATGGTATCACCTGGCATGGATGGGGGAGACGGTAAAGCGCGGCGACTTACGTGTGAAGCGCTTGATGGAGAAGGAAACGGCCTTTTCCCTGCATGACCGCCGCGAACTGTTGGAAATCATCGCCGATGTGGTGTCCGGGGTCATCCCACGTTACCGCGCCTTGGCGGAGCGCGGGCAGGTGGAGTTGTCGGTGAATCCGTATGCCCATCCCATCGTTCCCCTGCTGCTGGATTTGAGCAGCACCCGGGAGGCGATGCCCGACGCCGCCTTGCCGTTGTTGCCGGCCTATCCCGGCGGTGAAGAGCGCGCCCGCAGGCATATCGAACAGGGATTGGCTACCTTTCGGCATTACTTCGGTTTCAAGCCTTCCGGTTGCTGGCCCTCCGAAGGCAGTGTCAGCACGGCGACTTTTAAGCTCTTCGCCGAGGCGGGGTTTCGCTGGACCGCGTCGGGCGGCGGTGTGCTGCAGCACAGCTTGAAGGCTTCCGGTAAGGTGCACGGGATGTCCAGGGAACAACAGCTGTACCGGCCTTACCGGGTTGACGATGCCGGGGATATCGCCTGTTTTTTTCGCGATGACGGCTTGTCGGACATGATCGGTTTCACCTATGCCAGTTGGCACGGTGATGATGCAGTCAACAATCTGGTAAATCATCTCGAGACCATCGACAACGCCTGTCCCGACGGTGGTGATTATGTGGTGCCCATCATCCTTGACGGAGAGAACGCCTGGGAGTTTTATCCGAACAACGGCTATTTCTTCCTCAGCGCATTGTATGCGCGCCTGGCAAGCCATCCGCGGCTTCGCATGACCACTTTTGCGGATTATCTGAATGAAGGCGGACAGGTGTCATTCCTGCCGAATCTAGTGGCGGGAAGCTGGGTCTACGGTACGTTTTCCACCTGGATCGGCGACAAGGACAAGAACCGCGCCTGGGATATCCTCGGCGACACGAAAATCGCCTACGATAAGGCCGTGGGATCGGGCCAGCTTGTGGGGGAACACCGCGAAGCCGCTGAACGCCAGCTAGCGGTGTGCGAGGGTTCCGATTGGTGTTGGTGGTTCGGGGACTATAACCCCAGCGGGACAGTGCGCGATTTCGAACGTCTGTATAGATTGCATTTGGCCAATCTCTATCACATGATGGGCGAAGAACCACCGGGCTATCTGACACAGACAATCAGCCAGGGAGGCGGTTCACCCTTGCACGGGGGAACTATGCGTTCAGGGCAGGCGGGTTAAACGAGCATCGTGACGAATCCACTGGCAGCGCGGCGCGCGGGCATCTTGTTGCATCTCACGTCTCTGCCCGGCGGGGGCGCGTGCGGGACCTTGGGTCCCGAGGCCTACCGCTTCGTTGACTTTCTGGTGGCCGCCGGTCAGAGCATCTGGCAGTTCTTGCCGGTGGGACCCACCCATGACGACGGCTCCCCCTACCAATGTTTGTCCTTGCACGCGGGCAATCCGCTCTACATCAGCGCCGAGTTGTTGGTCAGCAGCGGCTGGCTGGAGGCGTCGGCGGCGGAGTTGCCCGCCACGCCGGCGATTCAGCAGCGCTTGTTGGCCAGCGCCTACAAGGGCTTTATGCTGCGCGCCGGAGAAGAGGATCGACGGCGATTTTCCGAATTTGTCGAGTCAAACCGGCATTGGCTGGAAGACTACGCCTTATACGCCGTGCTGCGCGAAGCGCATCATCATGCCTCATGGCTGGACTGGCCCGTGAAACTGCGTGATCGCGATCCTGCGAGCATGAAGGCGGCGCGGCAACGGTTCCGGGATGCCTTGGAGATGATTCGCTTCGGGCAGTTCGTGTTTGCTTTGCAGTGGCGGTCTTTAAAAGAATATGCGAACGGACGCGGTGTGCAGTTGTTCGGCGACCTGCCGATTTTCGTTGCCCATGACAGCGCCGACGTCTGGGCGCAACGGGATCATTTTCAATTGGATGCGTCGGGCCGGCCGACCGTGGTGGCCGGTGTGCCGCCGGATTATTTCTCCGCCACGGGTCAACGCTGGGGCAATCCCCATTACCGCTGGGAGCGGATGGAGCAGGACGGCTTTCAGTGGTGGGTGACGCGCCTGGCGACCCAACTGCGGTTGTTCGATCTGGTGCGCATCGATCATTTTCGCGGTTTCGAGGCCTACTGGGAAATCCCCGCCGATCACGATACCGCCATGGGCGGGCGTTGGGTGCGAGCGCCTGGTGACGCCTTATTCGAGGTGCTGCGCCGCCATTTCGACCCCTTGCCGGTGGTGGCGGAGGACTTGGGTCTGATCACCCCCGAGGTGGAGGCCTTGCGTCTCCGCCACGGTTTTCCCGGCATGAAAATCCTGCAATTCGCCTTCGACGGCGGCCCGGCCAATCCCTATCTGCCCCATAATCATGACCGCCTGGCGGTGGTCTACACCGGCACTCATGACAACGATACCACCGTGGGATGGTATGACGCCCTGGGCGCGGAGGCTCGAAACTATGTGCATGAATACCTGCACGCCGGGGATGAGGCCATGCCCTGGCCGTTGATTCGCGCGGCCATGGCCTCGGTCGCCGAGTTGGCGGTCATTCCCATGCAGGACGTCCTGGCCTTGGGTAGCGAACATCGCATGAACACGCCGGGTAGAGCCGACGGCAATTGGCGCTGGCGGTTCGGCTGGGATCAGGTCGACGGTGGCGTGGCGGCGCACCTGTGTCATCTAAGTGGATTATACGGGCGCTGTTGAGTCGCCGTGGGCGCGGCTTTCATTTTAACCGCCTCTGGGCGCTTGCAGTGCGGTTGGGTCATCGGCTGTAGTGACCCACAGGGCGATCGCCGCCATGTCCTTCTCCCCGCGGCTTAAGCGCCCGGGCAATGCCCAGCGAAACTGCCTGTGCTGCTGTGCTCGTGGATCTTGTTGAAAATCCCGCGCGACGAAATCATGGCTTAGGTGCTTGCCGGCAGGTTCGCCGGCGGTGACGCGAGACTTCAGGTCGACGCCCAACAGCGCCAGGTGGAGTACGAGCGGGGTCGGGTAACGCCGTCGCGGCGTGAATGCGACGCTGACGGCGTCGTTACGGACGGTCGCATCCAGTATGCCGGCGTTGTTTTCACCGGCGGGGGAATGCTCATATACGTCCAGCCGCGCCATTCCCACCATTTTTCATCACGCCCGGGGTATAGACGGTTTGCAGGTAATCGTGGCGTGCGGAATCGCTGTGGCGTGCTGCAAAACGCGCGTCCGCGAAGCGGTCGGGCGAGCCAAGGGTGATTCCAGTAGTCCACGTGAAGGGCGATCGGCACGAAGCGTTTCCACAGCAGCGGGTTGTTCCTCAGCCGGCTCAACCACCGCTCCGCGGCAGGGCAGCTGCTGCAGCCTTCCGAGGTGTAGAGTTCGATCAGGTTGCGATGCCCCTTTCTGGAAAAGTGCAGGTTTGCGGCAGTGGCGTTATTGGCGATTGTCGCAGCCGTAATCAGGCCGATGAATACGGTGAGCTTTATCATGATGGTCGGTCCCATTTGCACACCCGATATCGCGCAAGAATGTCACGGCACCATCACGGTCGGCCGCTATGGCCGTAAGGCCTCCGTTCGACAAGATTAAGCTTTAACGGGGCTGGCTGAGGATCGCAGCCGACTCGGTCGCACGTGGCCGCCTTGGCGGCTTCCGACTAGATCCACAGCATGCAGCCCATTTCAAAACGATGGCTCAGCAAGGGGTGGGAGGGATATATGCGAATCTTGTAGTACTGCAATCCGGGCAGAGGAGGCTGCAGGTCAAGACGATAGAAAGTCTCCTCACCGTGGCCGGATTCCACCGGGCGAAAGAGGTGACTGGAATGAACCACGAATTCATTTGCCTCGGACGGCGACCCTACCAGACATTCCATGCTGATGTCATCGGCGGACAGACCATTCAACTTCACGGCCACTTCCAAAGGCAGGATTTCCTCCGCCATGATCTGTAACGGCGTGGATTCGATGCGACGGGCGGTGACTTGCGGCCAGGCCTGCCGAACATGTTTTTTCCACTTGGCCAGTTCCCGCGCCGGCATATATTCACGCTCGCCGAGGACGCGTCGATGGCGATTCGCCGGGCCATAGAATCGGGTGATGTAGTCCGTCACCATGCGCTGGGCGTTATAGCGCGGGATCAGGGATTTCATCGATGCCTTGGACATCTTTACCCATCCTTCCGGATAACCGTGTCCGTTGCGGTCATAGTACAGCGGGATGACCTCCTTTTCCAGGATGTCCAAAAGTTCATTGCCTTCTTCGCGATCGCGGAACTCCGGCTCGTATTCGTCGCCGTGCGGTGTGATGGCCCAGCCGTTTTCGCCGTTATAACCCTCGCCCCACCAGCCGTCCAAGACGCTCAGATTCAATACGCCGTTGATGCCGGCCTTTTGTCCCGAGGTGCCGCTGGCCTCCAAGGGATATTCCGGGGTATTCAGCCACACATCCACGCCGGTGACCAGCTTGCGGCCTAGGGCCAGGTCATAGCCTTCCAGTAAGATGATCTTGCCCTCGAATTCCGGGCGGAGCGAAAAGTCATGAATCACTTTGATCAGCTGCTGTCCGGGGACGTCATGGGGGTGGGCCTTGCCGGCGAAGATCAGCAAGACCGGACGCGTGGGGTCGTTGAGAAGCCGTGCCAAGCGCGTCGGATCGGAAAATAGCAGGGCCGCGCGCTTGTAGGTGGCGAAGCGCCGCGCAAAGCCCAGTGTCAGGGTATCGGTATTGTCGGCCGAAAGGGCGCGGGTGATTCGTTTGATCTGGGTGGCGCTCAGACCGCTGCGGCGGTGCTGGCGGGTGGCGCGATCATGCACTTCCTCCATCAGTTCGGATTTCAAAGACTGGCGCAGGCTCCAAAAACTGTGATCGGGGATCTCCTCTATCCGCGACCAGTATTCTTCGCTGCCCAGTTCATTACGCCATTCCCCGCCGAAGCGCATATCGAACAGGCTTATCCACTCCCGCGCCAGAAAGGTCGGTACGTGGACGCCGTTAGTGATATAGGAAATGGGATTCTCCTCGGCCGGGATCTCAGTCCACACATAGCCTTCCATGCGGGACGCCACCTCGCCGTGAATGCGGCTGACACCGTTATGGAAGCGAGAGCAACGTAAGGCCAGCGACGTCTGGTTGAAACCGTTTTCGTTGCCGGGGCTCACCCCCAGCGTCAGGAATTGCGGCAGGCCGATTCTGAGCTGTTTTACATATTCGCTGAAATAGGTTTCCATCAATTGATGGTCAAAGATGTCGTGGCCGGCCGGTACGGGAGTATGGGTGGTAAACACCGTTCCCGCCGCCACCAGTTCCAGGGCCGTATCGAAATCCATGCCGTGCTCCACATGTTCGCGGATGCGTTCCACGGTGAGGAAGGCGGCGTGACCTTCGTTGATGTGCCACACACTGGGCTGCAGTCCCAGGGCGCGCAGGGCCCGTACTCCGCCTATCCCCAGAACGATCTCCTGTTGGATGCGGGTATGGATGTCGCCGCCGTACAACTGATAGGTGATGGAGCGGTCGGTGGGGCTGTTTTCCGGAACGTCGCTGTCGAGGAAGAACAGGCGGATGTGGCCGGCCTTGGCCTCCCAGACCTTGAGGGTGACCCGCCGGTCGGTGATGGCGACGTGGACGTGCAATTCCCGGCCGGTGCTGTCGCGCGCCGGCTGCAGCGGCAAGTGGGAAAACGCGGTCGGCGTATAATGGGCGATCTGCTTGCCGTGTCCGTCTATGGTCTGGGTAAAGTAGCCCTGGCGATACAACATGCCCACGGCGACGAACGGGATGGCCAGGTCACTGGCGGCCTTGCAATGATCCCCCGCCAGGATGCCCAGGCCGCCGGAATAGATAGGCAGGCTCTCGTGCAAGCCGAATTCCGCGCAGAAATAGGCGACCATGTCCTTTTCCGGCTCAAGATACGGGGTGACGAAGCTGCGGATATGCTCACCGTGATAGGTGTCATAGGCGGACAAGGCGCGGTTGAAATCTTCCACGAACACCCGGTCTTCCGCCGCTTCATTGAGGCGGTGCTGCGCGACACGGTGCAGGAATAGTTTGGGGTTATGGCCGCATTGTTCCCACAACTCTTTGTCGAGGCGCACGAACAGGCCGCGTACGCGCCGATCCCAGCTGTACAGCAAGTCATTGGATAATTCTTCGAGGCGCTGCAGGCGCTCGGGCAATTTTGGCTGAACTTCGACGCTGAAGCGTGTACCACTCATGATTTGGTGCCTCGCTGCGTGGATTGATTAGACATTGTTGGTTATCTGCGTACTACCATCGCGGCAACAGGCCGCTAACGGGCGCCGCCACCCCGATATTATAGTAGTGGAACGGCGCAGGGGTGAGGGACTTTGACGGTGCTATGTTGTACAAACTTAACGTTAGTTTTGCTTAAAACTTTAGCGCTTAGCGTTAAATGGCGCGTAATGTATGCACTACGGTGGTGCCGGGAGGGAGAATCGAACTCCCACGATGTCACCATCACCGGATTTTGAGTCCGGCGCGTCTACCAGTTCCGCCATCCCGGCGCCAGGGCGACTAGTATAAGAATTTCTGGGACTTGGGCAAGCTAAATGTTGCCGTCGCCGGCTCGCGCGGGATGGAGGAAATTGTTACTATTCGCGCCCCATGCGGCGCACTGACTTTTATTTCGAACTCCCGGGGGAATTGATTGCGCAACGTCCGTTGCCGCTGCGCAGCCAGAGCCGTTTGTTGAGTGTGGACGGTATCAGTGGCGCCCTGGAGGACGGTCTGGTGGCCGGACTGCCCGAAAAGCTGCAGCCGGGGGATCTGATGGTCTTTAACGATACCCGGGTGATACCAGCGCGGCTGTTTGGCGTGAAGGCCAGCGGCGGCAAGCTGGAGATGCTGGTGGAGCGGGTGGTGGACGCACACCGGGCCTTGGTCCATATCCGGGCGAGCAAGGCCCCCAGGCCGGGGTCGAGCGTGCGTCTCGCGGAGGCCGTCAACGCGGAAGTGACCGGACGCCAGGGAGAATTGTACGAAGTGTTGTTTCATGACCCCCGATCCGTAACGGCGCTGTTGGAGCAATACGGCCATATACCGTTGCCGCCCTATATTGCCCGTCCCGACGGCGAGGAGGACCGGGAGCGTTACCAGACGGTTTTTGCCCGCCAACCGGGGGCGGTGGCCGCGCCGACCGCCGGGCTGCATTTCGACACGCCTTTATTGGATAGAATCCGGGCGCGGGGGGTGGAACTGGGCTTTGTGACCCTGCACGTAGGAGCAGGGACCTTTCAACCGGTCAGGGTGGACAGAGTGCATGAACACCGCATGCACCCCGAATTTGCGTCCGTCGGTGAAGGCTTATGCGAGCAGGTGCGCGGCGCCCGGGAGCGGGGTGGGCGTGTCATCGCGGTGGGTACCACCGCAGTGCGCAGTCTGGAGAGCGCGTCGCTTGAGGGGGAGCTGCGACCCTTTCACGGGGATACGCGGCTGTTTATCACTCCCGGATTCAGATTCGTGACGGTGGACGCCATGGTCACCAATTTCCACTTGCCGGAATCCACCCTGCTGATGCTGGTGTGTGCTTTCGGCGGTTATCAACAGGTGATGAACGCCTACCGCCATGCGGTGGCCCAGCGCTATCGGTTTTTCAGTTATGGTGATGCGATGTTCATCACCCGGGCGGCGAATGCCGCCACCGGCTCAGGCGAGGTGATCTCCGGTCATGCGCTTTGAATTGTTGGCAAGCGATGGTGCCGCCCGGCGCGGGCGAATGATCTTCCGCCGCGGCAGTGTGGAAACCCCGGCCTTCATGCCGGTGGGTACCTATGGGACGGTCAAGGCCATGACCCCGGAGGAACTGCGCAAACTCGGGACGGAGATCATTCTCGGCAACACCTTCCATCTGATGCTGCGCCCCGGGACCGACATCATCCGCGCCCACGGCGATCTCCATGATTTCATGCACTGGCAAGGACCCATCCTCACCGATTCAGGCGGCTTTCAGGTCTTCAGCCTCGGGGAATTGCGCAGGCTCGAGGAGCGCGGGGTATCGTTCCGTTCGCCGGTGAACGGTGACCCGGTGTTCCTCGGGCCGGAGGAATCCATGGCGGTGCAACGGGCTTTGGGGGCGGATGTCGTGATGATCTTCGATGAATGCACGCCCTATCCCGCCGACGAACGCCAAGCCCGAGCCTCGATGGAGTTGTCCCTGCGCTGGGCGCGACGCAGTCGCGACGCCCACGGCGATAATCCGGCGGCGCTGTTCGGTATCATCCAGGGCGGCATGCACGAATCACTGCGGGAAGCGTCCCTGGCCGGGTTATTGGAGATCGGTTTCGACGGCTATGCCCTGGGCGGTTTGTCGGTGGGGGAGCCGAAAGCGGATATGCGGCGCATCCTCACCCAGATTACCCCCGCGCTGCCGGGGGATAATCCCCGGTACCTTATGGGGGTAGGGACGCCGGAGGATATTGTCGAGGCGGTGCGGTGCGGCATCGACATGTTCGACTGTGTCATGCCCACCCGCAACGCCCGCAATGGTCATTTATTCATAAGGGGTGGGGAGATTCGCATCCGTAACGCCCGCTACCGCGATGATCCGCGTCCTTTGGATGAAGACTGCGGCTGCTATACCTGCCGCCATTACAGCCGGGCCTATCTGCGCCACCTCGATCAGTGCAATGAAATCCTGGGCGCGCGCCTCAATACGCTCCATAACCTCTTCTATTACCAGACGCTGATGCGGGAGCTGCGTGATGCCATTGCGGCGGGGGGCTTGGAGGCCTATGTGCGGGATTTTTATGGGCGACGCGTGCAAAGCGATCCGGCTGTGTCATAATAGCGGCCTTTCGCGGTCTCCGGGAGCGGAGACCTGATGCCAAGTTACCGAAAAAGACAAAAGGGTTTGCCATGAGTTTGTTCATATCCGATGCCTGGGCGGACGCCGCGCCTGCCGCGCCCCAGGATGCCGGTCTGATGGGGTTTGTACCGCTCATCGTTATCTTCATCTTGTTTTATTTCCTGTTGATCCGTCCGCAAATGAAGCGTGCCAAGGAACATCGCAAGATGGTCGAGACCCTGGCCAAGAACGATGAGGTCGTGACCAGCGGCGGCCTGCTGGGCAGGATCACCGAGGTGGGAGAGAGCTTCATCACCGTCGAGATCGCCGAAGGGGTACGGGTCAAGGTGCAGAAGAGCGCCGTGACATCCCTGGTGCCGAAGGGGACAGCGAAAGGCTAAGGCCGCTTCACCGCAGGTCGCACAGCCGGAAAATATACCCCGTTATGAATCGATATCCGATTTGGAAATATCTGCTCCTTGGCGTCGTGTTGCTGGTGGGGGTGATCTACGCCCTGCCCAATCTCTACGGCGAAGACCCGGCCTTGCAGATTTCACCGTCGCGGGGGGCCAAGGTCGATCAGAAGGTGGAGGACAGGGTGAAGCTGGCCCTGAGCCAGGCGCATTTGCCCACCCACGGCGTTCAATTGGGCGCCAACAATCTGTTGGTGCGTTTCGCTGATCCCGAGTCCCAGCTCAAGGCCCAGGACATCATCCAGCGGCAATTGGGCAACGATTACGTGGTGGCGCTTAATCTCGCCCCGACGACGCCCATGTGGCTGCGCGCCATCGGCGCTAAGCCCATGTATCTGGGCCTCGATCTGCGCGGCGGGGTGCATTTCCTGATGGAAGTGGACATGGACGCCGTCATGAAGCAGAAGGCCGAGAGCTACGTGGAAGACATGCGCACTGCGCTGCGCACCGCGAAGATTCACTATACGGATATCGCCCGTCAGGGCAACGGCGTGGCATTGAAGTTCAAGACTACCCAGGAACGCAGCGCCGCCCGCGACGCGCTTCATAAGCAATTCCCCGAACTGGTCCTGACGGATAAAGATGAGGGCGGGGCCGGTTTGACGGCGGTGCTGAGCGAGCAGCAGCAACGCGAGACCCGTAAATTCGCCCTGGAGCAGAATATCACCACCTTGCGTAATCGCGTCAACGAACTGGGCGTGGCCGAACCGGTGATTCAGCAACAGGGGGAGAGCCGCATCGTCGTGGAACTGCCGGGGGTACAGGATACCGCGCGCGCCAAGGAGATCCTCGGCGCCACAGCCACGCTGGAGTTCCGCATGGTGGACGAGGGGCACAACGCGGCGGAAGCGGCGGCGCCGGGTGGCCATGTCCCCATCAGTTCCCGTTTGTATCACACCCGCAAGGGTGAGCCGGTATTGCTGAAGAAGCGCATCATCATCACCGGCGATGCCATTACCGACGCCAAGGCCGGTTTCGATTCCCGCGACGGGAGCCCCAACGTGACCATTACCCTGGACGGTAAGGGTGCGCGCGCCATGTTCAACACCACCAGGGAGAATGTGGGCAAGCTCATGGCCGTGGTATTCATCGAGAACAAGATCGAAACCCACTATGTCGACGGCAAGGCGGTGAGGACCAAGAAACGGGTGGAGAATGTGATCAATCGCGCCACCATTCGCGAACCGTTGAGCAAACGCTTCCAAATCACCGGGCTGGATAGCACCGAAGAGGCGCGGAATCTGGCCCTGTTGCTGCGTGCTGGAGCCCTGGCCGCGCCGGTGGATATCATTGAAGAGCGTACGGTGGGTCCGAGCCTGGGGCAGGAGAATATCGACAGGGGTTTCATGTCCTGCGTCATCGGCTTCGTGTTGGTCATGGTGTTCATGACGGCGCGCTACAAGGTATTCGGGCTGTTCGCCAGCACGGCGCAGCTCGTGAATCTGGTTTTGATCATCGCCATTCTGTCCCTGTTGCAGGCGACCCTGACCTTGCCCGGTATCGCGGGCATCGTGCTCACCGTGGGTATGGCGGTGGACGCCAATGTGCTGATCGACGAACGGATCCGCGAGGAGTTGCGCAGCGGCAACTCGCCTTTTGCCAGCATCGAGGCAGGTTACGAACGCGCCCTGGGGACCATCGCCGATTCCAATATCACTACCCTGATCGCGGGTCTGATGTTGTTCGTGCTGGGCAGCGGTCCGGTGAAGGGTTTCGCCGTGGTGCTGTGCATCGGTATCTTGACGTCCATGTTTACCGCGTTGATGGGTACGCGTTCTCTCGTCTATCTGGTTTACGGCGGTCGGCGCCGTATCGGCAAGCTGGCGGTATAAGGATGCTCTAATGGCTGGATTTTCCCTGGTAAACGTCAATTGGGATTTTATGGGCAAACGCCGCGTGGCGATGGTGGTGTCCATAACGCTGGCCCTGGTATCCATCGTGTCGTTCGTTGTCCGCGGTTTCAATTTCGGTATCGACTTTACCGGCGGCATTATAGTCGAGGTGAAGTATCAGCAGCCGGTGGAACTCAATACGGTGCGCGGCGCGCTGGAAAAAGCCGGTTTTGAAAAGGTGGTCGTGCAGTATTTCGGGACGGCCAATGATGTGTTGATTCGGGTCCCGCCGGGGAAGAACGGCAAGAGCGCCCAAGTGAGTACTGAGATCCTGAGCGCCCTGCGTCAGGAGAGCGCGGGAAATGCCGTGGAGCAGCGCCGGGTGGAATTCGTCGGGCCGCAGGTGGGCGACGAATTGGCCACCGACGGCGGATTAGCGATTCTGGTGGCACTGCTGGGGATCTTCATCTACGTGATGATCCGCTTTGAATGGCGGTTTGCTTTGGGGGCGATCGTCGCCACGCTCCACGATGTCGTCATTACCGTGGGCCTGTTTTCGGTCACTGGCCTGGAATTCGACCTTACCGTGTTGGCGGCGGTATTGGCGGTGATCGGCTATTCGGTGAACGATACGGTAGTGGTGTTCGACCGCATCCGCGAGAATTTCCGCAAGATGCGCAAGGCGGACCCGGTTACGGCCATGAACGCCGCCATCAATCAGACCTTGTCCCGCACGACCATCACTTCCGTGGTCACCCTGCTGGCGGTGCTCGCCTTGTTGTTTCTCGGCGGCAGCTTGATCCGTAATTTCTCCATCGCCTTGGTGGTCGGCATCATCATCGGCACCTTTTCTTCGATCTACGTAGCCAGCGCCAGCGCCTTGTGGCTGGGGGTGAGCAAGGCCGATCTGATGCCGGTCAAGAAGGAGGGCGCGGACCTCGACGCTCGTCCCTGAGGTGAAGCGAGGAGGCCGTGCGCGGTGCGACGGCCGCGCCGATTCAGGCTAGGAGATGGAAGACGGGGTGGCGCTATCCGCTTGATCCGATTCAATGCGGTTGCGTCCCAGCCGCTTCGCCCGGTACATGGCGTGATCCGCGCGCTGAATGAAATTCTCCGGGGTTTCGCCGGGCCGGTAGAGGCTGAGGCCCGCCGAAAAGGAAGGCAGCGGCAGGGTCGATCCGCCTTGCTGGAAGCTGGTCTCTTCCGCGCGCTTCTGAACCTTGCGCAACGCCCGCAAGGCCCCCTCGATATGGGTATTGGGCAGCAGCACCGCGAACTCCTCCCCGCCGTAACGGGCTACCAGGTCGTGGTGGCGGAAGATGGACAGGATTTCTCCCGAAAACACGCGCAGTACTTCGTCGCCGGCGGCGTGGCCGAATTTGTCGTTGACGGCCTTGAAGCCGTCCAGGTCGATCAGGGCCAGCGACAAGGGATTGCCGTAGCGCTGCACCCGGCCGACCTCGTCTTGCAGACGGCGCATGAACGCGCGGCGATTGGGCAGGCCGGTGAGATCGTCGGTGAGGCTGAGCAGGTGAATGCGCGTCAGTTCATCGCTCAATTGCTGGCTGTCCGCCTCGATTACCCGCAGATAGTTGTGGGTCTCGTCGAGCTTGGTCGACAGCATGCGATGTCCTTCCAGCAGTCTTTCCGTGTCTTGAATGAGGCGCTGCTTCGCGGCCTCCAGATCCTGTTGGCTGTTGGCCTGCTGCAAGGACTGATGCTGGCGGTCCAACAGGTTGCCAAAATCCTGCGATAATTTTATGGACGCGGTAACTTGTTGCGCCAGGGCATGCTGGATGCGCTGTATGCCTTGGCGCTTCTCATCCAAGTGGCGGCGATAGGACAGATCGACGCGGCGCTCCGGCTCATGGTCCTGCCGGGTGGGCGCCTCGGGGACGGCCGGGGCGGGTGTCTCTTTCTCAGGCGGCGCTTCGTTCGTCGGCGCCTCTTTGACGGGGGTTTCTACGCCGGCGGGACGCGCCGCCGCTTCGCGGATTTTGAAACTGGACAATAAAGGGGAGAGCGCGTGTTCGATGATATCGCCGGCCTCTTCGGCGCCGTGGGCGAAGGTATCGCTGTGCAAGGTCATAAAGTCTTGAAGGTTTCTCAGGTCCGCCGGGGCAAGGGGCGGGAGCAGGCGCAATTCCAGCAGCTTTAGCTGCACCTGCAATGGCGAACCGTCGGGCAATTGCTTGGCCAGGGTGTCCAGCAACAGCGTCAAGACGTTTGCGTAGGCATGTTCTACCTGATGGCACGTCGTCTCGGTTTCACGGATGACCTGTTCGATGTAGTTATAGATGGACGCGCCGCCCTCGCTGCGCTTAAGCGAGTCGAGCAAGCGCAATATCTTGCTGGTGACGCTTGGGATTATGATGTTGTCTCTAGCCTCGGGCAACATGGAATTGTTCTCCTTCATTTACGTCCATGTTGCTATAGCCGGGACATGCGTCGCTTGGGCACCGCCGGCAGGTGTACATTTAAACTAAGCGGGCAAAACACTATCCTCTCTGCTCCACAGGGATTCGGGCCTCATTCAAACGGCTTTGGATTGCGCGAGAAATTCCGAGACCATGCCTCTGAATATCAGAGAGTTCGCATTCTTGTCTATTACGTTTATCTTACCGGTGGTCTTGCAAGGACCGTTCGGGCTTGTGTTTACCCGCCATTGCAGGCCGTTTTCCCCGATGCAACCGGAAAATTAGAATTTACTATATCACGGAATCCACGGCCGTCGCATCCTTGTCCCGGCGCCCTGCGGTGAAATGGAAAATCCCCCCGGGTATCCGTATTTTGTCTACTGCATCCAGAACGGAAATCGGGTATGCTTTGACCCTTTTCAGTCTGTGGTAACTATCTATCAGGTGGGAGAATAATGTTTTCACGAGACATGCGGATTGCCGGGTTCGATGACGAGTTGTGGACCGCCATGACTGAGGAAATGCAGCGTCAGGAACAGCATATTGAACTCATTGCCTCGGAGAATTATGCAAGTCCACGGGTGTTGGAGGCGCAAGGATCTGTTCTGACTAATAAATATGCCGAGGGCTATCCGGGCAAGCGCTATTACGGCGGCTGTGAGTTCGTGGATGTGGCCGAGCAATTGGCCATCGACCGCGCCAAGGAGCTGTTCGGTGCCGCCTATGTGAATGTCCAGCCCCATTCAGGTTCCCAGGCCAATGCCGCCGTATATATGGCGCTGCTCAACCCGGGGGACGCCATCCTGGGGATGAGTCTGGCGCACGGCGGGCACTTAACCCACGGGGCCAAGGTGAATTTTTCCGGGAAGCTGTACGATGCCGTTCAATACGGCCTGGACGTCGACAGCGGTGAGATCGATTATGCACAGGTGGAGCGGCTGGCCCGGGAACACCGGCCGAAGATGATCGTCGCCGGCTTCAGCGCTTACTCCCGGGTGGTGGATTGGGCGCGGTTTCGCGCCGTTGCCGACGAGGTCGGCGCCTACCTGTTCGTCGACATCGCCCACGTGGCGGGCCTGATCGCCGCAGGAATCTATCCCAGCCCGGTGGAGATCGCGGACATCACCACCACCACGACCCATAAGACCCTGCGCGGTCCCCGGGGCGGTTTGATCATGGCGCGCGCCAATCCGGAGGTGGAGAAGAAACTCAATTCCATGGTGTTTCCCGGCAGCCAGGGCGGGCCGTTGATGCACGTCATCGCGGCCAAGGCGGTGGCCTTCAAGGAGGCCTTGCAGCCGGATTTCAAGGTGTACCAAGGTCAGGTGCTGGAGAATTCCCGGGGCATGGCCGAGGTGATGATGGACCGCGGTTATAGGATCGTCTCCGGCGGCACGGACAATCACCTGTTCCTGGTGGATCTCATCGACAAGGAGATTACCGGCAAGGATGCGGAGGCGGCCCTGGGCGCGGCCCATATCACCGTCAACAAAAATGCCGTACCGAATGATCCGCGTTCGCCCTTCGTCACCAGCGGCATCCGTATCGGTACGCCGGCCATTACCACGCGCGGTTTCAAGGTGCGGGAGTCGCGGGAATTGGCCGGCTGGATCTGCGATATCCTGGATAATATCGCGGATGCCGCTGTGGTCGACCGGGTGCGCAGCCAGGTATCGGAGATCACCCGCCGCCTTCCGGTGTATCAGCAATGATTGCGCCCCACGCCCGCCACCGGGTTTCAGCGGTGCGGGCGAACGGCGCGGTACAGGGGCGTAGCCATCATGCGCTGTCCATTTTGCGGGGCTGAGGATACCAAGGTCATCGATTCTCGCCTTGCGAGTGAAGGGCATTCGGTGCGCCGCCGCCGCGAGTGCGCCCAATGCGCCGAACGGTTCACGACGTTTGAAACCGCGGAACTGGCCCTGCCGGCCATCGTCAAGGGCGACGGACGGCGCGAACCCTTTGACGAAAACAAGCTGCGTGGCGGGATGTTGCGGGCCTTGGAGAAGCGTCCTGTGGCAATCGAGCGGGTCGAGGAGAGCATGGCCCGGCTCATACACCGGTTGCGCGCCAGCGGCGAGCGAGAAGTGCGCGCCCGGGTCTTGGGGGAATGGGTGATGGAAGAGTTGCGCGCCTTGGACGAGGTGGCTTACGTGCGCTTTGCCTCCGTCTATCGCAGCTTCCAGGATGTGAACGCCTTTCGGGAGGAGATCGAACGCTTGCAGAACTCGCCGCCGCCCGAATTCACCAGCCAACAAATACCGCTGTTGCCCGAGGCGCGCGCCAAACGCAAATCTTCATCGGAATGAGGAACCAGATTCTCGCAAACGGCGTCCTCAGGGCGCGACAAAAATGCGTTTGCGTGCCCGCTGATCCGTAATGACCGACACCGCCGACATTGAGTTGATGGCCCGTGCCCTGCGATTGGCGGAGCGCGGCCTGTTTACCACCGACCCCAATCCCCGGGTCGGCTGCGTCGTGGTGCGCGGCGGCGAGATTGTCGGCGAGGGCTGGCATTGCCGCGCCGGCGAACCGCATGCCGAGGTGCACGCTCTGCGCCAGGCGGGGGAGCGTGCCCGGGGGGCGGAGGTCTATGTGACGCTGGAACCCTGTTGTCATCATGGGCGTACCCCTCCCTGTGCAGACGCCTTGATCGCCGCGGGCGTGTCCAGGGTGGTGACGGCTATGGAGGACCCCGACCCCCGCGTGGCGGGCGAGGGTCTGGCGCGGCTGGCGCGTGCGGGCATCCGGGTGGAGAGGGGAATACTGCACAGCGAGGCGGAACGCCTCAACCCCGGATATATCCGGCGCATGCGCCGCGGCTTGCCGTGGGTGCGTTGTAAGATGGCCATGAGCGTCGACGGGCGAACCGCCTTGGCCAACGGCGAGAGCCAGTGGATCACCGGCGAGGCCGCACGCCGCGACGTGCACTATTGGCGGACGCGCAGCTCCGCGGTGTTGACCGGTATCGGCACCGTTTTGGCCGATGATCCCGCTCTCACGGCACGGCTCGAAGCGGCGCGCCTGGAACGGCAAGGCTGCGGAGCCGAAATCCGCCAGCCCCAGCGTGTTGTCCTGGATTCCCGCCTGCGCATGCCCGCGGATGCCCGCATGTTCAAACAACCCGGCCTCACCCGGCTGTTCGCCTCCGGCGCGGGAGAGCGGGCCGCGGTTCTTAAGGCCGCCGGCGCGATTGTGGAATACGCGCCGTCTCCCTTCGGCGCAGCGGGGGTTGATCTCGCCGTGGTGCTGCGGCGTCTGGCGCAGGAAGGGGTCAACGAGCTGTGGGTGGAGGCGGGGCCGACCTTGAGCGGCGCCTTTCTGCAGGCGGGTCTGGTGGACGAGCTGATTCTCTACGTGGCCCCCGTTTTGATGGGGGACGGTGCGCGTGGTTTATTCCATCTGCCGGTGTTTTCACGCCTGGCCGATTGCATGGCGCTGGATGTCGGCGATATCCGTGCGGTCGGGAACGACTGGCGGATCAGCGCACGGCCGAGAAAGCCGCGAGACGCGATGTGAGGGTTCGGGCTTTAGGGTAGTATGTGTCCCTGCGGTTTTTGTCGAGCGATCAGCAACGAAGATGTTTACCGGTATCATACAGGCGACGGGTAGAGTGCGGCAGCTGAGCCGGCGGGGTGAGGACGCCCGTCTGCGCATCGCCAGCGGCAAGCTTGATCTGACGTCGGCGGCTCCGGGAGACAGTATCGCCGTGAGCGGGGTGTGCCTCACCGCCGTGGCCCTGCATGAAGACGGCTTTAGCGCGGACGTCTCGGCGGAGACCCTCGGCTGTACCACCTTCGCATCCTTGCGGGTTGACGACCAGGTCAATCTGGAAAAGGCCTTGACGCTGGCTACGCCGCTGGGCGGTCATCTGGTGAGTGGGCATGTGGACGGTGTGGGCGAAGTCATGCAGCGCGCGGAGGCGGGCCAATCGCTGCGCTTTAGCATCGAAGCGCCGGCGGCGCTGGCCAGGTATATCGCGGCCAAGGGCTCGGTCTGCATCGACGGCGTGAGCCTCACGGTCAACAGCGTGCGCCGCACAACTTTCGAGGTGAATATCGTCCCCCATACCCAGCAGGAGACAACGTTGGGTTCGTGTGTGGCGGGGACGCCGGTCAACATCGAAGTAGATCTGATGGCCCGTTACGCGGAACGGCTCCTATCGGCTGATTCATCTCTGCGGGAGGGGCGCCTTAACCGCGAGTTGCTGGCGCAACACGGGTTCTTAAATGAATAATGGCGCCTGCCCGATGATTGAAGCTGGATTCATCCGTCATGAGCCGCAGCGGTCTGGCGGATTCCGTCGCGCTTGAGGCTTGGAGATGGCATGAACATATCTTTCACACCTGTTCCCGCGATCATTGAGGATATTCGTCGCGGCAAGATGGTGATCATCGTAGACGATGAAGACCGCGAAAACGAAGGTGACCTGTTGATGGCGGCGCAGTGCGTGCGACCCGAGGACATCAATTTCATGGCACGATATGGGCGCGGCTTGATCTGTCTGACCTTGACCCGGGAGCGCTGTGAACGCCTGCGTCTGCCGTTGATGGTCACCGGCCGGCAATCCAAGCATGGCACCAACTTCACTGTTTCCATCGAGGCGGCGCGCGGGGTGACCACCGGCATCTCCGCCGCGGACCGCGCCACCACCATCCGCGCCGCGGTCGCGGTCGACGCCGAGCCGGAATCCGTAGTGCAACCCGGGCACATCTTTCCGCTGATGGCGCAGGCGGGCGGCGTCCTGACCCGTGCCGGTCACACCGAGGCGGGCTGTGACCTGGCCGGCCTGGCGGGCCTGGAGCCCGCCGCGGTGATTGTGGAGATCCTCAACGAGGACGGCAGCATGGCGCGGCGGCAGGAGTTGGAGGCCTTTGCCGAGGTGCATGGGCTCAAGATCGGCACCATCGCCGATCTGATTCACTACCGCATGCAGCATGAAAAGACCGTCGAACTCCTGGGCGATAGCAGTCTGGCCACGGAGTACGGCGACTTTCGATTGACGGCCTATCGGGATAAGGTGGGCGGAGATATCCATTTGGCGCTGGTCAAGGGTGAGATTCGTCATGACACGCCGGTGTTGGTGCGAGTACACATGCTGGACACCTTGAGCGATCTGTTCGGCGCCGCCCGGGACGATGTGAGTTGGTCGATGCGGGATGCCCTGCAACGCATCGCCGCGGAGGAGAGCGGCGTGCTGGTGGTGTTGCGCAAACCTAATGAAGCACAGGAACTGGTCGACCACCTGCGTAACCATCGCCTGCTGGAGCAGGGTGCCCATCTTCCCCGGCTGCCCATCCAGGAGGAGTTGCGGACCTTCGGCGTAGGGGCGCAGATTCTGGCGGACATCGGCGTGGGCAAGATGCGGGTGTTGGGGACCCCCAAGCGTATGCACGGCATTTCCGGTTTCGGCTTGGAAGTGGTGGAATATGTGGGCGCCGAATAGAATAGGAATAATTGAGACGCCGCCGCGGCGGCGGGAGAGAAATGAACATGAGCAGCGTTAACACCATCAGCGGAGATTTTGTCGTGACAGGGGCGCGTTTCGCCATCGTGGCAGGGCGGTTCAACAGTTTCATCGTCGACCATTTGCTTGCCGGCGCCGTGGACACCCTAGTACGCCACGGCGTGGAGTCGAAGAGCATCGACGTCATCCATACCCCGGGGGCCTTCGAGATTCCCTTGGCGACGCAACGAGTGGCCGCCACCCAGCAATATGATGGGATCATCGCCCTGGGCTGTGTGATTCGCGGCGCCACGCCCCATTTCGATTACGTGGCCGGTGAATGCGCCAAGGGTATCGCGGCGGTGGGACTTAAATTCGACGTACCGATCGCCTTCGGGGTCCTGACCGTCGACACCATCGATCAGGCGGTGGAGCGGGCCGGGACCAAGGCGGGGAATAAGGGAGTCGAGGCGGCGATGTCCGCATTAGAGATGGTGAGCCTGTTAAAGCGGCTCGGTTGATAGTCCACGTCCATCACCGCGATGGCGTTTTACGAGCGGATCAAAATTGTCGAAAAGAGCTTCAATCAGCCAGGCACGCAGCAAGGCTCGCCGTTGTGCGTTGCAGGCCATCTATCAATGGCAGCTCGGGGGTGGGGCGATCGGGGACGTCGAGGCCCAGTTCCTGGCCGAGCGGGACCTCGCCCAGGCCGACGTCGCCTATTTCAGCGAATTGGTGCGCTGCATTCCCGGACACGTGGCGGAATTGGACGCGTGCTTGGCGCCGTTTCTGGATCGGGCGGTCGCCGAGTTGGATCCGGTGGAATTGGCCATCTTGCGCATCGGTGTTTGCGAACTGACCTATCATCCCGAGGTCCCCTTCCGGGTGGTCATCAACGAAGCGGTGGAATTGGCCAAGGTCTTCGGCGCCGAGCAAAGCCATCGCTATATCAACGGCGTCATGGATAAGATCGCACGGGATCTACGCCGCGCCGAACTCGAGATGAATACCCGCTGACCGCAGGGTCGCGTGACTATGGAATAACGCCCGCCGGGGACCGGTGTTAGCATGGCAATGTCGGAATTCGAAATCATCCGCCGCAATTTCTCCACTGGTGGCGTCGGGCGCGACGATGTGGTGACGGGCATCGGCGACGACGGCGCGGTCGTGCGCCCTCCCTCCGGTTGTGACTTGGTGATGGTGGTGGATACCTTGGTTGCCGGCGTGCATTTTCCGCCCGATACCCGGCCCGAGGATGTGGGTTACAAGGCCCTGGCCGTGAACCTCAGTGATGTGGCGGCCATGGCGGCGGTGCCGGCGTGGGCGACGCTGGCCGTGACCTTGCCGCGCTTTGACGAGACGTGGGTGAGCGCGTTCGCCCAAGGTTTCTTCGGTCTGGCGAACCAATCCGGGATACAACTCATCGGCGGTGACACGACCCATGGGCCATTGACGATCACGGTGCAAGTGCAGGGCTGGGTCCCCCGCGGGCAGGCGGTGTCGCGATCGGGGGCCAGGCCGGGCGACATCGTTTATCTGACCGGCAGCGTGGGCGACGCCGGTCTGGCCTTATACGCCTGGCGGCAACAGCGGGATTTACCTGGCGCCCACGGTGATTACCTGTACTCGCGCTTGCATCGGCCTACACCGCGCTGCAAGGAGGCCGAGGCTCTGCGCGGGACGGCGACCGCCATGATCGATATCTCCGACGGTCTGGCGGCGGACCTCGGTCATATCCTTGAGGCGAGCGGGGTGGGGGCGACGCTGAATTTACACGACCTGCCGCTTTCCCCGTCCTTTGCTACAGTGGCTGGACCGGAATATTTTGCTTTTGACGAAGCCGATTGCCTGCGCATGGCGCTGAGCGCCGGTGACGATTATGAATTATGTTTCACCGTACCGGCGGCGCAATCCGGCCGGGTGGAACAACTGATGTCGCGCTTTGCATGCGGCTGCCGTGCAATTGGCATTATCGAGGCAACCCCCGGCTTGCGATTGAAGCTGGCGGACGGGGGCCTGCTGTCCCTGGAACGCCGCGGTTACGATCATTTTGCCGAAGACCCGCGTGACGCGGAGGGCTGATGTCCACTGGCTCGTCCTCCATTCCACGATCCGTATGGCGCAATCCCTGGTGCGTCGCCGCATTGGGTTTCGGCGCCGGCGCCCTGCCCAAGGCGCCGGGTACCTGGGGGACGCTATTAGCCGTTCCCTTCTATTTCCTGTTCGGTCGCCTTGCGATCGTTGAATATGCATTGTTGATGATAGTGCTGTTCATCGTCGGTGTCTGGATATGCGGCAAGGCCGGGCGGGAGTTGGGCGTAGCTGATCACGGCGCCATCGTCTGGGATGAAATGGTGGGGTTTTGGGTCACCATGATGGCGGCGCCGTCCGGATGGCCGTGGGTAGTGGCGGGTTTCGTCCTGTTTCGACTCTTCGATATCTGGAAACCTTGGCCGATTTCCTGGCTGGATCGGCGCATCGGCGGCGGTCTGGGGGTGATGTTAGACGATTTGGCCGCGGGGATTTATGCGGCCCTGTGTTTGGGCCTGGCCGGTACCCTGTTGATCCCATAAAGAAACTGGCGGGAGACGACGTAATTAAGTGCGACGGCACCTGGCCGTCTTGTCATGCGTGTGAGGTGGAAAGGGCCGACAAGCCCGTCAACCTCGGACGCGCTTTGACTGCCATTGCGTTTGATGCAGCCATTGGGTGAGGATGTTGGCGGTGATGGGTCGGCTGATGTAATAACCCTGCGCCATGTCACAGCCCAGCTCGACCAGTATATTCAGGACCTCTTCGCTTTCCACACCTTCCGCCACGACCTGGCGCCCCATGTTGTGGGCCAGGTCGATGGTTGAGCGGACAATGACCATGTCTTCGTTGTTTTCCAGCATGTCGATGACGAATGACTTGTCTATCTTGATTTCGTTGACCGGCAACTGTTTGAGATATACCAGCGAAGAGTAGCCGGTGCCGAAGTCGTCGATCGAAAGGCCTATGCCCATCCTGCTCAATTGGGTGAGGGTGTTCATGGCCCGCAACGGATTGGCCATAATGGCGCTTTCGGTGATTTCAAATTCCAGCAATTCCGCCGGGACGTTCCATTGCTGCATGGCGGATTCGACCTTGCTCGCCAATTGTTCGTCCTGCAGGTGGTGGGCGGACAGATTGACGGCCATTTTCAGCCGCAGGCCGCCTTCCTTCCATAGCGACACCTGATGCAGCGCCTCGTTCAGGGCGACGAAGGTGAGGGGGCGGATCAGGCCGGTATGTTCCGCCAGTGGAATGAATTCGTCGGGTGACAATAGGCCGCGTTGAGGATGATTCCAGCGCACCAAGGCCTCGACCCCGGTGATGCGGCCTTCCTTGAGGTCGATCTTGGGCTGATAAAACAACACTAATTGTTGTTGCTCTATGGCGTGACGCAGCTCGCCAACCATGGCCAAACGGCTCACGCTATGCTGGTCTTCGAGATGGTCGTAGACGGCATAGCCCGATGTCGAACGTTTCGCCACGTACATGGCGACATCGGCATGGCGCATAAGGGTGGAACCGTCCTGGCCGTGGTCCGGATACAGGGCGATGCCGACGCTGATTCCCACATGGAAGCTGTGGTCCTCAAGTACGATGGGTTCTTCCATGGTGGTCACTAGCTTGCGCGCCGCTTTGATGGCGTCCTCGCCGGATTCGATGAAGGGCAGGAGTACCGCAAATTCATCGCCGCCGAGGCGGGCAATGGTGTCCGAGCCGCGCAGCGCGGTGCGCATGCGCGCCGAGACCCCCTGCAACACCAGATCGCCGTAATGGTGGCCGAGTGTGTCGTTTATCTCCTTGAAGCGATCTAGGTCGGTTATCAAGAGCGCGAGCTGACGATTGTCGCGCTGAGCGGAGAGCAGGGCCTGATGCATACGGTCCTGTAACAGAAGGCGATTGGGGAGTTCAGTCAAGGCGTCATGCAAGGCTTGATGCTCCAGCTCCTGGTTGAGCGAGGCTAACTCACGCGTGCGTTTGATAACGCGCCGTTCCAGATCTTCATGCAGAGCTTTGAGCTCTTCTTCTGACCGTTTGCGCTCGGTGATATCGCGCACGATGGCGATAAAGAGACGCCCTTCGCTGCGCGTCAGTTCACTGATGGCGATCTCAATGGGGAAGGTGCTGCCGTCCCTGTGCCTTCCTACCGTTTCATGCGTCTTGAGGTTGGTGATGGGGAATTTGATCGACGCTGAATTGGCCGGATCCCTTTGATTCCTTGTCAGTAAATTTGGGTCGTCCAACAGCTTTTCGAGATTGATGTTGATAATGTCTGATTGTTCGTAACCGAAAATCTGCAATGCGGCGGGGTTCATCGATTCAACTGTGCCATTTTCGTCAATGGTGATGATGCCGTCCACGACGTTGTTCATGATGGCGCTGATGCGTCCCTCGCGGGCGATAATGGCCTGGCTGCGATTTACCAGCTCATGACGCATGCTTTCCAGATCCTCGGCCAGATCCGATATCTCATAAATGCTGGATTTTACGGTCAATTGCTCGGTCGCCTCGCCATCGGCGATTTTCTGCGCCGTATCCCTGAGCTTGCGAAGCGGACGGGTCAGCTGCGGAATAAGGAAGGCCACGGGCAGCAGCGACAGGGCGATATAACTAACGGCGAGGATCTCTACCCGATGATAGGCCTTTTGAATCTGTTCTTGGGTTGGCGCCTCGTCAAAACCCATCTGCACGGTGGCCGATTTGCCGTCGGCGGTGCTGATTGGCAGAGAAATGTAATAGATGGAATCGCCGTGCTCTCCGAAACGGAAGTCTTCCTGAAAATCAGCGGGCGGTATGGATTTGTCCAGAACCGTTGAACTGTACAGGGTGCCGTTCTCGGTCACCAATTGCGCCAACAAGACTCCACCGGAAAGTGCGGCGTCGTTGAGATGATGGAGGAAGCCGCCCGCGGTTTGTTCTTCCGACAGCTGTTCCGCGACGACGGCGGCGCCGTGGCGGACATATTCTATGAACTGCTGCTTGTAGCCGGCCTCGATGATGAAGACCACGCCGAACAAGAAGGGAATCAGTAAGGCGTGAATAAGTATCACGCCGATCGTGATTCGACCCGCGAAGCTGTGCAGCAATATTTTTATTCTTTTGTGCCGTGCCATACTTCCCCGATGATTGTAAGTTCAGAGGCATTCTTGAGGTCGCTGTCCCACAATACACTGACCGTCCCCGGCCTTTGCTCCAATGCGGTTATCAAAGACTGCGTATCGTTGAATATCTGCGGGCGTCGGCCGCCGAGTTGGATTACGTTTGCCAGCAAATGGCGGTCGTAGGAAATGGACGACATATACACGATCTTCTGCAGGAAGATCTCATACAGGAAGGGGTCGCTGTGATTGATGGCGGCCTCTAGGGGGTGTCCATCTTTCTCAACGGGCAGTCCGAGAAATAATTTGTGAATCTCGCTGGTTGAAAGGGAAGTGACGCCCGTCGCCGCATCGGTTACCAGGACCAGATGGCGGCTGGTGGCGCTGGCCGCCAGACCCGATGTGCCTACCAACAACATTAGCGCGAAGCTTATCCGGTGTATGCGCTTCATTGAATTGCGGCACTCCATTGCATCTCAACCGCCCGAAAGCGTTGTCCGAATTGCTGTAGTTCGGTGATCTCGAATTTGATCACCTGACTGTTCCGCATCTGGTAGCGCGCCCCTATAAGCGCGCGTTGCCTGATGAACGCGGGGATCTGTTGTACATAAAGGTCGTCTTCTGCCCCCGAGTTGAGTTCCACGCGGCCATAGAGCGTCCAGGTCGAGTCGAGGTTGTATTCGGGTTGCAGGTAGGCGTAAGCGAATGATGACTTTTTGTAGCTGCCGTTCAACAGCTCAACGTCATCGACCACATAAAATACCGAGGTCCGCAACAATAGATTGGTCTCGAGGCCCACGTTGGTATAAGCACCCAGTATCGTCTGTTTGATTTTGGAAAGGCTGTTGGCCTGGGACGGGATGATGGCGTGACCCAGGAACAGGCCGCTGTCCTTGAAACTGTCTCGGGCGCTTTGATCGGAGACGAGCGCGGTGAACGCCAGACGATGCGAGTCGCTGTTAAATTTGAGAAGGTCATAGGGGACCAGATGCTGCTGCTTCAGGATGGGACCCAGGCCGAGCGTGAACCTGTAATTCAGATCGTTGTCCCCGAGGTTCAAGGTATCCTCCATGGAGAGCCCGGTAATATGCGCGGGTAGTATCCCGCCCTCGTCTTCGAACTCGATGATGCCCGGTCGATGAATCGTGGTTTGCAGATAGGTTTCGCGATGAAACAGGCGGTTCCATTGATCCAGGTCGGAGTGGTTGCGCCCAAGCCACACTTGGCCCCCGGAGGGGCTGACTCTTCCTACAATGAGGCGTTCCAGGTCGCGTTCGTCATCGCTGACGAGAAATTCACTCAATAACCGCCATCTGTAGTATCTTGCAGTGTAAAAGAAATCCACCAGAGGGGCGGAGCCGTGTTGCTTCAGATTGGGGACATCCTTGTTGTTGTAATGGATGGTGACCTCGGGGAAGGGGATGAATTCCCCCTCATAACCGGAAGCGCCAGCGGCGAGACACGGGATGGTCAACATAATGGCGACGGCCAGCCACCTTCGTAGTGGGCATGAGCGTGAACTACTGTGATGGCGGCTGACTGACTTCATGGACATTTGTGTTTCTTTACGACACGCAGAAGCATCGCTCTTGCGACAATAGGTTCTCGCAACTTTTCAATGACCTTGCCTGCAAGGCGCCATCAATGCATTGTTTAGGGGGCTTTCAAGCCAAACTCGTCCGAGCCAGATGCGGATACTGGCGGGCAAATTTGTTAGGGTTCGGCCGATTCCCCGTTCTGAGGGACGTAACGGCGCTTATGGGGAAAACTTGAATAGGAAAAGATAGTTAACTGTGCCAGTCGGCACAGAAATTAAGCTTTTGGTAATGTCGTTTCCGACTTATTGCACTGGATGAGGGCGTAGGCCGAATGATTATGAATGGACTCGAAATTTTCGGATTCGACGGTATAGGCGCTTATCCGTGGGTGGGTGTTCAGGCGGGCGGCGATATCACGCACCAGATCCTCGACGAATTTGGGGTTGTCGTAGGCCCGTTCCGTGATGAATTTTTCATCGGGGCGTTTGATCAAGCCGTAGATTTGGCAGGAGGCCTCGTTTTCCACGATGTCTATCAGGTCCTCTATCCACAGTCCTTCTTGGACGGAGGCGGTGAGCGTGATGTGGGAACGCTGATTGTGCGCGCCGTAGTCCGATATCTGTTTGGAACAGGGGCAAAGGCTGGTGACGGGGACCAGGACCTTGACGGCGACGTCGGCAGTTTCGCCGCGTTTTTCCCCAAACAGAGTGACGTCGTAATCCAAGAGACTGCCCACGCCGGAAACCGGCGCCTGTTTAGCGATGAAATACGGAAAGCTCAGCTCCAGGTAGGCATTATTGCTTTCCAGGGTGGCGCTGATCGTAGTCAGTAACTGCTCGATACCGTTCCGGGAGAGCGGTTCCACGCGGTCGTTAAGGATCTCCAGGAAGCGGGACATATGGGTCCCGCGTCGGTCATGGGGAAGATCCACATACAGGCAGAAGTTGCCTACCGTATGCTGTAGCCGGCCATCGCGGTTGAGTATGGTGACGGGGTGGCGCAAATCTTTGATACCCACCTTATCGATGGCCAGACGGCGCGTATCGCGGCTGCCTTGGACGTCGACGATGGAAGCGGTGGCTGAGGTCATGGATTCATTCCTCCGTATAGCGGACACAGGCCCGCTCCGTTTCCCACACGGTGACCGCGCCGATTTGGGTGCGCGGCCCCTTCAAGCTGGCGGACAACTGCCGGTACAGATAGGCGGCAATGTTCTCGGCGGTGGGGTTGACGGCGTCAAAGGGTTTGATTTCATTGAGGTTGCGATGGTCCAGGCGGTTGAGGGTTTCCTTGGCATGGGTTCTGATCGTCTTGAAGTCAATGCCCATCCCCACCTGGTCCAGGGCCGAGGCGATGACCTCCACTTCCACTTTCCAATTGTGGCCGTGCAACTGGCTGCATTCGCCTGCATAGTCGCGCAGGGCGTGCGCGGCGGCGAAGTCGGTAACGATCTTTAACGTATATTTTGAAGCCATGGCAACCGGTTATTATAAAACAATCAATAGGAGTTTATCTGTACTGCGGCTTTTTGTGGCGAGAGCTGCCCGGAATGGCTTGTGATAAGTTGCAGGATGCCCTCGGCAGTGAGCCCGCATTCCGTCAGCAATTCGTCCCGGCTGCCTTGCTCCACGAAATTGTCCGGGAGGCCTATGTGGATGATCGATGGTGATAAATCATGGTCGGCGAGGCATTCGGCCACGGCACTGCCTGCGCCGCCCATGACTGCGTTTTCTTCTACTGTGACCAACAGCGTGTGAGCGGAGGCCAGCCGGGTGACCAGTTCCGCGTCCAAGGGCTTTACAAAGCGCATATTGACCACCGTAGCCTCCAGGCGTTCCCCCGCTTCCAGGGCCGGCTGAACCATGCTGCCGAAGGCCAGGATGGCGATGCGGTGGCCCTCACGGAGGATATCCGCCTTCCCGAGGGGCAGGGGCGCTAGGGTCTTTTGCACGGGGACGCCGGGGCCGCTGCCGCGGGGATAGCGTACCGCCGCCGGTTGATTCAGGGCAAAGGCGGTGGACAGCATCTGGCGGCATTCGTTTTCATCGGCAGGGGCCATCACCACCATATTGGGGATGCAGCGCAGGTAGCTGAGATCGAAGCCGCCTGCGTGGGTGGGGCCATCCGGGCCGACCAGTCCTGCGCGATCGATGGCGAACATGACGGGCAGATTCTGGATCGCCACGTCGTGGATCAATTGATCGTAACCACGCTGCAAAAAAGTGGAATAGATGGCCACCACCGGTTTCAGGCCTTCACAGGCCATGCCGGCCGCCAGCGTGACGGCATGCTGCTCGGCGATACCTACGTCGAAATAGCGGTCGGTGTGGCGTTCCGAAAACTTCACCAGTCCGGAACCTTCCCGCATGGCCGGCGTGATAGCGATAAGGCGTGGATCATTGTCGGCCATGTCGCACAACCATTGGCCGAACACTTCGGTGTAAGTGGGCAGGGCGGTCTTGGCGGCGTTCATGGTCCCGGTGCGATGGTCGAAGGCCGAAACGCCGTGATAGCCGCAGGGATTGTCCTCGGCGGGTTGGTAGCCCTTGCCTTTCTTAGTGACGATGTGCAGGAATTGCGGCCCCTTAAGGGCGTGCAGGTTGCGCAGGGTCTTCACAAGGGTGGGCAGGTCGTGACCGTCTATTGGGCCGATATAATTGAAACCCAGTTCCTCGAATAAGGTCCCCGGGATCACCATCCCCTTGACATGTTCCTCGGCGCGTCGCGCCAGTTCCCATACCGGCGGCATATTTTTCAGCACCTTTTTGCCTTGTTCGCGCATGGTCACATACAGTTTGCCGGACAGGGCGCGGGCCAGGTGATTGGACAATCCGCCCACGTTGGGCGAGATGGACATGTCGTTATCGTTGAGTATCACCAGCAGGTCGGTATGCAGATCGC
This sequence comes from Gammaproteobacteria bacterium, assembly GCA_037381915.1. GTDB lineage: Bacteria > Pseudomonadota > Gammaproteobacteria > DRLM01 > DRLM01 > JARRQJ01. The sequence continues at coordinate 31,592 of JARRQJ010000008.1, read as the reverse complement.
CGGCATGATTGAGGGCCTCGAAGGCCATACCGGCGGTCATGGCGCCGTCTCCGATGACGGCGACGACCTTGCGGTTCCGGCCTTCACGCTGGGCGGCGATGGCCATGCCCAAGGCCGCGCTCACTGAGGTGCTGGAGTGTCCCGCGCCGAAGGCATCGAAGGGGCTTTCACTGCGTTTGGGGAATCCCGCGACACCGTCTTTTTGCCGCAAGCTGGCCATGTGTTCGCGGCGGCCAGTCAGGATCTTGTGAGTGTAACTCTGGTGGCCCACATCCCACACCAGGCGGTCTTCGGGGGTGTCGTATACATAGTGCAGGGCGATGGACAGTTCCACGGTGCCCAGATTGGCCGCCAGGTGGCCGCCGGTGCGCCCTACGGATTCAAGCAGAAATTGCCGCAACTCGGCCGCGAGTTCCAGCAGCTGCCGCTCGGACAGCAGGCGCAACTCGGTGGGAGTGGCGACGGTGTCGAGCAGGGGGAAATGGCTGCGAGTGATCATTATCCAGCGCGTAGAGTAGAGAGAAAGCTCTGGATTATGGGATGACGGGCGATGACATGCAAGGGGAAGGGTCCGCGTTCAATGCGCGCGTTCCACTATATAGTGGGACAGGCCGCGTAAGGGATCGGCGCGTTCATCCAAGGAGGCCAGACTGGCCAGGGATTCTTCGTGCAGTTGCCGGGCCCGGTTCTTGGCTTCGTCCAGACCCAGCAGCGAGGGATAGGTGGGCTTGTTCAGCGCCAGATCCGCCCCCCGGTGCTTGCCCAGGACGGTGGCGTCACCCTCAATATCGAGGATATCGTCGCGGATCTGGAACGCCAGGCCGACACATTTGGCATAGTGGTCGAGTTGCTGCAGGATGCGGGAATCCAAGTCCGATACCGACAGGGCGGCGAGCTTGACGGCGGCACGGATCAAGGCACCGGTCTTGTGGATATGCATGTCCTCCAATTCCGCGATATCCAGTGTGCGGCCCACCGCGGCCAGGTCGATTGCCTGCCCGCCCACCATACCGCGGGAGCCGGCGGCGAGCGCCAAGGTTTCCACCATGGCGAGGCGGGCCTGGGCGTTGACGCCCGTGGCGCGGTCATGCCCGAGGATATGGAAGGCCAGGGCATGCAGCCCGTCGCCGGCCAGGATCGCCGTGGCTTCATCAAAGGCACGGTGACAGCTGGGTTTGCCACGTCGCAGATCGTCATTGTCCATGGCTGGCAAGTCGTCGTGAATCAAGGAGTAGGCATGAATCAATTCCACGGCGCAGGCCGGTCCGTCCAAGGCATCGGCGGCGATCCCCAGTGTTTCGCCCGTGGCATAGACAAGAACGGGGCGGATCCGTTTCCCGCCCCCGAGGACGGCATAGCGCATGGCTTCATGGAGTTTGGCCGGATGCAGCGCAGCGGCGGGCAGCCAGTGGTCGAGGGCGCGCTCCACGCGTGTCTGCCAGGTCGGCATTGAGGCGCGTAAGCGGGACAGGGTATCACTCGTCATCGCTGAAAGGCTTGATTTCGCTCTGGCCGCCCTTTTCAAGGAGGATCTGCACTTTTTGTTCGGCTTCCCGCAGGGCTTGCTGGCAATGACGGGTCAGTTCCACGCCGCGCTCGAAGAGCTGTAGCGAGTCTTCCAGGTGTATATCCCCCTGCTCCATCTTTTCGACAAGAGATTCCAGTTCTTTCAGCGCGCTCTCAAAGTCGAGCGGGGGTTTCTTTTTTGCCAAGGCAGCTGCTCCTTTACACGAAGCGGCACACGTTAGCGCAGGGTCGCGCGTGGGTCAACGGAACAAGATATGGGGAAACGCGATCCATATCTATGGTTGACAGGCGAAGGGACAGTAGTTTACAGTTCACCTCTAGATTTAGACTTAGTCTAAACTCTTGCTGGCTCCCGGCGGGGGCAGGATGAACAACACCAAATGGAGGAATTGCAATGGCACTTAAAGGCACGAAAACCGAGGAAAATCTGAAGGATGCATTCGCGGGGGAGTCCCAGGCGAACCGCCGTTATCTGTATTTCGCCGCCAAGGCGGATGTGGAGGGGTATAACGATGTGGCGACGGTTTTCCGCTCCACCGCGGAGGGTGAAACCGGCCACGCCCATGGCCATCTGGAATATCTGGAAGCGGTAGGCGATCCCGCCACCGGACTACCCATCGGCGGGACCTCGGACAACCTCAAGGCGGCCATCGCCGGTGAAACCCACGAATACACCGATATGTATCCAGGCATGGCCAAGGCGGCGCGCGAAGAGGGTTTCGACGAAATCGCCGACTGGTTCGAGACGCTGGCCAAGGCGGAGCGTTCTCACGCCAACCGTTTCCAAAAGGCCCTGGACAGCCTCGGCAGCTAAATATACTCTCCGGACCGGCGTCGGGGACGTCCCCGACGCCGTCTCGAGTGCAATCCGTATTATTCCCCCATTGGCAAGGGAAACCTATGTCAGAGACACCTACCGGTCAGCGTGAAGGCAGCCTGGAGGCGCCCACCCGCCATCCCTTGGATTGGCACAATCCCGAGTTCTATGACGAAGGGCTGCTGTTCAAGGAACTGGACCGCGTCTATGACATTTGTCACGGCTGTCGCCGTTGCTTCAGCCTGTGCAACGCCTTTCCCACCCTGTTCGACGCCATCGACGAGTCCGAGACTATGGAACTGGACGGCGTCGACAAGCAGCGCGTGTATTGGGAAGTCGTGGATCAGTGTTATCTCTGCGATATGTGTTTCATGACCAAGTGCCCCTATGTGCCACCACACCCGTGGGATGTGGATTTCCCCCATCTGATGCTGCGGGCCAAGGCCGTGAAGTTCAAGCAAGGCAACATCAAGGGCCGGGACAAGTTGCTCACCTCGACCGATATGGTGGGCAAGCTGGCGGGTATCCCGGTCGTCGTGGAAATCGTCAATGCCGCTAACAAAAACAAGGCGGCGCGCAAGATCATGGACCAGGTGCTGGGCGTCCATCCCGAGGCCCTGTTGCCGCCCTACCATCATCGCACCCTGCAAAAGCGCCTGGCAGGGCACGCCCGCGCAGATTTGACCCCGGCACCCGCCGAAGGGACGCACGGCAAGGTGGCATTATTCGGCACGTGCTACGGCAACTATAACGAGCCTCACATCGGTGAGGATCTGGTCGCGGTGTTCGAGCACAACGGCATTCCCGTGAGCATGGTGGAGCACAGCCGTTGCTGCGGCATGCCCAAACTGGAGCTGGGCGATCTCGCCGCTATCGATGAGCTCAAGACGCACAATATTCCGTTGCTGGCCAAATACGTGGACGACGGCTACGACATCGTCGCGCCGGTGCCGTCTTGTGTATTGATGTTCAAACAGGAACTGCCCTTGATGTACCCCGACGATCCGCAGATCGCCAAGGTGCGCGACGCGATCTTCGATCCCTTCGAATATCTGGCCCTGCGCCACAAGGCCGGCGCGCTCAAGACGGAGTTTAAAAACCCCCTGGGCAAGGTCGCATACCATGTTGCCTGCCACCTGCGGGTGCAAAATATCGGCCTTAAGACCCGCGACGTTTTGAATTTAATTCCGGATACCCAAGTGGAGCCGATCGAACGTTGCTCCGGCCACAACGGCACTTACGCCGTGAAGAGCGAATTTCACGAGGCATCCATGAAGATCGGCAAGCCGGTGTTTAGCCGCGTTGAAAAGAGCGGTGCCGATCATTACAGCAGCGATTGTCCCATGGCCGGCCATCAAATTGAGAACGGCTTGCGTGATGGCAGCGAGCCTATCCATCCCTTAAGCCTGTTGCGGCGGGCCTATGACATCTGACAGCATTTGAAAGGAGTCGGCCATGCACAAACTGACACGCTCTGATCTCTTTTCCCTCGAGCAATATGCCGAGCAGCGTTCCGCGTTCCGTGACAAGGTGATGGCGCATAAGAAAAACCGCCGCGTCCCGCTGGGGCCGCACGCCACCCTGTACTTCGAGGACTCCCTGACCATTCAATATCAGATACAGGAGATGCTGCGCGCGGAGCGCATATTCGAGGCGGCCGGCATCAATGAAGAACTGGGGGCCTACAATCCCTTGATTCCGGATGGCGGAAACTGGAAGGCCACCTTTATGCTGGAATACGACGATGTCGAGGAGCGTCGCGCCGCTTTGGAAAAATTAATCGGCATCGAAGACCGGGTATGGGTCAAGATCGCGGGATATCCTCCGGTCTATGCAGTTGCGGACGAAGACCTGGAGCGGGACACGGAAGACAAGACTTCGGCGGTTCACTTTCTGCGCTTCGAGCTTGAGCCGCAGCTGATCGCGGCCGCCAAGGAAGGCGCCGCGATCAGCATGGGCATAGACCTGCCTGAATACCAGAATGCGGTGGACCCCGTCCCGGACGCCGTTCGCGCCGCCCTGGTGAAGGATCTCGACTGACAGCGAATGTTTATGCGGCGGTATAAGCCGACCGGCATCGTCGTCGCATCAATCGCCACCGCAATACGACCAGCCCGCCGGCGAGGAGCCACCAACTGGCGGGCTCACTGACGGAGTTGGTGGCCGCGGCCGGGGCGGCGCCGATCGGGATATTCGCCGCCGACAGCATGTTGTGCGGATTGGGCGCCAGCAGTGAGAAGTCAAACAGGTTGCTGTTGGTGTCCTGCAAGCCCGCCATATCGCGAGTCAAAGCCGTGAAATTCGACGGGCTGGGACCGGCCGCTCCTTCATAGCAATCCGCCGTTCCGTATCCCACCAGGTCGAGAAGTAACGAGCTCTCGCATGGAACAGTAATTGTCAGGGCGGCCGTATCCTTCACCAGTGCGATCTTGCCGTTGGCCGTGCTGAGACCGACGGTCCCGAATGCATCCGGGGTGGGCAAGTCTGCGGCGCTTCCTCTACCGGCCTTTTCCTGGACCAGATAGTAGTGAAAGGGATCGAGTGTCCCGCCGAGGGGGGTTACCTTCCAATTCGTCGACGTGGCCGAGGCATACTGGACCGACATCCCGCTGAGGTCGGCGATGGTCGAAGAGTTGTTGAAGATCTCGATAAAGTCGTTGGTATAGACCGAGCCGCTGTTGCCGCCCCCGCCGTAGATCTGGCTGATGACGAGCGCATGACTTAGAGAACAATAAAGAATACCGCTGAGAAACATAGTCGCGCCGAAGATCGCGCGCAACCGAAGGACGAGTCCGTACATGGCGATTCCTTTCGCTAGTCGTGATTCGGGTTACTTGGATTTTTGGCTAGACATTCCGTCCATTGGAGCATCCAGACTGTTTGACTATAGTTCATGTCCGGAGGGAGGGCAAGCGACGCCGCCTTCCGCCGACAAGAAATGTGGGGGGGCGTGAACCAAGTGAGAAATGCGAGCGGCGTGAGGCGGATAGCTTAGGTACGGCTGTTCGTATCACGCATGCGCTGTGTGGGCTGTGAAAATTATATATAATCAACGCCTTTTAGGTATTGCACTAAAAGCGGGGGACGAAGGCCGGTAATGAGCACAGTGTATGACGCGACCGCGATCGAAGTATTGACGGGTTTGGAACCGGTGCGCAAGCGCCCCGGCATGTATACGGATACCAGCCGCCCGAATCACCTTGCCCAAGAAGTGATCGACAACAGCGTGGATGAGGCAATCGCCGGCCACGCCAAGCGCATTGAGGTGGTCCTTTACAAGGACGGTTCGCTGGAAGTGAAAGACGACGGTCGCGGCATGCCGGTGGACGTCCATCCCGGCGAGAAGGTCTCGGGCGTGGAAGTGATTCTCACCCGCCTGCATGCGGGTGGTAAGTTCTCCAACAAGAACTATCGTTATTCCGGCGGCCTGCACGGCGTCGGCGTGTCGGTGGTCAACGCCTTGTCCAAGCATCTCGAGGTATGGGTGCGACGCGGCGGCAAGGAATACAACATGGCCTTTTCCGGCGGCGACAAGGTGTCGGATCTGGAGGAGGTTGGCCAGGTCGGCAAGAGCAATACCGGCACTACGGTGCGCTTTTGGCCCGACCCAAAATATTTCGATACGCCGAAGTTCCTGGTCTCCAAGCTCAAGCACAGCTTGCGCGCCAAGGCGGTGTTGTGCCCGGGCCTCCATGTGAAGTTCTTCGACGAGACGAGCGGCGAACGGGAAGAATGGCAATATCAGGACGGCCTCAAAGACTATCTGCTCGAGGCCCTGCAGGATGCGGAGTTGTTACCGCAGGATCCCTTCGTCGGCACTATGGAGGGCCAGCAGGAGACCGCCGAGTGGGCGGTGGCATGGTTGCCGGCGGGCGGCGAGCCGGTGGCGGAGAGTTACGTCAATCTCATTTCCACTTCCCAGGGCGGCACCCACGTGAACGGTTTGCGCACCGGTTTGACCGAGGCAGTGCGCGAGTTCTGCGAGTTTCGCAATCTGTTGCCGCGCGGCGTGCGGCTGGCGCCGGAAGACGTGTGGGAACGTTGTTCCTATATCCTTTCGGTGAAGATGTCCGATCCGCAATTCAGCGGTCAGACCAAGGAGCGCCTGTCGTCGCGCGAATGCGCCGCCTTTGTCTCCGGCGTGGTGAAAGACGCCTTCAGCCTGTGGCTCAACCAGCATATCGAGGACGGCGAGCGCATCGCCATGTATGCGATCAACAACGCCCAGGCGCGGTTGCGCGCCGGCAAGCGGGTGGTGCGCAAGAAGGTCACCGCCGGCCCAGCCCTGCCGGGTAAGTTGTCCGATTGCAGTTCGCAGGATCTGGCGCGCACCGAACTCTTTCTGGTGGAAGGGGATTCGGCGGGCGGTTCGGCGAAGCAGGCGCGCAACCGGGAATTTCAGGCGGTGATGCCGCTGCGCGGCAAGATCCTCAACACCTGGGAAGTGAGCGCCGGCGAGGTGCTGGCCTCCCAGGAGGTGCACGACATCGCCCTGGCGATCGGCGTGGAACCGGGGTCGGCTGACATTCAAGGTCTGCGTTACGGCAAGATCTGCATCCTCGCCGACGCCGATTCCGACGGCGCGCATATCGCCACCTTGTTGTGTGCGCTGTTTCTGCGCCATTTCCGTCCACTGGTCGCGGCGGGGCATGTCTATGTAGCCATGCCGCCCTTGTACCGTATCGATGTCGCCAAGGAGGTGTTTTATGCCCTGGATGAAGGGGAGAAGCAGGGTGTCCTCGACCGGATCACCGCCGAAAAGATCAAAGGTAAGATCAACGTGCAGCGCTTCAAGGGTCTGGGTGAAATGAATCCTCTGCAATTGCGCGAGACCACCATGGACCCCGATACCCGCCGCCTGGTGCAACTCACCGTGGAAGCCAGTGACGAGACGGATGTCCTGCTGGACATGCTGCTTGCCAGGCGGCGTGCCAATGATCGGCGCGAGTGGTTGGAAAGCAAGGGCAATCTCGCCGAGGTATGAACGCGTAAGCTGCACATAACCATGGGAACACGATAATGGCTATTGCCGGAGAAGTCAGTCACGAGGGCGTCGAGCGCCTTCCCCTGAAAACGTTCACCGAAAAGGCCTACCTGGATTATTCCATGTACGTCATTTTGGACCGCGCCCTGCCGCATATCGGCGACGGCTTGAAGCCGGTACAGCGGCGCATCGTCTACGCCATGTCGGAGCTGGGCCTGTCCGCCGCGGCGAAATATAAAAAATCCGCCCGCACCGTAGGCGACGTGCTGGGCAAATTCCATCCCCATGGCGACAGCGCCTGTTATGAGGCCATGGTGCTCATGGCGCAGCCGTTTTCCTATCGTTATCCCCTGGTGGATGGTCAGGGCAACTGGGGCTCGCCCGACGATCCCAAATCCTTCGCGGCGATGCGCTATACCGAGTCGCGCCTGGCCCGCTATGCCGAAGTGTTGTTGAGCGAACTGGGGCAGGGTACGGTGGAATGGGTGCCCAATTTCGACGGCACCCTGGAAGAGCCGGCGCTGCTGCCGGCGCGCTTACCCAATGTCCTGCTGAACGGTGTCACCGGTATTGCGGTGGGCATGGCCACCGATGTTCCGCCGCATAACGCCCGCGAAGTGGCGAGCGCCTGTATTCGCTTGCTGGAAGATCCCAAGGCCGGCGTCGCCGAACTGTGTGAGCATATCCAGGGTCCCGATTATCCCACCGAGGCCGAGATCATCAGCTCGCGCGGGGAATTGGCGCAGATGTATGAGACCGGCAACGGCTCGGTACGCCTGCGCGCCCGCTACGAGATCGAAGACGGCGCTATCGTGGTCACCGCCCTGCCTTATCAGGTGTCGGGGGCGAAGATCCTGGAACAGATCGCGGCGCAGATGGCGGCGAGGAAACTGCCCATGGTCGAGGATCTGCGCGATGAATCGGATCATGAGAATCCCACTCGCCTGGTGATCGTCACGCGCTCCAATCGTGTCGACACCGGGGCCTTAATGTCCCATCTGTTCGCCACCACCGATCTCGAGCGCAGCTATCGGGTCAATCTCAATATGATCGGGCTCGACGGCAGGCCGCAGGTGAAAAATTTGCGGGAGCTGCTGGCAGAGTGGCTGGTGTTCCGTACCGAAACCGTCCGCCGCCGGCTGCAGTATCGTTTGGACAAGGTCGTGGCCCGGCTGCACATCCTCGACGGCCTGTTGATCGCCTATCTCAATCTCGACGAAGTGATTCACATTATCCGCACCGAGGACGAGCCCAAGCCGGTGTTGATGGCGCGTTTTAAACTGAGTGCCGTTCAGGCGGACGCCATCCTTGACCTCAGACTGCGCCACTTGGCCAAGTTGGAGGAGATGAAGATCCGCGGCGAACAGTCCGACCTGGCGGCCGAGCGCGACACCTTGCAGAAGATCCTGGCTTCCAAGCAACGCCTGCGGACCTTGGTGCGCAAGGAACTCGGGGCAGACGCGGAACAGTATGGCGACGACCGCCGTTCGCCCATCGTCGCGCGCGGCGCCGCCCAGGCCTTCGCCGCCGAATCCCTGGTGAGCAGCGAGGCGACGACCGTGGTGTTGTCCCAGATGGGCTGGGTGCGTGCCGCCAAGGGGCACGACATCGACCCGGCCGCGCTGAACTACAAGGCGGGAGACGGCTTTCTTGCCGCCGCCCGCGGCCGCAGCAATCAATTGGCGATATTCGTCGACTCCACCGGCCGTACCTATGCCTTGCCGATCCATAGCCTGCCGTCGGCGCGCGGCCAGGGCGAGCCTCTGACCGGTCGCTTGAGTCCACCGGCGGGGGCGGCGTTTGTGGGTGTCATCATCGGGAACGCCGAGGATTTGTATCTGCTCGGCAGCGATGCCGGTTACGGATTCATCGTGAAGCTGGAGAATCTGATGGCCAAGAACAAGAACGGCAAGTTGGTCTTGTCGCTCCCCAAGGGGGCCCGGGTATTGGCGCCGGTGCCGGTCAAGGATGTCGGCGGTGACGTGGTGGCGGTGGTGAGTAACCTGGGCCGGATGTTGGTCTTCCCCGTCGCCGACCTGCCGCAACTCGCCAAGGGGAAGGGAAACAAGATCATGGCCATCCCCGGGGCCAAGGTGGCGGCCCGGGAGGAATATGTCAGCGCGATCGCCAGCGTGCCGAGCGGGGCCGCGTTGCTGGTGTACGCGGGGCAGCGGCATATGAGGCTGAGCTGCACCGATTTGGAACACTATGCGGGCGAACGCGGTCGCCGCGGCGCCAGTTTGCCGCGCGGTTTGCGCAAGGTCGACAGGATGATCGTCGAAGTCGAGTGAGAGCCGGGAGCATCCAGCGGTCTACGCTGTCTAACTCGCCGTTGAACCTGGGGAATGAGTGGGCTTGAAAACGCCTGGTCTCGCCCTTATTTGGATAAACGATTGTTTTTTGTTGGGGTGTTTGCATGAAGCGCATTCTGCTGTTTGTGGCGACCAACCTCGCCATCATCTTTATCTTGAATATCACCCTCCACCTGCTTGGGGTGGACCGTATACTATTCATTTCCCTGGCCATGTCCAAGTGGACGGCCAAGCGTTTTACCGGGGCGCAGGTCATCGAACGGCCGCGCAATGAGGGTGAACGCTGGCTGGTGGAAACCGTGCAGCGCCTGGCGCGCGCCGCGGGCATCGGCATGCCGGAGGTGGCCCTCTATGATTCGCCGGACGTTAACGCCTTCGCCACGGGCATGAGCCGCGACAAGGCCTTGGTGGCGGTGAGCAGCGGCCTCCTGCACGCCATGAGCCGGGATGAAGCGGAAGCGGTGCTGGGTCATGAAGTGACCCACGTGGCCAACGGCGACATGGTGACTCTGGCCTTGATTCAAGGCGTGGTCAATACCTTTGTCATCTTCTTATCGCGGGTGATCGGGGATCTGGTCGATCGCGCGGTATTTAAAAACGAGCGCGGTCATGGACCGGCATTCTGGATCATCTCCATCGTCGCCGAACTGGTATTGGGTATCTTGGCGAGCACGATCGTATTCTGGTTCAGTCGCCGCCGCGAGTTCCGCGCCGACGCCGGCGGCGCCCGCTTGGCGGGCCGCGAAAAGATGATCGCCGCCTTGGAACGCCTGGCCGGCTTGCATTCGCAACCCCTGCCGGATCAGATGGCGGCGTTCGGCATCGCCGGGGGGATAGGGCAGGGCGTGCGGCGCCTTTTCATGACCCATCCGCCGTTGAGCGAACGGATTGCGGCGTTGCGCGCCGAAAGCTGATCGCCTGCTCGTTTTCCGGTCACGGAAATAGCGAAGGCCCCCGGACGGTAACTCGGGGCCTTTGTCTTACACCTCTTGATCCGAAAAGTCGTAGGACATGTCCTGGTCCGGAGCCTGCAGGAAATAGCCCTGGATGTAATCCACGTTGCATTGCCACAGGGCGGCCACCTTGCTGGCGTCCTGCACGAATGTAGCGATGGTGAGGGTGCCGAGATCATGGGCGGTTTGTACTACCGCCTTGATCATGGCCTGGCCCTTGGAATCGTCGGTCAGATTGTCGACGAAGGTGCCGGCCAGTTTTACGAAATCCACGTGTAGTTGTTCGAGGTGATTCAAAGACTGCGGATCCGAACCGAAGTGTCCAAGCGCCGTGCCGCAATGTAATAGCTTGAGGCCGCCGATCAAGTGCTTCGCCGCTTTGGGTTGATGTAGTATGTAGGATTCCTTGATTTCAAAAATGAGGGTGTCGCCGGGAAGGTGAAATTCGCTCAACTGTTCATTGATCCAGGGAACCAGGCGCTGGTCGCCGAGGCTGTTCTCGGATAATTTCACCAACAGGCTGGTCTCTTTCTTTTCGCTGTGCAGTTTGGCCAGGGTTTCCAGGGATGAACGGATGACCCAGCGGTCGATTTCCGGCATCAGCCCGGCCCTTTCGGCGGCGGGCATGAAGCTGGCCGGCGGTATTTCTTCGCCGTTTTCGTCGATCATGCGGATGAGAGCCTCATACCGCTCGGCAGATTGCGCATGCAGGGGCACGATGGGCTGATAGACCAGTCGGAAACGCCCTGCCGATAGAGCGTCGTGCACTCTCTGGTACATCGCCGGGTCTTCGTCCTGGATGGTGGCGGCGTCATTGGCGGAGGCCCGAGGGGCCTCGCTTGGGGCAGGCGCGTTGCCGCGCATTTCTACCGGAGTAGCGGAGGGTGCGGGCTTGCCCGTTTGGTCCGGATCCACCTGGGGAGAGATGGAGATCTGCGCGCACGACTGTTCATTGACGTAAGCCAGCATGGCCTCTACTTTGGCCGGTCGTGGCTCGGCGTTTTCGTCCAAGATACGCAATTCCATCCTGTCGGAAAGATTCTTCCCCATTTCCACGTCGCTTAACAGCTGTTGAAAACGTTGGTGATCGTCGGCGTGGATGAGGTCGATTATCTGCGAACCCTGCGCCGGGCTTTTGCCACGCAACTGATTGAAAACCGGGTTCGAATATATCACCTTGCCGTTGCGGATACAGGCGATGGCATTGAGCGAAGATTTCAACAGAATCTGGCAACGGCGTTCGCTTTGCCGGAACATCTTCTCGTAATGATGGCGGGCCCGGCGCATGGCCAGATCGCGCAGTTCCCGCTGAACCGTGAGCACCAGCTGGTCGAATTGATCGCGCTTTATCAGCGCGCGAACGCCGAAACGCAGTGCCTCCGTATATTCTTCATCGCTGAAATGATCGCTGATGATGATGCAAGGCGTGTCTACCTTGGCGTGAGAGAGTAGCGCGAGCGCCTGTTTGGCCTTGAAGCCCGCCAAGGCTGGGGGGGTTATGATGAGGTCCCACTCTTGTTTTTTGAGGGCCGCCTGGAATTCCAGAGGAGACTTTATCCGCGCCGCGGTGATGGCATAGCCGGCTTCGCGGAGGGGATCGATCAGTGATTGCGCGGCGGCGGCGGAGTCCTCTAGGATCAGTAATCGTAATATACCCTGATTATTTGGTTGGGGCTTGCCGGCCAGCCCCGCTTGTCCCTGAGACATTGGTTTCTCCCAAGTATGCTGTCGGGCAACCAACAGCTGGGATTGTTTTGTTCCCCGTGTGCACGCTAAATTTATCGGTAAATCGGTACGAAACATTAGTGTATTGACCAACTCCTCATCCTTTGCTTGTATATGAGACTAGGGTTACAGCCAGCCGGATGGTAGCCGTGTGTGCGTTTGGAGGCCAACAATGCAGGAAGTAAAGGTAAGACAAGAAAATCAATCGGATGCGAAAGCCATCACCGTGGTGAACAAGAGCGCCTTCGGGGGTGACGCCGAGGCGCAGCTGGTGGCGGTGGTCAGGCAGTCGAAAAGTTTTATCCCCGAACTGTCCTTGGTCGCCGAGGTCGGCGAGCGCGTCGCCGGGCATATCCTGTTGTTCCACGCCCATCTCGATCGGCAAGGAAAGCAGATCGAGGTGCTGGCCCTGGCCCCCATGTCCGTGGTGCCTTCTCAGTCCCATCGGGGGATAGGCTCGACCCTGCTGGAAGCGGCGCAGGCCAAGGCGGAAGAGCTCGGCCATAAGGCCATTGTGGTGATCGGCCACCCCGACTATTATCGACGCTTCGGTTTTGAGCATGCCGCCAAATGGGGAATACACAGTTCCTTGCCGGTGCCGGAGGATTCCATCACTGCCAAGGAACTGGTGCCGGGGACCTTGGACGGCGGCGGACTGCTGGTTTATCCGCCGGAGTTCAGCCTGCTGTTCAAGCGCACCGAATCGTAACCGCGGGCGCGCCGCGCGCTCCACGACGGGTATGCGCCGCAGGCGGTGAACGCGCTCAGTGACGGCGGCTGCTATCCGGGGTGACGGCGTCGAAACGAAAGCGGCTGAAACCCTGAGTGGCGTCGACGAGCTTGGTCAACTGCAGGCTGTGTTCCTGGCCGTCCATGGCGACGGAAACAATATCGTCGCTATGATAGAGGAAGGCGGGTAGGATCAGGCTCGGCGGCTGGCGGGTGGTTTGGAATTCCGGAACATACAAACCTTTCAAATAATCATGCTCGCCGTCCTGGCTCTTGGCGCTATAGACCCGGATGGCGATGGGGATGGCATCCGGGGAAAGCAATTGGACGCCGAATTTGACGGTGTGGTTGCCGGCGCTTTTCAGCCAGCGGATCACCGCGATACCCGGCATGGCGCCGGATTCACCGCTACGGCCGACCGCGACCAATTCGCCGACGCGAATCTTGCTTTTGTTTGCGCTCCGCCATTTTAAGCAGGCGCCGCCCGCACTTTCGTTTATCACCTCACACAAATAAGCGCCGCTGCCGGCGGTCACTTCGCCGCTCGATGGCTTCTTCGCAATATCCGCCGTGGCGGGTGTTTCCTTGTCCGCCTCTTCAGCATCCGGTTTGGCGTCGCGGATGTCGATGAACTGGTGGATGGCGCTGAGACCCAAGCGGACGGAGATACTCGCGGCGCCGGACTGCATGCGGGAAAACTTGCGTTTTGCGGTCAGGCTCCAAGCCGTGATGAGGGCGTACAGAAGACTGCTGCGATTTGCCATCGTCTGCCGCATAACAGTGCCGGACTCTTGAGCCGCCAACGGCTCGGGGTTTCGGGGCAATGCGTTGAGCAGCGTATCGATGAGCGCCGACGTCTCAAACAGTCGGCAGGTGGCGGGATAGGGAATCGGGTTATCGGCAACATATGGGGGCGGCCCGTCGCTGGCCATATCCACGAGACAGCCATATCGCGGTTCGTCGAAATGATCGGCGGGACGGAGTTGACACAGGGGTGCCCAGTGATGCAATTGCGTATAGATCCAGGCCAGATCCGGTTGTGAATGACGGTAAGGATTGGCCAGCGCCAGCAACAGGATCTGTTTGTATTGCTCTGCAACGGAGGTTTCCTGCTTATTGCCGAGATACGGGTCTTTGACAATACTCGATTGCAGGCCCTTGCGTTCCGCGCTGTCATAGGTATGGTGAATGCGACGCCAGTAATCGTCGCTGTTGGGCTCGTAGATCTGATAGTCGGTCAACAGTCCCTGGCTGAGATAATGCAGGGAACGGTGCAGGCTGGTGGTAAGTGTCGTGAAATCCTGGCGCATAGCGTTCAGGTCGTACAATACTTCGCAGATGTGTTGGTAGCCTTTGGCCATTTCCGAATGGAGCTCAAAAAGCTGAGCGGCGATGCCACGCGTTTTAATCGTCAGGGGCAGGCAAGTACCCATGAGCTGGTATCTCAATGAGTCGCTCAAATATTGGAGGGGGCTGCGGAGCAGCTCCAAGGCCTGAAACTGTTCCTGACAGGACAGGTCGCCGCCATTGATTTTCAGCAGCATGTCCAGGACACGCTGGTAAGTCTGGTTGACATCAGCGAGCGGCAAGGTCTCCACCCACGCATGGAGATGGTGAATGGGGGGCCGCAGGGAAGCGCCGTCCAGACCCGATTGGTCGTCCGACGAACTCGAGATCGTCTGCGGCATTGCGTATCCCCTCTATAAATTATTAATTTGTGTTTTCTGCGGTGGTGTTGCGCGGGATTAACTGGCGTTCCGCAAAAGTATAGCAAACGCCAAGCTTAATCAGGAGCAGCCTCGGCGCATGCGTCGCGGTGGACCGGGGATTTTGCAGGCGCCCCGGCGGTCTCTCGAACCAGGCGCGGGACCAGGTAACCGGGCAGTCGGACCTGCAGGGCATGCATGAGTGCGAGGGCGTCCGTTTCGCGGACGTCGAAGTGGGCCGCCCCTTGTACTTTATCCAATAAATGCAGGTAGTAAGGCAACACCCCGGCCGCAAACAGGGCGTTGCTCAAGGCAGCGAGGATGTCCGCGCTGTCGTTGACGCCCCGCAACAACACGGCTTGATTGAGCACGGTGACACCGCAGGTCCGTAAATTTCGCAAAGAGCGCAGGGTATCTTCCCCGATTTCGTTGGGATGATTGGCGTGTACGACCATCACCTTTTGCAGGCGGGAGGCCTCCAGCCAGGCCAGCAGCGGGGGATCGACCCGCTCCGGCAACACGATGGGCAAGCGGCTGTGGATGCGCAGGCGTTGGATATGGGGGATGGCGTCCAACTGTACCGCGAGCTCCGCAAGCCGCCGGTCCGGCAATGCCAGCGGATCGCCGCCACTGAGGATGACCTCGGTAATAGTGGGATCGGCGGCGATGTAGTCCAGGGCCAGGCGCCAGGTGCCGGGAGCGGGGTTGGCGTCGCCGTAGGGGAAATGACGGCGAAAACAGTAGCGGCAATGAATGCCGCAGGCGCCGGTGGTAATCAACAGTACCCGTCCGTGGTATTTATGTAAGACGCCGGGTACGGGCATGGCTGCAAGATCCCCCACGGGATCGCTGCGGTACGCCGCGGATTCCACGTCCTCCGCGGCGACGGGCAGGACTTGCCGCAATAAGGGATCGTCAGGGTCGCCCTTGCGCATGCGCGCCACATAAGCACGGGGTACGCGCAAGGGAAAGTGTCGGTCTGCATGGCCGCCCGGCAACAGTGTTCCCCGCGGCAATTCCAGCAGGTCCATAAGCTCCCGCCGGTCTTTGACGGCGTCGGCCAGGGCCTGTTGCCAGCGGGGGCGCTGCCATGAGGAATGATTTAGCTGTAACATAGGCACCTTAACTTTTATGTGATACCGCGGGCCCGGCAGGGGACTTAAGGGGGCCGATGCCGCGCGAACGGTATCGTGGTCAGGCATTATAAACGAGGAAAGTATGGCGACGTTCAGCACGAATGAATTCAAAGGCGGACTCAAGGTAATGATCGATGGCGATCCCGGTGCGATTATCGAGAACGAATTCGTCAAGCCCGGCAAGGGGCAGGCCTTCAACCGGGTCAAGATCCGCAACTTGAAGACCAATCGGGTCATTGAACGCACCTTCAAATCCGGCGAGACCATAGAGGCCGCGGACGTCGTGGACACCGAGATGCAGTTTCTCTACAGCGACGATGAGTTCTACCATTTCATGGTCCCCGACAGCTTCGAACAGTATGCGGCGAGCCCCGCCGCTGTCGGCGACAGTGCCAAGTGGCTCAAAGGCCAGGAGATGTGTACCGTTACCCTGTGGAACGGCCAGCCCTTGGCGGTGGCGCCGCCCAACTTTGTGGAGTTGACCGTGGCGGATACCGATCCCGGTGTTCGGGGAGATACCTCGGGGGGCGGCGGCAAACCGGCGACCCTGGAAACCGGCGCGGTGGTGCGGGTGCCCTTGTTTATCGAAATCGGCGATATCTTGAAGATCGATACTCGCACCGGTGCATACGTTTCCCGTGCCAAGACCTAATACAGAAGACCGGTTTCTCTATCTTTTCGCTGAACATCGGTCAAGCGTAAGGGCATGAGCGGGTGGCGGCCCAGTGCGGGGATCGAGGCGCTGCGGCTGCGGGCGGAATTACTCGGCGACGTTCGTGCTTTTTTCGCGGCGCGGGGGGTAATGGAAGTGGAGACCCCGCTGCTGTCGGCGTATGGTGCCACCGACCCTCATCTCGCTAGTTTTTGCACCCATTACTCCGGCCCGTACGCGGCCACCGGCCGCAATGCCTATTTGCAGACCTCGCCGGAGTTCGCCATGAAAAGGCTGCTGGCGGCGCAGAGCGGTCCCGTTTACCAGATCTGCAAGGCGTTTCGCAACGGCGAGTGCGGCCGCTATCACAATCCCGAATTCACCATGGTGGAATGGTATCGGCCCGGCTTCGATTATCGCGTCTTGATGGCCGAAGTGGACGAGTTGCTGCAATGGGCATTGAACACGCCGCCCGCGTCGCAGCTCAGCTATGGCGCCGTATACCAGCGCTACCTGGAACTGGATCCCCATTCGGTTTCCGTGGCCCGGCTGCGCGCCTGCGCCGTCGACCACGGTATCGATGTATCGGTCTCACTCGGAGAAGACGCCGATGCGTGGTCGGCGTTGCTGTGGACCCATTTGATCGAGCCCCACTTGGGCAGTGATGGCCGTCCGCTGTTCGTGTTCGATTTTCCCGTCTCCCAGGCCATGCTGGCGCGCGTCAGATCGGGCCCACCGGCCGTTGCCGAACGCTTTGAGGTCTATATGGGCGGCGTGGAATTGGCGAACGGCTTTCAGGAATTGCAGGACCACAAGGAGCAGCGCCGCCGTTTCGAGGAAAATCGCCGCGCGCGCCGTGAAGCCGGAATGTCTGATATGTGCACGGATGAAAACCTGCTGGCGGCCCTCGCCCATGGTTTACCCTGGTGCAGCGGTGTGGCGTTGGGCTTGGACCGTTTGTTGATGATAAAGGGCGGGTATGGAGCGATAGGGGAAACCCTGGCTTTTCCGTTCGATCGCGCTTGACACCGCCGTCTCGGCGGAACCGGTGAGTACGGGTCTGTCGGTAGGGCTTACGGTTTGAGCCGGCGAACGATGATTAGATAGGCAAACTCGGCCAAATGTGCGATAAATGTATTGGCAATCAACCGGTTTCGGTTTATCCGGTACGATGCTTGCATATTAGGGATATTCGAGAAGTAGTGCTATTGTTTTGAAAGGCTAACAGATAAGAGAAACATTTGGTGACGGCCGTCAGAATTTGGGGAAAGGACGGGTAAGCATATGGAGCGTCGTTGGACTGAACGTACATCGATAAATGTGCCGGTGGATATATCCTATGGCGGGGTGCAGACTGAAGACTGCCGGACGCGTGATATCGGTTTGGGGGGAGTGTTCGTCGAGTTGCCCGGAGGGGCCAATCTGGCCGGGGAGACGGCGGTGGAGTTGACCTTCAAGCTCGGCACCAGCCCCAATGTGACCAAACATCGCATCAATGCCCGGGTAGTGAGAGCCACCGAGGATGGCGTCGGCATGATGTTTCGCGATTTTGATGCCATTGCCTTCCGATCCTTGCAAGAGGTGCTGCTTTACAATCAAAACAAAATGCCGAATTGACCTGCATCAGCAAGGTCCGGCGAACGATTGGCAGCGCCCCTTAGCCTACTCCGCAATGCGGCGGCTGGTCGTCGGGACGACGTCCGGCCATAGGGCCTGCGTCTCCTGATTCACCCCCGCCCATATACCATAAACACTCGAGTCTCCCATGAATTCGCCGCCCTCCGCGTGTCGCGCATACGACGCAGGGGCCGGCGGCTATGGTTACGAGATCACCGTCCCCAACAATTCGCCCGTTTTCACCGGGGCATCGAAATGCAATGCCGGCGCCAGTTCGACCCGATCGGATGGAAACAACAGGATGACGGTCGAGCCCATATTGAAGCGCCCCATTTCCTGGCCGCGTTCCAAGGTGACGGGCTCCTGACCGCCCGTGCCGGCATAATGCCGCTCGATAATCTGTCCGCCGTGAGGCAGCAATCCCGACCACACGGTTTCCAGGCCGGCGACGAACATGGCCCCCACCAGGATCACGGCGACGGGACCGATAGCGGTTTCGAATATGGCGACCAGGCGCTCGTTGCGGGCGAACAGTCCCGGGATGGTCCGGGTGGTGCGGGGGCTGACGCTGAACAGGCGGCCGGGGATATAGACCGTTTCCCGCAAGCGCCCGCTGAGCGGCATATGTACCCGATGGTAATCCCGCGGCGACAGATAGATGGTGACGAAGCGGCTGGTCTGGAAGCTCCGGGCCCGCTCTTCGGAATCGCCGAGCAGGGTTCGCAGGTCGAAATAATGGCCCTTCGCCTGGAGCAGGCGTCCCTTGTGTACATCGCCGAGCTGGCTGATCCTGCCGTCCGCCGGGCAGGCGATGACATCGTCATCGCCGACGACAGGGCGCGCCCCCGGTTTGAGCGAGCGAGTGAAAAAGGAATTGAAATCCGGATAGGCAAGGGGATCGGGCTCCGCGGCGATACTCATGTCCACACCGTAACGGCGGACGAACCACCGGATTTGGCGATTCTTGAACCATGGGGCACGGATACGGGTGAGGCGCTGCATCCAGCCGGTGAGCAGATGATGGGGGGCCAGGTATTGATCCAGCACCCGTAATTTTGAGACTAAGGGGCGTCCGGGTGAGGTCTTGGCGGGGGAAGAATGCCTGTTGTTCATGGTGCGTCGGGTCAGCCTGGATGGGGGCGTAGGCGCTATGCCGCAGAAAACCCGAAGTCGCAGGGACCCGTCTCGACTCGTGAGCACTGAATTAAATATATAGTGGGGGCACAGTGAACCATAACCAAGCGGGCAACCCTGTCAAAAGCCGCCAATCTTAACCCAGAATAATCGGTCTGGACAGCAGCCCGGCGCCGCCGTCTTTGGTAAAATGAGTTTTTAGGATAAGGATCGGGGTGCGGGAAATGGATTTGGAAACCCTGTCCGCGCAACTTGGGGAAAGGCTGTTGCGTCGCGGATTTATGCTGACTACCGCGGAATCCTGTACCGGCGGATGGGTGGCGCAGACCGTGACCGCCATCCCGGGCAGTTCCCAATGGTTCGAGCGGGGCTACGTTACCTACAGCAATGCCGCTAAAGAGGAATCCTTGGGTGTGCGGCCCGCCACCCTGGAGCGAATGGGGGCGGTAAGCGAGGCAACGGTGCGGGAAATGGCAGAGGGCGCCTTGGCCCATAGCCATGCCCAGGTGGCCGTGGCGGTGAGCGGGGTCGCCGGGCCCGGGGGCGGCAGTCTGGAGAAACCGGTGGGCACCGTGTGCCTGGCCTGGGCGGCCGCCGGCAGGGAAACCCGGGCCCATTGCCAGTTTTTCCTGGGAAACCGGGAGGCCGTGCGCCGTCAGGCGGTGGAGGCGGCGTTACAGGGCATCTTGGATTTGTTGCATGACCACCCCTGACGTCCGACGTTTATTCCTGGCGCTGTGGCCGAGCGCGGCGGTGAGGAGTGCATTGCTGGAGGTGCAGCGTCACTTTGCGGTGGGGACGAGCCGCGCGGTGAACGCTGACAACCTGCATATCACCCTGGTGTTTCTGGGGTCCACCCCCTCCGAGCGCCGCGACTGCATCGAGGCGGCTCTGGACGGATTGGAGATGCCGGGTTTCGACCTGCAGCTGGACCGACTGGGCTATTGGCGCAGACCGCAGGTAGTGTGGGCGGGCAGTGATGTCGTGCCGCCGCCGCTGACAAGCCTGGTCGAGGCCATGACCGAGGCCGCTGTGCAGTGCGGTTGCAAGCTCGATGCGCGGCCGTTTCATCCGCATCTCACCCTGTTTCGCAAGGTCAGAAAACCGCCGCGGGACTTGCCCGCCCTGGCGCCGATCCTGTGGCCGGCGGAGGCCTTTGCGCTGGTCGAATCCGTCACCGCAAGCAGCGGCGTCCATTACCAGATACTGAAGACATGGCCGTTGGCGGGCGGTGTATCGGGGTGACGAACTATGGGATAATCCCAAGCCTTCGGCTGGGGTGAGATCCGGAATTTTCCAAGGTGACAAACTAAAGGGGAACAGTGGATGGATGCGAATAAATCGAAGGCGCTGAGTGCTGCGTTGAGTCAGATCGAGCGCCAGTTCGGCAAAGGGTCGGTGATGCGCATGGGGGATGCGGGCACCGTGAGGGATGTGGATGTGATCTCTACCGGATCGTTGGCCCTGGATATCGCCCTGGGGATCGGCGGATTGCCGCGGGGGCGTGTTATCGAAATCTACGGGCCGGAGTCCTCCGGCAAGACGACCTTGACCCTGCAGGTCATCGCCGAGGCCCAGAAAAAGGGCGGCACCGCGGCCTTCATCGATGCGGAACACGCCCTGGATCCGACTTATGCCCAAAAGCTGAGGGTGAACGTCGATGATCTGCTGGTGTCCCAGCCGGACACCGGCGAGCAGGCCCTGGAAATCGCGGACATGCTGGTGCGTTCCGGCGCGGTGGACGTGGTGGTGGTCGACTCGGTGGCGGCCCTGACCCCCAAGGCCGAGATCGACGGCGAGATGGGGGATTCGCACATGGGTCTGCAGGCACGGCTGATGTCCCAGGCCTTGCGCAAGCTGACCGCCAACATCAAGCGCTCCAACACCATGGTGATCTTCATTAACCAGATTCGCATGAAGATCGGGGTGATGTTCGGTAATCCCGAGACCACCACCGGCGGCAATGCCCTGAAGTTCTATGCCTCGGTGCGTCTCGATATCCGCCGTACCGGCGCCATCAAGAAGGGCGACGAGGTCATCGGCAACGAGACCCGCGTCAAGGTGGTGAAGAACAAGGTGGCGCCGCCCTTCAAGCAGGCGGAGTTCGAGATCCTCTACGGCGCCGGGATTTCCCGCGAGGGCGAGATCATTGACTTGGGCGTGCAGAACGGCATCGTGGAAAAGGCCGGGGCGTGGTATTCCTACGCCGGCACCCGTATCGGCCAGGGCAAGGACAACGTGCGCGGCTATTTGAAAGAGCATCCCGAGATCGCCCAGGAGATCGAGGCGCAGATCCGGGCCAAGCGTCTGGCGCTGCGCCCTGAAGAGGAGCGGGAAGAGCTGGCCGAGGCCGAGATTGACTGAGACGGAAACGACCGCCGAAACCGCACGCAAGCAGGCCTTGAGTATGTTGGCGCGCCGCGAGCACAGCGGCGCCGAACTGCGGGCGAAATTGGCGGCCAAGGGTTTTCCTGCAGACATCATCAATGACGCGCTAACCGAATTGCACCGTTCGGGATGGCTCAGCGACGAGCGGTTCGTCGAGGCCTTTATCCGGGCGCGCGGTGAACGCGGTTACGGGCCGCTGCGCATCCGCGCGGAACTTCGGGAACGCGGGATCGACGATGAATTGATCGCATCGCACCTGGACGCCCGCGACCCGGCGTGGCTGGCGCGCCTGCAAGCGGTGTGGGCCAAACGCTTCGCCGCGCGGCGGCCGGCCGACTTCGCCGAGAAGGCGCGGCAGATGCGGTTCTTGCAGGCGCGAGGGTTTACCGGCGATCAGATTCGCCGGGTGATGGAACACAGAGAGGGTGAGGAGTAATCGGTTTGAATGAAGCTTCAATCCACAGAAAAATTAAAGTAAGACCATGATCAGCAGCGCGGCGTTACGTAGCAAATTCCTCGAGTATTTCCGGGGTCGGGGCCACGAGATCGTGCCCAGCAGCTCGCTGGTTCCCGGCAACGATCCCACTCTGCTGTTCACCAACGCCGGCATGGTGCAGTTCAAGGACGTGTTTCTGGGTCTGGAAAGCCGCCCCTACGTGCGGGCCACCAGTTCCCAGCGCTGCGTGCGCGCCGGCGGCAAGCACAACGATCTGGAAAACGTCGGCTACACCGCGCGCCACCACACCTTCTTCGAAATGCTGGGCAATTTCAGTTTCGGCGATTATTTCAAGCGCGAGGCCATCGGTTTCGCCTGGGAATTCCTCACCGGCGTTCTGCAACTGCCGCCGGAAAAATTATGGGTGACCGTCTACGAGGAAGACGATCAGGCCGCCGACATCTGGCTGAAGGAGATCAAGGTCGACCCGCAGCGCTTCGCGCGCATCGGCGCCGCGGACAATTTCTGGTCCATGGGCGACACCGGACCGTGCGGGCCGTGCACCGAAATCTTCTATGATCACGGCCCGGAGGTGGCGGGCGGCCCGCCCGGGTCGCCGGAGGCCGACGGCGACCGCTACATCGAGATCTGGAATCTGGTATTCATGCAGTACAACCGCGCCGCCGACGGCGCGCTGTCGCCCTTGCCCAAACCGTCGGTGGACACCGGGATGGGTCTGGAGCGCCTCGCCGCAGTGCTACAGGGCGTGCACAGCAACTACGAGATCGATCTGTTTCGCAATCTGATCCAGGCCGCGGCCGACCTGGCGGGGATCCGGGACGGCGGCAACAATTCCCTGAAGGTGATCGCTGATCACATCCGTTCCTGCGCGTTCCTGATCACCGACGGCGTCACGCCCTCCAACGAGGGGCGCGGTTACGTGTTGCGTCGCATCATCCGCCGCGCCGTGCGCCATGGCCACAGCCTGGGTCTGAAGGAACCGTTTTTCTATAAGCTGGTGGCGCCACTGGTCAAGGAAATGGGCGAGGCCTATCCGGAACTCGCCAAGGCCCAGTCCCAGGTGGAGCGCGCCCTGCAGCGCGAGGAGGAACGGTTTCGCGAGACCCTGGATGAGGGCATCAGGATCCTGCAACACGAAATCGCCTCCTTGCAGGGCAAACTCATTCCCGGCGAAACCGCCTTCCGCCTATACGATACCTTCGGTTTTCCCGTGGACCTCACCGCCGACTATGCCAAATCCCACGGCCTGGAGGTGGACATGGCTGGCTTCGAGCGCGCCATGGAACAGCAGCGCGAAAGGGCGCGCGCCGCCAGCCAGTTCGGCGTGGCCTACGCGATGCCCACGGGCGTAGAGGGTTGCACCGAGTTTACCGGTTATGAACATCTCCAGGAGCAAACCAGGATCCTGGCCCTGTATCGCGGCGATACGACGGTGGACGCGCTCGAGGCCGGGGAGGAGGGGACCGTGGTGCTGGAGCGCACACCTTTCTACGCGGAGTCCGGCGGGCAGGTGGGCGACCGCGGCGTGCTCGAGGCCGGCAACGGAAAATTCGAAGTGCGCGATACCCAGAAGCTGGGCGGCGACGTGTTCGGGCATATGGGCATGGTGGCGAGCGGCGGTTTACGCGTCGGCGACAGCGTGACCGCCCATGTGGATGAGACGGCCCGGCAGGCGACCATGCTCAATCATTCCGCGACCCATCTGATGCACGCCGCCCTGCGCAAGGTGCTGGGCGAACATGTGACTCAAAAGGGATCGCTGGTGGACGCCGCACGGCTGCGCTTCGATTTCGCTCACTTCGCGCCCGTCAGCAGCGAGGAGCTGCGGGAAATCGAACGCCTGGTGAATGAACAGATACGCAGAAACGACCCGGTGGAGACGCGCATCATGGCCTTCGACGACGCCCGCAGCAGCGGCGCCATGGCCTTGTTCGGCGAAAAATACGGCGACACGGTGCGGGTGTTGCGCATCGGCGATTTTTCCGTGGAGTTGTGCGGCGGCACCCACGCCAAGCGGGCCGGCGATATCGGCCTGTTCAAAATTGTTTCCGAGGGCGGCGTCGCCTCCGGCGTGCGCCGTATAGAGGCGATCACCGGCCGCGCCGCGGTCGAGGCCATGGAAGCCGCCGACGAAACCCTGGCCCGTCTCGCCGGTTTGGTGAAGGCGGGGCGCGATGACGTGGAAGACAAGGTCCAGCAGGCCGTCGAGCGCAGCCGCAAGCTGGAAAAGGAACTGGAGCAACTCAAGGGCAAGCTGGCCAGCGCCGCGGGCAGCGATCTGTCCGCCCAGGCCGTGGCGATCAACGGGCTCAAGGTGCTGGCGGCCTGCCTTGAAGGGGCGGACCCCAAATCCCTGCGCGACACCGTGGATCAGCTCAAAAATAAGCTGGGGTCGGCGGCGGTGGTACTGGCGGCGGTGAGCGGCGGCAAGGTGAGCCTGGTGGCGGGGGTCACGGCCGACAACACCCAGAAGATCAAGGCCGGCGAACTGGTCAATATGGTGGCCCAACAGGTAGGCGGCAAGGGCGGCGGACGTCCGGATATGGCGCAGGCGGGGGGGCCGATCCCAGCGGCCTGGAGACGGCGCTGCGTTCGGTGCCCGAGTGGGTGCGCCAGCAGCTCGGATAAGGTCTCGACTGTTCCCCAGCGGACTTTGGGTTTAACTTAAGCGGCTTTTACGCCGCTGGCCGGTTTTGTCCGTCCCGGGTACTCTGTTCCGGGGCGGGGCAAGAGATCACCGGGTCGAATCGTTCCTCTTTGTTTGCAGACGTCAAGGGAGGGCGCCCTCGACGGTTGCCGGTCACGTGGAATAAGGTATGGCGCTGATTGTTCAAAAATACGGGGGCACGTCGGTCGGTTCGCCGGAGCGCATCGCGCATGTCGCGGAAAAAATCATTGCGAGCCGCGCGCGCGGCAATGACGTCGTCGTGGTGGTGTCCGCCATGAGCGGTGAGACCGATCGGCTGATGAACCTGGCGGCTCAGATCACCGAACAGCCCGATGCGCGCGAATTGGATGTCCTGCTTTCCACGGGTGAGCAGGTGACCATTGCCCTGTTGGCCATGGCCTTGCAGAAGCGCGGCTGCCCGGCGCGCTCCTATACGGGCTCGCAAGTGCGCATACTGACTGACAGCGTCCACAACAAGGCGAGGATTCGCGGAATCGACGAGGCGGCCGTAAGGGGCGATCTCAATGCCGGGCGGGTAGTGGTCGTGGCGGGCTTCCAGGGGGTGGATGAGCATGGCAATATCACCACCCTGGGGCGCGGCGGCTCCGATACCACCGGCGTGGCCTTGGCCGCCGCCCTCAAGGCCGATGAGTGTCAGATTTATACCGACGTGGACGGGGTATACACCACCGATCCTCGCGTGGTGCCCAAAGCCCGCAGGCTGGAGCGCATCACCTTCGAGGAGATGCTGGAGATGGCCAGTCTCGGCTCCAAGGTCTTGCAGATCCGGTCCGTGGAGTTCGCCGGCAAATACAATGTGCCCTTGCGCGTGCTTTCCACTTTTGAGGAAGGGGATGGCACCCTGATCACCTTCGAGGATCCACAAATGGAAGAAGCAGTCGTCTCCGGAATCGCCTTTAACCGTGATGAGGCCAAATTGACCGTCATCGGCGTGCCGGACCAGCCCGGTATCGCCCACCGCATCCTCGGTCCCGTCGCCGACGCCAATATCGAGGTGGATATGATCATCCAGAACATCGCCGAGGATGCGACCACCGATGTGACCTTCACCGTCCACCGCCGCGACTATGCGCGGGCCATGGCGATCCTGCAGCAGGCGGCCACGGCCATGGGGGCGCGCCAGGTGACCGGAGATGATAAGATCGTTAAGATTTCACTGGTCGGGGTGGGGATGCGTTCCCATGCCGGTATCGCCAGCAAGATGTTTGAGGCCCTTTCGAAAGAAGGTATCAATATTCGCATGATCTCCACGTCCGAGATTAAGATCTCGGTGGTGGTCGATGAGAAATACCTGGAATTGGGCGTACGGGCGCTTCATGAGGCGTTTCAGCTTGATCAAGACCCCAATAAGTAGCAAATTATTGGCATGAATAACTGTCCAATTACTAGGGCAATAGGTGTAAATTGGCTGTTGGTGACACGCGATTTTATGATTTTTTGTTTAAGAACAATGGCTTGAAAATATTGCTATAGTTTTGCGTGGGGTGGTCGATAGCTTGATCAGTGAGCTGCAGCGACATTGCGCTTTCTGAGAGAGGACCTATTAGATGGTAATTGTATTGAACAAGGAGACGAGATCATGCTGATTTTAACCCGGCGTGTGGGTGAGACGCTGATCATCGGGGATGATATAACGATAACCGTGCTGGGCGTTAAAGGTAACCAAGTGCGGATAGGTGTCAATGCACCGAAGAATATTTCAGTACATCGTGAAGAAATCTATCAGCGTATCCAGAAAGAAAAGCAGCAAGCCAATGGCGAATCCAAGGGCGACGGTGAATATACGGCTTCGAACGGCGTCAAAGTACAGGTAGGTTAATCGTAGAGAATAAAAACCAATATTTACTTTACTATTGGTGTGTTGATTAGGTATCCTTCCCCAACTGCCAGGTATGGCGAGATTTCAGGGATTTAGTCACCCCCAGCGAACCCAAGATTACATCCCTCGCCGAGAAAGAGGGGGGCTTTCTTGGGTTTGTTTTTTTGGAATACCGCCGGGGTACTTCGGCAAATCTGAATACTGACTGAACACAGAGCTCAACGGAGAGATGGCCGAGTCGGTCGAAGGCGCTCCCCTGCTAAGGGAGTATGGGCCAAAAGCCCATCGAGGGTTCGAATCCCTCTCTCTCCGCCACCTACACCTGAATAAATCGCGGCTTGCCTTGACACCCGGTAGGGATGGCAAGGATAATGCGCGACCTCAATTGTCATCAAAAGCGCCCGTAGCTCAGCTGGATAGAGTACCTGGCTACGAACCAGGCGGTCGGGAGTTCGAATCTCTCCGGGCGCGCCAGCCCTTTAAAATTAATGACTTAGGCGTAAATTCGTCTTTTGCCGCAGTATTGCCCCATCATTTTCAATTTCGTTACATCATAATAAAACAACAGGTTATCTTTAGTTACGACCATCTGGCACGAAACCTGGTGGTTCGCCAAGCGTATCTTACAGATCAGAATATAATCAAAGCGTTAGAGTGATTTGCGGGCTAGCCCTTTCTTGTTTGGGAGCATATTTCCAACACCTCTTCGGCGATGGTCTCGAGAGTCTGTCTTCGATCCTAAATGGGGGCGGCACGACCTTGCTTAGGACCACAAAGCCGCGTCCAATTATGGTGGTGAACGTTAACGAATGGGGCGCTCACAGCAACAAGCCGATGTTCACTATCTAATTCATAGTCAGTTTTCGGTGAGTGTCAGCAAGATGTCGGCGTACCAAGCGCAATTCAACCCGAGGGCTTCATCTAATTTCAGGTCGCGCGTACCTACATCGAGCCGTGCCGAGTGTACCCCCAACAGAATCCATGGTAGGTCACCGTGTTGCGGTGTCCGCTCAGGAACGCGCATAACGACGGCCGAACCACTGGTACCGCTGTGTGTGCGTGCATCGGTGAGGAAGTATCCCTGACCCTGGAAGCGCAGGCCAAATGAAGATGCGATCACTGCATGACGTACCACCGGCATGTGGTGCAACGTGTCGTGAAAGCCGAGTGGAAAGCCAACCACCAGTAATGAGGAACCGATCTCAACCTGGTCGAGGGTGCTGAGCAGGTGCTCGGGCGTGAAGGCGCGGTAGAGCGTCGATGCGGGCAGGGCAGCGCGTTCGATCTCGATCACCGCTACATCGACCTCTCCGGCAGAGTCGAGCCCCTGGCGCCACAGGCTCTTGCCGTTGCGATACAACGGGATCGAGAACCCGGTGGACTTGGCCAGGTTATCCGGGTCGGTGTGCAGTTCGATCTCGATACGATCCGGGAAATGCTTGCTCGGTTCGTCGATCATCACGTGCCGACTCGTCACCAGGAACAAGCGTTCGTCGCGCTCGAAGAAAAAGCTGCTCGCATTCGTCAGCGCCAGCTGTTGTTCGAAGGTGGAGACGCGTGTTGCGGTGAGTAGAAGGGATTCGATCATCGGCGTTCCTGCGCATTGTATAACTGAGCCACATTGCAGGGCGGAGCGGCGGCAAGCGACGGTCACCACCCTATGTGACTATTGTGCATCAGCTGCGGATGCCACGCAATGAACCTGCTGGACGTCAACGCTCTTCTCGCCCAGGCGAAGTAGACCTTGCCCAGCGGCTACCGCTATCTGGGGCTTGTCTACAGATCCGGTGGTGGGTGATCAGCCACCGTATCTCGACTCAATTTCTGATATATGCCGAGGCTGATAACCATCATTACAGCCGCGATCAATAGGAATGTTGGATAGATCAGCTTGCTGATATCCTGTTTGGCCGTGGAAAAAATAAATACCAAGGCTTCCAGGCTGACAGCCACGGCAATTATGACGAGGAACTTGGTCAACCTCTCTCTCGCATCCGGCAATGATCCCTTATCTCGTATGCGAAATACTTCCTCCTCTAGCAAGAATTTGGAGACGTCGAATACCGCCATGGCGATCACTATTAAACCTATGGAATCAAGAAGAGCGATCAAAAGTTTGGTTTTTTCACTAAAGGCAGTCCAGATATCCCATATGGCAACAATCATTATCGTGAGGCTGATCAGACCAAGCGATATGCTGATCGAGCCGTAAATAAGGCGGCCACCCCATTCCACTATTCTGCTGATTCTTGGCAATGTTACTCCTTACTATCATTATGTTGTAGGAAGAATTATACGCCAAATGGATTTCTCCAACTCAGCTCATTATAGCTATGCGTATTCGCCGGGTCTGTGATAGGCAAATAGCGGATGTATGCATAAAGTGTCGTGTCAATTGTGGAAACTCTCAACCGAACTTATTGCAATTTATCGGGTTGATGGATTCCACGCCGTGACAACCAAGCCAATAAGGCAATACCCATCACCGCGGAGACGATTGATGCTGACAAAATACCTAATTTGGCCGCATCTATCAGGCTTGGATCGAAAGCCAGGTTGGCAATGAATAGTGCCATCGTAAAGCCGATACCGGCGAGTAGACCACCTGCAGCCAGCAATCCCCAGCTCAGATTCGGGGGACGCATCGCGATGCCGGTACGCACAGCCAGCCAACTGAAGAGTAAAATACCTGTGGGTTTCCCAAGTACGAACCCGACAAATACAGCCTCTGTAACGGGATGCCTAAGATTGCTGAAGGCCATTGGCATGCCGGCATTGGCAAATGCAAAGAGTGGCATGATGGCAAACCCTACCCACGGGTGGAGCATGATTTCCAGTCGTTCGACCGGCGACAAGGATTCACGCGCCGCGGTTTCGGCCAAGAGTAATGCCTTACGGTCCTCCGTATCGCCGCTCCAATGATCGCCGGCTGGATATGCTACGACTTTATCCAGAATCGCATGTAACCGCTCGTCGCTAACCCATCTTTGGGTTGGCGTCATCAAGCCGAGTATTACGCCGGCGACAGTTGCGTGAACCCCGGAGGCGTCCACCGCCAGCCAGATCAGGCTCCCGACAATAAAGTAGATCGCAATATTTCGTATGCCGATCAAGGCCATGCCGCGCACAAATGCCATGCCTAACACAGCCAATACGAGTGCGCGCCAATCAATATGGCTACTATAGCCGATGGCCATGACCAGAACGGCGCCAATGTCGTCAACAATAGCCACCGATAACATGAACACACGCAGACTCTGAGGAATGCGCGATCCTAAAAGTGCAAGACAGCCTACGACGAACGCGGTATCAGTTGACATGACCGTACCCCAGCCGCTATGACCCGGCTGATGAAGCTGCAATGCGAGGTAGCAGCACGCTGGCAGCAGCATGCCACCCAAGAGCGGCCGAAATCCAATGAGCCGACCTGGACCCTAATCGGTGTCTCCCAAAAGGCCATGAATTGATGGGACCAGGGAGAATTGGACAGAATGAGTGCGGCAAGCGTAAACAGGAAAAGTACCGAGCCAGCTGCAGCTTCGATACGCAAGAAATATGTAAATGGTTTGGTCAACCGATCAATCAGGCCGGTGGGCAACAGAGCAAGCTCTGCTGTATTCTGTGGATCTTCACTCATGTATGCGCTACCTAATTTAGCTTCTACATGTGGCTATGCTGGCTTGATTCAGCCACACGACTGGTAAGGGACTATTTAACCTTAGTCAAGGGTCGCCCAGGAGCAAGCATGACCTGAAATGCATGCTACATTACTTCACCACTCGGTTATTTGATGGCCATGTGACGTGCCCCCAATATTACTGCCACTTTGTTCTCAGTTCAGTCCGCATGGTTGCTCAAGATCGTAACGTCTCCGCCGCCTCGGCGGGCGTCTTATACCCTAGCCACGAATGCGGACGACACTCATTGTAATCAGTCCGCCATTCCTCGATCACGGCCCTGGCGTGAACTAGGGTATAAAACCAGTGCTCGTATTAGCATTCATCGCGGAATTGTCCATGCTCGATCACGGCCCTGGCGTGAACTAGGGTATAAAACCAGTGCTCGTATTAGCATTCATCGCGGAATTGTCCATGCCCACGAACACCAGCAGGCCAGCGACCCCCGGTATCGCCAACCCCGAGCCGGTTGCGGCGTAGCATCTTGCCCTCGGCCTCCAGAAGGTCCGCCAGGGCAATGACATATTCCGTCAGGTTGCTCAGCGGCGCTTTCCGATGCCGAGCAGCTTGGCGATGATTAAACCCATTCCGAACGCGGTCAGCACGCTGTCCCCCGGGATGTTCGCTCATCTTTCGCTCGGCCTTGTTGAACGTGGATCGGCCCTCGGTGAAACCGAGCGTTCTAGTCGTGTAAGAGTTCGCCGTGGACAGCATCGTAGGCGATGTCGATCCGGCCGAGAGTGCAAGAGGCCCATTCCGGAAGCCACCGGATTTCCCCCCCTGGGGTGATACCATAGGGGTCAGCGAGGTGCCCGAAACGAGCTATCTATGATTGCCGCCGAGAATGGAGCAACATAGTACATATATCTGAGGATGTTATGAAGGGGACGACATGAACGATGCCGAGACTCAGATGGATCTGGAGAGGATCGTCCAGGCGCGTCACCCTAATCCTTTTGCCGTGCTGGGGCGGCACGTGAGGGACGGCCGTCTTGTGGTGCGCGCCCATTTTCCCTCTGCGGGCGAGGTCACCCTCGCCGAAAACAATGAGGCCCTGCACCGGTTGCCCGGTACGGACCTCTTCGAGTGGGAGGGCGAGCCCGGCAGCGTGCCAGAACACTATCGATTGATCTGGCGCGGTGCCGATCGCTGCGAGCATATCGCCCATGACCCCTACAGCTTCCCCCCGCAACTCGCGGATTTCGACTTGCACTTGTTTGGCGAGGGCAAACACTGGAATGCGTATCGCTGTCTGGGCGCGCATCCCCAT
>JARRQJ010000007.1:0-72555 GCA_037381915.1 Gammaproteobacteria bacterium | reverse complement strand
TATCATGCCGGGCTGAATGCCGGAGTGCGTGAACGCCACCAGGCGCGCTTTCTCAATGAAGAGGGCGTGATCATCGTCGCCACTATCGCCTTCGGCATGGGAATAGACAAACCCAACGTACGCTTCGTCGCTCATCTCAACCTTCCCAAGAGCGTCGAGGCTTATTATCAGGAGACCGGCCGTGCCGGCCGCGACGGCCTGGCGGCGGATGCCTGGATGATCTACGGACTGCAGGATGTCATCACCCTGCGGCAGATGCTTGAGACCTCGGAGGCCGACGACACCCATAAGCGCGTCGAGCGCCACAGGCTCGACGCCATGCTCGGCCTGTGCGAACTCACCACCTGCCGCCGCCGGGCGTTACTGGACTATTTCAATGATGCACCGCCCGATGCCTGCGGCAATTGCGACAATTGCCTCGATCCGCCCCAGACCTGGGATGCTTCCGTACCCGCGCAAAAGGCCCTGTCCTGCGTGCACCGCACCGGCCAGCGCTTCGGCGTGAATTATCTGGTAGAGGTATTGCTGGGCAAGAACGATGAACGCATCCGGCGCTTCGGCCACCATAAGCTCAGCACCTTCGGCATCGGCCAGGAACTGAGCAACAGCGAGTGGCGCGGGCTGTTCCGCCAACTCATTGCCCGCGGCCTGCTGGCGGTGGACCTGGAAGGCCACGGCGCCCTGCAGCTCACCGCCGGCTGCCGTCCATTGTTGCGCGGCGATGAACGGCTCATGCTGCGCCGCAGCACCAGGCCGGTGAAAATGAAGAGAAGCGCCGGCCGTTCCGCCAACTCCTTCGCCAACGAAGCGGACCGCCGCCTGTGGGACGCCCTGCGCGCTCGCCGCAAGGCGATCGCGACGATCCAGGGCGTCCCGCCCTACGTGGTGTTTCACGACGCCACGCTCATGGAAATGGTGGAGCAACGCCCGCGCACCGCGGAACAGCTGGCGCGGCTTTCCGGAGTCGGCCGCCGCAAGCTCGATGCCTACGGCGCGGATTTCCTTGAGGTGATTCGGACCGACGAGTACGAGGATGGCCCAGATCGGCCCGGCCGGCGCTTGGCCGAAATCACCTGATGCCAAGACGAGGAAAAGTGCGTACCTGCGACTATTTCAAAACATCCCGGGCTATGGAACCTTAAATCGGATGGCCGGCTTCATAATACGATCGTTGGTGGCGGCCCTGGGACTGTGGCTGGCATCGGAGTGGGTAGACGGCATTACCGTCCACGGCCTGGGCACCCTCCTTGGCGCGGCACTGCTGCTGGGGATCGTCAATGCCGTTGTGCGTCCGCTGCTGGTGGTCCTCACCCTGCCCCTCACGGTACTCAGCCTCGGGCTGTTCCTGCTGGTGATCAATGCGGCCATGCTGGGGCTAGTGGCCTGGATGTTCGACAATTTCACCATCGCCAGCTTCGGCGCCGCCTTTTGGGGAGCGGTCATCGTGAGCCTCACCGGCTGGGTGGCATCCTACTTCATCGGCCCCCGCGGGCGCATCGAGATCATCGTCGCGCAGCGCCGGCATCGCTCCCGACCCTAGGGCCTGTTAACGCTATCCATGCCGCGGCGACGTATCCTCCGCAGTGCACGGCGGATAAGAGCTCTATAGCGCTTTGTCTTTTTGCTTGGTCAGCGAATCGATGATCTTTTCGAAGACCGGATAGGGTTGCGCCCCCACCACCGGCGTCGCGTCCACCAATTGGTCTCCCTGGATGCGGCCGATAAAGAACGTGGGCGTCCCTTGCACGCCCAGACTCTGGGCGTATTTCAGGTCATCATTGACCCGTTTTTTCTGTGCGGCGTCGCCCACGCAGCTTTCGAACTTCTTCTGGTCCAGACCGTATTTCTTCACCAGATCCTTGTAAAAGGGCTGGCCCAACCGGTCCTGATGGGAAAACAGTTCATGCTGGATGTCCCAGAATTTGTTCGCGTCCTGTTCACCGAAGCAATTCATCGCCAGGGCCGCGTTCATGGCATGGGGATGAAAATCCAAGGGAAAGTTCCTTACCAGCAGGGCCAGCTTGCCACCATTGATATAGGACTTCTGTAGTTGCGGGAAGGTCTGCAGATAAAACCGGCGGCAATAAGGGCATTGGTAATCGGAGAACTCGACGATGCCCAGTTTTGCCTTGGGATCGCCCAGTCTCAGCGCCTTGCCCAGCCGCACGTTGACCTTTTGCGGCGGCTTTTGAGAAGGAATCAAGGCCTCGATTTTTTCCAGGCGGCCCGACAGCTTGCCGATCTCGTCCTGCATATCATGCAGCTGCTGCTGCATTTGCTTAATCTGCTGGGCCAATCCCGCGTCAGAATTGGCGCCAGCGCTAGCCGCTGCAGTCGCAGCGCAAGGGTTCAGAAGCAAACACAAGGACAACACACCCAAAACCGACATCAACCTGATCATTACTGCCCCTTTACTGTCGTCAATCGTTCATTGTATCGCCGAAAAAGTAGACTACATGCTGGCGAGCCTATCTAGCGCCGCCACGATTGCATGAGTTTATCATCCTTATAATGCAGCCATCCCAAAGCATCCAGACAGGGAATGCGTCGAACCCCCCTATTCCACACGCGTCCGGAAATCGCAGGACTGCGCATAGATTCAATCATCTTTAGCCACATGGTTCTTCGCCCAATAGGCTTATCAGATTGCCGTCGAGTGCGTCTTATCCGTGATCCGGCAAGCCCTTGCGCAGAAGTCTGCAAGCTACCGCGTGCCTGGTTGTTCGCCGGCAGTTTATCCCGCTGTTCCAGACACTCGTCAGAGTGCCCATGCGCCCTACGGGGCAGGGGCCGCGCAGAACACCTCACAGTGTTAAGTGCAAGACTAGCCGTACCCTTTGTTTGGACCTATACGAAATGCGCTGCGACCAAACCGACCCCGTAGCGCTGCCTACACTGGAACTACAACTATTGACGGCCGATTCCGCTGTTCCTCAAGTGTAGGTAACGGCATGATGAAACCATATTTCCTGTCGAGCATCGCGTCCGCTGAGAGCTTATAAGCGATCATCGGTCACGACCCTCTCAAACACCATTTTGGCACTCCGAAAAGGTCAGATGTTTAAGATACGGGTATTGTGAGCAAATGGCGCCGCGAAAAATAATTCCCGAACCAACGCAACAGAATGATTATGCGATCTGGGACAGATAATGACACCCACACTGCAATGTCCAAAATTGTTGATCATTCAAACCGTAGCGCTATAAGATCAAGAAAGAGGCGAGCGAGCACCTCACCAAGCCCAAAGCCGAGATCA
This sequence comes from Gammaproteobacteria bacterium, assembly GCA_037381915.1. Lineage (GTDB taxonomy): Bacteria > Pseudomonadota > Gammaproteobacteria > DRLM01 > DRLM01 > JARRQJ01. The sequence goes on along the minus strand of JARRQJ010000007.1, from coordinate 69,298 downwards.
ATGGTATCGCTTAGTGGGCACCTCGGCACTGTCGGACATTTGCGGCCGACTGAGAAGATTTCTTACGTAGCGTGCCACAAGGATGGGGAGATAGATCCGGACGCGCGCGACGTCCATCAAGCTTTCCAAGCGGCTTTCATAGAGCTCGCGTATCATCGCCTCGTCGAGATGATACTGATTGGCGAGCGAATAGATGATGTTGGCATGCAGCTTTCGTTCTTCGTCACTGGCGTATTGAATAGCCATAATCGAATCCCATCACTAATCAGCTACGGACGTATCCGCAGGGTATCAGATTCACGAACGATCGTGGCAAGGGATTTATTCACACCCCACAACTGGGGGATTAGCATCGTTGGCGGCTTGATTAAAACAGACCTATGTAACAAAAATTTGACAGAAATGTGACAGTGCGGCCACCCGCCTCATGTTCGCCGACTAATCTTTTGTATTTATGTATAATTTGTGTTTTAGACCTGTCACATCCAACCGGACCCCGCGCCCATGCCCAAGCTTGAACGTCTGGAAAAGAAACTGCTCCACTATGTGGGCAAGGCCATCGCCGATTTCAACATGATCCAGAAAGGTGATCGGGTAATGGTGTGCCTGTCCGGCGGCAAGGATTCCTTTACCTTGTTGCATCTGCTGCATCAACTGCGCAAACGGAGCCGCAACCGCTTCGAAGTGTTTTCCTATACCCTGGATCAAAGGCAACCGGGCTGGGACGACCACGCCTTGCGTGCCTGGCTGGACGAGCGCGGCTACCCATACGAGATCGCCGCCAAGAATACCTATGCGGTGGTGACGGAGAAGATCCCGGAGGGCAACACCTATTGCTCGCTGTGCTCGCGGCTGCGGCGCGGCACCATTTATGAATACGCGTCGCAGCACGGCTTCACCAAGATCGCCCTGGGCCATCATCGCGACGACCTGATCCAGAGCCTGTTGATGTCCATTCTCTACAACGGCCAGGTGCGGACCATGCCGCCCAAGCTGCTCACCGACGACAAACGCAATATCGTAGTCCGGCCCCTGGCCTACTGCCAGGAAAAGGATATCGCCGCCTATGCCGAACTGCAGGGCTTTCCCATCATCCCCTGCAATCTGTGCGGCTCCCAGGACAATCTCGCCCGGAAACGGGTCAAGCGGCTGATCGACGAGCTGACGGCGGAAAATCCCAAGGTTCCGAGCAGCATGCTGCATGCCTTGGGCAAGATTCTGCCCAGTCAAATGATGGACAGTGACTTATGGGATTTCAAGAATCTGGAACAACAACGGGTGGAACCTGCGGCAAAACTCAACGAATCGATGGCCGAACCACCTTTAATCATGGGTAGGACCGAGACAGGGTGATCACCTTTCCAACTCAAGGCAAGCGTGGCGCATAAAAAAATCTGCACAAATAAAAAGGCCAGGGTCTTACCCTGGCCTTTTACATCATGGTATGGATAACTCAAACGCCGGTCGTCACCAAGACTTTGATGAACAGAGATACCGCTACCAAGATCCCCGCCAACCCCACAAACGTGGAAAGTTTGTACTCCATGATCGCCTCCAAAAGATATTTTTGTGGTTTAGATTTAATTAGTATCAGCTACTGAATGGTTCACCCAGCGCCAAAACCTTAGCAAAATCCTAAAGATCAAAGCAAGACCTTTTTAGTCAACTATTCACGCAACGAAAATAGGGTTATGGACGATTTACTTAAATTAAATAATTGTAAATAATTAAGAATTGGCAACCTGACCAATTCTGGATCTCGATAAGCCAGTCTTGACCGACACGGAGCACTCCATTGACCAAGAATAAAAATGACCGGCAATTCGTTAACTGGTTTCGCCAAGCCTCTCCCTACATCAACGCCTTCCGTGGGCGGGTGTTCGTCATCACCTTCGGGGGGGAGTGCGTGGCCGATCCGGCCTTCGCCGGGCTCATCCATGACATCGCCCTCTTGAACAGCCTCGGAGTACAACTGGTATTGGTCCACGGGGCACGGCCGCAGATCGAGGATCGGCTCAGGGAGCGTGGAGCGGAAATTCGCTACGTCAACGGCTTACGCCTCACCGATGCCACCGCCCTCACTTGCGTCAAGGAGGCCGCCGGTACGGTTCGGGTGGAAATAGAAGCCCTGCTCTCCATGGGGCTCGCCAACTCACCTATGGCGGGGGCGCGCATTCAGGTCGCCTCGGGAAACTTCGTTACCGCCAGGCCGCTCGGTATCCGCGACGGCGTCGATTACTGCCATACCGGCGAGGTGCGGCGTATCGATACGGACAGCATCCGACAACGTCTGGCTGACGGCAACGTGGTGGTGCTCTCCCCCCTGGGCTATTCCCCCACCGGCGAGGTCTTCAACCTGACCGCCGGCGAAGTCGCCACGGCAACGGCCGGCGCCCTCAAGGCCGATAAGCTCATCCATCTGGTGGAAGCCCCCGGTCTCGCCGATGCCCGTAAACGCTTATTGCGGCAACTGACCCCCGCGGAGGCTGAACAGCGCCTGAGCCGTCCCGACGGGCTGCACGACGAAATCCGCCTTGCGCTGCAAAGTGCAGTGAGCGCCTGCGTCGGCGGCGTGCGGCGCGCCCACATCCTGGACCGCCGCATCGACGGCGCCCTCCTGTTGGAATTGTTCACCCGGGACGGTATCGGCACCATGGTCACCGCCGAGCTCTACGAGGGGACGCGGCGCGCCGTGATCGACGACATCGGCGGCTTGCTGGAACTGATCAAACCCCTGGAGGAAGCGGGCGTTTTGGTGCCGCGTTCCCGCGAGCTTCTGGAAATCGAGGTCGATCGCTTCTCGGTGGTGGAACGGGACGGGACGATCATCGCCTGCGCCGGCCTGTACCCCTTCCCGAAGAAACGGGCAGCGGAAATCGCCTGTTTCGCCATTCATCCGGAATACCAGGGGATGGGCTATGGCAGCGCGCTGCTGCAGCGTTTGGAAACCGAAGCCGAATTGCTGGAGATAAACCGCCTGTTCGTGCTGACCACCCGGACATCACACTGGTTCCGGGAACGGGGTTTTCGCCCCGGAACGGTTCAGGAACTGCCGGTGGCGCGGCGGCGTCTCTATAACTTTCAGCGCAATTCAAAGGTGTACATTAAGGACCTGTAGGCATCGGAGCGCCCCCGGCACCGCCCCAACAGGAAAATCTCTGAAATCTACATATAATGTTAGGTGGCAACCCTTCCACGCCGCCGCAAGTTTGTGAAAAGTGGTTTACAATCCAGCATCTTCATATTACGATATTATGGATTTCTAATATATGACATCGTAGAGAGGAACACATGGCAGCAAGCGCACCGCGTCATCGGCACACTTCTCGGTGACGGGGCTTTGAAACATAGGAAGGCGGGGCAACAGCGAGTCGTTGCAAGGCAAGTTGTTGCTGCAACCGAAAACCTACGGAGGGTTTAGCTATGGCACATGTCGTGATATTGGGCGCCGGGATCGGTGGTCTTTCCGCCGCATATGAAATGAAGCAGGCCTTGGACAAGGCGGGAGGCGGCCACAGCTTGACCGTCGTTTCCAACACGGAAAATTTTCATTTCGTGCCCTCTAATCCCTGGGTGGCGGTGGGCTGGCGGGAGCGCGAATCCATCAGCATCCCGCTGCGCCCTCATCTGGAACGCAAGGGGATCAATGTCGAAACCAGCGGTGCCGAAGCCCTGCATCCCGAGCGCAACGCCATGACGCTGGGGGACGGCAAGGAGCTTTCATACGACTATCTGCTCATTACCACCGGCCCGCGCCTGGCCTTCGAACTGGTGGAAGGCCTGGGCCCCGACGGCCACACCCAAAGCGTCTGCCATGTGGATCATGCCCATGACTCGCGACAGGTCTTCGAAGAGTTCTGCAAGGACCCCGGCCCCATGGTGGTCGGGGCGGCGCCCGGCGCCAGCTGCTTCGGTCCGGCCTATGAATTCGCCTTCATCCTCGATGCGGAGCTGCGCAAGCGGAAGATCCGCGACAAGGTGCCCATGCACTTCGTTACCCCCGAACCCTACATCGGCCATCTGGGCCTGGGCGGCGTCGGCGATTCCAAGGGCATGCTGGAAAGCGAACTGCGCCAACACCACATCAAATGGGACACCAACGCCAAGATCACCAAAGTGGAGGAAAACACCATCCACTATTCCGTGCTGAACGCCAAGGGGGAGGTCGAGGAGGAAAAATCCCTGCCTTTCAAATATTCCATGATCATTCCCGCCTTTCGCGGGGTGCCGGCAGTGGCCGCCGTGGAAGGCCTGTGCAATCCCCTCGGCTTCGTGCTGATCAATCAATTTCAGCAGTCACCGAAGTTCGCCAATATCTATTCCGCCGGGGTGTGCGTCGCCATCCCCCCGGTGGAGGCCACCCCGGTGCCTACCGGCGCGCCCAAGACCGGCTATATGATCGAGTCCATGGTCACCGCGGCGATTCACAACATCATCCACCAGATCAAGGGCGGGGCACCGGAGAAATCCGGGAGCTTGGATGCCATCTGCCTGGCCGATATGGGCGATACCGGCATCGCCTTCGTCGCCCAGCCGCAGATCCCACCGCGCAATACCCAATGGATGAAGAAGGGCAAATGGGTGCACCTCGCCAAGGTCGGCTTTGAAAAATATTTCTTGAAGAAGATGAGGAGCGGGTCGGCGGAACCCTTCTTCGAGAAGTGGGCGCTGGAAGCCCTGGGGATCAAACGCCTCAAATAAGGCATCGCATCATCCCATATCCCTCTTACCCACCGCGCGTCAATACGCGCGGTGGGGTGCCGCCTTGGCAAACCAGACCACCACAATCAAGGCCAGAAACACCCATCCCGAGAGCCAGAAGATATCCGCCGTGGCGAGCGTGACCGCTTGATTGTTGATAGTTCTAGCGAGCATGCCCAACGCCCCTTCATGGCTATGGGTCAGCTGTTGCGCGGAATCGAGGTAGCGGTTGCTGATGGGATTATAGGGCGAGATATGCTCGGTGAGCTGACCGTAATGCTGGGAAGCACGATCCTGCCACAACGAGATGCTGAGCGATGTCCCGATGCTGCCGCTCAGTACCCGCATGAAATTGGACAGCCCCATGGCACTGGCGATACGATGCGCCGGCATATCAATGAGCAGCAGGGTGGTCAGCGGCACGAAGAAGAAGGCCATGCCGATGCCCTGTATGAAGCGCGGCTCGATGAGATGCCAGAAATCGTAGTCGGTGCTGTAGCCACTTTGCCAGAAACACGAGATGGCAAACACAATGAAACTGAAGGTTGCCAGTTTGCGCAGATCATAGCGATGCTGATTCCTGCCGACGATGGGCGACAGGATCACCGCCATGATCCCCAGGGGCACGGAGGCCAGCCCGGCCCAGGTGGCGGTGTAGCCCATCTGGGTCTGCAACCACAGCGGATACACCACCACCCCGGCGAAAAACAGCAGATAACCCAGGCTGATGGACAAGGTGCAGACGGTAAAATTCCGTTGCATAAACAGGCTGAGATCGATGACCGGATGCCGGGCGGTCAGCTCCCAGATCACCAACACGCTCAGGGCGAACAAGGAAATGATCCCCAAGGCCGTGATGTAATCCGAACCGAACCAATCCAGCTCGTTGCCCTTGTCCAGCATGATCTGCAGCGCGCCGACGCCGATCACCAACAGGACGAGCCCCACGGTATCGATGGGCAGGCGCATGGTGGCGGTCTCCCGTCGTTTAAGCAGTTGCCAGGTCACATAACTGCACAGCACCCCCACCGGCACGTTGATGTAGAAGATCCACGGCCAGCTGATGTTCTGGGTAATCCAGCCGCCCAGCAGCGGTCCCATGATAGGCGCCACCGTGGTGGTCATCGCCCACAGCGCCAGCGCCATGCCGCGTTTGTGTTCGGGATAATTGTTCAACAACAGGCTTTGCGACAGCGGCACCATGGGCCCGGCGGCCGCGCCTTGCAGCACCCGTGCCGCGAGCAAGGTCTGAAAGTTGGGTGACAGGCCGCACATCCACGAGGCCAGGGTAAAGACCATGGTCGCCATGACGAACAGGCGCACTTCGCCGAAGCGGCGCGCCAGCCATCCCGCCAGGGGCAAGGCGATGGCGTTGCTTACCGCGAACGAGGTGATGATCCAGGTGCCCTGGCTGGGGCTCACCGCCAGGTCGCCGGCGATGGTGGGAATGGAAACATTGGCGATGGTGGTGTCGAGTACCTGCATGAACATGGCCAGGGACAATGACGCCGTGACCAAGGCCAGGGTCGCCCCCGTCAAGGGTTCATGGTGTTTCACGCTCATTGCGCGGTGACTTTGCGCACATCGGAATTGGTGGACACGATGGTCTCGATCATCTTATCGACGGCCTGATCGGTTGTGTCATAGACCGGCGTCTTCGACGGCGCCGGCGGGGTGGAGACCAGCACCGCGCCGCTGCGATCGTGGGTATCCACCTGGACGCGCATGGACAGGCCCAGACGCAACGGGTGCGCACGCAGTTCCTTGCGATCCAATGCGATTCGCACCGGCACCCGTTGCACGATCTTGATCCAGTTGCCGCTGGCATTCTGTGCGGGCAATAGGGCAAAGGCGGCGCCGGTCCCCATGGCGATGCCTTGAACTTTGCCGTGAAACACCACATCGCCCCCGTAGAGATCGGCGGTCAATTTCACCGGCTGACCCAAACGGAGATTGGCCAGCTGGTCCTCCTTGAAATTGGCGTCCACCCAAAGTTGATCGATGGGCACCAGCGCCATCAAGTCATCGCCCGGTTCGACCCGCTGCCCCAGTTGTACCGGGCACTTGGCGACATAGCCGCTCACCGGCGCGGGGATGCGCATGTGCGTCCACTCCAGATAGGCGTCGCGTAACCGGGCCTCGGCGCGCACCACCATCGGTTGCCGTTCGATGGGTGTGTTCTGGATCAAGACCTCGGTAGTGGTGAGTTCGCGGCGCGCCACCTCGAGGTTGGCCGCCGCGATTTCGGTGGAAATCTTGGCATGCTGTGCCTCTTCCTGCGGCGCAAGATGCTTGGTGGCCAGGGCCACGCGGCGCCGCTCCGTATCCCTGGCCAGCGCCAATTGTCTTTTCCGCTGGGTAATGACCGCGCGTTGCTGTTTAGACTGCGCCATCAATTGCGCCGCCCGGCGTACCGCTTCCGCCAGTGCCGCCTTTGCCTGGTCCAGGTCCACACGGGCCGTGGCGTCATCCAATGCCACCAGGGTCTGCCGCTGTTGCACCGGATCCATCGCATCGGCGTAGATCGCCACGACCGTGCCCGCGCTGCGCGGCATGATAGGTACGACATTGCCGCCCACGTAGGCATTGTCGGTGGTTTCCCGATATTGACCCACAGCCAGCCAGTGCCAGCCGACACCGCCACCAACCAGCAAAAACAGCAACACCAAGATTAACAATAATGATTTGCGTTTGGCGGCGTGGGGGGAAACTGCGGATTCTGTCATGTACTGCACGCTCCAACGTTTTGCTGCAGCACAGCATCTTACCAAAAATCACGTCCGGCGATTGTCAGGTATTTAACGGGAAACCTATTTCCCCGCGCGCACCAGCCCGCTCAATCCCGCCGCTTCCAAGACCTTTTCCACATGTGCGCGCACTGCGACCGGATCATCCATCTCCAATACCTCGGCCAGCACGGCCTTGGCGCGTTCACAGCTGATGTTGCGAATCGCCCACTTCACCCGCGGCAGGCTCGCCACGCTCATGCTCATGTGATCCACGCCCATGCCCAACAGAACGATAGCAGCGACCGGATCGCCGGCCATCTCACCGCACACCCCGACCGGTTTGCCTTGCCGGTGACCGGCTTCGACCACTTGGGAAATGGCGCGCAACACGGCGGGATGCAGGGCGTCGTACAACTCAGCGACGCGGGCGTTGTTGCGGTCCACCGCCAACAGGTATTGCGTCAGATCGTTAGTGCCGATCGACAGAAAATCTACGTGCCGCGCGATGGCCTCGCTTTGATAGACTGCCGCGGGGACTTCCACCATCACCCCCAAGGGCGGCATCGCGATGTTTTCTCCCGCCGCCAGCAATTCGTGATAGGCACGTTCCACCAGCAGGCGGGATTCGTCCACTTCCGCCATCTGACTGACCATGGGCAACAACAGGCGAAGATTGTTCAGGCCGACGCTGGCGCGCAGCATCGCCCGTAACTGGACCAGAAAGATCTCGGGATGATCCAGGGTGATGCGGATACCGCGCCAGCCGAGAAAGGGATTGTCTTCGATAATGGGAAAATAGCTGAGAGGTTTGTCGCCGCCCACGTCGAGGGTGCGCAACACCACCGGACGCGGCGCATAGGATTCCAACACCTGACGATAGATGCGTTGTTGTTCCTCTTCGCCGGGAAAGCGGTCGCGGATCATGAAGGGAAACTCGGTGCGATACAGTCCGATGCCCTCCGCACCGCTGGTCAGGGACGGCGCCACATCGGAGATCAGCCCGGAATTGGCGTACAGCGGGATGCGCACCCCGTCCGGCGTCTCGGCCGGCAAATCCTTAAGGCCTTCCAAGCCGGCGACCAGCATGGCCTCTTCCCGCGCCAGGCGTACGTATTCATTACGCACCGTTTCCGACGGATCGAGATAGACACGGCCGCGATAACCGTCCACCACCAGGGTATGCCCTTCCAAACGCCCTGCGGGCAGGTCGGTGGCGCCCACCACCGCCGGCACCCCCATGGCCCGCGCCAGAATCGCTACGTGGGAGGAACGCGAACCGCTGGCCGATACCACCGCCACCAATTTTTCCCGCGGCACCTCGGCCAGCATGGTGGCGGTAATCTCCTCACCCACCAGGACGGTACGGTCGGGATAGGGCGGCGGACTACGCCGCCCCGCGCTTTGCAGACACACGAGGATCCGCCGTCCCAGATCGCGGATATCCTGAGCGCGTTCGCGCAAATAGGGCTCGTCCATCTGCTCGAACACCCGGGCCTGCTCGTTGATGGTTTCGCGTAACGAACCGGAGGCCCAATTGCCGGCACGAATCCGCTCCACCACAGCGTTCAACAGGCTCTCGCTGTTGAGCATCAAAGAATAGGCATCGAACAAGGCCCGTTCTTCGGCGCGCAAATGGATGCCCACCCGTTCTCCCAGAGTCTGGATCTCCGCCTGCACCGTGGCCACCGCCGCCTTGAGGGTGATGATCTCCGCGTCTACATTGGCGGGCCTGCGGTCCGGAACGGCATCGAGATCGGCGGGCGGATACATGACAAAGGCGATACCGATGCCCACGCCGGGGGCACCCGCCAATCCTTCCAGGATGGTCCCGTTGGCCAAGGCACTGCCGCCGTCGAGTCTGGGTGTAATGCCGCCGCTCGCTTCCGCATGGGCGATAGCGCCCGCCAGTTGCGCCGCCATGGTGACCAGGAAGGCCACTTCGTCTTCGGCGAACTTGCGGCGCTGTCGTTGCCGCACCACCAACAATCCCAGCACGCGGCGATGGTGGATGATGGGCACGCCCAGAAAGCCGTGGTAATACTCCTCGCCGGTCTCGGCGACGAACTGATAGCGGAGATGGTCCGGCGCGTTATCCAGGTTGAGCGGCTCCGCCGTTTCCGCCACCACGCTCACCACGCCGTCCCCCATGGCGAGGGACACATGATTGACGGCGGCAGGATTCAAGCCGTCGGTGGCCATCAACACGTGACGACGTTGACTGTAATCCGAGAGATAAACGGAACACACGTCGGCGGCCATGGCCTGTTTGACGCGTTTGACGATGATGGCCAGCGCCTGCTCCAGATCCCTGGCGCCCCCCACCTCTTGAACAATGCGACGCAGAACGTCAAGCACGCTCATGCCCTCCGCAGGGAGACGTCTCAGCGTTCCCCTGACTCAAAATCGACTACACCATGATCAACCGTAGCCTCCTGCGCATCATGCATCAGCAAGGGCGCAAGTTCGCGCAAGGCCCTGACATAGACCTTCCGTTTGAAGGGGACGACCTTTCTCACCGGATACCAGTAGCTGACCCAGCGCCAGTGGTCGAACTCGGGGCGCTCGCTGCCGGAAAGACAGACATCGCTGTCTTCGGCGATCAGGCGCAGCAAGAACCATTTTTGCTTTTGACCGATGCATACCGGCTTGTCATGATGGCGGATCAGCCGCTGCGGCAGGCGGTAACGCAACCAGCCTCGGGTGTTTCCCATAATCTGCACCTGTTCGGGAAAGAGCCCCAGCTCCTCATTGAGCTCCCGGAATAAGGCCTCCTCGGGGGTTTCACTGGCGTGAATCCCGCCTTGCGGGAACTGCCACGCATCCTGGCCGATGCGTCGCGCCCACAGTAATCGGCCGCGATCATTACTGAGAATGATCCCAACATTAGGCCTATACCCATCAAAATCAATCATTTATTATAAAAATCGTGATTCGGCTCAATTCCATTCTTCCACAAAACAATTACTTCCTGCAAATCACGCTACGCCCGTTCGGACCTCTTATGCCAATACATGATTTACCTTTGCCTTGGCACCTTTTATCCTTGGCTCCTTTTGCACACTACGCAAGCAATGACCATGGCCCTGGCGATCTTTGATTTGGACAATACCTTGATCGGCGGCGACAGCGATTACTTGTGGGGCAAGTATCTGGTTGCGGCGGGATTGGTCGCCCGGGATGTCTACGAGCGCGAGAATCAGCGTTTCTATGACGAGTACCGCCGGGGAACGCTCAACATCTACGAATTCCTCGATTTTTCACTGCGTCCGTTGGCGGACAATCCCCCGGAAAGCTTGCTGGTATTGCGGGAACGTTTCATGGATGAGGTGATAGCTCCCATCATCCTCCCCGCCGCCATAAACCTTGTCAATGAACACCGGCGGCAGGGACGCCTGCCACTGATCATTACCGCCACCAATCGCTTCGTCACCGAGCCCATCGCCCGGGCCTTCGGCGTGGAGCACCTCTTGGCCACCGAGCCGGAAATCGTCGAAGGCCGCTATACCGGCAGGGTGACCGGGACACCGACCTTCCGCGAAGGCAAGGTAACGCGCATCCGGCAATGGCTGAGGCACAACCATGCCAACCTGGCCGAGAGCTGGTTCTACAGCGACTCCCATAATGACTTGCCCTTGCTGGAGATGGTGACCTATCCCGTGGCCGTGGACCCGGACGAGACGCTCCGACAACATGCCGAGATGAAGGGCTGGTCCATCATCAGCCTGCGATGATGGCGCCCCGTACCCTGCTCATCGGTCTGCTCCTTATCGCCACCGTCAGCATGGTGGGGGCGGTCTCCCTGGGCAGCGTGCCCCTGGGCTGGCGCGCACTGGGCAGCGTGGCCCTGAACAAGGGGACGGCCTTGGAACGCACGGTGATACTGGATATCCGGCTGCCGCGGGCGGTTGCGGCCTTCGCGGTGGGCGGTTTACTGGCCTTGGCGGGGGCACTGATGCAGGTCTTGTTGCGCAATCCCCTGGCGGACCCTTACGTCCTCGGCATTTCTGGCGGTGCCGCCGTCGCCACGCTGGGTGCCATGTTGCTCGGCGTCGGCGGCCCAGGCCTGACCGTCGCGGCCTTCGCCGGCGCCCTGCTGGCCATGGCATTGGTGTTTGCCCTCTCCCGCGGGGACGGCGGCTGGAACCCCGCGCGGCTGCTGCTCACGGGGGTCGTGGTCGCCTCGGGCTGGGCGGCGCTCATCGGTTTCATCCTCACCGTGAGTCCGGACAGCCACCTCAAAAATATGCTGTTTTGGCTGATGGGCGACCTCGGCTTCGCGGACAATGGGCTGCCGGCCCTGGCTGTCCTTGCCCTCGGCCTGACGATATCGCTGCTCATTGCCCGCGATCTCAACGTCCTGGCCCGCGGCGAGTTGCAGGCCATGGCCCTGGGCGTGGCCACGGGCAGCCTGTCGTTGATCATTTACGTCTTGGCCTCGTTGCTCACCGCCTCGGCGGTCACCCTGGCGGGCAGCGTCGGTTTCGTCGGCCTGATCGTCCCCCACCTCATCAGATTACTGGGCGTCACGGACCATCGCCTGTTATTGCCCTGTTCGGTGTTGCTGGGGGGCAGCCTGGTGGTCGCCGCCGACACCTTCGCCCGAACCGCGCTGGCGCCGCAGCAACTCCCGGTGGGCATCATCACCGCCTTGCTGGGGGTCCCCATGTTTCTCTATCTGCTCAATCGGCGCACGCGATGACGGATCTGCTCACTACCCGGGATCTCGCGGTCACTATTGCAGACACGCGGGTCTGCCACGGCCTGAATCTTCGCATCCGCAGCGGGGAGCGCTGGGCGATATTGGGTCGCAACGGCAGCGGCAAGACCACCCTGCTCCACACCTTGGCGGGTCTCCGCCCCGCCCAAGGCGGTGACATCTTCCTCAAGGGCAAACGGCTGCAGGCATGGCAACCGCGGCGACGGGCCAGGCAAGTGGGCACGCTGCTGCAGCACTACGACGATCCCTTCCCCACTACCGTGTTGGAAACCGCGCTCATCGGTCGCCATCCTCACCTGCAACGGTGGGAGTGGGAGGACGGCCACGACGTGGCGAAAGCGCGCGAGGCGCTGGATGCGGTGGACCTGGCCGGCTACGACAAGCGTAGCGTTGCCACCCTGTCCGGTGGAGAGAGGCGACGGCTGGCCATCGCCACCTTGCTTGCCCAGAACCCGCAGCTAATGTTATTGGACGAACCGACCAGCCACCTGGACCTGTTTCATCAACTGCATGCCCTGCGATTATTGACCAAGCTTGCCGATCAGGATAATCGCGCACTCATCATGGTGTTGCACGACATCACCAGCACCGTCCGCCATTGCGACCATGCCCTATTATTGTTCGGCGAAGGCCGGGTGCTCGCCGGCCCGGTCACAGAGATTGTCAACGAAGCGAACCTCGCCAGGCTATACGGACACCCGATCCGTTGCCTTGCCGGCCCCGACGGCCAAGTGTGGACACCGGCATACGGCGATCCCTAGCGGGATTATTGGAAGGCATCCTTATTAGCGGCCTTCATCAGCGCTTCCTGCTTGGACACGACACCGCGCCTCACCAGGTCGAGGAGACATTGATCGAGGGTCTGCATCCCGACGTTTTGACCGGTTTGAATGGCGGAATACATCTGAGGCACTTTGGCTTCGCGAATCAGGTTACGGATGGCGGGGGTACCGATCATGATCTCATGAGCCGCGGCGCGGCCCCCGCCGGTCTTTTTCAGCAAGGTTTGGGAGATGACCGCACGCAATGATTCGGACAACATGGAACGCACCATTTCCTTCTCGGCGGCGGGGAACACGTCGATAATACGGTCGATGGTCTTGGCGGCGGAACTGGTATGCAGAGTGCCGAACACCAAGTGGCCGGTCTCGGCCGCGGTCAGAGCCAAGCGGATGGTCTCAGGGTCACGCATTTCGCCCACCAGAATGATATCCGGGTCTTCGCGCAGAGCGGAACGCAGCGATTCATTGAATCCCAGCGTATCGCGATGCACTTCGCGCTGATTCACCAGGCACTTCTTGCTGGTGTGCACGAACTCGATAGGATCCTCGATGGTGAGGATATGACCGAACTCGGTGTTGTTTTTGTAGTCAATCATCGCGGCCAAGGTGGTCGACTTGCCGGACCCGGTCGGACCGGTCACGAGCACCAGGCCGCGGGGATTATCCGCGATGCTCTTGAACACCTCGGGCGCACCCAGTTCTTCCAGGGATAATATATTGGAAGGAATAGTACGAAATACCCCACCCATGCCGCGATTATGATTGAAGACATTGACGCGGAAGCGCGCCAGCCCCGGTATCTCGAAGGAGAAGTCCGTTTCCAGAAATTCCTCGAAGTCCTTACGCTGCTTGTCATTCATGATGTCATATATCATGGAGTGCACCGCCTTATTGTCGAGAGGCGGCACGTTGATGCGGCGCACGTCGCCATCGACGCGGATCATGGGAGGCAATCCCGCCGACAAATGAAGGTCGGAGGCGGCATTCTTCACGCTAAACGCGAGTAATTCGGCTATATCCATTTAGCTGTCTCTCTCACTGTGGTTACGCGATACATCGCTGATAATGAAAAGTATCTTGCACCATTAGCGGCAAGGGGCGCGAGTTCTTGATACCATAAAAGTCAGGATTCGGTACCCACCGCCCGTCGCGCCAACCCCGATTGCGCCAACCATTATGAGCCCTGTCACGACAAACGATCATATCGCACAACAGACCATGGCTGACCGCCTCGCCGCGCTTCACGCGCGCATTTTATCCGCCGAGCAAAGCTGCGGCAGGCACAGCGGATCCGTGACTCTGGTCGCCGTCAGCAAGACCCAACCCGCCGCCGCGGTCCTGGCCGCGTACCGTGCCGGCCAACGGGATTTCGGCGAGAGTTATCTGCAAGAGGCTTTGACCAAACAGACCGCGCTGCGCGACTATGGGATTACCTGGCATTTCATCGGCACCCTGCAATCCAACAAGACCCGTCAGGTCGCCCAGCATTTTTCCTGGGTGCACAGTGTGGACCGCCTCAAGACCGCCGCGCGCCTGAACGACCAACGGCCGGCGCACCTGCCTCCCCTGAACATTTGCCTACAGATCAACATCGGGGCGGAACCGCAAAAGGCCGGGGTGGAACCGGCTCAAGTGCCCACCCTCGCCGCGCAATTGCAGTCTTTGCCCAGGCTGCGGCTGCGCGGCCTCATGGCCTTGCCGCCGCCCAGCGAGGGCTTTGACCAACAGCGGGACTACTTCCGGCAATTGAGATTCGTCTTCGAACGATTGCGGGGGCACGGCTATCCCATCGACACCCTTTCCATGGGGATGTCCACCGACTTGGAAGCGGCCATCGCCGAGGGCGCCACGGTGGTCCGCATCGGGACCGCACTGTTCGGCGAACGGTCCGCCGCCCCCTGAGGGCAAGGCGCCAAGGACCGCCTCATGATATGGTAATCTTGATCTCAATATCGTGCGCCACTTGAAAATTAGAGACATGAGTACTATGAAAGACATCAACATTGCCTTCATCGGCGGCGGGAACATGGCGCGGAGCCTGATCGGCGGCCTCCTCGAAGACGGCATCTCCGCCGAATGCATCTGGGTGGCCGACCCCAATGAGTCCGCCCTGAACTACCTCCGGGGACAGTTCGCCGTCCACGCCACCTCCGACAACAATGAAGCGGCGGGCCATGCCCAGGTGGTGATCCTGGCGGTCAAACCTCAGCTAGCCAAGACGGTTGTCCAGGGATTGGCCACGGCGATACGAACCGCTAAGCCGCTGGTGATCTCCATCGCCGCCGGTATCCGCGAGGCGGACCTGCGCTCATGGCTGGGCCATGAGGCCGCCATCGTGCGCACCATGCCCAATACGCCGGCGCTGGTCCGTAGCGGCGCCACCGCCTTGTTCGCCAATCGCGCCGTCAACAAGGTCCAAAAGAATCTGGCCGAGTCCATCCTGCGGGCGGTGGGCATGACCCTGTGGGTAGACGACGAGGCCATGATGGACGCGGTAACGGCCCTGTCCGGCAGCGGCCCCGCCTACTTTCTGCTGATCATGGAGGCAATGGAAAACGCCGGCGGACACCTGGGCCTGCCGCGTGATACGGCACGCCTGCTCACCCTGCAGACCGCCTTCGGCGCCGCCAAAATGGCCCTCGAGAGCAACGAAGAACTGGCCGAATTACGCAGAAGAGTCACGTCTCCAGGCGGCACCACCGAACGGGCCGTTGAAGTCCTGCAGAAACATCACTTGGACAAGGTGTTCGACGAGGCCCTCCACGCCGCGCATCGACGTTCGGTAGAATTGGCGGAAATCTTCGGGGGTAACTAACCTAACATGAATAACCAGTATATCGCCGCTTCCACCATTTTCCTCATTCAAACCCTTTTCGGCCTGTATATCCTCGTTGTGATGTTGCGATTGTTGCTGCAATGGGTGCGCGCTGATTTTTACAATCCGGTATCACAATTCATCGTAAAGGTCACCAACCCACCCCTCAAACCCCTGCGTCGCGTCATCCCGGGATGGGGTGGTATAGACCTGGCCTCGGTGCTGCTGCTCATCGCGTTGCAGATGTTGGAGCTTTTCCTCGTCAATCTGGCCATGGGCCGGGCTTTTGGTATAGCAGGACTGTCCATCGAAGCCATCGCTGAGCTGTTGTCGTTGTTGATCAACGTCTTTATCGGCGCCATCCTCATTCAGGTCATCCTCAGCTGGGTGGCGCCCAGCAGCTATAATCCCGTTATAGGTCTGGTGCATAGGATCGCCGACCCGGTGCTGGCGCCGGCGCGTCGCCTGCTCCCACCCATGTCCGGAATTGATTTTTCCCCCTTGGTGGTGTTAATCGTCCTGCAACTCCTCAAAATCCTCGTGGTGGCGCCCATCGCCAATCTCGGCTATCACCTGGGCTGAACCATGGGCGAGTCGTGGTATCACTGGGACGGCGGGGATCTGATTCTCCGGCTGCGCATCCAACCTCGGGCGGCACACGACGAAATCGTGGGCCCGTTCGGCGATGCCCTGAAAATCCGCCTCACCGCCCCCCCAGCGGACGGCAAGGCCAATGAGCAGCTGCGCAAATTTCTCAGCGCGCAATGCGGGGTGGCCAAATCACAAGTTACTGTAATATCAGGTAATACAAGCCGGGAGAAACGCGTCAGGATTACCGCCCCCCGCTCCCTTCCACCCGGCATAGCCCCCGAGTTCCGCTGACACCGTCCGGTTGGTCGGAAATGCTCCGCGCCACAGGTGCAAACTGGATCACAGCCCTGCGGGATATCGATAGTTATGCTCGATCTGTCAAGCGAATAGCGTCCGAAGCCGTTATTAATCGGGTACTTGAAATGTTTGATCTGCAGCTAAAGCCGGGGTCAAAACGACCGATAAAGACTTAGGGATTCATACATCCATGGTGTAGTTTGGAGAAGGCATAGATGCTCGCAGGGGCTGATAACAAGGCGAACAATCAGGATCGCTTTAGGGAAAAGATGCATGCCTATGACCGCTGGAAAGCGGATATAGCGCATGCCGTCGCTGAATATCAACAATGGCTGGAAGACCACAACATGGGAACACCGGAGGTAGAGCTGCGCCTCCATGATACCCTGGAGGGTCTCAAGAGTGATCGACTGGTGGTCGCCTTTGTCGCGGAATTTTCGCGAGGCAAAACGGAACTGATCAACTCCATCTTTTTTTCCGATTATCAACGCCGTCTTCTCCCCTCGGAAGCCGGACGCACCACCATGTGCCCCACCGAATTGTTCTATGACCATGAAAATGACGAGGCGTACATTCGTCTATTGTCCATCGAAACGCGCATGGAAGATCTCAGCATCACCGAACTGAAAAACAGTCCGGAACGTTGGACTTCCATTCCTCTGGACATCAATTCACCGGATCAAATGGAGGAAGCATTACGCGAGGTGGTCAAGGTCAAACGCGTTACCGTGGATGCCGCCAAACAACTCGGCCTGTACGGTGACGAGTTACAGAACCAGAATCACCAGGATGAGGAGGAAGCCCCGACCCACGTGGACGTACCCATGTGGCGTCATGCCCTGATCAGCTTTCCCCACCCCTTGCTTCAGCAGGGACTGGTGGTCCTCGACACTCCGGGATTGAATGCCCTAGGCAGCGAACCGGAGCTGACCTTGAGCATGCTGCCCAACGCCCATGCAGTCTTGTTCATACTGGCCGCCGATACCGGCGTCACCCGCAGCGACATGGATATGTGGCAATTTCACATCAAGACCTATCGCAAGAACGGGCACAAAGGCCTCGTAGCGGCATTGAACAAAATCGACACGCTCTGGGACGAAATGAAGACTGCCGAGGACGTGGAAAAAACGGTCCAGAATCAATGTATGGAAACCGCCAAGCTGCTCGGCATCGACGCCGACAGCGTATTTCCGGTCTCCGCCCAAAAGGCCTTGGTCGGCAAAATCCGCAAAGACGACGACCTGTTGCAGCGCAGCCGCATACTCGAACTGGAAGGCTACTTGGCCGACAAGATTCTTCCCGCCAAACAAGTCATAGTCCGCGACAGTGTGGTGGGGGTGCTGGACCAGCTGCTGAGCGCCACCCAGCAAATGGTGGCGCAACGCTTCGCCAGCGCCCAAAAGCAATTGGAAGACTTGCGCTCCCTGAGCGGACGCAACTCGGATGTCATCACCAACCTGATGCGCAAGACCCGGGAACGCCAAGCCACTTATAACAAGAACATGGAGAGTTTCCAGGCCAGCCGCCGGATACTCGGCCAGCATTCCAAATCCATGCTCGACGCCCTGAGTATCCAGGCAGTAGACGATTTAGTGGCGGAAACCCGGAAGGACATGGAAGGCAGCTGGACGACCGTGGGCTTGAAAAAGGGGATGAAGACCTTCTTCGATGGCGCCCGCGACGCCATGCAGCATGTCGCCAGCCAGGGGGAGCAGGCCCACAGTGCGGTACAAGCGGTCTACCGCAAATTCAACGAAGACCTGGGATTACCCGTGGGGAACTCCAAGCCCTTCTCGCTGCAAAAGTTCCGTGTGGAATTGGAGCGACTCTACGAAGAGGCCGAAATGTTTCGCAACAGCCCCATCACCACCATGACCGAGCAACATTTCGTGGTGAAGAAATTCTTCATCTCTCTGGTCAGTCATGTCCGCCATCTATTCTCCAAGACCAATAAGGAGGCGGACGCCTGGTTTAAAGGCTTATTGATCCCCTTGGTGAAGCAGATCAGCGAAAACAAACAATTGCTCGACCAGCACCTGGAGACCTTGTGCAAAATCAATGAATCCAGGGATTCCCTGGACACGAAGATTCGTGAAATGGAGAAACGCTGCGCGCTATTGGAACGTGAGCAAGAGACCTTGCGCAACATTCAGCAACGCCTGCACGCTCCCATCTCGACCGACGCGGTAAGTTCTTCGGATGGGGATGCATCCCTGTCCCGGGCCGCCAGCTGATCACCGCTGTCAAGCTGGTCGCGACTCGCCCAGAAATGGGGAGCCGCGGCTAAAGTTCATAGTCGTAGACCAAGGTCAGCGGCGCATGATCGGAAAATCGTTGATCCTTGTAAATAGCGGCGGACTTCACAAGTCCGCGGAGGCGTGGAGTGACAATTTGATAGTCGATGCGCCATCCCACGTTCTTGTCCCAGGCGCGCCCGCGGTTTGACCACCAGGTGTATTGTTCCGGCCGGGCATTGACTACGCGAAATGCGTCCACCCAACCCAAGTCTTCCAGCACAGTGTCCATCCACGCCCGCTCTTCCGGGAGAAACCCGGAATTCTTCTGGTTGCTGCGCCAATTCTTCAAATCAATCGCCTTGTGCGCGATGTTCCAATCGCCGCAAATAATATAGTCGCGGCGGCTACGCCTATACCGTTTTAAAACCGGCAAGAACCGCTCCATAAAGTCGAACTTGACCGCTTGTCGTTCGGGGCTGCTGGAACCGGAAGGCAGATATAAGGAGACGATACTGAGGGAACCGAAATCCGCCTGCAAATAACGCCCCTCCGCATCGATATCCGGCCAACCCAATCCGGCTCGTACCCGATCCGGTTCCTTCCTGGAATAAATAGCCACGCCGCTGTAACCCTTTTTCTCCGCGTCGTGGAAATAACTATGGTAGCCCCGGAGATTTTGCAGCTGGGACGATAACTGATGTTCCTGGGCCTTGGTCTCCTGCAGACACACAACGTCGAGGCGCTGCTTGGACATCCACTGAAAAAATCCCTTTCCCGCGGCAGAACGAATACCGTTGGCATTCAAGGTCATGATCTTCATAGTCTACAGTCACTGGAAAAATGAGCGGGGAGTGTAGCAAATATCACCGCATTTGGCGTTTTCAGTAATACGCCAAGCGGCTACAATAAGCCTATGCACGACTATCAACGGGAGTTCATCGAATTCGCCATCCGCAATGAAGTTCTGCGTTTTGGCGAGTTCACGCTCAAATCGGGACGTACCAGTCCTTATTTCTTCAACAGCGGATTGTTCAATAGCGGCGCCACCATCGCCCGCCTGGGGCGTTACTATGCCGAGACCATCATGCGTTCCGGACTGGCATGCGATGTCCTGTTCGGCCCCGCGTACAAGGGGATTCCCCTGGCAGTCGCCACGTCCGTAGCGCTCGCCGACCGTCATGGGCGCGATATCGCCTATGCCTTCAACCGCAAAGAGCTCAAGGATCACGGAGAAGGGGGCATCATCGTGGGCGCGGCGTTGCGGGGGCGGGTGTTGATCATCGATGATGTCATTTCGGCGGGCACCTCGGTCTCCGAGTCGATCCGATTGATTAAGGATCTCGGCGCCGAACCGGCGGGCGTCGTCGTGGCCTTGGACCGTCAGGAACGCAGCGACGGCGAACTCTCCGCCATTCAGCAGGTAGAACAGCGGCACGGCATCCCGGTGATGAGCATCATCACGCTCGATCAGATCACGACTTGCATGGCCAAAATGACGGGCACGAAGGAGGCGTTGACGCGCATCCGGGCCTACCGTGAACAATACGGCGTGTAATCGCGGGCGCCTAGTGGAGGATCAGACTTACCCCTATCAAGATGGTGATCACTTCGTATGCGCGCTTTATCCAGCGGTTACCCTTGGCAATGGCCAGATGCGCGCCGCCGTATCCTCCCAGCACTGAGCCCAGCAGCAGGGCCGGCAGCCAGCTCCAACGAATATTGCCGAGAATACCCAGGGTCACCGCTCCGCTGCCGTTCCAGAACATCCCGACCAGTACCAACGTATATGCGACGGCGCGCCGATAGTCCAGGCCGAACCAGGTCACCAACCACATGGTTACAAACAGCCCCGTGCCGGAAGTCAGGGAGCCGTTCAAGACCCCGATAATGAACAGCCCGCCGCCGCCCAGCAGAATCCCCGCACGGTTTCGGTGGCGAGGCGCATGCTCCATACCCAGGGTGGGACGACGCCAGGAGAAAATCCCCAGACCAATCGTCAGCATTCCCAGGGCAATGCGGGCCACTTGATCCGGGATGTGTAAGATGAGGCTCGCACCCAATATCACGCCCGGGATGCCCGAAACCAGGATAAGCAGGGCGAACGGCAGCTCCAGGGCCCGCTCCCTTAAGTGTCTGGCGGTTGCGCCGATACCTAATGAGACGCTTGCCACCTTATGGGTTGCCAGAGCGATGCTGAACGGCAACCCCAGGAAGATCAAAGCCGGGAGCTGGATCAGACCCGCTCCACCACCGGCAAAGGCAGAAAAGAAGTTCGCTACCAGGGAAACCAGAAATAGAATGAGCTGCTCGGTCCAATCCAAGGGCAATCGTACCTAAAATAAAATTGCGGTGTTTGTTATCTTATACGGAGCGACCAGCGCATCATCAGAGGAGTTTCGATCGCCGTGAACAGACTTTCCTTCATCTTACGAATTCTCATTTCGGCTTATGCGCTTGTATCATGCCTTTCCTCTGCGGCATATGCCAGCACCTATCGCTGGGTCGATGAGAACGGTCATGTCCATTACGGCGACCATATGCCCCCCAGCGAAGTGCACCGCGCCTATTCCGTCATCAATAAGGAAGGCGTAACCGTCAACAGCGTTGAGAAGGCCAAGACCAAGGAACAACTCGCCAAGGAGAATCGCCTCAAGGCACAACAGGCGAAAGAAAAAGACCACGACCAAATTCTGTTGAGCACCTATAGCAAGGTTAGCGACCTGGAGGAAACCCGTGATCGCTACATCGCCTCCCTGGAAGGTTTAATCAAGGTCTCCCAGCACAAACTGACGCACCTCAATATCGAACTCGAGAAGCTCAACAAGTCCGCCGCCAACCTGGAACGGAACGGCAAACCTGTGCCGCCGGAAATTCGCAATGACATCAAAAATATACAGAGCCAAATCGACCAGGAAAACAACTTCATCCTTGCGCAACGCACCCAGCAGAAACAGACAAAGAAAAAATTTGCGGGCGACATCGCACGCTTCAAGCAATTAAAGGCGCAGCAACAAACGCAAGATTAGACTCCCTCTCGCATCTAGCCGCGGATCAGCGTCCCTACCCCCTCGTCGGTAAACAATTCCAGCAGCACCGCATGCTCGACACGGCCGTCAATGATATGCGCGGTCTTGACCCCGGACTGCACCGCATCCAGTGCGCAGCGGATCTTGGGTAACATCCCGCCATATATGGTACCGTCGGCGATCAGGGCATCCACTTCCCGCGCCGTGAGCCCCGACAACACCTTATCGTTTTTGTCCAATACGCCGGCGGCGTTGGTGAGCAACATCAGCTTTTCCGCCCCCAGCACTTCCGCCATCTTTCCCGCCACCAAGTCGGCATTGATGTTGTAAGAGCACCCGTCTTCACCGACTCCAATGGGCGCGACCACGGGGATGAAG
The DNA here is from genome assembly GCA_037381915.1 of Gammaproteobacteria bacterium. GTDB lineage: Bacteria > Pseudomonadota > Gammaproteobacteria > DRLM01 > DRLM01 > JARRQJ01. The sequence goes on along the minus strand of JARRQJ010000007.1, from coordinate 47,025 downwards.
TTGCCGTGCAGCAGCAGGTCCACCACGCCGGGATCGATGCCGCTCACCTGACCTACGTGACCGATGTCGATGATCTCCGGCGCCTTCAGCTCCGGCGCGTTGCGGGTCAATGTAAGTTTGCGGGCCCGGATCAGTCCGCCGTCCTTGCCGGTGAGCCCCACCGCCCTGCCACCGTGATGCTTGATGAGGTTGACGATTTCCTTATTCACCAGACCGCCGAGCACCATCTCCACCACGTCCATGGTCTCGCTGTCGGTGACCCGCATGCCTTCCACGAATTCGGTCTGCTTGCCGATCTTGGCCAGGAGTTGGCCGATTTGCGGTCCGCCGCCATGCACCACCACGGGATTGATGCCCACAAGCTTCATCAGCACTACATCCCGGGCGAAGCCGCTCTTCAGCGCCTCGTCCACCATGGCGTTGCCACCGTATTTGATCACGATAGTCTTGCCGGTAAACCGCTGGATGTACGGCAATGCTTCGGTCAACACCCGGGCGACATTCATGGCAGAAGTGCTGGTGAGCGTCATGAGCAGTAACCTTTACGTAACGGTGTCGGACCCATTCAGAACGGCAGCCTGACTTTGGGGTCCACCTTGCGCATCAGGGCACGAAACTCCTCTTTGATGCGTTTGAGCGCGGACTCGGTGTTGGCTTCGAAACGCAGTATCAGCGACGGCGTCGTGTTGGACGCCCGCACCAGACCCCAACCGTCTGCGAAATCCGCACGCAATCCATCAATGGTGGTCAATACCGCCCCTTTTATATTAGCCGTTTCCAGCAAACGCGCCATAAAAACCGTCTGTTGCCCTTCGGCAAGATCCACCCGTAACTCGGGCGTACTCACCGCATCGGGTAATGACTGGAACACCTCGGCGACACCCCGCCGTTCCGCGGCAAGAATCTCCAGAAGACGCGCGGCGGAGTATATACCGTCGTCGAAACCAAACCAGCGCTCTTTAAAGAAGATATGTCCGCTCATCTCACCCGCCAATAGCGCCCCAGTTTCCTTCATCTTGCGCTTGATCAGGGAATGGCCGGTCCTCCACATCAATGGTTGACCGCCATAATTGGTGATGTACTTGGCAAGATGGCGGCTGCACTTCACATCAAAGATAATGGTCGCACCGGGGTTTCGCGCCAATACATCCTTAGCATACAGCATCAATTGGCGATCCGGCCAAATCACCTTGCCGTGACCGTCCACCAAAGCTATGCGATCGCCGTCGCCGTCGAATGCCAGACCGAGGTCGGCATTGTGTTTCGACACCGCGGCGATCAAGTCCCGCAAATTGTCCAGCTGACTGGGATCGGGATGATGGTTCGGGAAATGGCCGTCCACATCGCAATAAAGCTCGATCAACTCGCATCCCAGCGTGCGCAATAACTGCGGCGCCACGGCGCCGGCGACGCCATTGCCGCAGTCGATCACCACCTTGAGCGGTCGAGCGAGCTTCACGTCGCCGACGATGGTCGCGACATAATCGGCGATCACGTCCTGCCTGCGCACACTGCCGGAGCCATTGGTAAAATCGCCCATTTCGATACGGCGCCGCAGCTGTTGAATATCCCTTTCGGCCAGGGTTTCCCCCTTCAACACCATCTTCAGACCGTTGTAATCGGGGGGATTGTGGCTACCGGTCACCATCACGCCGGAACCGGTATTCAGGTAATGGGTAGCAAAATAGACCACTGGTGTGGGAACCTGACCGATGTCGATAACGTCGCGTCCCGCGTCGCACAGGCCTTTACTCAAGGCCTCCGCGAATTTCTCGCCCGATAAACGACCGTCTCTGCCGACAATGATGGTTTGCTGTCCTCTGGCAAACGCCTCGCTGCCGATCGCCAAGCCGATCTTGTAGACGATCTCTTCCGTGAGGGTCTTGCCCACTACCCCGCGTATATCATAGGCCCTAAAAATGGACGCTGGCGCCTTCACTACCATTCCTCCTCCATGCTCATTTTCCACCACGTATTGTGTCGTCTTAGCCGCCTTACCGCCCGGCAAGGTGGAAGACGTCTTGACCACCGTCGTTCGAATTACGTCTTCCGTTTCCCGCGGCCGCGTCTCGGTGCCTACGGTCGCCATCGCGTCCAGGATTTCCCATTTCCCCTGGAAATCGCGCAGGCGGAAGGGATGGTCCGGATAGGCGAATTGACCCGCTTTATGACCCCGCAGGACCTCGAGAATGGATTCAAGGTCCGCTTGAAATACCTGGCTCAAGATGCGCTGCAATATATACGCTATCGCACTCAACAACAAAAACACCACTGCGAATACCCCCCATATCACGGCGCCATCCCGACTCAACTTGCCGCGCGCGGCGGGATCAGGCCAATAGCTCACCTCCCACCGCGTCCCCGTCACAGGGACCGTGTATCCCGACTCCGAGCCCATCAAATCAGCCTGCCCCCGCGTGGCGAGTACGGCTCCGGTATGTCGATCGCTGCCGAACTGCCGCACCTCAACAAAGCCGAAAGGCGTGGTGACCTGGTTTAAAACGCGCTGCACGAAATGTGCCCCGTAACTCACCAGCAGCTCGCCGACGACCTTCCCGTCATCGGCGCGCACCGGGCGCACGATATCCACATGGGCCATCTCCATTCCGAAAAAATGCGCCTCGATTGGCGGTGGCTTGCCAGTAGCTTCCGCCGCCTTCAGCATCTCCAGGTCGGCAAAACCCAATTCTGGAAATATCCCGCCCTCAATAGTATCCGCCACACCCGGCGGGATCAGGCGTACTCGCACCAGCTCAGGAAATTTCTTTACCAGGCGCGCTTCCGTAGCGGCAAGCTGCGCCGGCTTCCTGCCTTCGAGGGCATGCACCACTCGCGGATCCAAGCTCAGCCATTCCACCTTGGCGATGGATGCCTGAACCAAGCCTACCAGCCCGTAAGCCAGTTCCCCCGACAAGACCCTGGCCCGCTCCTGGAAATAGCGGTCGACCGTCCTGCCGTTTATGTAGTACACGCCCACGGCTGCGATCAGAAGGATGCATCCTGCCACGGCGCTTCCCACCATGGCCAACTGCGCCATGCTGAAACTCCACGGACGCCGCGCCGTATCCGCGCCATCCGCCTTCGAGGGATGAACTCCGAAAAACTTCATAATCGTTCAGGTCTGCCCTGTGGGATGTTCCGACACGGCCATCGTCTCGAGACACCGACTTAACTTTGCTTGACTCAGCAAATATCAATATATTGATCCCCGCCCGCGCTACTGTCGGCCGGAATGGCCGAAGCCTCCCTCGCCGCGGCGGCTGACCTGAAATTCATCGACAACATCGAAGGCGACCTGTGCGATCGGCACAAAAACCATCTGGGCGATACGTTCCCCCACTTCCACCACGAAAGGCGTGCTGCCGCGATTCCAGCAGGAGACGAAGATCTGTCCTTGATAATCGGAATCGATCAAACCCACCAGATTCCCCAATACAATGCCGTGCTTGTGCCCCAAGCCCGATCGCGGCAGCAATACCGCGGCCAACGTGGGATCGGCGATATGTACCGCTAGGCCGGTGGGAATCAAACGCGTCTCGGCCGGCAAAATCTCCACGGGCTCGTTCAAGCAGGCCCGAAGATCCACCCCCGCTGCGCCCTCCGTCGCGTAATGAGGCAAGGGAAATTCATTCCCCAGCCGCTCATCCAGAATCTTAAGTTGTATTTTGCGCATGATACCTTTCAGCTATTAGCTCGATCAATTGACGTGCGACGCGGGACTTAGAAGCGAGTGGCAGTTCCGCACCGCCTCCCTTCCAAAACACCGTTAAGGCATTATTGTCACTCTCAAACCCCCGATCCGAATCTCCGACCTGATTCGCGGCCACCATATCCAAACCCTTTGTCTCCAGTTTGCTTCTCGCATTGCTTTCCAGCTCCTCGGTCTCGGCGGCGAAGCCCACGACAAAGGGACGGCGTGGCAACCCGGCCACGTCGGCTACGATGTCGGAGGTGCGCTCGAGATGCAGCTCAAAGGTCGCTTCGCCCTTCTTGATCTTCCGCTTCGCGGGGAGAGACGGAGCATAGTCCGCAACCGCCGCCGCGGCAATCAAGATGTCCCGGTCGGACAACAATTCCATGACCGCCGCATGCATCTCCGCGGCGCTTTCCACCATGATCCTTTTCACCCGGGATGGGCACGGCAAATCTACCGGACCACTGACCAAGATCACCTCGGCACCGGCCGCCGCCGCGGCCTCGGCCAGGGCGTAACCCATCTTCCCCGAGCTGCGATTACTCAGGAAACGAACCGGATCAATGGCCTCGCGAGTGGGTCCGGCGGTGATAAGCAGCTTCTTGCCCTCCAAGGCGCCGCCGGCGAACATGCCGACCAGCGCGGCCACGATCTCCATGGGCTCCACCATCCTGCCGGGACCGCTCTCGCCACATGCCTGGTCACCTTTCGCTGGACCGAGCAGCCGCACCCCCCGCTCCTCCAATAGCCTGCGATTGGCCTGAGTGGCGGGATGACTCCACATGACGTGATTCATGGCCGGCGCCACTACCACGGGGGCGTCCGTGGCCAGGCACAGGGTGCTCAGCAAATCATCGGCAAGGCCGCGGGCCAGTTTGGCCATGGAATTGGCGCTGGCGGGCGCCACCACCACCACATCCGCCCAGCGCGCCAACTCAATATGACCCATGGCGTTCTCGGTGGCCGCATCCAGCAGATGCCTGTGCACCGGTTGACCCGACAAGGCCTGTAAGGTCAGGGGGGTGATGAACCGGGTCGCGGCGGCGGTCATCACCACCCGGATCTCGGCACCCGCCTCCTTGAGCCGCCGCACCAGTTCCGCGCTCTTGTAAGCGGCGATCCCGCCGGTAACCCCCACTATCACACGCTTGTTGACGAGTCCCGTCATGCCCTGCATTCTAGCCCTTGCAAAAGGACTAAAAATAACAGATTCATCGTCGACAGCGCTATGGACTTCGCTGTTGTAGCCGTCGCTCCTGGGAGGGAACCCTATGGCGATCACCGACTGGCCCACTGCGGAACGCCCCCGCGAGAAACTATTGAACCGCGGCCCGCAAACCCTTTCGGACGCGGAACTCCTGGCCATCTTTCTCCGCACCGGGGTGAGCGGCAAGACCGCGGTGGACCTGGCCCGCGATTTACTCAAGGAATACGGCGGATTACGCGCCCTGCTGGAGGCCGATCGCCGCAACTTTTGCCAGGGCCACGGCCTGGGCAGCGCCAAGTACGCACTGCTGCAGGCGGTCCTGGAGATGGGGCGCCGCCATCTCTATGAGACCGTGCAACGCGGCGATGCCTTGGGTAGCCCGACCGATACCCGGCGCTTCCTGCTGGCGCGGCTGCGCGATTATCCACACGAGGTCTTCGCCTGCCTGTTCCTCGACAACCGCCACCGGGTCATCGAATTCACCGAGATGTTCCGCGGCACCATTGACGGTGCCAGCGTCCACCCCCGCGAGGTGGTCAAGCAGGCCCTGGCACTGAACGCCGCTGCAGTCATCTTGGCCCATAACCACCCCTCGGGAGTGGCCGAACCCAGCCAGGCCGATTGCCGCCTCACCCGGCGCCTCCAGGACGCCCTGGGCCTGGTGGATATCCGGGTCCTTGACCATATCGTCATCGGCGACGGCTATACGATCTCCCTGGCGGAACGGGGCCAGCTGTAGCCACCCTTCGACTTGCAAATCAAGGCCATCGCTGGTATAAAGTGCAGCTCTTTAGGCAGCCGGTCGCTGGCGGCCATATCGTTTCGAGGAGGTCAAGTATCATGGCCAGAGTATGCCAGGTGACGGGCAAACGCCCCACCAGCGGGAACAACGTGTCCCACGCCAACAACAAGACGCGGCGCCGTTTCTTGCCCAATCTTCATACCCACCGCTTCTGGCTGGAGGGGGAAAAGCGCTGGGTGCGCCTGCGCGTGACCTCCAAGGGCATGCGCATCATCGATAAGCGCGGTATCGATGCGGTGGTGGCGGAACTCCGCAGCCGCGGCGAAAAGATCTAAGCTTCTATGAGGAGTCTGTGCCATGCGTGAAAAGATCAGATTGGTTTCCAGCGCCGCCACCGGCCATTTTTATACTACTATGAAGAACAAACGTAACACCCCGGATAAGATGGAAATCAAGAAATACGATCCGGTGGTACGCAAGCACGTAATCTACAAAGAGGCCAAGATCAAGTAGCTTCTTGGCCTATCAGCCAATAAAAAACCCGCTCAAGCGGGTTTTTTATTGGCTCGCCTTTTCTGAACTCTGAATATTACGCCGACTGCAACGAATACCCCCTCAGCGTTCTGGCAAAGTCCTGCAATACTTTAATGCCCGTGGCCTCGGCCTGCTTACACCACTCCTGCAGGTGACGCAGCAGGCTGTCCGGTGAACTGAAGTGGCTCTGCCACAACTGTTGCAGGCGCTTTTTATACTCATATACGGTGGCGAGAGTCTGGCTGAGATTCAACGCCGCCTGCACCCGCCCCTTGGCATCCTCGGTCATCACCGCCTCGCCGCGCACCAGGGGACGGCGGGCCCTGCGCAATAAGCGACGACAGGATTGGTCGGCCCGGTACAATTCTTCGCGCAGCACCGGCACCACCACATCCCGCGCATAATGCGACAAGACGTGGAAACGGTTGACCAGAATGGCGCGCACCGTCTCCATATCCGCCGTATGCTTGGCGGGATCGATCACCGGCTCGGGCGCCACCTTCTTCACCTTGGCCAGGCCGAGGCTCTGCAGGCACCGAATATAGAACCAGCCGATATCGAACTCCCACGGTTTGGAAGACAGCTTGGCGGAACTGGGAAAGGCATGGTGATTGTTGTGCAGTTCTTCGCCGCCGATCAGAATGCCCCACGGCACGATGTTGGTCGACGCATCGGCGCTCTCATAATTGCGGTAGCCCCAGTAATGGCCAACGCCGTTGATGATGCCGGCGGCGAAAAACGGAATCCAGATCATCTGTACCGCCCACATGGTGATGCCGATCGGACCGAATAACACCGCGTCGATGAGCAACATCAGGCCGATGCCGTAGCGGCTGCGCCCTCTGTAGAGATGGCGCTCCAGCCAATCGTCGGGGGTGCCTTTGCCGTAGTGTTCCAAGGTCTGCGCATTCTTGGCTTCGAGACGATAGAGTTCGGCCCCTTCCCACAAGACCTTGGACAACCCCAGAACCTGCGGGCTGTGCGGGTCTTCCTCGGTCTCGCAACGGGCATGGTGCTTGCGGTGAATGGCGGCCCAGGCCTTGGTCTCCATGCCGGTGGTCAACCAAAGCCACAGCCGGAAGAAATGACTCACCGCCGGATGAAGATCCAAGGCCCGATGGGCCTGATGACGATGGAGAAATATGGTGACGCTGGCGATGGTGACATGGGTCATGCCCAGCATCACCAACACATAGCCCCACCAGGGTAAATCGACTAGTCCGTTTAACATGAATTGTGCAACCCCGCTAATTGTTCATTAAAATCATATGATTATGAAATGTCCGTACCATTATAGCATTCATCCTTTCTCCTCGCCTCGCCCGTCTGGGATCACCTCATATTATATGAGGGCATAAACCACACTTTCCAAGCCATTCAGGTCCGGTATTCGGCATTGATACGTACATAATCATAGGACAGATCACAGGTCCATACCCGGGCGTCGTCTTTGCCGCGGCCCAGCTCGATCCTGACGATAATCTCCTCTTCCGCCATCACTTCGCGTCCCTGCTCTTCCCGATAATCGGGTGCGCGCTCACCGTTCGCCACGATGCAAACGTCGTCCAGGAAAATATTGACCCGCTCCACGTCCATACCCACGATGCCGGCGCGCCCCACCGCCGCCAGAATCCGTCCCCAGTTGGGGTCGCTGGCGAAAAAAGCGGTCTTGACCAGCGGCGAGTGGGCGATGGCGTAGGCCGCACGACGTGATTCCTCCTCGTCAACACCGCCCTTGACCTCGACGGTGATGAATTTGGTGGCACCCTCGCCGTCCCGCACGATCGCCTGAGCGAGACCGACGCACACCTCGGTGATCGCTTGCGACAGCACGGCATAGGCGGGATCGTCCGCCACGATCTCGGGCGCCGCGCTACGACCGGTGGCCATCAATATACAGGCGTCATTAGTGGACGTGTCTCCATCAACGGTAATGCAATTAAACGAGGCTTGCACGGCCGCTTCCAGGCACTGCTGCAGCAAGCGCTCGGACAATTTCGCATCCGTGGCGACGAATGCCAGCATGGTTGCCATATCGGGCCGGATCATACCGGCCCCCTTGGCGATTCCCGTGACGGTGACCGCCTGTCCCGCGACCTGGATCTGGCGCGATAGACCCTTGGCCACGGTATCGGTGGTCATGATGCCGTGCGCGGCGTCATCCCAGCCCTCCGCGGACAGGGCGCCAAACGCCGCGGGCAAGGCGTTCACGATGGTCTCAACCGGCAAGGGTTCGCCGATGACGCCGGTGGAAAAAGGCAAGACTCGCGCCGCAGCAACGCCGGCGCTCTCCGCCAATGCTTGGCAGCAGGCCAGCGCATCACTCCAACCCCTGGCGCCGGTACCGGCATTGGCGTTTCCGGTGTTGATGAGCAGATAACGGGGAGCCTGTTGCATCAGGTGGCGCTTGGCCAAGCCTACCGGGGCCGCACAGAAGGCATTGCGGGTGAATACCGCAGCACAACGGGTGCCTTCTTCGAGCTCGACGACCACCAAATCACGCCGGCCGGGCTTTTTAATACCTGCGCACACCGTGCTCAACCGGATACCGGGCACGGCCGCCAAGGAGGGTAAGGCGCTGAGTCCTACAGCCACGGATTTACAGAGGAACGGCCGTTATGCCAGACGACCGTGACATTGTTTGTACTTCTTTCCCGAACCGCATGGACAGGGCTCGTTGCGGCCAATCTTGCGTCCCTCGCGAACATAGGGGGTGTGATTTTCGGGTTGACCCTGTTCGCCGGCCGCGACATCGCCACCACCGCCGCCCCCCGCCGCCATGGCCGCCGCCTCGGCATGTTCATACCGCATGCTCACACTGGTGCGGCGCTGCTCTTCCACAGCCTGCACGTCTTCTTCCGCCCGTACCCGCACCCGGGTCAGGATACTGATCACCTCGGTCTTGATCTTGTTCAGCAATTGACTGAACAGCTCGAAGCCCTCGCTCTTGTATTCTTGAATCGGATTTTTCTGCGCATAGCCGCGCAAATGGATGCCTTGACGCAGATAATCCATGGCGGCCAAATGCTCTTTCCACATGGAATCCAAGACCTGCAGCATCACCGCCTTTTCGAAATGGCGCATCACCTCCGCGCCCGCCTGCGCCTCCTTTTCGGCATAAGCGGCTTCCACGGCCTCAAGGATGCGTTTGCGCAGCGATTCCTCGTGCAGATCGTGGTCCTCCTCCAGCCAGGAAGACACGGAGAGCGGCACGCCTACTTGTTCCAAGGCCTCTTCCAGGCCGGGAATGTCCCACTGCTCTTCCAGACTCTGCGGGGGAACATGGAGATCGATGATTCCGTTGATGACATCGACGCGGATGGTCTTGATGGTATCGGAGATATCGTCCGTCGCCATGATCTCGTTGCGCTGCTCGTAAATCACCTTACGCTGATCGTTGGCGACGTTGTCGTAATCCAGCAACTGTTTACGAATATCGAAGTTATGACCCTCGACCTTACGCTGGGCATTCTCTATGGCGCGCGTCACCCAGGGGTGTTCGATGGCCTCACCCTGTTCCATCCCCAACTTCTGCATCAGGCCCTTGATTCGATCGGATGCGAAGATGCGCATCAGATTGTCTTCCAGGGAGAGGTAAAAACGCGACGAACCGGGATCGCCTTGACGGCCGGAGCGGCCGCGCAACTGATTATCGATACGACGCGACTCATGACGCTCGGTGCCTATCACGTGCAAACCGCCTGCGGCAAGCACCTGGTCATGACGCTCCCGCCATTCTTCCTCAACGCCTTGCTTGGCGGCCGCATCGGCGTCCTCGCCCAGGGCGCCGATCTCCATCTCCAGGCTGCCGCCCAGGACGATATCCGTGCCACGCCCCGCCATATTGGTGGCGATAGTCACTGCCGCGGGCCGCCCCGCTTCGGCCACCACCTGGGCCTCGCGTTCGTGCTGCTTGGCGTTCAAGACCTGATATTTGATGTTCTCTTCATCAAGGAGATTCGCAAGATATTCCGACGTTTCGATAGAGGTGGTGCCCACCAGAACGGGCTGGCGGCGTTCATAACAATCCTTGATATCCTGGATGATGGCGTCAAATTTTTCTTTGGCGGTAAGATAGACCACATCGCCGTGATCCTTGCGGATCATGGGCCGATGGGTCGGAATCACCACCACTTCCAGGTCGTAGATTTGCTGGAATTCGTAGGCCTCGGTGTCGGCGGTACCGGTCATGCCCGACAGCTTGTCATAGAGCCGAAAATAATTCTGGAACGTAATGGAGGCCAGCGTCTGGTTTTCACTGCGTATCGGCACCCCTTCCTTGGCTTCCACCGCCTGATGCAAACCCTCCGACCAGCGACGACCCGGCAGGGTACGGCCGGTGAATTCATCGACGATGACCACCTCGTTGTCGCGCACGATATAATCCACATCGCGTTTGAACAGGGCATGGGCGCGCAGAGCGGCATTCAAGTGGTGCATGAGGCTGATGTTGGCGGCATCGTAGAGGCCGCCTCCTTCCGTTAACAGTCCGGCCTCTTCCATCAGTTGTTCAACATGCTGATGGCCCTCTTCGGTGAGGTACACCTGGCGGCTCTTCTCGTCCACGCTGTAATCGCCGGGCTGGTCTTCCTCTTCCTGCTTGCTCAGCTTGGGAATCAGGACATTGATCTTGGTATAGAGATCGGAGCCCTCATCGCTGGGCCCGGAGATGATGAGAGGAGTGCGGGCCTCATCGATAAGAATGGAGTCCACCTCGTCGACAACAGCGTAGTGAGTGCCGCGTTGCACCCGATCCGCGGCGCTGAACGCCATATTGTCGCGCAGATAGTCAAATCCGTATTCGTTATTGGTGCCGTAGGTAATGTCGGCGGCGTAGGCGGCGCGCTTCTCCTCCGCGCTTTGCCCGGCCAGGATCACTCCGGTGGACAAGCCTAGAAATTCGTACAGCGGCCCCATCCATCCGGCATCGCGCCGCGCCAGATAATCATTGACGGTCACCACATGAACGCCCTTGCCGGGCAGGGCGTTCAGGTACACGGCCAAGGTCGCCACCAAGGTCTTGCCTTCGCCGGTGCGCATCTCGGCAATCTTGCCGTCGTGCAGGACCATGCCGCCTATGAGTTGCACATCAAAATGGCGCATGGCCATCACCCGCTTGCCGGCCTCGCGCACCACGGCGAAGGCCTCCGGCAACAGGCTGTCGAGGCCGGCACCGTCGGCCAGACGCTGCCGAAACTCATCGGTCTTGGCGCGCAATTCCGCATCGCTCAGACTGGCGAAGGTATCTTCGAGGCCGTTGATGGTCTGAACCACCGCGGACATGCGCTTGACCAAGCGCTCATTACGGCTACCAAAAACCTTGTTTACAAGCTTCGATATCATTTAGAAACAAACTGCATCAGGAGGGAGCAATATGTAAAAAATCCATTTTACACCAGGATCACGCGGGGATCACTTGGCGGCGCGGAGATATTTTATCGGATTTACACGCCTTCCGGACCGCCAGACCTCGAAGTGCACGTGGGGGCCCGTGGAGCGGCCCGTCGAGCCCATCAGGGAGATCTCCTGACCCTTGCTCACCGTTTCCCCAACTTTGACAAGGACTTTGGAATTATGTCCATAGCGGGTGACAAAGCCGTTCCCGTGGTTGATTTGGACCAGGTTACCGTAACCGCCGTCCTTGCCGGCGTAGGTCACGATGCCGGCGGCCACCGCCACCACGGGCTCCCCCATTTTCCCGGCGATGTCGACGCCGGGGTGCCACTCCCGTCCACCGGAAAACGGATTGGTTCGATAACCGTAATAGGAGGAAATCCAGCCGTCGCTCACCGGCCGCCCCTTGGGCAATACCTCATCGAGGAGATTGCGATGCCGAAACACGGTATCCAGGATGCTCAACTGTTCCTGCCGGTCATTTAGCTGCTGATTCAGCCTGTCCACGTCTTGGCGCAGGGCGGGCAAGGGGAGGGGCGTTTCAGCCAGCACGTTGGGTTCTTCCGGACCACCCTGTGGAGGCGGCGAACTGAAATCAAATTCGCCCTTCTCCAAGCCGGCCACACCCACCAAGCGTTTGCCCAGGGCATTGAGGCGTATCACTTGGGCCTGTAAGGCGCCCAGCCGCGCCGTGAGGGCGTTGATCGTTTCCTGTACGTCGCGGGGCGATTGTTTATTCCCGGCGCCATCGGGCTTCATCGCATCGTTGCCGTTCAGGGCGACCGCCGTCTGGCCGTATTCGCTTCCCAGGAAAAATCCCAGATAAGATACCAGGCTCAAGGGGACGAGAAGTACGGCGACCAGCAACGCCACGGCACGCGTCCGACTCAGATGAATTTTTAGCGGGCGTTGCTGCTTTTTACCGAGTAAAATGATGTTCATCATCCGTACCCTTCGGCTTTAGGGCCATAGCTATCCGTACTAGTCATGGCGAATGTCTCTCCAAAATCACTGGCGAACTTGCTGCAACAGCGCTCCGATCACCTGAGCATGCTGCTGAGCCAAGTCCGCCTCCTCCGCCGGATCACCGCCGTGATCAGGCACTTTCTGCCAGAACCCCTTTCCCTGCATTGCCATGCCGCCAACATAGACGGCGGAACTCTAGTTATCGGCTGCGACTCATCCACATGGGCGGCAAAACTCCGCTACCAATCGCCCCATATCCTGAAACGGCTGGGCGAGCGCCGCGATCTACCCGCCTTCCGCCACATCCGGGTTCGGGTACAACCCCATGACCGGGGCGAACCCCACAGCTCGAACCGGCCGCTCGCCATGAGCGACCATACAGCGGCATTGATCGCCAGCGTCGCGGACGGCACGGCCGACCCTCAGCTCAAAGCAGCACTTCTGCGGCTCAGCAAACGCGCAAAACCCGTTAAAAATCGATAACAACGGGCAACAGACCAACGCTAGTTAACTTGTCGACGCCCTCTTAAAATACTTTATAGTATTACAGCGAGGGGGGAGAAAATTGCCTACTACGTCGCACCTTAGACCACGAGGGACATCCCCTGGTTCGGTTTATACCAGCGGACGGGTGATCCTCAGCCCGCCGGCGTAGGCTGCATGAACAGGATCGGTGCGTGCGCGGCGTCCTCGAAGGTCACCAGTTCCCACGCCGACTCATCCGCCATCAAGGCTCGCAACAGGCGGTTGTTGAGGGCATGTCCGGATTTATAGCCGCTGAAGGCACCGATCAGGCTCCTCCCCAGCAAGTACAGATCGCCGATGGCATCCAAAACCTTGTGTTTAACAAATTCATCGTCATAGCGCAAACCGTCTTCGTTCAAAACCCGGTAGTCATCGACCACCACCGCGTTGTCCAGACTGCCGCCCAGCGCCAAGCGCTTTTCCCTCAACAATTCAATATCACGCATGAAGCCGAAGGTCCTGGCCCGACTCACCTCCTTGACGAATGAGGTGGTCGAGAAATCCACCACCGCCTCCTGGCAGCGATTCTTGAACACCGGGTGATCGAACTCGATGGCGAATGAAACCTTAAAGCCTTCGAACGGGTCGAAGCGCGCCCATTTATCACCATCTTCAACCTGGACAGGTTTTTTTATACGGATAAAGCGCTTAGCTGCATTTTGATCTTCGACACCCGCGGACTGCACCAGAAACACGAACGGTCCGGCGCTGCCGTCCATGATGGGCACTTCCGGAGCGCTGACATCCACATAGGCGTTATCTATCCCGAGGCCCGCCAGTGCAGACAGCAGGTGTTCGACGGTCGCGACGCGCGCCCCGCCGCACACCAGAGAAGTGGACAAGGTGGTATCACCCACGTTCTCCGCCCTGGCCGGAATCTCTACGGGAGGATCCACATCGACCCGCCGAAACACGATGCCCGTATCTACGGCGGCCGGTCGCAATGTGAGGTACACCTTTTCTCCTGTATGCAATCCGATGCCCGTAGCGCGAATCACATTTTTCAGCGTTCTCTGCCTTATCATTCCGTTTCCGATGCCCCTCGATGCCCAAATAACAGGCCAGTGCTTAGCACGCCGCATGGTAGCACAGCGCCTAACCCCTGCCTAGCATATGCTCCTGCATCCAGCTTTGCCGCCAAACGGTCGCCGAATGCCATCACGCTCAGTCCGCCTGACGGCGCAAAAAGGCGGGAATGTCCAGATAATCCATATCCGCCTCCGCCGCGGCCGCGCCCTGACGTCCACCGCCCGCCGCCACACTGTGGTGACGCATCACCGCCGGCCGCTCCAATTGGCTGTAATCGACCTCGCCGGTGTTTTTGTAGGCCAGTTTCACGGGCTGCTCCGGGACTTCCTCGTCATCCCGACCCAAACCGGTCGCGACCACCGTGACGCGAATCTCGTCGCTCATGTCGGGATCGATAACCGTGCCGACCACTACCGTAGCATTGTCGGACGCGAATTCCTTGACGGTGTTCCCAACTTCCTCAAACTCGCCGATACCCAGATCCAGACCGGCCGTCACATTGACCAAGATACCCCGCGCACCGGCCAAGTTGACGTCTTCCAGCAAGGGGCTGTTCACCGCCGCTTCGGCCGCCTGGCGCGACCGATCTTCACCCGTTGCCCGGCCGGAACCCATCATGGCCATCCCCATCTCACTCATCACCGTGCGCACGTCGGCAAAGTCCACGTTGATCAATCCGGGCCGGGTGATGAGTTCGGCGATCCCCTGCACCGCACCCTGCAGGACATTATTCGCGGAGCGGAAGGCATCCAACAGGGACACATTCTTGCCCAACACCGACAGCAGCTTTTCATTGGGGATGGTAATCAAGGAATCCACGTACTGGGACAGTTCCTTGATACCGTGATCCGCCACGCTGATGCGCTTCCTGCCCTCGAACGGAAAGGGTTTGGTAACCACGGCAACGGTCAAAATCCCCAATTCTTTAGCCGCTGCCGCCACGATCGGCGCGCCACCGGTACCGGTACCGCCCCCCATGCCCGCGGTAATGAACAGCATGTCGGCGCCCTCGATCACCTCGACGATGCGATCGCGGTCTTCCATGGCGGCCTGACGCCCCACATTGGGATCGGCGCCGGCACCCAAGCCCTTAGTGATGCTGGCCCCCAGCTGTATCACGGTGCGCGTCGAGCAATTGCGCAGGGCCTGCGAATCGGTATTGGCGCAGACGAACTCCACGCCCTCGATATTTCCTTTCACCATATGTTCGACGGCGTTGCCGCCACCGCCGCCCACGCCGATGACTTTGATAACCGCGTTTTGCGGACAGGTATCCATGAGTTCAAACATATTCATTCTCCTTTGCTGCTACTCAATGATGATTCGTTTCCATAAACCCGTATTGTTAAAAATTGCCCCTAAACCACCCCTTCATCCTTTCCCATATCGATATTCCCTCTCCTCCGATCGTTACCCTCACTCCCTGACGATCACGGTGTTTCTGGCCGAACAACAACAATCCCACCCCGGTGGCGTAAATGGGATTGCGCACCACATCCACCAATCCTGTGACATACTGAGGCACACCCAGACGCACCGGCGCGTGAAAGATCTCCTCGGCCAACTCAATGACCCCTTCCATCTTGGAGCTGCCGCCGGTCATCACCACCCCCGCCGCGATCAAATCCTCGAAACCGCTGCGGCGCAGTTCGGTCTGCACCAGATTGAGCAATTCCTCGTAACGCGGCTCCACCACCTCAGCGAGGGTCTGGCGTGCCAGGCGGCGCGGGGCGCGTTCCCCCACGCTGGGCACCTCGATAGTCTCGTCGGCCATGGCCAACTGGGTCAGGGCGCAGGCATACTTAATCTTGATCTCCTCGGCATGCTGAGTAGGGGTACGCAAGGCCACCGCGATGTCGTTGGTCACTTGATCGCCGGCGATGGGGATTACCGCCGTATGGCGGATGGAACCTTCGGTGAACACGGCGATGTCGGTGGTGCCGCCGCCGATGTCCACCAGACACACGCCTAAATCCTTTTCGTCGTCGGTGAGCACTGAGTAGCTGGAGGCCAACTGCTCGAGAATAATGTCGTCCACTTCCAGGCCGCAGCGCTTGACGCATTTGACGATGTTCTGCGCGGCGCTCACCGCCCCGGTCACCAGATGGACCTTGGCCTCCAGGCGCACGCCCGACATTCCCACCGGCTCCTGGATACCCTCTTGATTGTCGATGACGAACTCCTGGGGCAGGACATGCAGCACCTTTTGATCCGCCGGGATCGCCACGGCGCGCGCGGCATCGATGACCCGATCCACATCGCCGGACGCCACCTCGCGATCGCGGATGGCGACGATGCCGTGAGAATTGAGACTGCGGATGTGACTCCCGGCGATGCCGGCATAGACCGAATGAATCTGGCAACCGGCCATCAGCTCCGCCTCTTCCATGGCCCGTTGAATGGATTGCACCGTGGATTCTATGTTGACCACCACGCCCTTCTTCAGACCCCGCGAAGGATGAGAGCCCAATCCCACGATATTGATGGCGCCGTCCGCTTTCAGCTCACCGACGATGGCCACCACCTTCGAAGTGCCGATATCCAAACCAACGATCAAATCCTTTTCCCCTTTTTTCGACATCTCTTTACCGACTCCCCGCAAGCTCAAAATCCCGGACCGATTACTTCCGCTTTGGGTCCTGCTTCCAACGCACCGCAAAGCCATTGCTGTAACGTAAATCCACCTTAGCCACCTTCGTTGCCCGATCGTGAAAGGCGCGGCGGTAAAACCTGACGAACTTCAGCAAACGCACATAGCCGTCGCTCCGCCCCAAAACCACCTGGATGCCGTTATCCAGCACCAGGCTCCAGGCACGACGCTCATTCAAGACCAGACGCTCGATACGCAGCCCCAGGGGGGCCAGCATCCCGTTCATATCGTGCAAGGCGGTCACCACGACCTCACCCGAACCCTCGGGCCCCTGCAAGGTAGCCATACCTGCCGGAAAACTGGAGCGCGGAGGTAAGAATATTTCCCCTGCGTCGTTGACCAAGGCATCCTCGCCCCACTTCGCAACCGCGACCTGTTCGGTTACGACGATATGCACGGCATCGGGCCAGGCCCGTCGCACCACGGCATACCGGACCCAAGGGAGGGCCTGCACCGCCCGCCGCACGCGCCGCACATCCACGGTCAGGAAATTGCCGGTTATAAACGGTGCCACCGCAGCCCGCACCGTGGCCGCATCGACATGGGCAAAGACCCCTTGCACCTGGATATTCTTGATGGGCAACACGCGCGGATCGGTCAATGTCGACCACCCCCAGCCTAAGATGCCCGCCAGCACCAGACCCGACGACATGATCAAGGCACCACGCAGCGCCGCACTCAATCCCTCCCAGGAATGCGTCACCGGGGCCGCCGGCCTGCGACGGGAGGTGGCGCGCGTTACCGTCTTGCGACCGCCCCGTCGACGCCAGGAACCCAAGCCCATCATGTCTTTTGCCGTGACACTCATGACCTGAGACTCGTCTCCAAGATCCGCCACACCAATTCATCGAATTCGATACCCGCGGCGCGGGCCCCCATGGGCACCAGACTATGGCCGGTCATCCCCGGCACCGTGTTGATCTCCAGAAAATACGGCGCGCCCTCGGGCGTGACGATCAGATCGACGCGCGCCCAGCCGCGGCAGCCGGACACGTCGAAGGCGCGCAGCACCGCTTCGTGCAGTCCCTGCTCCTGCGCCGGCGGCAAGCCGGGACAGGTGTAGCGCGTGTCGTCGCGAAAATATTTGGCTTGGTAATCGTAGAATTCACACGAGGTCTCGACGCGCACCGATGGCAACACCTGGTGGCCGAGGACCGGGAACTGTACTTCCGCGCCGGTGATGAACGCCTCGGCCAAGACCACCTCGTCATAGCGGCGCGCCTCCTCATAAGCGGGCCGCAATGCGGCGGCGCTCTTCACCTTGGTGATGCCGATACTGGAACCTTCGCACGCCGGCTTGACGAACAGCGGCAGGCCAAGCCGGGCCACGACCTCCTCGGGTTCGCTGCGGTCATTCAACCGTTCATAAGGCGCGCCGGGGATGCCCGCGGCCTGCCACAACAGTCTGGTACGCCATTTATCCATAGTCAGCGCCGACGCCATCACACCGCTGCCGGTGTAGGGGATGCCCAGCATCTCCAACACCGCCTGAATCACGCCATCCTCGCCGCCGCGGCCGTGCAACACGACAAAGGCACGGTCGAAACCGCCCGTGGTCAACTGCCGCACCACGCCCAGCTTGTCGGCGTCCACGCCGTGGGCGTCCACGCCGCGCCGCAACAGGGCCTGGAGTACGGCCTCGCCGCTCATGAGGGATATCTCGCGCTCAGCCGACCAGCCGCCCATCAACACTGCGACGCGGCCGAAAACCGTGGGATCCTGCACACGCATTGTGGTCGTCATGACTGCACCCCTCCCGCCGCGACGCCGACGATGTGCACTTCCCGTTGCAGTCGAACGCCATGTGCCTGTTCGACGGCCTCCGCCACCTGCGTGATCAAGGCCTCGATATCGGCGGCGCTGGCGTCACCGCTGTTGATGATAAAATTGGCGTGCTTGGTGGAAATACAGGCACCGCCGCGGCACGTACCCTTCAAACCACAGGCTTCGATCAAGCGCGCGGCGTGGTCCCCGGGTGGATTGCGGAATACCGAACCGCAACTGGGCAGGCCGATGGGCTGGCTCCGATTGCGGCGTTCCAACAGCTCCTTGACCCGGGCGAGACCGGCGGCCCCGTCGCCGGATTGCAACTGCAATTCCACCGTAATAAACCATTCCTCCGCCGGACCGTGCACCTCGCGATAGGCCACGCGAAAATCGCCGGGTTCATGCCAACGGCGTGTCCCGTGACGATCGATGGTCTCGACACGTCTTACCAGGGGCCAGGTCTCGCCGCCGAAGGCCCCGGCGTTCATGGCCAGGGCGCCGCCCATGGTCCCCGGGATACCGGCCAGAAACTCGCCCCCCACCAGATTCAGGCCCGCGCAGAAGCGCGCCACCTTGTTGCACGCCACGCCGGTGCCGGCGCGTATCGCCAAGGCATCGATTTGCACCAGCTCCATCAAGGCACCGCTGGTGGCGATCACCGTCCCCGGGATCCCGCCGTCACGCACCAGCAGGTTGCTACCCAGCCCCAACCACAACAGCGGTTCATCCGCAGGAAGCTGCTTCAAAAACACCGCGAGGTCACCCGCGTCTGCCGGCTCATAAAACGTACGCGCCGGACCGCCCGTCCGCCACGAGACATGACGGGCCATGGATTCGTCGTGGCGCAGCCGGCCGCGCAACGCTGCTTGGTGTTCGGCGGCCATCATTGCGTCCCCTCGGCAAGTTGCTCGGGCAGTTTGGTCGCGGCCCCACCGATGTCCCCCGCACCCAAGGTCAACAACACATCGCCTTCCAGCAGAACACCGCGCAACACCTCGGCCAAATCCGTAACGGCGTCAACAAACACCGGATCCACCTGGCCGCGGGCACGGATGGCGTGACTCAACGCACGGCCATCGGCGGCGGCAATAGGCTTCTCGCCCGCCGGATACACGTCCAGCAACACCAACACATCCACTTCGGAAAGGACCTTGACGAAGTCTTCAAAGAGATCGCGAGTACGGGTATAGCGGTGCGGCTGGAACACCACTACCAGGCGCCGCTGCGGCCAACCGGCGCGAATGGCCTCTATGGTGGCGGCGATCTCCCGCGGGTGATGGCCGTAATCGTCGATCATCAATACCCGGCCCGTCGCGGTGGAAATCTCGCCGTAGAGCTGAAAGCGCCGGCCTATACCTTGAAAACCCGTCAACGCCCGTTGCATGGCGCCGTCGTCCACGCCCAATTCCTGCGCCACGGCGATGGCGGCCAGGGCGTTGAGCACATTATGCTGGCCGGCCAGGTTGAGACTGACTTCCAGTTCCGTACCCTTGCGCCTCACCACCTTGAAGTGAGTGGTCGCCCCCTCCTGCCGAATAGCGACCGCCCGTACATCCGCCCCTGTGGAAATGCCATAGGTCAGGCTGGGGCGCGGCAGTTGTGGCAACAACTCGGCAATGACCGGATCGTCCAGGCACACCACGGCCAATCCATAGAAAGGCAATTGATGAAGGAATTCGATGAAGGCCTGACGCAGGCGGCCGAAGTCACTGCCGTAGGTAGCCATGTGATCGGCGTCGATATTGGTGACTACCGCGATCATGGGCGCGAGATGCAGGAACGAGGCGTCGCTCTCGTCGGCCTCCGCCACCAGATACTCGCCAGCGCCCAAGCGAGCGTTACTGCCGATGCTATTGAGGCGCCCGCCGATGACGAAGGTCGGATCCAGGCCTCCTTCTGCCAGCAGACTGGCGAGGAGACTGGTGGTAGTGGTCTTGCCATGGGTACCCGCCACGGCGATACCGTAACGAAAACGCATCAACTCCGCGAGCATCTCCGCGCGGCGCACCACAGGAATACGGCGGCGCTGCGCCTCGCGCACTTCGGGGTTGTTGTCGTCGATGGCGCTGGACACCACTATCACATCGCTGCCTTCCACCCAACGTGCGTCGTGACCGATATGGATCGTTATCCCCAAGCCGGCCAAGCGACCGGTGAGGGCATTTTCCTTGATGTCGGAACCGGAAACGCGATAACCGAGATTGTGCAGCACCTCGGCGATACCGCCCATACCCACCCCTCCGATCCCGACAAAGTGAATCGCCGCGATGCGCCACATGCGTTCCCGCATCGGCGTCTTCACCTCGCCCACGAAGCGCTCAGCCATGGGCCGCCTCCCAGCACAATGCGGCCACCGTCGCCGCCGCCTCCGGCTGGGCTAAGTCTCGGGCCGCCCGGGCCATGGTCAACAGGTGGGAACGCTCCACCAGGGTGGCAAGCAACTCGCACAGGCGGTCGGGGGTAAACTCCCGCTGCTGCACCACCACCGCCGCACCGGCATCGCTCAGATAAGCTGCATTGCGGGTCTGGTGGTCATCCACCGCATGGGGATAAGGCACCAGGATCGCACCCACCCCCGCCGCCGCCAGTTCCGCCACCGTCAAGGCACCCGCGCGACACACCACCAAGTCCGCCCAGCCATAGGCGACGGCCATATCGTCGATAAAGGGTTCCACCCGAGCCGTCACGGCGGCGGCGCGATAATGTTCCAGGGTCTCCTCCAGATTGCGGCTCCCCGCCTGATGCCAGACCTCGGGACGGGACGGCAATTGCGCCAACGCCACCGGCACCACTTCGTTCAAGGCGCGCGCGCCGAGACTGCCGCCCAACACCAGCAGCCGCAATACGCCACCCCGTCCCTTGAAGCGCTCCTCGGGTACAGGCAAGGCGGCGATGGCGCGACGGACCGGATTGCCGGTATGAGTGACATGCTTGCCGTGGAACGTACCGGGAAAGGCCTCCAACACCCGCTGCGCCAGGGGCGCCAGCAGGCGGTTGGTCAAACCGGCAATGGCGTTCTGCTCATGGATCACCAGGGGCTTGCGCAGCAGCCACGTCACGACGCCGCCGGGACCGGTGACGAAGCCGCCCATGCCCAACACTACCACCGGCCGCCGGCGCAACATCACCGCCAGCACCTGCAGGCTCGCCCACAACAATCGCGCCGGTGCCAGCAGCCAGGCCGTCCAACCTTTACCGCGCAAGCCGGATACCGCCAACCATTCCATGCCGATCCCAGCCGCTGGCACCACCTTGGCCTCCAGCCCCTGGCGCGTGCCCAGCCAAAACACCTCGGCACCGCGCTCGCGCAACTCCGCCGCCACCGCCAGCGCGGGGAACACGTGGCCGCCGGTACCGCCCGCCATGATCATCACCCGCATCATCGGCCCGACCTCCCACGCGGAAAGCGCGTCTCATAATCGACGCGCAACACCAAGGCCACGGCGATGCACATCACGATAATGCTGGAACCGCCGTAGCTCATGAGCGGCAGGGTCAAACCCTTGGTGGGCAAGGCCCCCATGTTCACGCCCATATTGATGAAGGCCTGCAGGCCGATCCACATCCCGATGCCGTAGGCCAGATAGCCGGCGAAACGGTTTCCGCTTTGCTCGGACCGATAAGCGATGACGAACGCGCGCCACACCACCAGGGTAAACAGGACGATCACGCTCACCACCCCCAGCAAACCCAATTCCTCCGCCAGTACGGCGAACAGGAAATCGGTATGCGCCTCGGGCAGGTAGAACAATTTTTGAATCGAGCCGCCCAGACCGACGCCGAACCATTCGCCGCGACCGATGGCGATCAAGGCCTGGGTAAGTTGGAAACCACTGTTGAAGGGATCCGCCCAGGGATTAAGGAAGGTGGTCAGACGCTCGAGACGGTAAGGCGACGACATGGCCAGTCCCGCCAGCGCCGCCACCACCACGGCCAGCAGCGCAAAGAATTCCCACAGGCGCACGCCGGCGAGAAACATCATGGCCAAGGCGGTGGCGAACATCACCGCGGTGCTGCCGAAGTCTGGCTCCAGCAGCAATAACACCGACAACACCGCCAGAATCGCCAACGGCTTTAAAAAGCCCTTGATGGAATTGCGCACCTCCTCGCCGCGGCGCACCAGGTAACCCGCCAGATAGACGATGACGAACAGCTTCACCAATTCTGAGGCCTGCAGATTGAAGACGCCGAAGGGCAGCCAGCGGGTGCTGCCGTTGACCTGTCGCCCCACGCCGGGAATCAACACCATCACCAGCAACGCCGCCCCGACGATCAATAGCACCACCCCGCCCTTTTCCCAATACATGAGTCGAGTGCGCACCACCACCGCTGCCGCCGCCAATCCGACGCCGACGAACAGGAATTGCCGCAAGGAATAATAGAAGGGTTGTCCGAACTGACGATCCGCCAGGCTCACCGAGGCCGACGCCACCATCACCAGGCCCAGGGCCAATAAGGCCACCGCCGCCCCCAGCAACCAACCGTCATACCATGGCCCCAGTTCGGCGCTGTTGCGCGCCTGGGCCTGTTGCATGAATGCAAAGGGTGATAGACGGGCAAGTTTCAACATGCCTGCCCCCTGCACACTGCCGCGCTGAACACGTCACCGCGATGCTCATAACCCCTGAACATGTCGAAGCTGGCGCAAGCGGGCGACAGCAATACGCTATCGCCCGCCTGTGCCAGGGATCCCGCCTGCTCCACAGCCTCATCCATGTCGTTTACGTGGATCACCGGTACCACACCCTCCAGGGCGTGTGCGATCTGCGCGGCGTCCCGCCCCAGCAACACCACCGCCCGCGCCTTGGCGGCGACCGCTGCCTTAAGGGGCGTGAAGTCCTGTCCCTTTCCCAGACCGCCGGCGATCAACACCACCTTACCCGGCATCCCCTGCAGAGCCGCCAGGGTCGCTCCCACATTGGTACCCTTGGAATCGTTGTACCAGTCGACGCCGTCGCGACTCGCCACCCATTGGGTGCGGTGGGGCAGGCCGGGAAAACGGCGCAAGCTGGCAAGCATCCCCGCCATGGGGATACCCACCGCCTCGCCCAAGGCCAGGGCCGCCAGGGCATTGGCGATGTTGTGGCCGCCCTTGAGGCGCAGTACCGCAGCAGCCAGCAAAAATTCATCACCCTTCGCCAGATAGACCGAACCGTCGCAATCGCGCACCCCGAAATCCTCTTGTCCCGGCGCGTCCAGACCGAAACTCACCACCCTGCGGCCGGGCTCGATCATAGCCGCAACCCGGGGATCGTCACGGTTGATCACCATGACGCCGTCGCCATGATAGATACGCCGCTTGGCCGCGGCATACTCGCTCACATCGCCGTAGCGATCCATGTGATCGGGGCTGATGTTGAGCACCACCGCCGCTGCCGCGTTCAAACTGTAAGTGGTCTCCAATTGGAAACTGGACAGCTCCAGCGCGTAAAAATCCGGGATCGGGGTGGCCAATAGATCCAATGCCGGGGTGCCGAGATTGCCGCCGACCCGCACGACGAATCCGGCATCACGGATCATCTCACCCACCAAGGTGGTCACTGTGCTCTTGCCGTTGGCACCGGTCACCGCCACCACCGGCGCGCGCGCCTCGCGGGCGAAGAGTTCGATGTCGCCGACGGCCTCCGCGCCGTCGCGCACCGCGGCAGCAACGGCGGGTTCCGTCAGTGCCACCCCGGGACTGACGATCAGCCGCCGCGCACGCGCCAACACCGCGGCGTCGAAGCCGCCCGTAAACACTGGGACGTCGGGAAAATCGCGGTGCAGCTCTTCAAGCCCCGGCGGCACAGTGCGGCTATCGGTGACGACGAAGGACGCGCCGCGCGCGGCAAGATAACGGGCGCAGGACAAACCGGTCTTCCCCAGGCCCACGATCACATTGGCTATATCCCGCTCGGTCATTGCCATCCAGTCCCGTTGCTCCGCCGTCTGCTTCATCAGCGGATCTTCAAACTCGCCAAACCGACCAGCACCAACAACACGGTGATGATCCAAAAACGCACGATCACCCGCGGCTCCGGCCAGCCTTTCAACTCGAAGTGATGATGGAGCGGCGCCATGCGAAACAGGCGTTTGCCGGTGAGCTTGAACGAGGCCACCTGCAGGATCACCGACACGGTCTCCATCACGAACACGCCGCCCATGATGAACAGCACGATCTCCTGGCGCACGATCACCGCCACAATCCCCAAGGCCGCGCCCAGCGCCAGGGCACCGATATCCCCCATGAAGACTTGCGCCGGATAGGCGTTGAACCACAGAAAGCCCAGGCCAGCGCCGACCAGGGCGCCGCAAAACACCGCCAGCTCGCCCACACCGGCGATATAGGGAATCCCCAGATACTCGGCGAATTTCACATGGCCGGTGACATAGGCGAAGATCCCCAGGGCCCCCGCCACCAATACTGTGGGCATGATCGCCAGGCCATCCAGGCCGTCGGTGAGGTTGACCGCGTTGCTGGCGCCGACGATTACCAGATATGCCAGCACCACGAAGCCGACCCCCACCTCTATATAGGTGGCCTTGAGGAAGGGCACTACCAAACGCGTCTCTTCGGCGGTCTGCGCACCCACGTACAGGAGCACCGCGGCGGTCAGGCCCACCACCGACTGCCAGAAATACTTGGCCTTGGCCGACAGCCCCTTGGAATTCTTCAGCACCAGCTTGCGATAATCGTCCACCCAGCCGATCACCCCAAACAACAGAGTGACGCCCAACACCAGCCACACGTAGCGGTTATTCAGCTCCGACCACAACAAGGTGCTCACCGCGATGGACACCAGGATCAGGGCACCGCCCATGGTGGGCGTGCCGGCCTTCTTCAAATGACTCTCCGGTCCCAGCTCGCGAATCTGCTGACCGATCTGCAACAGGCTCAAACGCCGGATCATGGTCGGACCGATGATGAACGAAAACACCAGGGAAGTGAGCACGCCGAGGATGGCGCGCAGGGTGATGTATTGAAATACGTTGAACCCGTGATAGTGTTCGGCCAGCCACTCGGTGAGATAGAGCAACATAAGCGTCACGCCCCTCCCGTCGATCCGGCCGCGCCGGATGCCAATGCTGCCACGACCCGCTCCATCTGCATGCGGCGCGACCCCTTCACCAGGATCGTGACCACCCGCCCGGCATTGCCGTTCAGCCCGGCGCGCAGCGCCGCAATCAATTCTTCCTGGGTGGTAAAATGCCGGGCGCCGGCACCGAAACGCTGGGCGGTGAAACGGCTCAGCTCCCCGACGGTGAATAATTGTTCCACCCCGGCGGCACGGGCCTCATCGCCCAATTCACCGTGCAAGCCTTCCGCGCCCGCACCCAGCTCGCTCATGTCGCCCAACACCAACAGCTTCTTACCCGGCGCCACGGCGAGGACCTGCAAGGCGGCCCGCAGGGAAGTCGGGTTGGCATTGTAGGTATCGTCCAGCACCCGCAGCTCGGGCGCGACGACCAGCAGTTGCAGACGACCTTTTACCGCTTGCAGGCTGGCCAGGCCGCGCTGGATGTCCGCGGCACCGGCCCCCGCCGCCGCCGCCGCGGCACCGGCGTTGATCACATTGTGCCGACCGCACAGGTGCATGCGGATCGGGATATCGCCAGCGGGCGTGCGCAATGTGCAGCGCAAGGCCAGCACGTCGCCGACCTCCATCTGCTCCGTGCCCGGGACGACGCTGACGTCCGCCGCCTGTTCCAGGCCGAAGCGCAGCACCGGCCGTGCTCCGATGAATTGCAGCCACAATGCGGCAAAGCGATCGTCCGCGTTGACCACCGCCATGCCGTCCGTATCCAGGGCCTGAAACAATTCCCCTTTGGCCCGCGCCACCCCTTCGAGGCCGCCGAACCCTTCCAGGTGCGCCGCGCCGGCATTGGTGACCACCCCGACGGTGGGACGGGCCAATCCCGCCACGTACGCGATCTCGCCGGGATGATTGGCCCCCATTTCGATAACTGCGCAGTCATGGCTATCCCGCAGGCGCAACAGGGTGAGCGGTACGCCGATGTCGTTGTTCAAATTACCCTGGGTCGCGAGCACTTCGCCGCGTTGCGCCAAAATCGCCGCGATCATCTCCTTCACCGTGGTCTTGCCGTTGCTGCCGGTCACCGCCACCACCGGGATATCGCGGCGGGCGCGCCATGCCGCGGCGAGACGCCCCAGGGCCAGGCGGGTGTCGTCCACATGAATGACCGGCAAGCCGTGATCAACCGGGCGATGCACCATGGCCGCAGCCGCGCCCCTCTTGCTCGCCGCGTCCACGAAGTCGTGGCCGTCGAAATTCGGTCCCTGCAAGGCCACAAACAGGGCACCGGGCTGCAGGGTGCGCGTATCGATGCTGACACTGGTGCAATTCACATCCGCACCCTCCATGCGGCCACCGGCCATGGCGGCGGCTTGACTGAGCGCCATCATGCCCCTCCCCCCGCCAAATGCCGCTGCACCTCGTCCTGATCGCGGAATACCAATTTGCGCGCGCCGATCTGCTGGCTGGTCTCGTGCCCCTTGCCGGCGATCAACACCACGTCGTCGGCAACGGCCTCGCGGATGGCGGCGGCAATGGCGCTGCTGCGGTCATGGATCACCTCCGCCGCCGCATCACCGATACCGGCCAGGATCTCGGATGTGATCTGCGCCGGGTCTTCGCCGCGCGGGTTGTCGTCGGTGATGACCAGCTTATCCGCCAGGCGCGCCGCCGCGGCCCCCATCAGTGAGCGCTTGCCGCGGTCGCGATCACCGCCGCAGCCGAACACGCACCACAATTTCCCGCGACAATGCTCGCGCAGCGCTATCAGTACCTGCTCCAGGGCATCGGGGGTGTGGGCGTAGTCCACTACCACCAGCGGCCGCCGGCCGTCGCCGCCGAAACATTCCATGCGTCCCGTCACCGGTCGCACCGCCCCCAGGCGCTGCAGGGTCTCGGCCACGGGCACGCCGCTCACCAGCAGGGTGGCCGCTGCCGCCAAAAGGTTGCTGGCGTTGAAACGCCCGAGGAGGGGAACGTGCAGTTGGCCGTCGCCCCAGTCGCTCTTTACCGTCATGCTCAGGCCGCTGCGGGTCTGCCGCTCAATGATCCCTTGGACATGGGGCAAGTCCGGCGCGACCGGTCCACCGAAACCATAACTCACCGCCGTCACCGCCGGAGGCAGATTGGCGAGGACCTCGCACCCAAATACGTCGTCGCCGTTGACGACGGCGTAACGCAGTTCGGCGGCATGAAATAATCGTTGCTTGGCCACCGCGTAGCTGGCCATATCGCCGTGGTAATCCAGATGATCGCGGCTCAGATTGGTAAACACTGCGGCGGTAAACTGGACCCCGGCCACCCGCCCTTGGTCCAGTGCATGAGAAGAGACCTCCATGGCCACGCTGCGCGCACCGGCGGCGCGCAGCTCCGCCAACAAGCGATGCAGACTGACGGCGTCGGGAGTGGTGTGGGTCCCCGCTTGCAAGTGCCCGACCAGGCCGTTGCCCAGGGTGCCGATAATGCCGCAGGGACTGTCGGCTTGGTTCAGCGCATGGGCGAGAAACTGGGCACAGGAGGTCTTGCCGTTGGTGCCGGTGATACCCACCACCCATAAATTCCGTGAAGGGTAAGCGTAGAACCGCTCGGCGATCACACCGGCCTGTTGCGAGAGATCACTCACCGCCAGCAGGGGCACGTCGCCCACTTGCGCCGACAGAAACGCGGCTTCGCCTTCCGCCACATCGTAGGCCACCGCGCTCGCCCCCTGCGCCACAGCGGCGGCGATATAATCGTGACCGCGCTGCATCAGACCGCTGCAGGCCAGGAACAAATAACCCGGGCGCACTTGCCGGCTGTCCAAGGCGACGCCGGTCACCGTTCGGTCTTCGCCCGCGCCGAGCGTCGCGATCCCTTCCAGCAATTGGTTTAGGGTGACGCTGCCAGACGGGGTCTGTTGCGCGGGCATCATAACACCTCCACCCTGGCCACCTTCGCCCCATTCAGCGAAGGCAGATCGTCCGGAGCGATATCCAGCAGGCGCATGGCCTCGCCCATCACCCGGCTGAACACCGGCGCCGCCACGGAGCCGCCGTAAAATTTGGCGCTGCGCGGGTCGTTGATCATCACCACCATCACCAGGCTCGGACGGGTCGCGGGGATCATGCCCGCGAACAAGGCCACGTACTTGTCCTCCGCGTAGCCGCCGGGAATGGATTTGCGCACCGTGCCGGTCTTTCCAGCGACGTGATAACCGGGGACGCGCGCCAGCTCACCGGTGCCTTCATCGCTGACGACGCCGTCCATCATGGTGATCACCTGCCGCGCGGTCTTGACGCTCATCACCCTCTCACCCCCGGGCGTCCGCTCGACCGGAACGAACGACACCGGTTTGAGCACGCCGCCGGCCGCCAGCGCCGCGTAGGCCCGTGCCAGCTGCAAGGTGGAAACCGACAGGCCGTAGCCGAAGGAAAAGGTGGCGTGATCGATGGGGTACCAACGATGGTAATCCGGCAGGGTACCGGCGGTCTCGCCCGGGAACTTAGCGCCGCTCAGGGAGCCGAAGCCGACTTTGTGAAACATGTTCCACAGGCTTGCGGCCGGCAGCGACAGGGCGATCTTACTCGCACCGACATTGCTCGACTTGGCGATGACCTTGCTTACATTGATCAGGCCGTAGTCGTGGGTATCGTGGATGGTGTTGGGTCCGACCCGCAGGGTACCCGGCCGGGTATCGATCATGGTATTAGGGCGGTAGCGTCCGGATTCCAAGGCCATGGCGATGGTAAACGGCTTCACCGTCGACCCCGGTTCAAACACATCGGTAACGGCGCGATTGCGGTAATGGCTGCTGCGCAGACTATCGCGGTTGTTGGGATTGTAACTGGGCTGATTGACCATGGCGAGCACCTCACCGGTCTTGACGTCCAGTATCACCGCCGAACCGGATGCGGCGTGGGTCTCCTGCACCGTGGCCTTCAGTTCGCGGTAGGCGAGATACTGAATACGCTTGTCGATGCTGAGTTTGAGATTATGGCCGGGGACCGGCTCGCTGATGCGCTCCACGGTTTCCACGATGCGCCCCAGTCGATCCTTGATCACCCGCATACTGCCCGGCGTGCCGCGCAACAATTTCTCATAGGTCAACTCCGCACCCTCTTGCCCCACGTCGTCCACATTGGTGAACCCCAGGACATGCCCGGTTACCTCACCGGCGGGATAATAGCGGCGGTATTCGCGTTGCTTGAACACCCCGGAGATGTTCAGCGCCATCACCTTGTCCGCCCGCGCCGGCGGCATGGCGCGCTTGAGATACACGAATTCGCGATTGGCGTTCTCGTGCAGACGATCCTTGATCCAGCGCACATCGAGATCGAGCAGCTTCGCCAGGCGCGGCAGTTGTGCCGAGGCGTTCGACAGCAGCTGGGGATCGGCCCAGATGGAATCCACCGGGGTGCTGATGGCCAGCGGTTCGCCGTTGCGGTCGGTGATCATGCCGCGATGGGCGGGAATGCTCACGACCCGTAAAGAGCGCGCGTCGCCCTGCTCAAGCAGAAAGGCGCTATGCAACACCTGCAAGTCCACCGCCCTCCCTATCAATAGACCCACCGCCGCCAGCATCACACTCACCAGAAAGACCCTGCGCCCCCGATAAGACGCCGTGACGTGACGCCTCCTCATGGCCGCAGAATCACCACTTGTTTCGCATCCGGAATCACCATGCCCAATTTGTTGCTGGCGGTCCCCTCTACGCGGCTATGGGTGGCCAGGGTGCTCTGCTCCAGCTGGAGTTGTCCCCACTCGATATCCATGTCATCCCGCGCCTTATGCAAGGCTTGTAGCTCGACGAACAGTTTGCGGCTTTGATGCTTGGCATAGATCACGGCAAACGCCGACGCCATCACCAGCACCATCAACACGGCCAAGGTCCTGAACGGCGGGCGCTCCGTGCCCGGGGAGGCCTTGGCGTTCATATCTTTTCCGCCACGCGCAACACCGCACTGCGGGCACGCGGATTGGCCGCCACTTCGGCGGCGCTCGGGTAAACGGGCTTGCCCACGATGCGCAAGATCGGCTTGAAGGCACTGGCCGGCACCGGCAGCCTGCGCGGCAGGTCCCCACCCCGCGCCGCGTCGCGCATGAAACGCTTGACCATGCGGTCCTCCAATGAATGAAAGCTGATGACGGCAAGCCGTCCCCCGGAGGCCAACACCCGCAAGGCCTGCGGCAGGGCCTGCTCCAAATCCTCCAGTTCCCGGTTGATATGGATGCGTATGGCCTGAAAGGCTCGGGTCGCCGGGTGTTTGTCCCGCTCCCACGCGGGATTGGCGGCGGCCACGATCTCCGCGAGTTGCGTGGTGGTCTCGATGGGTGCCGTACGCCTGGCTTGGACTATCGCCCTGGCAATGCGCTTGGCGAAACGTTCCTCGCCATAGGTCTTGAGCACGTAAGCGATGTCGGCCTCGGAGGCGCGCGCCAGCCAGGCGGCAGCGCTCTCGCCGTGCGACGTATCCATGCGCATATCGAGAGGCCCCTCGCGCAAAAAACTGAATCCCCGTTCCGCCGTATCCAGTTGCGGCGACGAGACACCGAGGTCGAACAACACCCCGTTCACCTTGCCCGACATCACCTCGGCTTCCGCGAAATGCTCCAACATGGCGAACGAACCCTGATAAATGCTAAAGCGGCGATCCCTCGCCGACCGCTCCCTGGCCACCTCCACCGCCCATGGATCCTTATCGATGGCGATGAGGCGTCCACCCACACCGAGCCGCTGCAATATTGCGGCGCTATGACCACCACGACCGAAGGTTGCATCCACGTACGCGCCGTCGGCGCGGACCTGCAGTGCCGCCATCACCTCTTCCAACATCACCGGGTGATGGGTGGATGCGTCAGGCATGAACGTCAAAGAGAAAGCGATTCCAGTTCCGTAGGAAGCGGTTGCTCGTCTTCATCTTCCATCAGCCATTGCTCACGGCGGGGGGTAAGAGGATTCTGCCGGCGCTGTCCAGGTCCACCTCGGTGGCATGGCCGATCAACAGGCGCTGCAAACGCCTCGCCTGGGTGTTGAGGCTAGGTAGTTTGACCAGTTTGCGCTCGATTTCTTCCCACTCGGGCAGCGGATAGACCAGCAGACAACGATCGCGATCCACTGTCAGGACCAGCTTGCCGCCGCAGATCTCCCGAAGGCGATCGCGGTACTTCGTGGGCATCGCCATGCGGCCCTTGGCATCCAAATTGAGTGGATTGACCCCGCGAAACACCCGCCGCCTCCCTCCAGCAAAATTCCACCAAGACCCACAATCTCCCACCTCGAAACACTATAGGTAGCAAAAAGCCCCTCTGTCAAGAAAAATTCGGGTTTAAATTTCATGATTCCTGCTTAATTGACAGTCACTTAGGCGAACAAAATGAGCCGCGAGATGCGGCAAGACAAAAGCAAGAATTACTCCAAATCAGGGGCTTGTGAGAGACACTTTGGGCGATGGATTAAGATGGGTGATGCCGTACTCATGGCCGATTAACGCAATATAGTAAGGAGTCGGCCGATAAGCCGGGTTCTGTCGTGGACAGCCATTCATCTGCGATGCACGTTACCGCGCACCTGTAGCGGCCTACCCGGGGACAACGCGGGCCGCGCTAAGTCCCCCTATTTGGCCTTGCTCCGGATGGGGTTTACCCTGCCGCGGCGTGTTGCCACCCGCGCGGTGCGCTCTTACCGCACCATTTCACCCTTGCCTGCCCCTCGCGGGACATCGGCGGTGTATTTTCTGTGGCACTTTCCGTGGGCTCTCACCCCCCAGGCGTTACCTGGCACCCTGCCCTATGGAGCCCGGACTTTCCTCCACCTCCCCGCGGGGATGCAGCGACTGTCTGGCCGACTCCTCCGGCAATTTTAGCAAATCACGGTCACGCGGGTATGAATTTGTGGCCCCCCGCCGCGGCCCGTCGCTCACCGTGGACCGGCGCCTCCCTCTTTCATCTCCACCGCCCATTGATAAAGGCGGTTACGCTTTTCACCGGTGATTTTCATCGCCAAGCCCACCGCCTGCTTGAGGGGCAATTCTTCCAATAACACTCCCAGGGTATGCCGCAGATCGGCCTCCCCCTCGTCGGCGGCGGACACCGCTCCCTGCACGACCAGGACGCATTCCCCTTTTTGCTGGTCGGGGTCTTGCTCCACCCAACGCCACAGAACCCCCAGGCTGTCCTTGCGGATGGTCTCATAGAGTTTAGTCAATTCCCGTGCCAGCACTGCCTCGCGCCCATGGCCGAGAATGGCCGCCATGTCTTCCAGGGTCGCGAGCAAGCGGTGAGGGGCCTCATAAAAGAGCAGAGTGCGGGTTTCGCTCCGCAAGGCCATCAGCCGCTCGCGGCGGGCGGCCTGTTTCCCGGGGAGAAAGCCCTCAAACACAAATCGATCCGTGGGCACGCCCGATGCCGACAGGGCAGCCAGGGCGGCGCTGGGACCGGGAATCGGGATCACGCGAATCCCCGCGGCATGGGCCGCTCGCACCAGATGGAAGCCGGGATCGCTCAGTAGCGGCGTCCCGGCATCGCTGATCAGCGCCACGGCCTCCCCCGTCTGCAGACGTTCGATAAGTCTTTCCGTTTGCTGCCGCTCATTATGCTCGTGACAGGCAAGGCACGGCGTATCAATGCCGAAATGCTGCAAGAGCACCCTGCTGTGCCGGGTGTCTTCGGCTGCGATGAGGGCCACGCCGCGCAGCACCTCGATCGCCCGCATCGTCATATCGGCGAGGTTGCCGATGGGCGTAGCCACTATGTAGAGCGCACCGTTTACAATTGACACTTGCAGGACACCTATCGATACTGTGACGCTTGTAACTGCTGGACCGCCGGCATTCACTACTTTTCAAGCCCGCGGCAACCGTTCCGTAACCATAAACATCAAACCTGTTCAAACTACAGCATGAATGCCACGACCACAATCCGCCTTCCCACGCTTTGCCTGACGCTGTCATTGGCCCTGATCCTGGGCGCCTGCGCCATCGCCCCCACGTCGCTACGGCCGACGGCGGTCCCCTCGCCCGAGTTGAGGAAGGCGCAGAATGCGGCCAAAAGCGGTAATTACGCCATCGCCGCCCGCGAATACCTGGAACTCGCCAAGGCCAGCAGCGGCACGGAGCAATCTGAGTATTTGCTGAGCGCCGCCGAGGCGTTTCTGCACGCCAATTTCGTCCCACAGGCCAAACAGACCCTGAACTCCCTGCAGGTGGATAAGCTCGACGCCCGGCAATTGAATCGTAAACGCACGATAGAGGCGGGCATCGCCCTGACGGAACACCGTCCGCGCGCGACACTCGACACCTTGAAAGACGTCACCCCCACGGATATGACGCCCTCTCTGCACATCGCCGTCCACGAATTGCGCGCCACCGCCTACGCTCAACTGGACAACTATCTGGAAGCGGCGCGCGCACGGATTGCCTTGGCGCCACTGCTGAGCGACCCGCAGGCGGCGCAGCGTAATGAGCAGGCCCTGTGGCAGGCCTTGATGTCCCTGTCGAGCACCGCCTTGGAAACCCTCAAGCTGGCGCCGCCGCCCGACGTCTTGAGCGGCTGGCTGGAACTCGCCGACATCGCCAAGACCGCGCCCGCGCCAGGCACCGATATCAAACAGCGCATCGCTGCCTGGCGCCATCGTTATCCCAACCACCCCGCCTCCGCGCAGTTACTGGCCTCCTTGCTGGCACAGCAGCCGCAAAAGCTGATCGGCCAGCCCGCGCACATCGGCCTGCTCCTTCCCATGAGCGGGCCCTTCGCCAAATCCGCCGCGGCCATCCGGGACGGCTTTCTCTCCGCCTACTACCAGCGGAAAAATCAGGATTACCTGCCGGTCATTCAGACCTACGATACCTCGACCACCACGGATATCGCGCAAGTCTATGCCCAGGCGGTCAAGAACGGGGCCCAATTCATCGTCGGGCCGCTGCAAAAAAACTCCATCGCCGCCTTATTGCGCCAACCCGACGTCATCACCCTGCCCACCCTGGTACTTAATTACACGGACAGCAATGACACCTTGCCCGCCGAATTTCTTGAGTTCGGACTCGCCCCGGAAGACGAGGCGCGCATGGTCGCGGAGCGCGCCTGGCTGGAAGATCACCAACAGGCCCTGGCCATTGTCCCCGACGGGGATTGGGGCAGTCGCATCTACAATGCCTTCGCCGAGCACTGGCAACAATTGGGTGGCAAGGTGGCAGCAATGCAAACCTATCCCGCCAACACCGAGGACCTTTCCCAACCGTTGCGGCGCCTGTTGAACATCGACGCCAGCATCGACCGCGCCAAGGCCCTGCGCGCCACCTTGCACACCACCTTCAAGTTCGAACCCCGGCGCCGCCACGACGCCGACTTCATCTTCATGGCGGCGTTTCCGCGCCAGGCCCGGCAGATTCCACCGCAGCTGAAATTTCTGTATGCGGGGGATCTCCCCATCTACTCGACCTCCCACATTTTCGACGGTCAGCGGGACGCCGCCAAGGACCGCGACCTGGACGGTGTCACGTTTACCGACATTCCCTGGCTGTTGACCCCTCGGCAATTTCCTTTGCGCGGCAAGATCCGGCACTTATGGCCGAAGACCGCCAACCGCTATGCGCGGCTCTATGCCCTGGGCGTGGACGCCTATCGGCTGATACCCGATCTGGATTCGTTGCGCGCATCACCTTATCAAGAATTTCCCGGCGCCACCGGGCGGCTGGTCATAGATCAGAACAATCGTATCCGTCGTATCTTGCTGTGGGCGCGCTTCGTAGGGGGACGTCCGCAGCTCATCTCGCAAACCGCGACAGCCGCTAAGTAATGGATCTGAGCCGCATCCTGCCCGGCGAGCGCGGCAAGGCCGCTGAAGACCAGGCGTGCCGTTTCCTGCGCGCCCGCGGCCTGGAATTCGTCGCCCGAAATTACCGCTGTCGTCACGGTGAGATCGATTTGATCATGCGCCACGGCCGCGACCTGGTGTTCGTCGAGGTGCGTTACCGGGGAAACCGCCGCTTCGCAGGGGGCGCCGAAACCGTCGATCGACGCAAACAGTCCAAACTCACGGCCACCGCCATGCACTACCTGCAATCCCACCCCGACGCCGCCGCCCGGCCGGCACGCTTCGATGTGGTGGCCATCGACACCGCATCCGGAGAAAATCACCTGCAATGGATTCGCAACGCCTTCGGCGCAGAGGCCTGGCAATCATGACAAGGCTATATCGTTAGGAGTAAATCGTGCAGCCCGTACCCCGATGTATCCGTAACGCCGTCATCATGAGCGGTATCCTGATCCTGGCCCAACTGCAAGGTTGTGTCGGCGTCATCGCCGCTGGCGGCGCCGGCGCCGCCATGGCCGCAGACCGGCGCAGCACCGGCACCATCGTCGATGACGAAGCCATCGAACTCAAGGCGACCAACGCGATATTTGCCCAAGACGACCTGGGCAAAGAGGCGCACATCAATATTACCTGCTACGACTACGTGGTGCTGCTCACCGGCGAGACGCCCACCAGCGACATGCGTGACCGCGCTGTAAACATCGCACGCCATATAGATAAGGTCCGCAAGGTGTACAATCAGATCGTCGTCGCGCAGCCCACCACCGTGAAGTCGCGCGGCAAGGACGCCTGGATAACCACTCAAATCAAGGCCAAACTGCTGGCCAACAAACAAGTCAGCGCCGCCAATGTCAAGGTCGTCACGGAAGACCGCACTGTCTATTTGCTCGGCAAGGTCAGCCACGCGGAGGCCAAAGCCGCGACCGAAGTAGCCCGTTTCGTGGACGGCGTCGGCCGGGTGGTCGTGCTGTTCGAATACCTGGATTAGCGCTGGCTTCGAAAGGTCATGTTGGACGAGAATTTTTTAGCGGCATTGCGCCAAAGCGTCGGTCCCGCCAATGTCCTTACCGACGCCGCCGATTGCTGGCCTTACGGTTACGACAACAGCCGCCGCCATACCCTGCCGGAGGCGGTGGCATTTGCCACCGATCATGCTCAGGTCACGGCCGTGGTGCGCCTCTGCGCCCACCACCGGGTGCCCCTGGTGGCGCGCGGCCGCGGCACCGGCACCACCGGTGCCACCGTCCCGGTGAAGGGCGGTGTCGTGCTGGCGCTGGAGCGCATGGATCGTATCCTCGAGATAGACGTGGATAATCGCGTGATGGTGGTGCAACCGGGCGTCACCAACCAGGCCGTACAGGAAGCCGCCGGCGCCCACGGTTTTTTCTGGCCACCCGATCCCACCAGCGCGGCGTTCTGCACGGTGGGCGGCAATCTCGCCTATAACTCCGCCGGACCGCGCGCCGTGAAATACGGCACACCCCGGGAAAACACCCTGGGACTGCGTGCCGTCACCGGCGCCGGCGCGGAAATTCGCACCGGGGTCTACACCACCAAGGGTGTGGTGGGCTACGACCTAACGCGGTTGCTTATCGGCTCGGAGGGCACTCTCGCCGTGATCACCGAGGCCACCTTGAAATTGACGCCCCTGCCGGAAACCAAACGCATGTTGCAGGGTATCTATCGCGACATGCACAGCGCCGCCCGCGCCGTATCGCGCATCATGGCGCAGCCGGTGACCCCCTGTGCCCTGGAATTCATCGACGGGCGTGCCATCGCCATGATCCGCGATTACGCGCAGATTCCTTTGCCGCACGAGGCCGGCGCCTTGCTGATGATCGAGGTCGACGGCCAGCACGCCTCCATCGCCGCCGCCGTGGATAGCGTCGCCGCGGCGGCCCGCGGCGACGGCATACTCGAAATCAAGGCGGCGCAGACCACGGAGGAGAGCGCCGCGCTGTGGGCTACGCGCAAGGCGCTCTCACCCGCGCTGCGCACCATTGCGCCGAAGAAAATCAATGAAGATGTAGTGGTGCCGGTATCGCGCATGGCGGAATTGATCGGCGGCCTGGAAGCCCTGTCCCGTGAATTCGCCATCACCATCGTCAACTTCGGCCATGCCGGCAACGGCAACATTCACGTCAATCTTCTGGTCAATCCCGACGACGCGGACGAGATGCGGCGGGCCGAACGCTGTCTCGACCGGGTGTTTGAACTGGTGCTGCAGCTTAATGGCACCCTGTCCGGCGAACACGGCGTCGGCATCGAAAAACGGGATTTCATTGCACGGGAGATCGCGCCGCCAACCCTGGAGCTGATGCGCGGCATCAAACAACTGTTCGACCCCGATGGCATCCTCAATCCGGACAAGACGCTCCCGCCGCAAGCAGTGGAAGAGCGGCCTACTTGACCACGCGCAGTGACGGCCGCCCGCCCTTGGCCGGAGACGGCGTACTCGGCCCGTCCGGCGGTCCACCGTCACGGCCCTTCTCCTGACCGAACAGCATTCCTTCGCCGTTTTCACGGGCATAGATCGCCACCACCGCCCGCGGCGGCACCACCACCTGCAGGGCGACGCCGGCGAAACGGGCGCTGAAGCTGATCTCCTCGTCACCCAGTTGCAGGTGCTGGACGGCACGGGGGCTGATGTTCAAGACGATCTGGCCGTCGCGCACATGTGGTTGCGGCAGGATCGACCCTTCCACGGTGGCATCGACGGTAATATAGGGCGTCAAACCGTTAGCGACGATCCAGTCGTAAAACGCCCGGATCAGATAGGGTCGATTTGATGTCATCTTGTGCACGATCAGGCCTCGCAAAAAAATCGTAGATAAGCCACTTATCGGCAGATTCCATAATATCCACCCATGAGTTGCCGGCAACGGTTCGATTATAATCCACCCCGAGCCCCCTAAGTAAGTAAAAGCGCACACCATGGGCCCGGCGTTGCATGGCGCAAAGCCCGGCGACCGACGGATCGGGCCTCAGGCCGCGTCGCCCGCCCGCCACCGCGCTTCCGTGCAGGCCGGGGACTTGGGCACGGAAAAGGGTTTTGCCTCGAGCCGTCAAGCGTGTTATGCGGGCGAGGGGCGCAACTCCCGTTCCGCGGCGGACATGCTGCGCTTAAACGGGGCCCTGGCGAACAGCCGTTCCGCATAATCGAGCACGGCCTGTGCCGAGGCGGGCAACTCGATATTGTAGGACGGCAGCCGCCAGAGCAGCGGCAACAACGTGTAATCCGCGAGCGTCAGCTCATCGCTCATGAAAAACGGTTTCTGCTCGAAAATGGGTGCGATCACCGTCAAACCGTCACGAATGACATTACGCACCTGGGCGGCCTTTTCATCCTCCCCCGTGACGAACGGCTCCAACAGACTGTACCAGTCGCGTTCCATGCGATAGATGTAGAGCTTGACCCGTGCGCGCGCCACCGGATCCACCGGCATCAACGGCGGGTGAGGATAGCGGTCCTCCAGATATTCCATGATGATCTGAGTGTTGTACAACACCAAGTCGCGGTCCACCAAGGTAGGCACCGAACCATAGGGATTCAACTCGACCAGATCTTCGGTAAAGGTACCGTCCCCCACTTCCACCACGTCGGCGGAAATGCCCTTCTCCGCCAACACCAAACGCACGCGGTGGCTTTGGGGACAAGCGGCATTGGAGAAAAGTGTCATTACAGGTCTTCTGCCGGCCAAAATTGCCATGTACTCCTCACACCCTACCGCCAACGACCTATGTTCAGCGAACAAGGACAGCAACTCGTCGCTGTGACCCCAACATAGCACCAAACCATGCCGTTGAGTTTGCCTCGACCCGCTGTTGACACCGATTATAACGCATCCTGCCGTCGCCCGCCGAGCGCGGCGCCCCCAAAATTAAGCCGTTGTCAGAAACCGCGTTTCTCTCGAATCACCTCGTAGGCCGAACGGATTTGATGCGTGCGTTCGGACGCGATTTTCATCATCTCTTCCGGCAGGCCCTTCGCCACCAACTTATCGGGGTGATGTTGACTCAGCAAGCGTCGGTAGACCGTTTTGATCTGCTCGTCGCTCGCTTCCGGGGCAACACTGAGGACGGCGTAGGCGTCCGCCAGCGACACGCGAGCGGCTTGCGCGCGGGGCCGCTGTCCCTGTTCAAAATGGCGTCCCGCGCGGACCATGGCCTCTAGGCGTTCGAACTCGGCCGCGCTGAAGCCCAACCGACTGCTGACATGCAGCAACAAGCGGCGCTCCGCGGCGTGCATCACGCCGTCCGCGTAGGCGGCCATGAGCAGGAATTCCATGAACAACTGCAACAAGGTGCGGCGCCGCTGGCATTCCTGCTTGAATTGCCGCAATACGTCGTCCAAGGGAAAATCGGGCTGTTTGCCCTGGGTAAAGAGCCGCATGGCCGCCTGCCGGAGTTGCGGGTTCAAGCCCAGGCGCGCCATCACGGCGCGAGCGGCCTCGATCTCGTCCTCGCTGACCCTGCCGTCGGCCTTGGCGACGTGGCCCATCACCGAGAAGGTAGCCATGAAAAACACCGCCTGTACCCGTTGCTGGGAACCGATGTCCATTCCTCCTCCGCCGAGGAGACCGGTGGTGGCGGCCTTCTGATCCAACTGGTGCCCCAGCGCCGCACCCAGCAACGCGCCCAAGGGTCCGCCCAACAGAAAGCCAAAGGTCCCTCCCAACGCCTTTCCCCACCAACTCACACCGATCTCCTTTCAGCTCAAGCAAGCTTACGCAGGCACGCGGCTATTTCACCGTTAACGTCCCCTGGTACATATGCATCTCGCAGACAAACTCGTAGTCGCCGGGCGGCGGCGGGTCGAGGCGCAGCTCCCGTTCCTCGCCCACCGGCAAGTCGGCGCTAACCCCCAAGTCCGTGAAGATCACCTTGGCGGCGCATGGGCTGGGATCCTTGCGCAGAAAGCGCAGCACGATCGGCCCGGCCCGGCTAACCTCAATATGGGCGGGCGAATAGACGCCATCCTCCGCCACAATGGTGATCGGGGCGTCGTCCAGCCGGCGGGCGGCGGGATGGGACAACCAGAACCACCACACGATCAAGCCGATCAGGGCGAGACCTGCGATATCGACGACGAGGGTATCCATCATCGCGCCTCGCGCACCTTGAACCAGCGCAGGCGATTGGCGTTGGACACCACCGTCACCGACGACATGGCCATGGCGCCCCCAGCGATCATGGGATTGAGCAAGACGCCGAAAATGGGATAAAGGGCACCCGCGGCCACCGGAATGCCGACGATGTTGTAGACAAAGGCGCCGAACAGATTCTGCTTGATATTGCGTAAACTCACCCGCGAAATGGCAATGGCATCCGCCACCCCGTGCAGGGAACCGCGCATCAAGGTTACATCGGCGCTCTCGATCGCCACGTCGGTACCGCTGCCGATGGCGTAGCCCACATCGGCCTGGGCCAGGGCCGGCGCATCGTTGATGCCGTCGCCCACCATGGCCACGATCTCGCCGCGCCCCTGCAGGGCCGCCACCTTCTTGGCCTTATCCTGGGGCAGCACCTCGGCCAGAACCTCGTCCACACCCACCTGACGCGCCACGGCATCGGCGGTAACGCGATGATCGCCGCTGATCATGACCACCTTCAAACCCAGCGCGTGCAGGCGCCGGATGGCGGCGGCGGAATCATGCTTGACCGGGTCCGCCACCGCGATCAAGCCGGCGAGTTCACCGTCCACGGCGAGGTAGGTTGGCGTCTGCGCCTCGCGCGCCAGTTGCTCCGCCTGCACGGGCATGTCGCCCAGCGGTACGCGATTGTCCTCCATCCAGGTGCGGTTACCGAACAACACGGTCTTGTCCGCCACCCACGCCTGTACGCCGCGGCCCGCCACCGCCCGAAACCTATCGCTTGCCGGCACCTCGATCTGCCGTGTGCGGGCCGCCTCCACCACCGCCGCGGCGAGGGGGTGTTCGGAGCCGGTTTCCACGGCGGCGGCGATGCGCAGCAAACTGGGTTCATCCCAGGCATTCCCCGCGACCACGCGGGTCACGGCCGGGCGGCCTTCGGTCACGGTACCGGTCTTGTCCAGCACCACCGCGGTGAGCTTGCCCGCCTGCTGCAACGCGTCGCCGTTGCGGACTAATATGCCGTACTCCGCCGCCTTGCCCACGCCGACCATGATGGAGATGGGGGTGGCCAGGCCGAGGGCGCAGGGGCAGGCGATGATCAGTACCGTCATGGTTGTCACGATGGCGAAGCTCACCACCGGTTCCGGACCCAGGTTGTACCACAACAGGAAGGTGAGCACCGCCACGATCATCACGCTAGGGACGAAGACCGCCGCGACCCGGTCGGCGAGCCGGCCGATGGCCGGCTTGGCGCTTTGCGCCTTGCGCACCATCTCGATAATCTGCGCCAGAACCGTCTCCCTGCCCACGCGCTTGGCCTGGTAGAGAAAGCTGCCGGAGGCGTTGATGGTGCCACCCACCACCTCGTCGCCGACGCCCTTCTCCACTGGCAGCGCCTCGCCGCTGAGCATGGATTCATCGACGTTGGAGTGCCCCTCGATGATCACGCCGTCCACCGGCAGGCGCTCACCCGGCCGCACGCGCAAGGTCTCATCCAAGCCGACCTCTGCGATGGGGATGTCCAGCTCCCGCCCATCACGGACCACCCGCGCCGTCTTGGGCTGCAGACCGATCAGCCGCCGAATCGCCTCCGAGGTCCGGCCGCGCGCCCGCATCTCCAGGGCCTGACCGAGATTAATCAAGGCGATGATTACCGCCGCGGCCTCGAAGTAAGCGTGTTGGGCCAGTATCGGTACCCGCTCCGGGAACAAGGCCACCGCCATGGAATACAACCAGGCAGCCCCTGTTCCCACGGCGATCAGGGTATCCATATTGGCGTTATGGATCTTGAGGGCCTTCCAGGCACCAACAAAGAAATGGCCGCCGGCATACGCCATGACCAGCGCCGTCGCTCCGCCCGCCGCCAGCCAAAACCCGCGGCCCGCCGGAGTAGCCATAGCCGGCAATACCCCGCTTATCCCAGCTAGGAACAAGGGGATACCGACCACGGCAGCCACCACGGTCTTTTGCAGCAGGCGCCGGTAATGGGTGGTCTCGGCGGCCTCCTTGACCGCCTCATCCTCACTCCCCTTCAACTCCGCCGCCTCATATCCCGCCGCCTTGACCGCCGCCATGAGCGTCCGGGACGTCACCTTGCCGGTAACGTCCGCGGTATGCTCGGCGAAATTCACGTTGGCCTCCGTCACCCCCGGCACCACGCGCAATGCGCCTTCCACGGCGGCAACGCAGCCGGCGCAACTCATCCCGGCAATGGAAAGCCGTATGTGATGTTGTTGATCCATAATTCAAATCTTACAGGACAAACCGAGATACCACCCCGCAATCTGCCATAAAAAGCTTGATCGCCCCCCCTCAAAGGTCGTAGATTCAGAAGGTAGCGGCATCGGAACAAGTGTCGCGACAAGGCCTTGGAAGGCGGGGATTAAGCTTATTTCGACTTCAGTCGTGGGATAAGTGTCCGCTATATTGGGGTTACTGACCATCGCCATCTGAAGTCATAAGCAAAAGCGTACACCAAGCGTGAGGGGGAGAGCATGAGCATCAGCCCGCGGGAACTGGTCGCCGGCGCAATAGAAATCGCCACGCTTCCTGAAATATTCCTAAAGATCAATGAAATGATCGACAGCCCGCGCCACTCCGCGGCGGACATCGGCCGCGTCATCAGCAACGACTCGGCCCTCAGCGCCCGGCTGTTGAAAATCGCCAACAGCGTCTTTTACGGCTTTCCTTCCCAAATCGACACCATCTCCCGCGCCATAACGGTGATCGGCACTCGCGAACTGCGGGAACTCATCCTCGCCACCAGCGTGATTCGCAGCTTCAAGGGTATCCCCAATGACTTGGTCACCATGGAAGATTTCTGGCGTCACAGCATATGCTGCGGTCTGGCGGCCCGTTCTCTGGCGGCGTATCGGGGGGAGCAGCTGGTGGAACGTTACTTCGTGGCGGGTCTGTTGCACGACATCGGCAGCCTACTGATCTATCGCAAGGTGCCGGAACTGGCGCGGGAGGCCCTGTTGCGCGCCCAGCACAACAACGTACCCCTCTTTCAGGCCGAAGAAGAGGTGATGGGCTTCGATCACGCCATGGTGGGCGTGGAAATCCTGCGCAAATGGAAATTACCCGAACATTTCCAGGAGGCCACTGAATTCCATCACAGCCCGCAGCGTGCGCAACGTTTCCCCAGTGACACCGCGCTGATCCATATCGCCGACGTGATCTCCGATGCCCTGCAGTACGGAAATTCCGGCGATCCGCACGTCCCCCCCATGGAACCCCAAGCCTGGCAACTGGCCGGCCTCACCGACAACGTGATCTCGCCGGTTA
This sequence comes from Gammaproteobacteria bacterium, assembly GCA_037381915.1. GTDB lineage: Bacteria > Pseudomonadota > Gammaproteobacteria > DRLM01 > DRLM01 > JARRQJ01. Next base: position 3,333 of record JARRQJ010000007.1, on the reverse strand, counting down.
TCGCCGATGTGGAACAGCAGTTCAGCCACGTCCTCGGACTATTCCAGCCTGAGACCCAGGACGTCGCCGCCCATATCCACTGAAGTCCCGGCACCGACGGCCCCCCTGGCAATCACCCTCAACCGCTTCCGCTTCTCGAGAGTTCGTTTGCCTTAGCGCAGATACGCCTCCGTAGCATAACGGCGCATCATGCGATGGGAGTTGAAGTACGATGCGCTCTTGCAAATCGCCCCTTTCATCATCCTGATCCAACCTGGCTGGTCGGTGTAGTAAAGGGGCAAGACGACATGCTCCAGTTTATCATAGAGCGAAGCGGCGTCGTCTCCGTTGGCCGATTCCTTGCTGTCGCCCACCGCCCAGCCAGTCACGCCTTCTATGCAGCCTTCTATCCACCAGCCGTCGAGTACACTCAAGTGGGGGACGCCGTTGAACGCCGCCTTCATGCCGCTGGTGCCGCTGGCCTCCAGAGGACGCAAGGGGGTGTTGATCCACACATCCACGCCTGCCACCATGGTCAGGGCGTGCTCCATGTCGTAATTGGGAAGAAACACGCCGCGCACCGTCCCGTCCAGGTCGCGCATATGCGCGTGTATCTGCTCGATCAGACGCTTGCCGCCCTCATCATGAGGATGGGCCTTGCCCGCCATGACCAGTTGAAACGGCCACTGCTGGGCGATGTTCTTCAACCGCGCCATGTCGGCAAACAACAGATCGGGGCGTTTGTACGCCGTCATGCGCCGGGCGAAACCAAGGATCGGCACCTTGGGATTGAGAGTCACGCCGGTGAGCGCCGTGACCTTATCGATGAGCGCTGCCTTGGCCTGGCGGTGCGCTTCCCATACGGCGGCATCGGAAATACAGCAGTCGGCGCGGAGCAATAATTCCGGCTCATGACACCACCCGGGCAGGTACTTATCGTACAGCTGGGAAAAACTCTGACTGGTCCAGGTGTGGGGATGCACGCCGTTGGTAACCGCCTTGACGTGATAACCGGGAAACATCTTGCGCGATACCTCGGCATGACGCTCCGCCACCCCGTTCACGTACTCGCTCAAATTTAGCGCAAGGCGGGTCATGTTCAGTTCTTCGCTGCCAGCCAGATGTTTGAGGGTATTGAAATCGATGTAATCATCCTGGAACAGGCGACGCACCAGTTCGTAAGGAAAGCGGTCCTGCCCCGCCTCCACCGGCGTATGCGTAGTGAAGTTACACATGTCGCGGACCCGCGGGATGTCATACTCCGATTCCCCCGGTTGCAAATCCCAGGCGGGGAAGGCATAGCGACGTAACAGTTCCACCGCCAACAGCGCCGAATGGCCCTCGTTCAGGTGATACTCGTTCACCTCGAATCCCAGCGCCCGCAGCAGGCGCACCCCGCCGACCCCCAGCACGATTTCCTGCTTAAGACGGTAGACCTGGTCCCCGCCGTACAGGTAATGAGTCAGCTCACGATTCTCCGCCGAGTTCTCATCCAGATTGGTGTCCAACAGGATCACCGGTTGGCGTCCTACCCTTTCCCCCTTGACGATATACAGCCACGCCCCTACCCATACCCGTTGGCCTTCGATGCTGACCACCACCTTGGCATTCAGCGGCGTCGCGGCGATCGACGGGTCCCAGGGATCGGGCAGTTCCCGCTGGTGACCCTGGGCATCCAATTCCTGACGGAAATAACCCCTGCGGCTCACCAAGGTTACCGCTACGATGGGTACTTCCAGGTCGGCGGCGGACCGCACCGTGTCGCCGGCGAGCACACCCAAGCCCCCCGCATAAGTCGGAATGGCGTTATCGAGGGCGATCTCCATGGAAAAATAGGCGATGCGCGGTGAATGGGTAAATTCATCCAACATGACAAGCTCCCTCTTGGGGGGACGATACGAACAAAACCCGGGTACAGTATAGTTGCAAATCCCGATTGCAATATTCACGCAAGCAAGTAATCGGCCCGAAGAGGCATAAGACAAGCCAGCGTAATGACGGCCCCTTAAGCTTCATCCTCGCCGTCTTCAAGCCGTCTTACCTGCAGGGTCAGCCTCGCCATGTCCGCAACCTTCACCCGATCGGATCTGTGCAGGGAATCCGTCGGCTGCGCAGCCGAACGCCAATCCGTGGCCCGTCTTTACTAAACCGCCATCACCTCGCCGAACCCGTGGGTCAGTTCCTCGACCCCGCCCAGTACCGGACGCGGTATCCCCGCCAGATCGAGGCGTACTTCCACAAGGATAACCGGGTGACCACGGCATCAGCAGTATGGTCCCCAGAGTGTGACCCCGTTCAACTTTTCATCCCCTCAACTGTGACTGCTGCCACAGTTTTCGGCCCCCCTGCCCGCCTATGCTGACAGCATTTACCGATGCGGCGACCCTTCGGTTGTCCCCGACATGGAGGCAATATGGATCTCTCACACCTATCCCTGCCGTTTCCGGAGCAGCCCCTGCTGTCGTTCCTGCTGCTGTTCCTGGTCACAAGTTGCTTACTCTATTTCGCACGCCGGCCCGCTCACTACTTCATCACTTCGCTGAGCCGCGTCGTACATGAGGCCCTAGGCATGGCATCCACCTCCCTCAAGGGTGCGACCTCCCGGATTGCAGCGCGCAACCGCGAGGTGTTGCTGGCCCAAGGCCGCGAGGCGAGCGAGCATATCATCGAACGGGAATTCACCCGCGTGGACGCCGCGCTGCAGCGCGACATGGCCGAATACCCGGCGTTGCAGCGCCGCCTCGCCGAGGTGATCACCAACATCGACGAAGACTACCAGCACAGCAGTGACGTCCCGCCCTCGCCGCCGGGCTGGACCAAGGCGGTTGCCGCGGTCGCCAAGATCCCCAGCACCGAGGACCCGATGGTGGTGGAGATCCTGCGCGGCATCAATGATGCGCTGGTCAAGGCCCACGACAAGGCGGTCACCGAATACCGCAATGCCACCCGTGGACGCCATGCCCTGCTCAAGACCATGGCGCCGGATTGGCGCAAGTTGCGCCAGACCCTCGAAGCGATGGGAAAACGTGTCGATGGGCTGATGGCCCGTTCCAAGACCATCGACCGCCACATGGACGAATACGAGTCGATCATGAAAGGCACCGACAAGGCGCTGCGCAGCCTGTCATCGTCGGCCTTCACCCAGTTCTTCATCGCCGGCTTCGTGCTGGCCGTCGCCATCGGCGGCGCAGTGGTCAACTTCAATCTGATCACCCGGCCGATGCAGGAAATGGTTGGCGGCGGCAGCTATCTGCTGGGCTTCAAAACCGCCAACATCGCCGCCTTGGTAATCATTCTGGTGGAAGCGGCGATGGGACTGTTCCTCATGGAGTCGCTGCGCATCACCCGCCTGTT
>JARRQJ010000006.1:0-57225 GCA_037381915.1 Gammaproteobacteria bacterium | reverse complement strand
GCGCTGGAGGCGATGCTCGCAAGCACATCTCCCGCCAACGACATCACCCAATTGAGCCGCGAGCAATGCGATGTTCTGGCACAGCGTTATCTGGACAAACTGAACGGCAAGTACCCTCAGGCCGTGCGCGTCACGGACAAGATGCCGCAAAATTTCATGTACCTTGGCATGATCGCGCTGCTGTTTCCTATGGCGCGGGTGATCCATTGCGTGCGCGATCCCCTGGATACCTGTCTGTCCTGTTATTTTCAAAAGTTCACCGGCGAACACCCCTATGCCTACGATCTGGCCAGCCTGGGGGCCTATTATCGCCAGTACCAGCGCCTTATGACCCATTGGGAGGAAATCTTGGACATTCCGATCTTCGAGGTGCGCTATGAGGATATGGTCGGTAATCCAGATAAGCTGGGCCGGGCCATGGTAGAGTTTTGCGGTCTTAAGTGGGACGAACGCTGTCTGGAGTTCTACAAGGGCGAGCGCCTTGCCGCCACAGCGAGCTTTCAGCAGGTGCGTCAACCCATCTATAGCAGTTCAATCGGGCGGTGGCAGCATTATGAGGAATATCTGCAGCCGCTCAGGGACGCCCTCACCGGCCAGCAGCCGTCATGACACGCGCCGCCGGCTAGGCGGCAGGGTATAATCCAACCGCGGTCCCTGGGGTACGATGCCGGTGGGATTGACGCTGGTATGACTTCGACAGTCATGGATCTTGATATGCTCCATGTTCACCGGCTCTGCCGGTCCCGGCGAAGGCGTCGTTCGTCACGCGGATGATCTCGAAGGATTCGTTGTTGACGATGGTGCGGGTGTGTTCGTCGAACAATGCCGGCACCGTGATCCGTCCGCTGTAATCGGTCTGTGCCAGAGATAGGGCCGGTGCAGATAGCTGAGGCCTTGACCGTATCGGGGATACCGTTGGGGGCGTCGCTGAAGGCCCGGCCTCGCGGACCCATGTAGGGATCGACCACCGACAGGGAGATGCCGTTTGCCAGCCCGTTGAGCTTGCGAACGATCAGGGTGTGGTGCGCCCAGGGACAGGCCAGCGATACCTAGAGATCATAACGGCCCACCTCCCCGGTCAAGCTTGGGCGCCGTTCACCGTCACCCGACGGCGGAACTGCTGTTCGGCCGCACGAAGCGACCGCCGCTCTTTTCGGTCTCATACCAGGTGTCATGCCGCCGACCGTTAATGAGCAGCCGCATGGGTATTTCCTTGCTCCTTGATTGGCGCGGTGGCGGATGCGGGGACCGGCACCAGGGAACGGCCGGTCCGGTCCCTCCTTACATAAACAGGAAGCGCCGCCACCGGCGCACGGGCGGCCCCATGCGCGCGGCGCGTTTGCCGCGTAAAATAACGGGTTTTGCCCCAACCGGATGACAAGCGCTGGCCGTGGCCCGCCAAGACACCATCACAACCCTGAGCGCGGATATCGCCCTGTGCCTGCGCCGCGATCAACACGCCCTGCGACGGCGCCTGCGCAAGTTGCGGCGGGACCGTGTGCGCGACAACGCGGCGTGGCAGTCCTTGAGCGCGGACATCGCCGCCTCCAAGGCGCATTGCGCCCAACGCCGGGCGGCGCTGCCCGTGCCCAGCTTCCCCGAAGAGCTGCCGGTATCGGCGCGCCGCGAGGAACTGGCGGAGGCCATCGCCCGCCACCAGGTGGTGATCGTGTGTGGCGAGACCGGCTCGGGCAAGACCACCCAGCTGCCCAAGATCTGCCTGAGCCTGGGACGCGGCGTGGCGGGGATGATCGGCCACACCCAGCCGCGGCGCATCGCGGCGCGCAGCGTGGCGGCGCGGGTTGCCGAGGAGCTCGACACGCCTGTCGGACAGATTGTGGGTTACAAGGTGCGCTTCAGTGATCACACCAGCCCCGAGGCCTACATCAAGGTCATGACCGACGGCATCCTCCTTGCCGAGACCCAGCATGATCGCTATCTGGATCACTATGACACCCTGATTATCGATGAAGCCCACGAGCGCAGCCTCAACATCGATTTTCTCCTGGGGTATCTCAAGCAAGTGCTGCCCAAGCGTCCCGACCTCAAGCTCATCATCACCTCGGCCACCATCGACCCGCAGCGCTTTGCGAAACATTTCGATGACGCGCCTATTGTCGAGGTGTCGGGGCGGACCTATCCGGTGGAAGTGCGCTATCGTCCCTTGCTCGCCGAAGACGATGACGGCCGCGATCGCGACCTGCAGCAGGCGATCCTCGACGCGGTGGACGAGTTGGGCCGCATCGATCGCGGCGATATTCTCGTCTTCCTCAGCGGCGAACGGGAGATCCGCGCTGCCGCCGAGGCCCTGCGTAAACACCATCCGCCCCACACCGAGATCCTGCCCCTGTACGCGCGGCTGTCCGCCGCCGAGCAGAACAAGGTGTTTCAGCGTCACATCGGTCGCCGCATCGTTCTCGCCACCAACGTGGCCGAGACCTCGCTCACGGTGCCCGGCATCCGCTACGTCATCGACACCGGCCTGGCGCGCGTCAGCCGCTACAGCCATCGCGCCAAGGTGCAGCGCCTGCCCATCGAACCGGTGTCCCAGGCCTCCGCCAATCAGCGTGCCGGCCGTTGCGGGCGGGTAAGCGCCGGGGTGTGCGTGCGCCTCTACAGTGAAGACGATTATGTCCGGCGTCCGCCGTTCACCGCCCCCGAGATCCAGCGCAGCAATCTGGCGGCCGTGATCCTGCAGATGGAGGTGCTGGGGCTGGGCAATGTGGGGCACTTCCCGTTCATCGATCCCCCCGATCCGCGGCTGATCAAGGACGGCTATCAGACCTTGGTGGAACTGGGTGCGGTGGATGAGGCACGGCGCCTGCTGCCCCTGGGGCGCGACCTGGCCAGGCTGCCGGTTGATCCGCGCCTCGGCCGCATGATCCTCGCCGCGCGCCAGGAGCAGTGTCTCAGCGACGTCCTGATCATCGCCGCCGCCCTGGCGGTGCAGGATCCCCGCGAGCGGCCGTTGGAGGCGCAACAGGCCGCGGACCAGAAGCATGGGCGTTTCGCCGACCAGCGTTCCGATTTCCTCGCCTATCTCAAGCTGTGGGAGCACTATCACGAGCAGGCCCGCCATTTGAGCAACAACAAGCTGCGCAAATACTGCCGGGAAAACTTTCTCTCCTATGTGCGCATGCAGGACTGGCGGGATGTCCATTCCCAACTGCTGGGCGTGCTCAAGCCCATGGGCTATCGCCTCAATCAGCAGCCGGCGGATTACGCCCCTATCCATCGTGCCCTGTTGAGCGGGCTGCTGGGCAACATTGGCAGCAAGAGCGAGGAGCGTGACTATCTCGGCGCGCGCGGAAGCAAGTTTCACATCTTTCCTGGCTCCGCCCTGTTCAAGAAGGCGCCCAAGTGGCTGGTGGCGGCGGAACTGGTGGAGACCACCCGCCTCTACGCGCGCACCGTGGCCAAGATCGAACCGGAATGGGTGGAGCAGTTGGCCACCCACCTGGTGAAACACCATTACTTCGATCCCCATTGGGAGAAGTCGCGACAGGCGGTTATGGGTTACGAACGGGTCAGCCTCTACGGCCTGCCCTTGATCCCGAGGCGTAAGATCCATTACGGGCGCATCGATCCCAGGCTCAGCCGCGAGTTGTTCATCCGCGGCGCCCTGGTGGCCGGCGAATACGACACCCGCGCGCCGTTCTTCACCCACAACCGGGCGGCGATCCGCGACGTGGAGGAATTGGAACACAAGGCGCGGCGCCGCGACATCCTGGTGGATGAACAGACCCTGTATGAATTCTACGATGCGCGCATCCCCGCCGACCTCTGCGACGGGCGTAGCTTCGAGCGTTGGCGCAAGGATGTGGAGCGCGACGAGCCCCAGCGGCTGCTGCTTACCAAGGAGTACTTGATGCAGCGCCGCGCCACCGAGGTCAGCGTCGAACAGTTCCCCGATCACCTCGACCTGGCCGGGATGCAGCTGCCCTTGAGCTATCACTTCGAGCCCGGCCATCCCCTGGACGGCGTAACGGTGACCGTGCCCCTGGTGCTGCTCAATCAATTGCCTCCCGAACGCCTGGAATGGTTGGTGCCGGGCCTGCTGCGCGACAAGATCATCGCCCTGTTAAAGGGTCTGCCCAAGGCCTTGCGGCGCAATTTCGTGCCCGCGCCCAATTTCGCCGACGCCTGTCTCCAGGCCATGACCCCGGACGAAGGGTCCTTGCACGAGGCCCTGGCCCGGCATTTGGCGCGCATGACCGGCGTCACAGTGCCCGCCGAGGCCTGGCAGGAAGCCGCCTTGCCGCCCCACCTGCGCATGAACGTCAAGGTGGTGGCCACCGACGGCGAGACCGTGGTCGCCATGGGCCGGGACGCGGCGCGCCTGCGAGGCGAGCAGGGTGAACAGGCCGCCGCCACCTTCGCCCAATTGCCCAGCAGCGATTTCGAGCGCGACCGGGTGACAGCGTGGGACTTCGGCGATCTGCCGGAGAAGGTGGAATTCCAACGCCACGGCATGCGCCTCAGCGGTTATCCGGCCCTGGTGGAGGAAGACGGTGGCGTGGCACTGCGCCTCCTCGATTCCCCGGCCAAGGCCGAGACCGCCCTGCGCGGCGGCGTGCGGCGCCTCTACATGCTGCAGGCGCGGGAGCGGATCAAGTATCTGGAAAAGAATCTGCCGGGCATACAGACCATGTGCCTGCATTATGCGGGCATCGGCGATTGCGCCACCCTCAAGGCCGACCTGCTGACCGCCATCACCCACCAGGCCTTCCTCGGTGACCGCCCCCTGCCGCGCAGCGCGGCGCAATTCAATGCGAACCTGGCGGCGGGACAGGCCCGTCTGATTCACATCGCCAACGAACTGTGCGCCTGGGTGGCCGAGACCCTGGCCCTCCATCACGCCCTGGCCAAACGCCTCAAGGGCGCGCTCAAGCCGGCCTGGCTGAAATCGCTGAACGATATCCAGGATCAGCTGCGCCATCTTGTCTATACCGGCTTCGTCACCGCCACGCCTTACGGACAGCTGCCTCATCTGCCGCGCTATCTCAAGGCGGTGGAGCTACGTCTCGCCAAGCTCGAACAGCACGCCGGGCGCGACGCACCCTTGCTGGCCCAGCTGCTACCACTGTGGCAGGCCTACTGGCAGCGTGCCGAGAAACAGCGCAAGCTCGGTATCGCCGATGCCGCGCTGGAGGAATACCACTGGCTGCTGGAGGAACTGCGGGTGTCCCTGTTCGCCCAGGAGCTCAAGACCGCAGTGCCGGTCTCGGTGCAACGCCTGCAGCGGCAATGGGCCGCGATTGGCGGTTAACCATCGCCCGGCGTTTTAGCCCGCGGCGAAATGCGTTAATCTCTGCACCCACCCTTCAAAGAACGAAGAAAGGACAAGCTGATGGCAATCGCCTTGGTGTTGCATCTACTGGCGGCGGTGGTATGGGTCGGCGGCATGTTCTTCGCCTATATGGTACTGCGCCCGGTGGCGGCGGGAACCCTGGAGACGCCGCAGCGGCTTACCCTGTGGGCGCGGGTGTTCAGAGGATTTTTCCCCTGGGTGTGGTTCGCCGTGATCAGCCTGCTGCTGACCGGCTACACCATGCTGTTCGGCGTGTTCCGCACCATGGCCAATGCCCCTATTTTTGTACATATCATGCAGGGCCTGGGACTGATCATGATGCTGATCTTCGCCCATGTGTTCTTCGCGCCATTCCGCCGTCTCAAGCGGGCGGTGAGCGAGGAAAATTGGGAGGCGGGCGGCCGGCAGCTGGCGCAGATCCGGCGCCTGGTGGGGATCAATCTGGTGTTGGGCTTGATGGTGATCGTCGTGGCCGGCGGCGGGCGCATGATGATGTGAGGCCTCAGCGCTCGATCATAGAGAATATTCCCGCATGAAGATTGAATTTTGGGGCGCGACTCGCGAGGTCACCGGCTCCTGTTTTCTTATCGAGATCAACGGTCGCCACTTGCTGGTGGAATGCGGCCTCGTTCAGGGCGAGCCGGCAGATGAGGCGCGCAATCGTGCGCCCTTTCCCTTCGATCCGCGTCGCCTGGATGCGGTGATCCTCACCCATGCCCACCTGGATCATTCCGGGCGCCTGCCTTTGCTAGTGAAGGCTGGTTATCGCGGTCCCGTCTATACCCATCCCGCCAGCCGCGATCTGGCGCGCATTATGCTGAAGGACGCCGGGTATCTCAATGAAAAGGAGGTGGAGTGGGACAACCGCAAGCGCCAGCGCAAGCACCTGCCGCTGTTGGAGCCTCTCTATACCATGACCGACGCCCAGGCGGCGATGCGGCGCTTCAAGGCCGTGGGGTACGGCGAAACCGTCGAGATCCTGCAAGGTGTCACGCTGCGTCTGGCGGACGCCGGCCATATCCTGGGCTCGGCCATAGTCGAGCTGCGGCTGGAAGAAGGCGGTGTGCGGCGCAAGATCGTGTTCAGCGGCGACCTGGGCCACACGGGTGCGCCTATCCTCCGCGATCCGGCGCCAGTGAAGGAGGCGGACCTGGTGGTGATGGAGAGTACCTACGGTGACCGCACCCACCGGTCCTGGGAAGACACTTGGGCCGAGTTGGACGAGGTGTTCGGCGACATGCAGCAGGGGCGGGGCAATATCCTGATCCCCGCCTTCGCCGTGGGCCGCACCCAGGAACTGCTGTACGCGTTCAAGCGCAATTTCCAGCGCTGGAATCTGGGGCGCTGGGCGATCTTTCTCGACAGCCCCATGGCCATCGAGGCCACCGAGGTCTATGCCCGCCATTATGATCTTTACGACCGGGAGGCCCGTGGCGAACGCCGCCACAACGGCGATATCTTCGACCTGCCCAACTTGCACCTCAGCCGCACCGCCCAGCAATCCATGCGCATCAATCGCATCGAGTCCGGTGCAATCATCATCGCCGGCAGCGGTATGTGCGAGGGCGGGCGCATCAAACACCACTTCAAGCACAATATCTGGCGCAGGCAGTGCCAGGTGATGATCGTGGGTTTCCAGGCCCGGGGGACATTGGGCCGCTCCCTGGTGGAAGGCGTCGATACCATCCACCTGTGGGGCGAGGCTATCCGTGTCGCTGCCAAGATCCGCACCATCGGCGGTTTTTCCGCCCACGCCGATTGCAATGGCCTGGCCGAATGGTACGGCGGCTTCAAAGACCGTCCCCCGGTCGTGCTGGTGCACGGCGAACCTCAGGCCATGGATCCCTTCGCCGCGCGGCTCAAGTCCCATGGTGCGCAGCAGGTGTTTACTCCGGCCCACGGCGCCGTGCTAGATCTGGTCAAGTTAAGGCTCAAGTCGCAGTAAGCGGGGATGACGTCTCTTGCCGCCAAGTTAGTAAGACTGGACAGTGCCTTGTGTCCTTTGCGGCGCGTGGCTTCCGGCGGATTAAACGATGATGGCCTCGTCCAGCCTGGCCTCGCGGCTATCGGCGGTGAGCAGGGCCTTGCGTTCGATCGTGGCGCCACGCAATTGGGCGCCCGCCAGCTTAGCGCCCAGCAACTTGGCTCCGCGCAGGTCGGCGCCCTCCAGGTCTGCCTTGGAAAGGTTCGCGCCGTTTAGGTCGGCGCCGCTGAAATTGGTCTGACACAGCTTGGCGAGCCGCAGGTCAGCGTCGCGCAGTTTGGCGCCGCTCAGATCGGCGTGGCACAGATCCACCTGCACCAGATTGGCGTCGTTGAGTTCGGCGTTCGCCAATTGCGCGTTCTGCAGCGTCTCGTCGTCGATAGACAAGAGCAGGATATAGCCGCGGCGGTCGTAGATCTCGATCATGATATGCGGGGTTGTGAGTATGATGGCATTCTACGCTGATGCCCCGGGCAGGGGGAACCGTGGTGAGCAACCGGCAAAGACCGCGGTCGTCAACCTCTGCCCGTGGTGGCAATGGCTTGAAACCATGAATCATCCTTCAGTCAGGATACAGATCATTTGCATGCTTCCTTGAAGTCTTCCCTGCAGGTCTTCCATGCCGGCCATTTCGCCAATTTCTGGCTGGGGCGCTTCCTCTCCACCATGGCTACGTTTATGCTCAGCGTCACCCTGGGTTGGCAGGTGTACACCATCGCGCGTCAGAGCCACAGCATCGAGCAAAGCTCGTTCCTGGTGGGGATGATCGGGCTGGTGCAGTTTCTGCCGTTGTTTGCCTTGACTTTGCCGGCGGGGGCCGCTGCCGATCGCTATGATCGGCGCAAGATTCTCCTCGGCGCTACCATATTGCAGCTGTCATGCGCGGCCGGCCTGGCGGGGCTCGCCTGGTCCGCCCATCCGGCGTTACCGCTGATCTTTTTGGCTGCGGCCCTGTTCGGAACGGCGCGCGCCTTCATCATCCCGGCGACGAGCGCATTGGCGCCGATGCTGGTCAACATCGAACTTCTGCCGCGGGCGATTGCGTGGAATTCCCTCGGGATGCAGGGCGGTATGGTTTTGGGGCCGTGGATCGGCGGTGTGCTCTGCGGCATTTCCACGGCATTATCCTACGCGGTGGCAGCCGGTTTGTACCTGTGCGCGCTGACCGCGTTTGTGCGGATAAGGGGCAACACCCGTCCCGGGCATAGGGGCGGCTCGCGGCTGACCATGATCCGCGAGGGTCTGATATATATTTGGTCCAACAAGGTCGTGTTCGGCGCCATCTCATTGGATCTGGTCGCCGTGCTACTGGGGGGCGTAACGGCGCTGTTGCCGGTATATGCGCACGATATTCTCCGCATCGGCCCCGGTGGGTTTGGTCTATTGCGGTCCGGTCCCGCTATAGGCGGGGGCTTGATGGCGCTGCTGTTGAGCGTCAGACCCATACACCGCCATGCGGGGTCGTGGATGTTGGGAGCGGTGTCGGTATTCGGCTTGGCAACCATTGTCTTCGCCGTTTCCCGGAATTTGACGCTTTCCCTGGTTGCCTTGGTGGTACTGGGGGCGGCGGACGTCATATCGGTTTTCATTCGTCAGAGTCTGGTGCAGGTCGTCACCCCGGACCCCATGCGCGGCCGGGTTTCCGCCGTGTCCGGGATGTTCATCAGCGCCTCGAACGAGCTGGGGGAATTCGAGAGCGGGGTGGTGGCGCGCCTGGCTGGGCCGGTCGGGTCGGCGCTCCTCGGCGGGATCGGCTCCATCGTCGTGACCTGGGTATGGGCCAGACTCTTTCCGGCCTTGCGTAAGGCCGATCGGCTGGAAACGCCCGGCGCGTAACGGCGCGCCGTGTCCCGTACCCCGGTGCTTCTCCTGCGCGGACCGGACCGACTAATAAAAAGACTGAACGATTCGATATAGATAGGTGCACGCTAACAAATGCGACAGCATTGTGCATCTGTCAAGGTTGCGGCCACGCGGATAAGGATAATAAGCGAGAGCATTCATGAAAGCAGCCAATCTCGAGCAACTGGCCGTTGTCTTGGTCGAACCGTCTTCAACCCAACGCCACATCATTCGTGAATTTCTCACCGTTTCCGCCATTCAGCACCTGAATTGCGTGGAAAATGGAGGGGAGGCGCTGCACTCCATGGAACAAAATAAACCCGACCTGGTGATCAGTGCCATGCATTTGCCCGACATGACCGGGGTTGAGCTGATCGAAACCATGCGTTCCCGCGAGGATCTGCGGGAGATCGCCTTCATTCTGATCTCCAGTGAGACGGCTATACGCTATCTGGAGCCCATCCGCCAGGCCGGGGCCATCGCCATACTTCCCAAGCCGTTCGAATACGATCAATTGAAAAAGGCGCTCGCCACCACCCTGGACTTCATCGAGCCGGAACAACTGGAGCTGGAAAAATACAATCCCGGGGAACTTACCGTGCTGATCGTCGACGACAGCCGCTTTTCGCGCCAGCATATCCAAAAGACCTTGCGTGACGTGGGCATTGACAAGATAACCGAGGCCGAAAACGGCACGACGGCCATGCCGCTGCTGGAACAAAACAACTATGATCTCATCCTGACCGATTACAACATGCCGGAAATGGACGGCAGGGAGTTGATAGGCTTTATACGTGGCCACCAAAAATACGTCGCCACGCCGGTATTGATGGTGACGTCCGAAACCGATATGGAACGACTGGCGGCCGTCGATCAGATCGGGGTGTCGGCCATTATCGGCAAGCCGTTCGAGTCCGGCTTGATTAAGAAGCTCATACAGAAAATCATGCCTTAGCGCGATAGCGCGGGCTGCGGCGTTCGCTGCCGTAGTGAGGCGAAAGGCATGCTGTTCCGCGGCGGCCGAGCCCGATCGCCCGTTGCCAAACCGCGGGAGGCTGCAAGCACGGTACGATCCCCGATCCTGGAAACCGGAATCGTTTATAATTCCCGCGGATTCCAGTCTGCGCGGCCGGGGGGTGTGTGCAAGCGATCATTTCCATAAACAATCTCACCAAGCAATATGCCTCGGGTTATCAGGCGCTCAACAATATCAATCTGGACATCAGACGCGGTGAGATTTTTGCCCTGTTGGGCCCCAACGGCGCCGGCAAGACGACGCTGATCAGCGTCGTCTGCGGCATCGTGAATCCCAGTGGCGGCACAGTGCTGGCCGACGGCCATAACATCGTTGTGGATTACCGGGCGGCACGCTCCAAGATCGGCCTGGTGCCGCAGGAATTGACCACCGATGCCTTTGAAAGCGTCTGGTCCACGGTAAATTTGAGTCGTGGCCTGTTCGGTAAGCGCGCGAACGCAGCCTTTCTCGAAAAGCTGCTGCGCGACCTCTCCCTGTGGGACAAGAAGGACTCCAAGATCATGACCCTATCGGGCGGTATGAAGCGCCGGGTGATGATCGCCAAGGCGCTGGCACACGAACCTCAGATCCTGTTCCTGGACGAGCCCACCGCCGGCGTCGACGTCGAATTGCGTCGCGACATGTGGGAGATGGTGCGCGACCTGCGGGAAAGCGGCGTGACCATCATCCTCACCACCCATTATATTGAGGAGGCCGAGGAGATGGCCGATCGCATCGGCGTAATCAGCAAGGGCAATCTGATTCTGGTGGAGGAAAAGACCGCATTGATGAAGAAGCTCGGCAAGAAGCAGCTGAGGCTGCATCTGCAGACGCCGCTGGCCAGTATCCCGGATGAACTGGCCGATCAGCCACTGGAATTGTCCCCCGACGGCAACGAGCTGATATTCACTTTCGACGTGCAACGGGAACAAACCGGCATCGCGGCCCTGTTGCGCCGCCTTACCGACCATGGCATAGACTTTAAGGATCTGCATTCCAGCGAAAGCTCGCTGGAGGAGATTTTCGTCAGCCTGGTGAGGAAATAGCCGTGAACGTGTACGCGATCCGCGCCATCTATCTATTCGAAATGGCCCGCGCCTGGCGGACCCTGATGCAGAGCATCGCCTCGCCGGTATTGTCGACCTCGCTGTATTTCGTAGTGTTCGGGGCGGCGATCGGTACGCGGGTCGGTACGATCGGCGGGGTCAGCTACGGCGCCTTCATCATCCCCGGGCTGATCATGCTGACGCTGCTCAATGAAAGCATCTCCAACGCTTCCTTCGGCATTTATCTTCCCAAGTTCACGGGCACCATCTACGAAGTGCTGTCCGCGCCCGTCTCCACCATGGAGATTGTCATCGGCTACGTCGGGGCCGCTGCTTCCAAGTCGATCATTCTCGGTGTCCTTATCCTGATTACCGCGCGCTTCTTTGTGGCCTACCATGTCGAACATCCCTTGTGGATGATCGGTTTCCTGGTGCTGACCGCGGTGACCTTCAGCCTGTTCGGCTTCATCATCGGCATCTGGGCAGACGGCTTCGAGAAATTGCAGATCGTGCCCTTGATGATCGTCACGCCACTGACCTTTCTCGGCGGCAGTTTTTATTCCATCAGCATGCTGCCGCCGATTTGGCAGAAGATTACCCTGTTCAATCCGGTGGTCTACCTGATCAGCGGTTTCCGCTGGAGTTTTTACGGCGTATCCGACATCGGCGCCCCCGTCAGCCTGGGTATGACGCTGGTATTCCTGGCCTTGTGTCTGGTGGCGGTGTGGTGGATCTTTAAAACCGGCTACCGGCTCAAGGCCTGATGACGCGGCGTGGAGCAGGGGATGGCTTGGCCGGCGTGGTCCTTTCAGGACGTCATTTGATGTCGCTGCTGTTACTGAGTAGGGCGAAGGCGGCGTAGGTCGTATTCATCGGCATCAGATAGCCCGGCTGGTCCGGCCGCTGGCGGAGCTTGGTGGGAGAGGGTCTGGTGAGGTACGCGAGGGTAGTGGCGTCTTCGACGCCTGTTTTCCCCCCGTTGCAGGATGGCTGGCCGGCGTGGGCAGGGGCGTCGAGACATGTGGTGGAGACGCTCGAATGGATCGACACCGAGTCGAGGAACTGACTGAGGGTGGGATGTCCCGCCGGGGTGGTGTCGTGCGTGACGCCGGCCTGTGCCGGGCAAATTCCCATCTGGGCGAACAGCAACAGCGCCGCGAGGCGCCCGCTGCGCAAAATGGATCGCAAAGACGAAGTGTCGGGAGGGTTCATACAGCCTCCGTCGCGCGGCCGGTCGAATGGGGCCTGGTGTGTTTGCGGCTCATTGGCCGGTTTCTCACTGACTCGAACATGATGGCCCGACTGCAATTGGAAATGCAAGCAAGACCTGCCCCGCGCCGATAGTGCGGGTTGGGCGCGTACAAAAATTTGCAATAATAATTAGTGGATTAGAGCAAAATCCCCTATGGGAGTTCTCTGGTCAAGGGAGCAATGCCACCGAGACCCTCCCGACCGCACTTGCCCCCCGCGAGCCGGCAGGCCTGGTGCAGCGCCTTCTGGGGAGCGACGCCACGCAACAAGGCATCGATGATGCCGGCGTTGAAGACGTCGCCGGCACCGATCGTGTCTACCATCTGCGGGGGCGGATAGGCGGGGCTGTGACAGAGTCGGCCGTCGTGATCCAAACCATAGGCCCCCGCCTCCCCCCATGCCAGAAATCGGGGGACGGCGGGGGTTTCCGCGGCGACAGCCTCCAAGAATCGGCGCGGTTCCTCATAGCCGTGGGCGAGGGCGAAGTGGCGCGAGAACAGCAGGATATGGGCCAGCGGGAACAGCCTTTCGATATCCGGGCGCGGTTTTTCGATCTCCACCGAGCGGGGGGTGCCGGGTACCGTCTCCTCGGCAAGTCCCAGCATGCGCCGGGTCTCGGCGACATTACGACCTTCGAAGTGCAGCCAGTCGTAGCCACGCAGGTCGATACGGGCGAAGTCCGCGTAGCCGAATTCGGGCAGATCGCGGTAATGGACGATGGTGCGCGAACCGTTGCGCCGGTTGAGGGTGATGTACGAGGTGGGGATCTTGCCGTGATCAATAATCCGTGTTGCGCCGAGATCGATGCAGTGCCGTTCCAGGTCCTGGCGCACCGGCCGGGCGTCCGCTTCGGCCGCCAACACGCCGCCCCACGCACAGTGGTGGCCGAGTTGTTGCAGCACTACCAGGGTGTTGGCGCAGTTGCCGCCGCGGCGCAGTTGTTGGTTCAGCGCGCGGACCTCGGCGTCTTCGGCCGGATAGCCGTCCACGGTGTTGATGATATCCAGGGTGGCGATGCCGATGCCTAAGACGCGTGCCATGGAGAGCTGGGGTCAGTAGCGCGGACTGCCTTTCATCACCGCCAGGGGCATGAAGGAGACATTGAAGGCATCGAGTATCAGCCAGCCCATGACCATATAGACGAAATCCATTAAGTTCTTGGTAAAGTAGTATAATCCGGCGAACCAGGCGATATCCCAGACGTAGACCAGGTACAGGGCGGCGAGCAGCAGCGGATAGGCACACAATTTGGCCTTGCAGTGATCGCAGTAGATGATTCCCCAGATTCCTGCCCGGTATTTATCCTTGAGAGGGATGCTCAAGTTGCGGCAGCGCGGGCACTTGTACATGGGCATGGGCATGAGGCACGTCCTCTCCGGGTCTGAATCATATTTGTGCACATATCATACTGGAATTTCGGGCGGCGCGGGTCGTGATGCGGATGATGCTAAAATAATGCATTGATCCGAATAGTGAGAGTGGCGGCTGATGCGGCGCATAGTGTGGATAGTGGTGGTGGCCGGGTGTGCCCTGCTGGCGGGCTGTGACAAGAATACCCCCTTGATGGATAAGGTCGTTGCCGGGGACCGCGCCGCGGTCTCGACGCTGATCGCCAAGGGCGCCGATGTCAACGCCCGGAACAATTACGGTTGGACCGCTTTGAGCCACGCGGCACTGATGGGGAACGCCGAGTTGGTGAAATTGCTGCTGGCCCATGGCGCGGATGTGAACGCGCGAGACCAGTCCGGATGGACGCCCCTGATGCGCGCGGCCATGAAAGGCCATGCGGCGGTAGTGAAGGTTCTGCTGGAACACGGTGCGACGGTCAACGATAAAGAAAAAGACGAGGGCTGGACGGCCCTGCATTGGGCCGCCGCCCGCGGCCACGACAAGGTGGTAAGCATATTGTTGAGCCACGGCGCGGATTACACCCTGCGTACCCAGGACGGCCTGACCCCGCTGATGCTGGGCATGAGGGAAAGCAACGACAAAGTCGTGCAGGCCCTGGAACATGCGGGCGAGCGCGAATAGGGGGACGCCATGTGGAAGATCGGTCTGTTGTTGGTGGGATTGCTGTTGGCGGCATGCTCTGCTGCGGACAAGCCGGGCAAGCCGGTGCCCGTCGGGGACAAGGCGGCCTTGCGACACCTGGCGGACGAATACACCAAGCTCGCCGAGAATATACCGGCCAGCCCGATGCGTTTAGCGCCCGAGAAGCGCAAGGATTTCGTCGTTCGGGTGTTTGCCGCCAGTGGATACAGCTATTCATCCACCTTGCACGAGTTGGCCGCGGGCGGTTGGGATGTTAATGATCAAAACGCCAAGGACCTGGTGGACCTGTTGTTCATGCCCCATGCCAATATCGATCCGTCTAAGGGTCTGGAAGGCGTCTATTCCGAACAGGAGCTGGCGGACGTACGCAAGGTCCAGAAGATGCTGCCGTAGCTCATTGCGGTGCGGCACGAGATCGGCTTGAGCGCCATGCATATCCACCATCGCCATCGTTGGGATGTCACCCCCGCCGAGGCGATCGCCGTGCAGCGGCGCTTGAGCGGCGAAGTGATCGCCGTCGACCGCTTTTCCCGCATCGACACCGTGGCGGGTGTCGATGTGGGGTTTGAAGAGCAAGGCACTGTGACCCGCGCCGCGGTGGCGGTCCTGAGTTTCCCGGACTTGAAGCCGCAGGAATATGCCGTCGCCCGCCGTCCCACGGTGTTTCCCTATATCCCGGGGCTGCTGTCGTTCCGCGAGGTCCCGGCGGTGTTGGATGCCTTGCGGAGGCTGCGGCGCCTGCCGGATATGTTATTGTGCGACGGGCAGGGACAGGCCCACCCGCGGCGCTTCGGTATCGCCTGCCACTTGGGGGTGTTGACCGATCTGCCCGCCATCGGCGTGGCGAAGAGCCGCCTGGTGGGCAGTCATGCGCCGCTGGCGGAAGATAAAGGGGCCAGGCAGGCTTTGTACGACAAAGACGAGGTGATCGGCATGGTACTGCGCACCCGCCACGGCATTCGCCCCTTATATATCTCCGTCGGGCACCGCATCGCGCTGGATACCGCCGTGGAATATGTGCTGCGCTGCACCACCCGCTATCGACTTCCCGAGACGACGCGGGCGGCGCACAAGCTGGCCTCCGGGCCCGCTTAAGCTGCGTTGGGCGGTGGCGGGCGGAGCAAGACGGCGGGGAATTGAGAAGCGCCTGTGGGGTGCGGAATCGAAGCGTGAATTAATGGGCTACCCGGGGTGTAAGACTGCTCATTCAGGGACCGAGATGGACCACCACCTCCCGGTTGTCGCCGCGGCGGCGGTGTTCCCACAGATAGATACCCTGCCAAGTACCCAATGCCAGGCGACTGTCGAGGATGGGAATGGCGAGGGAGGTGGCGGTCAGCGCTGCCTTGATGTGGGAAGGCATGTCGTCGCGGCCTTCCAGGGTGTGGGTATAGAGCGGGTCGTCCTCCCGCACCAGGCGATTCAACCAGCTTTCCAGGTCATGGCGCGCCGAGGGGTCGGCATTTTCCTGAATGAGCAGGCTCGCCGAGGTGTGGCGGATAAAGACGGTACACAGGCCTTGGTCAAGCCCGGAGCCTTCGATCAAGGCCGCCAGTTCCGTGGTGATGGCATGGAGACCTTGGCCGCGGGTAGGGATGGAGAGAGTTTTTATCATAAGGATTCTCGGGTTCGGGCTGTTATTCCGGCGGGTCCATGTTAGCGGATACGCGGTGACCGGGATACCGCGTGCGGTTTGGGCGGCCACCGGCCAATACAAAAGGTAGATGAGATGGTAGGCAACAAGTGGCTATGGGGCGGGTGTGTATTGCTGACATGGGCGGTGGCGGTGCACGCCGATAATGAAAGCAAGAAACCCTCACCGCAAGCGGTGGGCGAAATGGTATTGGTTCCCGCCGGCGAATTTATCATGGGCAGTGATAAGGTGGATGCCACCAACCAGGCCAAACAATACGGCTCTTCGAAACCCTGGTATGTAGACGAGCATCCGCAGCACAAGGTGAATCTTCCGGCCTACAAGATCGACAAGTACGAAGTGACCAACGCTCAGTACCGCGAGTTCGTGCGCAAGACCAACTATTGGTTCCCTCCTTCCTGGAAGGACAACGGCTATCTATTGACGCCGGATGTGTTGGCGATCGCCAATCTGCCGACCTTGCGTCGCCTGGCCAGCGATACCTTTCACTTGGACATGGATACCCGCACCATGCAGCGTGATGCATTGATGAAGGCCATTGCCGCCCGCCAGGCCAAGCTGGATCCTCTGCCGGTGGCCGAGGTAAATTGGTTCGATGCCCATAATTTCTGCAACTGGGTCGGAAAACGCCTGCCCACCGAGGCGGAGTGGGAGAAGGCGGCGCGCGGCAGCGACGGCCGGGAATATCCGTGGGGAAATAAATGGGACAACCACCGGCTCAATGCCGGGGAGGTGGATGACTGGGAGTTCGGCGTGGCGCCGGTGGGGTCCTATCCCCAGGGGGCCTCGCCTTACGGGGTGATGGATATGGCCGGCAACGTCATGGAATGGGTGAAGGATTGGTACATGCCCTATCCCGGAAACAGATACACCGACAAGACCTTCGGTGAGAAATACAAAGTGGTGCGCGGCGGCGGCTGGGGCGGTTTAGGCCATTACGCCCTTTCGCAATTTTACCGCACCGCCTATCGGCTCTATATGCAGCCCGGATCGAAATATATCGATGTGGGATTTCGCTGCGCCAAGGACGCGGATTAGCACGCTGGTCGCTTGCTTTTAGTTGACGCTCGGACCGCGTTGATTACTCAAAACTTTGACCACCCGTTCATTGAGAATGGCGCCATTATAGGGTTTCATGATGTAGTCGTTCGCCCCCAGTTCCATGGAGCGCGCGATGCTTGCCGCATCGGCCAGGGCGGAAATCATGATGATGGGGGTATCCTTGAACGTGTCGCGCGTGCGGATTTTCTGCAGAATCTGGTATCCGTCCAATTGCGCCATCATGATGTCCAACAAGATCAGATCATAGACATGTTGATTGATCAGCTTCAGCGCCTCGACGCCATTGGCGGCGACATGGGTGGTGTAACCGGCCTTGCCAAGGCGGCGCGCCAGTAAATCCCTGTTTACCTCATCGTCTTCCACTACCAGGATGGTGGCGGCGGGGGTTACCGTTTCAGCGTTCGAGCGACGCAGATTGCTCAAGGCAAGGATCGCTTGCCGGATACGGGATTTAAGGAAAGTGAGTTCGAAGGGTTTCCCAACATAATCGGTGGCGCCCAGGGCCAGACAGCGCTTGATGCTGGATTCATCGCCGAGAGCGGTTACCATAATGACGGGGATGTCGTGGAGGACGGGCTCCGCACGGATGCGCCGCAGCACCTCGTAACCGTCGATTCCCGGCATCATGATGTCCAGCAGCACCAGGTCATAGCGTTCCAGGCGCAGCATGTCCAAAGCCTGTTTGCCCCCCTCGGCCACCGTGACGGCGTAGCCCTCCTTGATGAGGCGCCGTGACAGGATATCCCGATTCGATTCTTCATCATCCACGACGAGGATGGAGGTGTTGGCATAACTCATCAGTATAGTACTCGAAAGAAACCTGCCCTGCCGCCTCCTTTGCGGAGTGCGGTATGTAGCGATAATAAATTTGCAGATTCGGATGACACCTCACAGCTTACCATAATCCATGGGCCGCGCCTCATGATCCACCCGGGAACGGCCGCCGACTAAAAATTCCCTGAAAAACCATATGTTGGGTGCTCTGGGGGTGGGCTGGCCAACGTAGGCCGGACTTCTTGGCCGATGACGGGGCATTGCGCTAGACTCCGCGAAGACCTACAGCCGGCCGTATCTCTATGCATACTGAATTGATTCCCCATAGGACCCTGGTGAAGGTCTGCGCCCTGTTCGTCGGGCGCAGACTGGATTTGAGGGGATTGGAGTCCAGCCGCCTACTGCCGGAATTGCCGCTGATCATCAGCGCCGGCGATCAGGGTTACGCGGTCTTGTTTCGTTACGGTGCGGTGGTGATGTTCAACCTCGATCCCGCCGGGCAGGTTTCTTTTATAAATCACATCAGGCATCTGATTCGTGATCCATTCGATATCCCCGATACCGAGACCATCGACATCAACATAGATGCGAGCAGGGACGAGCGGGTGGAAAATAACGTCATCTCCCTCAAAGACTCCCGCCTGGAGCGTCTGCAGGTAGTGGCGGATATCCTCGCAAAGAGCGTCGTCCTCGATCATTATGAAAAACGCGTGGGTGATGTCTTTGATCGTATCGAGCCGCTGGCGGATAGGCTGCAACACAAAGGCCGCACGGCATTTAAGGACGTGGAGTTGTTGCGGCACATAGGCGGAACCTTGATGATTCAGCACACCACCGTCGGCCGCGTCGAGATCGACGAAAAGCCCGAGATTCTGTGGGAGCAACCGGAATTGGAACGCCTTTTTGTGCGGCTCGAGGACGAATACGAATTGCGCGAGCGCCACCTGGCGCTGGAGCGTAAGCTCGATCTGATTTCCCGTACCGCCGAGACCTTGCTGGATCTGATGCAGCACAAGCGCAGCCTCCGGGTCGAATGGTACATCGTGATTCTGATCGTCGTCGAGATCCTTCTGACCCTCTATGAAATCTTCGCGCGGTTACAACTCTAGGGCCCGAATCGCCCATCCCGTTCAATCGGCGGCATATTGTTCATTCATCTTTGCCGCCATGATGAAATCGTTTTCATGCAGGCCCTTGATCTTGTGTGTGTAGAGGGTGACGGTGCAGTATCCCCACCCAAAGGCGATGTCAGGATGATGTCCCTCGCTTTCCGCCAATTCGCCGATGCGATTGACGAACGATATGGCGTTTGCGAAGTCACGGAACTTGAATTTGCGTTGGATGCGCGTTGCGTCAGCCGATAATTCCCATC
The DNA here is from genome assembly GCA_037381915.1 of Gammaproteobacteria bacterium. Classification (GTDB taxonomy): domain Bacteria; phylum Pseudomonadota; class Gammaproteobacteria; order DRLM01; family DRLM01; genus JARRQJ01. Next base: position 37,862 of record JARRQJ010000006.1, on the reverse strand, counting down.
CCGGCGTGTCTTTGAGGTATGTCTCTGCCGTGTCGCGGCTCAGCGGGGGAATGCCGCCCTGGCATGGAACACATTGTTTCGTCGCCAATGACATAATGAATCCTCTCCATTCGATGCCTGGGGCATATTGTACTCGTACCGCCACCTTCGGAAAGCTGCAAATAAGCCCCGTCGATTGATGCGCAATGTGTCCGTAATCAGAGATGGAACTTGAGTGGCGCTGCGTCTATCTAATCAATTGTCGCTATACCTGGAGTCGCTGTTCTACCTGAGTACAGCCGTCGTTAATGTCTGGTTAATGTGCATTTCGATTTCGGAGGGTGCTGTTATGACCCAGCCCTATCTACCGTTACCTCATGATATTCTGGCCCCGAAGGCAATGTATTGTCGCCCCGCTGCGCCCATGCACAAAGTCACCCTGGAATCGCCGGCTCTGGCGGTGATGACCGACTTGGGGCGCGTCCACGCCATTACCATCGATCCTGGAAGGTCGATCGAATCCGCTAATCAACGCATGATTGATGCGGGCGTGCGTCTGCTGCTGGTATCGGACGGCGAACAACGGATCGTCGGCTTGATCACCGCCACCGATATCCTTGGCGAGAAGCCCGTGAAGCATCGGCAGCGCACGGGCGACACCCGCAGTGAGATCCTGGTGCGGGATATCATGACTCCGCAAACACAATTGGACGTCCTGCATATGCGCGACGTATTTCGCGCCAGGGTCGGGGATATCGTGGCGACGCTTAGCCAATTCGGCCGTCAGCATGCTTTGGTCGCGGAAAGAAGCGGTGAAAGCGATTCGCAACGGATTCGGGGAATATTCTCGGCGACTCAAATCGGCCGACAGCTCGGTATGAACATCATTCCGGGGGAGATCGCCGTTACCTTCGCCGAACTGGAGGCGGTGCTTTCATCGTGAGCGGCCGCGGCATCATCGCTCCGGCGTATCAAGGACAAAAAACGAGGGGCCGTGGAGTTAACAACGGCCCCTCGGCGATGAAGATAGCTACTAAGAGAAAGTTTGCTGCTTGAGGATGGAATAAAGTTGATCTTTGAGCACTAAGCGATGTCGCTTGAGGTCGCCAAAGTGGGCATCTGAAATAGGCACGCTTTGCTGTTCCAATCCGTAGATCCTCTTGTCGGTTTCATCATATTCAACGAGTAAGCGTGTGAAATCGGGATCCTTGTTTTTGAGGCGATTGATTGCTCTTTGAAATTCAGGAAACTCACCCTCAATGACATGGCGCACTCCATACATAAGAAACCTCCCGTTTTTTAATTAGGCAGGTGGATGAAATGAACAGCGGGGTGACCGCAATGTTCGCTCCGGCTCACCCTAATGTATAGCGGTCACGATTTGAGACTGGCACGAGAAGGTTGGGAAGTCAATACAAGCGAACCAAGGGCGGCGGTAAAATAATTTCAAGAAAATATAAAAGCTTAAAAAGCTACCCATTCGGCATCATATTAATTAGCAAGCAAAATTCGATACATGCTAAAAGCGCTACTGGCGCGAAAAAAACCGTTGGCGGGCTGCAATGCGGTCATGTCCAAGCTCTCCCCTTGCGGCCGTCAACCCGGCGTATCGTCCTTCAATAACAGACTCATGCGCCAAGATTTCCCGCCCTTTGTCAACACCTTGACTCAAGCGCGATGTCCATACGCGTCTCGCGGGAGTCCCGGATAGAACAGATGGACTGGACCCGGCACGATTCAAGCGGCGTTATCGCCACAGAATTGATCGACTAGACGGTCAATGACCCCTCCCTGCGTCAGCCAACGTTACAAACCCCTAAAGTATGGCGGCCGTATGACGTTATCCATTCCGGAGGGCAAGGATCGGCATTGAGCTTGATGAGGACCATATGCAGCCCGGGGAATATATCTCACAGGATCATGAGCGCGTACGGTATTTTGCAGAAGAACCAGCCCTCATAGCCATTACCTCGAAAGGCAGCGTGACCCTGGAGAAGGCAGAGGCGGTGCATGCCGCCGCGATTGAAACGGTCTGAGCCGTCATGACGACGATACATTCTGGGCCGCCGTCCATCTCCTGGGTAGAGACATTGCATCCCTTGATGTGTGCGGGTTCTTGGCCGCAAATGACGGAGCATCTGCAGCCAGGGCAATCGTCGCCAATTTCCAACTACCCTATTAAGACTAAACGCAAGCTTCATAAGGATTGGGGGTAATTGAAATGGCAGCGATACCTGCGATGGACGAGACAGCATCGATGTGCCAGATGGTGTCTTCACCTTGAGGAGCGTCGGCGTCGAAGTCATGAAAGTCATGTCCCGAGCGCAAGCGCGCAGGATGGTTAGGTCGACAAACCTCAACTTGGCCTTGCTCGACATCGACGTGCCAAAGAGGAATGGAATTCCACCGAGGACTGAATTACGCATATTATCCAACTGTGCGTTCACCCTCAATCGCACCCTTACGACCGAACCGGTACCGGGGAAAAACACGAAGCTAGACGCGCACGCGTGCGGCTTGCGGGCGCTCATGAACTCCTTCAATGCCGATGACCGTGCAAGTGCGCGGACATTGGAAGGGCCGGCGTTGCTGGTTCGCCAGACCGCGGCGCCTCGCCGCCATCAGTCGTCACGCAAAAGCGCGAGGGAAAGGAACGAGGAAAAATCCTCCCGCCGACAGGGGCGACGATGAGCGGAAGTGATTTTGATGGAGCTCATAAAGGCGTTAGGGCTTATCGCTGTATATATGGCATAAGAGAGGCGCAATGCTAGCGGAAGAAATAAGAGAATTGGGAGAGAAGGAGTATCGGTTCAGTGAACGAAACTTCCAATACATCCGCCGCTTGGTGGGGGCGCAGACCGGTATCGTCCTGAGTGACGCTAAGCGCGACATGGTCTATGCGCGTTTGGTGCGCAGGTTGCGGACGCTAAAGCTCGAGGACTTTTCGCAATACTGCGAATATCTGGAAGCAAATTCCGAGACGGAGCTCGGCGCGATGATTAACGCCATAACCACAAATCTCACCTCGTTCTTCAGGGAAAAGCACCACTTCGAATTTCTCAGGAATAAGGTTCTTCCCGAATTAATGATTAGGAAGGCGGCCAGCCGCCGGTTGCGGATCTGGTCGGCGGGCTGCTCGACAGGAGAAGAACCCTATTCCATCGCCACAGTACTAAGGGAAACGCTGGATTCGAATCCGGATTGGGATTGCAGGATTTTGGCCAGCGACTTGGATACCGATGTTTTAGCCAGAGCCGAGCGAGGTGTGTATCCCCTGGACAGGGTCGCCGGAATCGGCGAGGCAATATTAAAGCGGTGGTTTCTTCGCGGCAAGGGAGGCAATAGCGGGCAGGCGCGGGTAGTCCGGGAATTGCGCGATATGATCACCTTTCGTCGAATCAATCTAGTGGAAGACTGGCCGGTAAAGGGGCCCATAGACGTAGTATTTTGCCGAAATGTAGTGATTTATTTCGATAAGGAGACCCAGCGCAAGATCTTTGAACGCTTTGCGGACGTCATGGCGGATCATTCCTATTTGTTTATAGGGCATTCGGAAACTCTGTTTAAGGTGACCGGCAGATTCGAAATGACGGGAAGCACTATGTATCGGAAGAAGTACTGAGCATGTCCGTGTTTGAGAACAGCATTCAGAAAGGGCAGATCGTGGGGAATGCCCTGCCTGGTTTCGAGAACATCAGGCGTTACTGGGATTCCCGGTTTGGGCGCGTAAGCGCCAAGCTCCAGCCGGGACAGTATTATGTGACCATGCAGGACGAGGCAATTGCAACGGTGCTTGGCTCATGCATCTCCGCCTGCATCCGCGATCGAGTATTTGGTATAGGCGGTATGAACCATTTCATGTTGCCCAGCACAACCAATTCCATGAGAGACGGCGGTTACGATCCCATCCCGGACGAGGCGGCACGCTACGGCGCGTTTGCTATGGAATTATTGATCAACTCTATACTAAAGAGCGGGGGAAGGCGCGAGAACCTCGAGATCAAGGTCGTGGGTGGCGGCCGAATCCTTGCCAATTTATCCGATATTGGGCGGCATAACATACGGTTTGTCAGGAAATTTCTAGAGACGGAAAAGCTGCCGATCATTTCAGAAGACCTGGGGGATATCTATCCGCGTAAGGTGATCTATTTCCCCGCGACCGGGAAAGTCAGGGTCAAGAAGCTGCGCAGGCGTCATGCTGGTTTGATCGTCGGGCGCGAGGGAGAGTACATGGAGCAGCTGAAGAAGCGACCGACGCATGGAAGCGTAGAGCTGTTTTGATCCCCCGGCGTTTTGATGACCACGGGCGATGGATAAGAAAGGTTTGGCTATGGCCGCCGACGTCGCTGGCGATGATAAGCCTTGTGCAGGCGGTCTTGAGATAGGGGTGTGTACAACACAGGTGTGTCAATGGATGCAGACATCATTATGACGAGTCTTTCGCTATGAAACGTAGGATAAAAGTACTGATAGTCGATGACTCGGCATTGATCAGAAAGATTCTGGCTAGATTGCTCGGTGCTGATCCGGAGATCGAGGTTGTGGGGGTCGCCTCGGATCCTTATATGGCGCGCGAGCGTATCAGGGCATTGAATCCCGACGTCTTGACCCTTGATGTTGAGATGCCTCGCATGGACGGCCTGACCTTTCTTCGCAACCTGATGAGATTGCGGCCAATGCCTGTAGTAATGATATCTTCGCTGACTCAAGGTGGCGCGGACGTTACCTTGGAGGCGCTGGCGCAGGGCGCAGTTGATTTTGTCACGAAACCCAAGATAGACACCGCTAATACGCTGGCCGACTTTGGAGAAGAAATTAGAGCCAAGGTCAAGATGGCGGCGGGGGCGAACTTGCGAACACCTAGTGAGCCAAAATCCGTCCCCGACAAGTTCAATGCGGATATCGTGCTACCGCCAAAGGCTGTCAAAAAGCATTTTAAGACAACCGACCGAATCATAGCCATTGGCGCATCCACGGGAGGGACCGAGGCGATACGCGATGTGCTGCAAATGCTGCCGGCAGACTCGCCGGCGATAGTGATAGCTCAACACATTCCCGAGGCGTTCAGCAGGCCATTCGCGGAACGTATGAACCGTAGCTCGTCGTTGCAGGTGAAAGAGGCGGAGGATGGTGATCTGATCCTGCCCGGTCACGTTTATGTGGCGCCCGGTGGTAGGCATCTGCTGGTAATCCGGGACGGGGCCCGCTATCGTTGTCGCTTAAGCGACGAATTGCCCGTAAACCGCCATCGACCCAGTGTGGACGTCCTGTTTCGCTCCATCGCCCAGAATGCCGGTCCCAATGCGGTCGGTGTGCTGCTGACCGGCATGGGAGACGACGGCGCAACAGGGATGAAAGAGATGCATGACGCCGGCTCTCCTACCGTTTGCCAGGACGAGAGTTCCAGTGTGGTATGGGGCATGCCAGGCTCTGCCGTAAAATTGGGATGTGTGGATGTCGTATTGCCGATTGACAAAATCGCCGTAGCCTGTATGAAATTCGTCCAAGGCGAAAAAGAGCACAAGACGACGGAACGCATGATGTAGAAGGCGTGATTAAGCATGAATATAGCTGTGTTGACAACATATATGAAAATTTAGATGTGGCGATAACAGTCAGCGTCATTGCCATGGTTTCAGCGCATAGTTGACTACCCTGCATGCATCTACTGTTGACAGCGTTCATGGCCTGCGCCGAGCGGCCGGCTGCAAGTTGGCAGGATCAATCTTTCCAGGATTCATTCAATTTATTGCGGATCAATGCACGGTGAGTCTGTACCACAGGATTCCGGCGATTTCATGAAATGCCAGACGGACCTCATACATGGCCCGCGCGCTTGGCAGCCATGAATAGTCGCGCTCACTGTCATTTGCGAGAATAAAGCCCGTGGGAGCGGGAATGGCCTGGATGCCGCTGTGCTGGAAGGCCCACATTGCCCGCGGCATATGCCAGGCCTGGGTCACCAGCAATATGCGATGAATATTGTGTTCACGCAACAATGTCGCGACGTTCGCTGCATTCTCGGCAGTGCTGCTGCTGCGTTCCTCGGTCCAAGCTACCGGCACGCCGAAATCCTCCATGGCCGATCTTTTCATCAACACAGATTCCGGTGTCCTCCCACGTTCCGTGTCGGTCGTCCCGCCCACCATTACCAAGGGCAGATGACTCATGCGGTAGAGACGCGCGGCGTAACGCAGGCGCATCAATTCGAATGAAGAAACGGTATCGCCGCCATATTCGGGCGCATTGCTGTAGCGCCCGGCGCCTAGCACCACGATGGCTTGCGCCCGGGAGACGCTTATATTCTTCGGATGCAAAGCCGGATAGGGCTGCAGGATCGACATCAGCGCCGTCGCGGTCGGCGGCAGGCTCAGCGCATACAACAGGACGACGTCGCCTACCAACAGCGCGGTGACGCCGCGCCGCCAGAGCCTCCAGAAAATCAGGCATATCCCGGCGATCGCGATATTGAGGCCGGGCGGTGAGAACAGCATTTCAACGATATATTTCATGGCTGATGTTCAGTGACGCGGATGCGCCGTATGAGGATGAGCCGCGTTATTCTATGAATCGCGATTATCCTCTATCTTACCTTGTTCGCCGCGAGAGAGGCGGATGGCGCTGATGCGTTGGCGGCGCAGTTCGGCGGCCAACGCCTCCCCCTTCAGACCCCCGGCGGCGAGGGCGGCGGCATCGACGGATGAGGCGACCTCAAGCGCGCGGTGCAATAATGCCGCTTGCGGATAGGCCTGCAGTTCGTGGCCCGGACGCCCGGTGGAATCGGCCTCACAGGCCAGCAGGAACCGCCGGAAACGCGCCGGCCTGCGGAAGGCATCCAGCGCCTGCAAGGTATCCAGCAAGGTGGCGGGGCGCAGTTCCTCGGCACGGTGGCAAATGCCATGATACTTGGCCGTCAACAGGGCCAGGTTACGGTATTCCTTGGGTGCACGCAGGCGTCGACATACGTCCTCTACCAACGCCAGCCCCCGCTCTTCATGGCCGACGTGGCGCGGCCACTCATCGCGCGGCGTAAGGCCTTTTCCCAGGTCATGCAGCAAAGTGGCGAAGCATACCTGCGGGTCCGCCGATAGTTGCACCGCCCGGTCTACCACCTGCATGACATGCACGCCGGTATCAATTTCGGGATGATGCTGGCGCGGCTGCGGTACGCCGAACAATTGGTCCAGTTCCGGCAGCAATATCCGCAACGCCCCGCAGGCCCGCAGCACTTCAAAGAAGCGCGACGGAGTGGCCTCGCCCAAGGCCCGCACCAGTTCAGCCCACACCCGTTCCGGTACCAAGGCGTCAATTTCTCCCGCCGTCACCATGGCGCGCATCAGTGCCAGGGTTTCCTCTGCCACCTCGAAGCCCTGGGGGGCAAAGCGCGCGGCGAAACGGGCGACGCGCAGGATGCGCACCGGGTCTTCACTGAAGGCCGGTGAAACGTGGCGCAGCAGGCGCCGTTCGAGGTCGGCGGCGCCGCCGAAAGGATCGATCAGGCCGCCGTCCGGCGCCAGGGCCATGGCGTTGATCGTGAGGTCGCGGCGCTGCAGATCCTCTTCCAGGCTCACATCGGGAGTGGCATGTACACTGAAACCTTTGTATCCCGGACCGACCTTGCGTTCCTTGCGCGCCAAGGCGTACTCTTCGTGGGTCTGGGGGTGAAGGAAAACAGGGAAGTCCTTGCCGACCAGGCGATAACCGAGGGCCTCCATCTCCTGGGGCGTCGCGCCCACCACCACCCAGTCCCGGTCCGCGACCGGCAGGCCCAATAATTTATCCCGCACCGATCCGCCTACCTGGTAAATCTGCAAGGCATGCTCCGCAAGCTGCGCCGTCGCGGCCGAGCCGCTAATAATCGTGGCGCGCCTGCACGCGAATGGCGTCAAACATGGCGTGCTGATCGCGCCGACCCAGATAATAGGGTACCACGGTCTCGACGGCCGTCGGTGTGAGCTCGAACAGGGCGGGAAATTCCCCCGCGCACACCGCGTCGACCTGCAGCGACCGGTAGTTGTCCAGGGTAAAGGGCTTGCCGGGAAGCAATTGCATCAGACGTGCCTGCAACCGCGACATGGCGTCCGACAAGCTCCACAGGTCGCGCTTCACCCCCAATATCCGGGCAGTGTAGGCCATGAGTTCCTGCATGGTGTAGACGCGCGGGCCGCACAATTCGTAGCGTTGGCCGAATGTGGCCTTGTTGTCGAGGGCCTTGTGGAAGGCATGAATCACATCGCCCACATATACCGGCGCGAAACGGGCATTGGGACAGGGGAGCGGCAATATCCCCGGCGCCCTTTTCAACAATCCGGCGAAGTTGTTGAAGAAATGATCGCCGGGACCGAAGATCACCGCGGGGCGAAAACTGGTGACCTGCAAGGTTTCATTAGCCGCGGCGTGCACCACATCTTCGCCTTCCCCCTTGGACTGCAAATAGTGGCTCGCCCCGTGCTTGGCATCCGCGTTGAGCGCGCTCATGTGCAGCAGTCGCCTGACGCCGTGCTCGCGGCAGGCCAGCGCGACCTGGTGGGGAAGGGCGACATGCGTGGCACGGAAGTTGTTCTGGCCGGATTCGTTGAGGATGGCGACCAGGTTGATGACGGCGTCGCATCCCTTGATTACTTCTCGCAGCACCTCGGTATCGTGAATGTTCGCATCAACGACCTGGACCGAGGGTAAGACCAGCAATTCCCGATGCCGTTCCCGGTGGCGGGAAGGCACGCGTATCCGATGGCCGGAGGCCGCCAACAGGTTGACCAGGTGACGGCCGACAAATCCGGTGCCGCCCAGGACACAAATGACGTGTTTCTTCATGGCTAGCAAGATCTCCACTCCGTTTCTTCTGTGCGGCGCGGCTGGATTGTCGCGGCTGCACCGGCCAAGGTCAAGGTGTTTCACCCGCGCTCGCGGCGTATACTTGTGGCATGGCCCTCACCTCCATCAATCCCGCCACCGCCGAAGCCGTGTGGGAATGCGACGCCTGGGAAGACGCGCAAATCGAGCGCGCCGTGGCGGAGACCGCCTTGGCCACGCCCGTGTGGGCGTCCACGCCGGTGACCGAGCGCTGCCGCCTGCTGCACCGTTCCGCCGAGGTGCTGAGACATAATATAGAAGAGCTGGCCGGGCTGATCACCACGGAAATGGGCAAGCTCGGGCGGGAGGCGCGTGCCGAGGTGGAAAAATGCGCCCTGGCCTGCGATTACTATGCCGAACACGCCCCGGCCTTTGTCGCGGATGAAGTTATTGCCTCCGATGCCGGCAAGAGTCTGGTGGCCTACCAGCCCCTGGGTACCGTACTCGCCATCATGCCCTGGAATTTTCCGTTGTGGCAGGTGTTTCGCTTCGCCGCGCCGGCCCTGGCGGCGGGCAACACCGCCTTGCTGAAACATGCCTCCAATGTCCCGCAGTGCGCCCTGGCCATAGAACGGGTGTTCGCCGACGCCGGCTTTCCCGCCGCGGTGTTCCGTACCCTGATGATTGGCGCCGCGCAGACCGAACAGCTTATCGCGGATTCCCGTGTGCACGCCGTGACCCTCACCGGCAGTGAAGCGGCCGGGCGCCGGGTCGCGGCCGCTGCCGGCGCCCACCTCAAGAAAAGCGTGCTGGAGCTGGGTGGCTCCGACGCCTTCATCGTCCTGGCCGACGCAGACCTGGAAGTGGCGGTACGCACCGCGGTACTCTCCCGTTTTCAGAATGCCGGGCAAAGCTGTATCGCCGCCAAACGCTTCATCGTGGTCGCGGACATCGCCGATGCCTTCCTCGCCCGTTTCAAGCACGAAGTGGAGGCCTTGCAGGCGGGTGATCCCACGGACGAGGCCACCACCCTCGCGCCCATGGCCCGCGGCGACCTGCGCGACGAATTGCACATGCAGGTGAGTGACAGTCTCGCGCGCGGCGCGGTGGCGGTGACCGGTTGCGCGCCCTTGCCCCATCCCGGCTATTTTTACGCCCCCTCCATTCTTGATCGCGTCTCCCCGGGTATGCCCGCCTATGAGCAAGAACTGTTCGGCCCGGTGGCCGCGGTGATCCGCGTCGGCGACGAGGCCGAGGCCCTGACGGCGGCCAACGCCAGCCGTTTTGGTCTGGGCGCCAGCGTATGGACGCGGGACAGCGCGTGCGGCGAACGGCTGGCGCGCGAGCTGGAATCCGGCGCCTGTTTCGTCAACGGCTTGGTGAAAAGCGATCCGCGCCTGCCCTTCGGCGGCGTCAAGGCATCGGGCTACGGCAGGGAGTTGTCCCATCATGGTCTGCGTGAATTCGTCAATGCCAAGACCATCTGGGTTCGTTGAATATTTATGGGCGGCGACGGCATCAAACGTGTCGGCGTACTTTAATATGTCTGCCGCCGCGGGGTATTGTGTTTTCATCCATATGTCGAATCAGCGCATCGCTCCGCGTATCCCGTTGTCCTTCCCATCCTCCGACACGTCGAGGGGGCGGGCATCAGCGGAAAAACGGCCCCAGGTCCTTAAACACCTCGTGGTCCCCCCCATGGCGGCGTACTGTATATACGTCTTCAAGCTTGGCCACTTGCTTTATCATCTGTTCCAGGCGTTGGTCGGCATTAACCAGCAGCCAGATGCGGCTGATCTCGCCGTCACCCACCGGCATGCATAAAATGGCTTCAATGTTATAGGCGCGGCGCGAAAACAGGCCGGCGACATGCGACATGACGCCGGTATGGTTGTTGACGTCGAGTTCGAGCACGGCGCGGGAGCCCGTCGGATCTTTGGTCTTGGCGATGCTATTCATGGCTCAGTCTCCGATCATTTCCCGGTTGGCGGCGCCCGGCGGCACCATGGGTAGCACCTGCTGACGAACGTCGATGGTGGCGTGGATCAAGGTGGGGCCGGGCAGGGACAGGGCTTCCGCCAAGGCAAGGAGCGGCGCGTTTGCCGTGTCGAGATCGACGCCGCGCACGCCGCAGGCGCGGGCAAGCTTGACGAAGTCGGGCACGGCGTCGAACCTGGACGCGTAGATACGTTCGCCGTAGAACATGGTCTGTTGCTGGAACACCAGGCCGAGAGAGGCGTTGTTCATAACGATGATCTTGATGTTGGCCTGCACCTCCGCCGCCGTTATCAATTCCTGCATGTTCATCAGGATGCTGCCGTCACCGCTGAAACACACCACCGTGCGCCACGGTTCGGCGAGGGCCGCGCCGATGGCCGCCGGCAGGCCGAAACCCATGGTGCCGAGTCCGCCGGAACTCAGCCACTGTCGCGGTCGCCGCAAGGGATAGACTTGCGCCGTCCACATCTGATGCTGGCCCACGTCGGTGGCGATGATTGCCGTGTTGTCGACACGTTCGGCCACGGCCCGTATCAGGCCGTAGTGGGAACGCGGATTATCCATGTCGGGCGTGCGCAGCGGATGGGAGGCCTTCAGCCCCGCCACTTGCGCCAACCAGGCCGCGCGCGTCCGGGGTTTGACAAGCGGTGCTAGCAAGTCCAGGGTCATCTTCACATCGCCGCTGATGCCGACATGCGCCGCCTTGATCTTGTCGAGTTCGGAGGGATCGATATCGATATGGACGATCTTGGCGCCGGGGCAGAAGGCGCTCGCCTTACCGGTGGCACGATCGTCGAAGCGGGCCCCGACCGCGAGCAACAGGTCACAGGCCTCCAGCGCCAGGTTGGTGAAGCGCGCGCCGTGCATGCCGAGCATCCCCAGCGACAAGGGGTGATCCGTCGGTATTGCCCCCAGCGCCATCATGCTCATGACCGTAGGCAGGCCGGCCTGCTCCGCCAGGGCAAGTGCCCGCTCGGCGGCGCCGGAATGAACCACGCCTCCGCCGAGATAGAGGATCGGCCGCTGCGCTGCGTTGAGCACCTCCGCGGCGCGCTCGATTAACCCGATGGCGGGCTGCCGGGCCGCAGCCCGACGGCCGGGCTCCGGCCAGCCGCTGACCTCGACGACCTGGTTTTGCACGTCCTTGGGGATATCGATCAGCACCGGCCCGGGGCGGCCGGAGGCCGCGATGCGAAAGGCACGCGGAATCACCTCCAGTAACTCCGCCGCGTCGCTGACGAGAAAATTGTGCTTGGTGATGGGTATGGTGAGACCGTAGGTATCCACTTCCTGAAAGGCGTCGGTGCCGATCATCGCCTTGGGCACCTGGCCGGTGATGGCCACCAGGGGGATGGAATCCAGCTTGGCGTCCGCGATCGCCGTCAGCAGGTTGGTGGCGCCGGGCCCGGAAGACGCCATGCACACCGCCGGCACACCGCTGGCGCGCGCCATACCCTGGGCGATGAACCCGGCCCCCTGTTCGTGACGGGCCAGCACATGGCGGATCGAGCTCGATCGCGCCAAGGCATCATAGATCGGCAGGATGGCCCCGCCGGGCACGCCGGCGACCGTGCACACCCCCTGTCTTTCCAGCAGGCGAATGGTCAATTGTGCGCCGCTCAGCGCTTCGCTTGTAAGCTGTTGTCGGTCCACGGGACGCTCCTTTCTGACGCCGGTCCTGTCGGGCGGAGGTCCCATAACGCGAAACCCCCGCTCGGTTCGCACCGGCGGGGGTTTGTTGGAATCTAATGTTGGCCTTGGCTTACTCTGTTCCGACCCGCGACGGTGCGTTGGGTACGACGCCTACTACTACCCGTACTACCGTGACACCGCCGGCAATGACGAGCGTGGCCGCGGGGGCGGCGGGGAGAATAGGTGCGCGATCGTCACGGTATGGCATGGTCGTCCAGTCTTTCACTAAGGCTTACCCGGCTATTGAAACCGACGGAGGTATTAAATGCAAGTCGCGGAACTTACAGTGACCAGTGGGGTACCCCATGGGACGCCCAAGTCACGCAACGTCTTTATTTCCGGCCTGCACCGCGCGGCGCCGCAGCGCCGCGCGGTTGACGCTGCAGATCAAGGCCTTGATGGCGGCGGTGGTGATGTTCCTGTCCAGGCCCACGCCAAATGCCGCCGGCGCGGTACCGCAGCGCGACTCCACATAGGCGGCCGCGTCCGCGCCGGAACCGGCGCCGACGGCGTGTTCGTGGTAATCGATTACCGTCACCTCCTCGCCCAGGGCTCGGGCGGCGGCCTCCACCGGGCCGTTGCCGCGGCCGGTAAGCACCACATTGTCGCCACCCCGTTCCACCTCCAGGCGCACCTCGACCTTGTTGCCCGCCTGGGGAGCCGCGGACAGCCTCAGTTCCTTGATGTGGCAGGCCTTGAAGGCATAAGGGCGGTCGGCGTGCAGGTATTCGCGCTTGAATAGACTATAGATATCGGTGCCCTTGGCCTCGCGACCGGTCGCGTCGGTGAAGCCCTGCACCACGCGGCTGAATTCGATCTGCAGGCGCCGCGGCAATTCCAGGCCGTATTCCCGCTGCAACACAAAGCTGATGCCGCCCTTGCCCGACTGGCTGTTGACCCGCACCACGGCGTCGTAATCACGGTTGATATCTGCGGGGTCTATGGGCAGATAGGGGATCTCCCAGTAGCTGTCGGGACGCTGGCGGGTGAAACCCTTTTTGATGGCATCCTGATGGGAGCCGGAAAAGGCGGTGAACACCAGCTCACCCGCGTAGGGATGGCGGGGGTGCACCGGGATCTGGGTGCATTCCTCCATGAGGCGACGGACGTGATCGATCCGTGTGAAATCAAGACCGGGATGAATACCCTGTGAATAGAGGTTCAAGGCCAGGGTGACCAGATCGACATTGCCGGTGCGCTCGCCGTTACCGAACAGGCAACCTTCGACCCGGTCGGCACCGGCCATCATTGCCAGCTCGGCCGCCGCCACCGCGGTGCCCCGGTCATTGTGAGGATGCACGCTGAGGACGATGCTGTCGCGCCGCGCGAGATTGCGGTGCATCCATTCGATCTGGTCCGCGTAGGTATTGGGGGTGGCCATCTCCACGGTGGCCGGCAGATTGACGATCATCTTGCGTTCGGGGGTCGGTTGCCAGATATCGGCCACCGCGTCGCACACCTCCTTGGCGAACTCGAGTTCAGTGGAAGAAAAGGTTTCGGGTGAATACTGAAAAATCCACTGGGTGTCGGGCAAGGCGTCGGTACGTTCCTTTACCCAGCGGGTGCCGTTTTCGGCGATGGCCCGTACCCCGGCGCGGTCGGTGTTGTACACCATGCGCCGGAAGGCGGGTGCGGTCGGGTTATAGAGATGGACGATGGCGCGCCGCGCGCCGTGCACGGATTGGATGGTGCGTTCGACCAGGTCCTTGCGTGCTTGGGTCAGGACCTCGATGGTCACGTCCTCCGGGATGAGGTTCTCTTCGATCAGGCGCCGCACGAAACGGAAATCGGTCTCGGAGGCGGCGGGGAAGGCGACTTCGATCTCCTTGAAACCGATGGACACCAATTCCCCGAAGATGCGCAGCTTGGTGGCGACCGACATGGGATCGATCAGGGCCTGGTTGCCGTCCCGCAGATCGGTACTCATCCAAATGGGCGGTTTTTCAATGACACGATCGGGCCAGCGCCGGTCTGGCAAATGGACGGGCGCGAAGCCGCGGTATTTGATTTGAGGGTTGCTAATCATCCGCTACTCCGGTGTTGATGCCAAAAACTCGCTTCGTGTGCGGAAGGAAAAGCTGAGGCCCGCGGGGGCAGGGATCACCTGAGCTGCCGGCGCTCCGAACTTGTGGTCCGTGCGCTTTGTCGTTCCGCATTGAGTAACACTATAAGCGCAAATAAGCGGTGATATATTGCTTTTATTGCTCATAAATGTCTTAATACCGCAATAATATTGCTTAAATATGAGATTATATGGGCTATGATTCTAACAAATGCGGTGACTCGAAATGGAGCTGGATAAATTCGACCGGGAAATCCTGCAAGAACTGCAGAAATATGGGCGCATGTCCAATCAGGAATTGGCCGAGGCGGTAAACCTTTCGCCCTCGCCCTGTCTGCGCCGGGTTCGCCGCTTGGAGGACGAGGGTTACATCGAAGGTTATGTGGCCTTGCTCAACGCCCGCAAGCTGGGATTGAATTTGATGGCGTTCATTCAGATCAGTATGGACAAACACACCCCGGAACGCTTTACCGAGTTCGACAAGATCGTCACCGCCCTTCCCGAAGTCCTGGAATGCCACCTCATCACCGGCCAGGCGGCGGATTATCTACTGAAGGTGATCGTCGAGGACATGGATGCCTATCAGCAGTTCCTGCTCAACAAGATCACCAGGATCGAAGGCGTCAGCGGCGTGCACTCTTCTTTTGTCCTGAGATCGCCGGTAAAATCGACCGCGCTGCCCCTCCCTTAGGACTCAGCTGTGGGGGCTGATCGCGCTGAACTTGTGGCTTCGGCGTTGTCGAACGCTGTGGGGGATAGTTCCCGGATTTACCTACGGACTCCTAAACTCTATTTGTCCGGTCGGTTATTCCAGCCGTGGATAGAGGGAAGGGCGGTGCAGTCATCTATGCGTTAAGAAATAGAAACTATGCAGGGATCTGCCATCAGAAGTCTTTCCGATTTGGTGCTTGATATCCTCGTCAGGATGTGCCGGACCCGCACGAATTACTGGCTTGAATTCGTGCTCGATACCGTGTTGGGCATTAGCTTCCTGGTGGTAGGGTTACAGCATCATGTGCGGCCGCTGGCGGCCGTGTCGCTCATCGGTTTCGGGCTGTTTCTTTTCAGCTTCTTCGAGTACTGCTTTCATCGTTGGTTGTTTCACGGATCGCTCCGGCTCATGGCCCAGGGTCACGCCGCCCATCACGGCAATCCGCTGGGTTATGATTCCCTGCCGTTCTTTTTCCCGGCCATGGCGCTGTTCGCACTGATCGGCATTTGCGATATAGCGATGCCCCTGGGGGATGGCTTACTGTTGGTCAGCGGTGCCGCGTTTGGGTACGTCGCCTATGGTCTCAGCCATTTTATGATTCACCATGTCCGCTTCCGCCAACCCCTGATTCGCCGGTGGGCCGCATATCACCATATTCATCATTATCATCCGAACCGCAACTATGGGGTCACCACGCCCTTGTGGGATATCTTGCTGCGAACGCGTTATGCGTCGGCCCATAATCTTGCGCGACCGCGGCCGAGCCACCCATCCTGAAGTTTTCGAGGCGGTTGAGGGGGTAATCTTGGGCTCGTTGTTTTAATTTTAAATTTCATTATGTTGTAAAATAGCCGCTTTCGAGGAGTCCTTCGTCTCAGCTAAGACATGCCGGCTGCGGCCCAGGGCGGAGGATACACTCATGCAGAGCGAGCAGGTATATTAGAAACCACTGATTTTTGCCCAGGGTTACCCCGCGCAAATCATCACACAAGCTATCGTATCTGAGGATGCCGAGATGGATACATGGTCCACCCTTTTTCCCGTGGGCGTGGCGCATTACTTGGTGGGCGGCCTGTTGATCGGTGCCGGCGTCAGCGTCTTGTTCATATTCACCGGCCAGGTCGGGGGCATGAGCAGTTTGTTTTCCGCAGTCTGGTCTTACGTGTCCCGCGTCCCCTATTTTCAGCAGGCGCAATTTACCGCAACCCGGCGCTGGCGTTTGCTCTATGCACTGGGACTGATCATCGGCGCCGCCGTCTGGTTCATGCTCTTTCGGCCCGCAGCTATCACCACCCATATTCCCTGGTGGCAACTGGCACTGGGAGGGTTCATCGGCGGCTACGGCGCGCGCTTGGGCAACGGTTGCACCTCGGGCCATGGTATCTGCGGGCTGGCTTCGCTCAACGCATATTCGCTGTTGGCGGTGCTGGTATTCATGGCGACCGCAATCACCACTGCCCATATCGTCGGCGCTCTGGGGGGCGCGTGATGGACAATCGGGCGTTGAAAGCAGTGGCGGTGTTGGTGAGCGGCGCCTTGTTCGGCTTCGGTCTCGCCTTGTCGACCATGATCAAGCCGGAAGTCGTTTTGAGCTTCCTGCGCTTCAGCGATTTTGGCCTGTTATTGGTCATGGCGGGCGCAGTGAGCGTAGCGCTGCTGGCCTACCAGCTCGCGCCGCGCTTGTTGACCAGGGCGGTCTTCGACGGCAATTTCGCGAAACGGCCCCCTGCCGCTTTCAAGGACACCGTGATCGGTTCGGCCTTGTTCGGTATCGGCTGGGGGATCTGCGGGGTGTGTCCCGGACCGGCAATTGCCGGCCTGGGCGCAGGCAACTGGCCCTTGGCGATCACAGTGGTGGCGATGCTGCTGGGCGCCTATGCCCAGGGGCGCTTCGCGCGGGTGAACTGAGCCGCCGGATCCGAAATGCATAACGGCTCTTTTCTGATCACAGCAACGGCTGCGAAGCGCTAGGCAAGGCGCCGCCGATGGGGGCCGCGGGCAAGCATGGGATTCAATCAGGGATATGAATATCGGGAACGATTGGGTCGCGATGCGGACGGCCAGAGCTTGTTGTACTATCTCAGCCGGCGTCACCGCCACTCTTCGGCGGCGGAGTGGGCGGAGCGCATAGCCGCCGGTCACGTGACCGTCGACGATCGGCCCATGGCTCCCGAAACCGTCCTGCGTCAGGGCGCAACCTTGGTCTGGCGGCGTCCACCCTGGATCGAGCCGGATGCGCCCCGGTCCTTTACGATCCTTTATGAAGACGAAGACCTGTTGGCGGTGGCAAAACCGGCGGGTTTGCCCACCTTGCCCGGCGCGAATTTTTTGGAGACCACCCTGCTTTATCAGGTGCGACGCCATGCCCCGGATGCCGCCCCGATGCATCGCCTAGGGCGGTGGACATCGGGGATTGTCTTATGCGCGCGCAATCGCAACGCCCGCAGTCATTTGATGCGGCAATGGACTGCTCGCCAGGTGATCAAGCGTTATCGCGCCTTGGCGGTCGGGTGCCCCGGGTTCGATGAAACCATAATCTCCTTTCCCATCGGGCCGGTACCCCACGCCTTGCTCGGCACGCTGCATGCGATTGCCGTGGACGGCAAACCCTCCTTGTCCCGGGTGACCGTGCAGGAACGCCGCGCCGCCTCTTTTCTGTGTGACGTGTGTATCGCGACAGGGCGCCCTCACCAGATTCGCATCCATCTGGCAGCGGCGGGGCATCCGCTGGTAGGCGATCCCCTTTATGGCGCGGGCGGCGTGCCCTCGGCGGATACCCACGCCCTGCCCGGCGATCCAGGTTACCGCCTGCATGCCGCGGAGCTGCGGGTTCGTCATCCGCGCAGCGGAGGTGAATTGACCATCACCTGCGAGCCGCCGTCCTGTTTGCGTCCCTTGACGGATCGTTCCTGACGGCGAGCACCCACAGGGGTCATTGCAGTACCAGAATCGTTTGCCTGTCTTTCTTCGCCTGCTGCCGCGGCAATTCCGTTTCCGGAACTTCTTTCGGAGTTTCCCCAACTAAATGAGTGAACGATGATATATCGTGCGTTGCACACCGCAGACGGAGGTGACCGACATGACCCGACATCAATGGACCTGGCTGTTGGTGGCGGCAACCTTGTTGTTGGCCGCCGGCGCCATCGTGCGCTTATTCTGGGCAACCGCTATACCGTGAGCAGGCATGGACGTTTAGCCTGCGGGCATACGGCAATCTGATCTCTGGACTCGCTGCCGCGCGCGATTCTTCAAGCCATTTATCCATCCGGCTGGTGCCGAATACGCGACGGGATCGGGCAGCCCACGGATTTACTTCTTCTTCCGCGCCCGGGGGTGGGTATCGTCGTAGACCTTGGCCAAGTGTTGGAAATCGAGGTGGGTGTAGATTTGAGTGGTCGCGATGTCGGCATGGCCCAGCAGTTCCTGCACGGCGCGCAGGTCGCTGCTGGATTCCAGAACGTGGCTGGCGCAGGAATGGCGCAACATATGCGGATGGAGCCGCAACGGCAGGCCACGCTGGTTGCCCCATTGCTGCAGGCGTCGCTGCACGGTGCGCGGCGCGAGTCGGCTGCCATGGCGGTTGAGGAACAGGGCAGTGTCCTGCCCGGCGAGCGTGTTGCGAATCCCCAGCCATTGCCGCAGGGCCTTGCAGGCATGTCGGCCCACCGGGACCACCCGTGTCTTGCGGCCCTTGCCGGTGACGCGCACCGTCCCATCCCTAAGATCGAGGTCCGCCACGTCTAAAGCCAGCAGTTCACTCAAGCGCAATCCTGAGGAATACAGCAGTTCCATTATGGCGCGGTCGCGAATAGCCAGCGGCTCGTCGCTATCCCAGTCGAGTAGGCGGGCGGTCTGGTCGACATCGAGGGCCCTGGGCAGCCGCCGCGGAGACTTTGGCGCACGGATGCCCACGGCAGGATTGACGGCGACCACACCCTCCCGCAGCAGAAAGTGATAGAAGGAGCGCAAGGCGGAGAGCAGCCGTTGCAGGCTGCGGCCGCCGATGCCGGCGCGATGGCGGGCGGCGACCAAGGTCCGCAGGTGCTGCATAGTGACGTCCCGCCAGCGGGTGATGGCATGATCGGCGAAGAAACCGCGTGCCAGTTCCAGGTCGCGGCGGTAATTACTGAGGGTATGCAAAGACAGCCGTCGCTCGACCGTCAGATGATGCAAGAACTGCTCGATGCGCCGCGACTCCGCCGTGTTCATCAGTGCGCGGGCAAGTGGCGACCTACGGCGCGTCCGATCAGATCCCCCAGATAACTCAGAAACAGCGTGCCCATGCCGGCATGATAGCGCTTGGCGTCACGGCTGCCGATGCCGAGTAGTCCCAGGCAGTGGGGTTGCAGGGCATTGCTCCCGCGGCTGTTGAGGGCCGCTACCACTGCCGACGCAACGTTGTCTTCCCCGATTTCGCCGAACAGGTAGCTGATTTGCCTATGGCGCAAGTGGCCGCACAGAGGTTTGCCGCCGTTGATGACCGTTGCGAAGGAGGCGCTGGCTTCGTCTCCCAAGGACAGGCTGCGCACCGCCGGCAAGTCGCCATCGGCTGGGGCGGACAACTGGGATGCGCCCATAAACAGGCCCACGACCAGCGCATCGGCGTGAAAATCGTTAAGCAGGCTGTCGTTGAGTACGTGAAGAGTGCTTGAGAGGTCGGACGCCTCCAGCAACGCCAGGGTCAAGCGCTGCATTTGTTCGTTGAGGCGATCGTTGTCGCGGGCCACCTGTACCAGGCCATGCAATTGACTCTTGGTCTCCTGGTGCTGTTCGCGCAGTACGCTGACCTGCCGTTCTATGAGCGAGACGGCGCCGTCGGTGTGATGGGGTACGTGGAGATCGGCCAGCAGACTGGTATGGGAAACGAAAAACTCTGGATGATCGCGCAGGTAATCGGCGATGATCTTTTCTTCTAATGCATGTTGGGAAATGCCTTGTTGTCGCGTGCTCATAGTTCGATCCTACCCTCAAAGACCCGGATTGCCGGGCCGGTCATCCAGACGGAATTGTTATCTCCTTGCCAGCGAATGGTCAAGTTGCCTCCCGGCAATTCGACGTTCACCGACTCCTCCAGCAACCCCCAGCGCCGGCCAACCGCCACGGCTGCGCACGCACCGGTGCCGCATGCCAGGGTTTCGCCCGCGCCGCGTTCATAGACTCGCAGACGAATATGCCCTGGTGCGACGATTTCCATGAAACCGACATTGACCCGTCTGGGAAAGCGTGGATGTTTCTCCAGCAACGGACCCAGCGTGTCGACCGGTGCCTCGCGTACCGAATCAACTCGAACGACGGCGTGCGGATTGCCCATGGACACGACGCCGATGGTGAGCGTGGTATCGTTCACCAGCAATTCATAGCTCAGGCTTTCCCGTTCCGCCTTGAAAGGGATATCCCGTGGGGCGAAGCGGGGTATCCCCATGTTCACCGTGATTCGGCCATCGGCTTCGATGCGCGGACGGATGGTGCCGCCAGCGGTTTCCACCGCGATCTCACTCTTGTCCGTGAGGCCCTGCATGCGTACGAACTGGACGAAGCAGCGCGCGCCGTTGCCGCATTGTTCAACCTCGCCGCCGTCGGCGTTGAAGACCCGATAACGAAAATCGGCATCCCCTTTGGCGCGTTCCACCAACAGTACTTGGTCACAACCGATGCCCAAGTGGCGGTCGGCCAACTTGCGGATTTGTTGCGCCGTGAGCGATACGTCCTGGGATACGGCGTCGATCATCACAAAATCGTTGCCCAAGCCCTGCATCTTGGTAAAGGCGATGGCCATATTTTCAGACGAACTCCGTTGGCGTCAAGCGAGACTAATAATGTAACTTGATGCGAGTTTATCAGCTCGCAGTGCGGCGATGCCAGTTAATGGCGCGAGAGATGTACCAGCGGGACATGCACCACGCTGCCGTGACCTTGGCGTTCGGGCTGCAGTGTCACATGCTCAATATCGAAACGCTCGTGTATGAGTTGGCGCAGAGCCGACAGGGTGTCTTCCCAGTTGCCCATATCGGAGACGATGACGTGGGCGGACAGGATCGCCTTTCCCGAAGACAGGGTCCAGATATGCAGGTCATGGACGGAGATCACTCCTGCCGTGGCCGCCATGGCCTGGCCCACCTCGCGCAGGTCGAGGTCCAGAGGCACGCCTTCCATGATGACGTGCAGCGCCTCGCGCAGTAGGCGCAGCGCCGAGTATAGGATCAGGGCACAAATGAACAGTGAAAGGATAGGGTCGATGGGTGTCCAGCCGGTGAAGTAGATCACCGCGCCCGCGGTCAAGGCGGCGAGGGAGCCGAGCAGATCACCCATGACATGTATGAGCGCGGCGCGGGTATTGAGGGTGTGTTCGCTGCGGCTGAGAATCCAAGCCACGCCGATGTTGATGATCAGTCCCGCCAGGGCGACCCCCATTACTGCGCCGCCGGCCACCGGTATCGGTTGCCGCAGGCGGGAAACGGCGGCGATGGCGATGGCCACTACCACGGCGACCATCAACAGGCTGTTAACTACGGCCGCCACCACTTCCGCGCGGCCGAGACCGTAGGAGTGACGGGATGACGGTGGGTGCTTGGCGACCCAGGCCGCCAGCGCCGCGAAACCCAGGGCTGTGGCGTCGGAGATCATGTGTCCCGCATCGCCGAACAGCGCCAGCGAACCCGCCCACCAGCCGCCCACGCCCTCGATGACGGCGAAGCCCGCCGTCAAGGCGAAACTCCAGACCAGGGTCCGGCCAGTGCCGGGGGGATGATGGTGGTGCTGATGGTCGCCCATGATGTCCTCATGATAGGGAGGGAAGCGGGATCAAGACAAGGGGACCTCGCCGATCGCAGGCAATTTCCAAGCGGCCCCGATAGGTGGATAATAAAGGAAATCGTGAAGTGTAGAGGCCGCGGTCGGATTGCGAATATCGGAAAGAAAGGAGCGTCCAGCATGGCAAGTCTAACCCAGGGACAAGTATCGGAACTGCAGCGTCGCTTACGGCAGCGTCACGCGGAATTGCGCGCAGTCATCCGCGGGGAGTTACTGGCGGCCGATGAGATGCGTTACGCCGATCTCGCCGGCAGGGTGCACGACAGCGGCGATGAAGCGGTGGCGGATCTGCTCGCGGACCTGGACGTGGTGCGCATCGACCGCCAGGTCACCGAGATTCGCCGCATCGAGGCGGCATTACGGTGTATCGATATGGGCAGCTACGGCATGTGCCGTGATTGCGGGGGTGATATCGGATATGAACGGTTGGAAAGCCAGCCCGACGCCCAGCGTTGTGTCACCTGCCAGGAACACTACGAAAAATCCTATGCCCACGGGGGGACGCCAAGCCTGTAGGCAAGGCTCCCGGCCGGGCGTCGTCAACCCGTCCGAGAGTATGGCCCCCGCGTCGTGGTCCGGTCGCGACTAGAAGCCGGGTTTTTTCGGCGCCTCTTGATAACGGGTGATGCTGGAGACGATCTCGGCTTTGGCCTCGTCCACGCCCGACCAGCCTTCCACCTTCACCCATTTGCCGTTTTCCAGGTCTTTATAGTGTTCGAAGAAATGGGCGATCTGCGCCAGCAATGACGGCGGAAGGTCATCGGTGCTCTTGCAGTCTTTATAGAGGGGCGACAGTTTATCCACCGGCACGGCCACCAGTTTGGCGTCCACGCCCGCCTCGTCGCTCATCTTGAGCATGCCCAGGGGGCGGCAGCGGATGACCGAGCCGCTGATCAGCGGCAAGGGTGTGACCACCAGCACGTCCACCGGGTCGCCGTCCTCGCTCAGGGTATGAGGGATATAGCCGTAGTTGCACGGATAAAACATGGCGGTGCTCATGAAGCGGTCGACGAACAAGGCGCCGGTCTCCTTGTCCACTTCGTATTTTACGGGGTCACTGTGCGACGGGATCTCGATGATGACGTTGATGTCGTGGGGGGCATCACGCCCAGGGCTTACGGTGTCCAGACTCATGGCTGAATTCTCCTGAGGGCATAACATAAAGCGGCAAGTATAGCATGGCGTCGGTAGGGAGATGGGGAAGGCCCCTGCTGGCGGCATTTGCGCCCGGCGGGGGTTTCTCCTATGCTCGGCAGTGGCTGATTCATTAGGTTGCAGCACTCTGGCCCATTCGAAAGGGAGGGAGTCATGGCGTATCTGCACGCGCTACCGCCGTTGCTTGGCGTCCTGGGATTGTTGATCGCATTTTATCTCTATTATTTGGTGAAGAAGCACCCCGGCGGAGAAGGGAAGCTGGCGGAGATCGCCGCCGCCATCCACGGCGGGGCCATGGTATTCATGCGCCGCGAATACTCGGTATTGGCGATATTCGCGGCGGTGGTGGCGGTGCTGCTTGTCGTGGCCTTGGATGTGGCGACGGCCGCTGCCTTCGTCCTGGGTGCCTTCTGCTCGGCTGCCGCGGGATTTATCGGCATGAGCACGGCGACCCGCGCCAATGTGCGTACCACCCTGGCCGCCCATGACGGCGGTGCGGCGGCGGCCTTATCCGTGGCCTTTTTCGGCGGCTCCATCATGGGATTGACGGTGGCCGCGATGGGCCTGCTGGGGCTGGGGGTCCTGTATCTGATTTTCGGCGGCGATCCCGCCAGCGAACATGTCATCCACGGCTTCGGTATGGGGGCCTCCAGCGTCGCCCTGTTTTCCCGGGTGGGGGGCGGTATCTATACCAAGAGCGCCGATGTGGGCGCCGACCTGGTGGGCAAGGTGGAGGCCGGCATCCCCGAAGATGATCCGCGCAATCCCGGCGTGATCGCCGATAATGTGGGCGACAATGTGGGCGATGTGGCCGGCATGGGCTCGGACATCTTCGAATCCTATTGTGGGGCCATGATCGCTACCATCGCCATGGCCGCCACCATGAGGGTGGAGCAGGTTGCCTCCCTCGGTTCACGTGCGGAACTGATGTTCATGCCCCTGGCACTGAGCTCGGCCGGGCTGCTGTGTTCCATCGCCGGCATCGCCATCGTGCGGCTCGCCGCCGCCCGTCCGCCGGGGACGGCCTTGCGCATGGGCACCATCGGCGCCACCCTGTTATTCATGGTCGCCGCCTTTGGGGTCATAACCGGCTTGGGCGTGAGCGCCTCGGTGTGGGGCGCGGTGTTCACAGGGGCGGTCGGGGGCATCATCATCGGTTTGACCACCGAATATTTCACCGGCGGCAAGACCGTTGAGGGCATCGCATCCGCCGGACAGACCGGGCCGGCCACAGTGATGATCGCCGGGTTGGCTGCCGGCATGCGCTCGGTGGTGGTGCCCTTGATCACCATCGCCGCGATCATCTTCGGCGCCAGCCTGCTGTGCGGTCTTTACGGCGTGGGCATCGCTGCGGTGGGAATGCTGGCCACCGTGGGGATCACCATGGCCATCGACGCCTACGGGCCGGTGGCGGATAACGCCGGGGGGATCGCCGAGATGGCGGGATTGGGCCCGGACACGCGCAAGATCACCGATTCCCTGGACGAGTTGGGTAACACCACCGCCGCCATCGGCAAGGGCTTCGCCATCGGCGCCGCCGCCCTGGCGGCGCTGGCCATCATTGCCGCCTATGTGCAGGCCATCTCCCATCGCCTGCCGGATTTCAGTCTGGCCTTGAACGATCCACGGGTGTTGGGTGGCATGTTTCTCGGCGGCATCTTTCCTTTCCTAGTGGCGGCGCTCACTATGACGGCGGTGGGTGAGGCGGCCTTCGACATCATTCACGAGATCCGCCGCCAGTTTCGCGAGATCCCCGGTTTGATGGCGGGTACCGCCCAGCCGGACAATGCCCGCTGCGTGGACATCGCCACCCGGGCGGCATTGCGCAAGATGGTGTTGCCCGGGGTGTTGGCGGTAGCCGCGCCGGTGGTGGTAGGTTTCGGTATCGGTCCGCAGGCCTTGGGCGGGATGCTGGGTGGCGCCTTACTGGCGGGAGTGCTGTTGGCGCTGACCATGGCCAACGCCGGCGGTGCCTGGGACAACGCCAAAAAGCACATCGAGAAAGGTCATCTCGGCGGCAAAGGTTCGGATGTGCACAAGGCCGCTGTAGTGGGCGATACGGTAGGCGATCCCTTTAAGGATACCGCCGGCCCCTCCATGAATATTTTGATTAACGTACTGGCGATTGTCAGCTTGGTGATCGCGCCCTTGCTGGGCTAGAGGGGGCTGCCGCGAGATGTTGACCCGCGAAACCGCGCGGGGCATGGTGGCTGCCGTCCTGCGCATGCTCATGGGGGTTGAATGTTCGAGCGGCGCCGCTCAGGACAAATGAGATGAGCGCCGGCGCAATAAACGACCCTATATTCCCGTATACGTATATATTATGAGGTGCAGTTGGCGGACGCTTTTCATCACGGTCCACTTCGACTATATGTTTATTGATGACATGGCGATTGGGGTGTTGGGTGGCGGGTTCTCGGCCGCCGGAGGCGCCCCCGGTCGCAGTGAGGGGACACCCGAGGCGTTTATCGTTCGGCGCTCTTCATTTTGCTCTGGAATACGGGGTCAGTAATGATTTTTTGGATCAACTCCTGGATGGCGGGGACCACGGTGGACGCGGCCCGTTCACAGGAAACCACGTCGTGCTGGTAATTTTCGGTCACGGTGAAGTCCTCGCCGGATTTGAACTTGATGGTGACCTTGATGATCCAGCTACCGCTATCTTTATCCAGTGTGAAGGTGTCAATGTGCCCGGTGATCACTCGTCCGGCCTCTATTTGATCCAGGGAATAGGCGTCGGCCTCCTTGAGTTCGTCGATGAGCGCCTCGCGAATATATTTTTCAAAGGGCATATCGTGGGGCATTTTGATGAGATGGTTGAACCCACAACGCAGCTCGAATTGCCCGGGGTTTGTGGCGGTGAATTCGCCCACGGCCAGCGAACTGACGTGTCCCGTCTGCATGGTGTGCTTTATCATTGCAGTATTTTCCCGTGAAAGGGAATACTGGTGGGCCGAAAAGGTTTCACAGCCAGACAGCACAAAACCGGTGAGGATCAGAATACCTAGGTGCCGCATGAACCAGCCTCCTTCCTAACGAGTGTGAGCTTTAACCAGACCAAGTCACAAATATTGTCCGGATATCCCCCGGACATCCCCCGGACATCCCTAAGTAAAGACCGGTGGACCAATATTCGCGTGGCATATTCATTTCCCCGCTGGGCGCCTCGGACCGAAGCAAGCATAGCGGCTTTGGTGTGGATAGAAAATATCCCAACATTCACACACAAGGCTAATCGCACCGTAGCTTGGCCACCCGGTGCAAGTCATTTAAGCGAAGGCTGCGCCAAGTGCCAAAATACGCATTCGTATGGCGAGGGAGCGGGAAAACCCCTCAGCGGAATTACAGGGAGAGGTGGCTCCGTGGGCGGACTGATCGGCGATCATGATGATCTCATTGTACATGCGGTGCCCAATTGTAAGGAAAAAATGGCCGGCAAGGCGTATATTGATTATATGATTGGGGACAAAGCAGGCGGCATGAGGGGGGTTGTGCAGTATAACCATTTGATTTTAAAAGATTTATGTGGGCAAGCCGGTTTTCATGTTGATTTAAGTGGCGGCCATGCATACTAAACATGGAAGATTTCGAACATTGATGTAGATTTGACGCCAAGGAAATGTGGTAACATTTTGTTATTTAGAGCTAACTGCGGGTCCGCGTTGTTGGTGTGAGCGACGGTGAAGAGGAGCGCCAGATGTTCCGCAAGCAGCGCAGGAATTGGTCATTGGAATGGAAGCTAAGGAAGATGGGGGGTCTGCCAATGAAATCACCAGTCGTTATTGCTACAGCCATGGTATGCGGCCTGGGCATGGGCTACAGCGGTTATTCCTGGTCCGGGGATCTGGATGCGGCGCTGGAAAATATCAATATCAGCACGGATGCGCAGGAAGCAGACAAGAGCCCCGATAAAGATAAAGCTCATGCCCCCTGTGAAAAGGCGGCGGGAATGACCTGCCCGACCGGTCACGACGATGCCAATTCCAACGCCTATCAGGCATCAACGATCCAAGGCGCTATCGTGGGTAACACCATTCCCAATGTGACCATCAACGGCGTGCCGTCGGGTACGGTGGTGAATAGGGGCGCCGTATCCTTGGGCGGACCCTAATAGCTAATACTAGCGCGGCCCGC
This sequence comes from Gammaproteobacteria bacterium, assembly GCA_037381915.1. Taxonomy (GTDB): domain Bacteria; phylum Pseudomonadota; class Gammaproteobacteria; order DRLM01; family DRLM01; genus JARRQJ01. The sequence continues at coordinate 10,527 of JARRQJ010000006.1, read as the reverse complement.
CGGCGCGACGTGCATCTTCCCAGCGCCGGTGGCGGCCGACGATCATTTCCCCTTTTCCCTGCCCCTGGCCAATCATGATTTGGGGATGAAAGGGGTGTTCAACTTTTTGGCGACCGCCGTGTTCTTCAATTTCACATATGCGGGCAAGCCGTCTTTATAGGGCGGGTAATCCTCGCCGGCGATCAGCGGCTGCAGGTAGCGGCGGCAGGCGGCAGTGATATGGTAGCCGTCGCGGGAGATGAAGCTGCGCGGCATTTTTTTCTCCACATTGGCGACCTTGTGCAGCGGCGCCGTTCCTACTCGCCAGCGGTAGGGTTTGTCCGATGTGCGGACGATGGTGACCATGACGGCGTTTTCGCCCCGCACCGCCAATTTCACCGCGGCTTGCCCGACGGCATAGGCCTGCTCCACATCGGTTTTGGAGGCGATGTGGCGGGCGGAGCGCTGCAGATAATCCGCCACCGCCCAATGGTATTTGAGCCCCAATCTCTCCTTGACTACGGCGGCAAGATAGGGGGCGACGCCCCCCAGTTGAGCATGGCCGAAGGCATCGTGGCCGCCGCTCTCCGCCAGGAATGAGCCCGCCTTGTTCTTGATGCCCTCCGAGGCGGCCACCACGCAGTGACCGTGTCTCACTACCACGGCCTTCACCTTGGCGAGGAAGGCCTCTTCGTCGAAGGCGATCTCAGGGAACAAAATAATATGGGGTGCGGACTCCGGCGCATCGCTGGCCAGACCCGTGGCGGCGGCGATCCAGCCGGCGTGGCGCCCCATGACCTCCAGGATGAACACCTTGGTGGAGGTCTTGGCCATGGAGGCCACATCGAAGGCCGCCTCGCGGATGGAGGTGGCCACGTATTTGGCGACCGATCCGAAGCCCGGGCAGGTGTCGGTGTGAGGCAGATCATTATCCACGGTCTTGGGGATGCCGATGCAGGTGATGGGATAGCCCAGTCTCGCGCCCAGCGTGGAGACCTTGTTGGCGGTATCCTGGGAATCGTTGCCGCCGTTATAGAAGAAATAACCGATATTGTGGGCACGGAATACCTCGATGAGCCGTTCGTACTCCGCCTTGTTCTCATCCAGTCCCTTCAGCTTATAGCGTGCGGAGCCGAAGGCGCCGCCCGGGGTGTGACGCAGTGCCCGGATGGCGGCGATGGATTCCTTGCCGGTATCGATCAGTTCCTCATTGAGTACCCCCAGGATACCGTTATGTCCGGCGTAGACCTTGCCGATATAAGAACGATGGTGGCGTGCCTCTTCGATGAGCCCGCACGCCGTTGCGTTGATAACGGCGGTAACGCCGCCGGACTGGACATAGAGGGCATTCCGTTTGCTCATGGTGATTCCCCTTGAGATATACGGTACTGTATTCGTAGGTTCGTTACATTGCTATGACGATGAAGCATACTGCACGTTGCAAAAACTGTCCTCTTTTCATTGACTCAACAACTGAACTCAGAGTAGGTTAAGCGAGCGATGGCCGAGGGAACCATGCCTGGCGAAGCAGAGCGGTACCGCCAAAAATAATATGTTTGAACTGGCCAGAACCATACCAATTTCATCTACTGCTTAGGATTGAGGACACCGCCATGAGAATTGTATTGTTAGGAGCGCCCGGTTCCGGGAAGGGGACGCAAGGGAAACTGCTTGCATCTAAACATAAGATTCCGCAGATATCCACAGGTGATTTATTGCGGGCGGCGGTGATCGCGGGGACGGCCCTGGGGAGACAGGCCAAGGCGGCCATGGACGCCGGCCAACTGGTCTCCGACGACATCGTGCTGGGTATCATCGATGAGCGCTTGAGCGAGGCGGATGCCGGCAACGGCTTCATTCTTGACGGTTTCCCCCGGAATATTCCCCAGGCGGAAGCCTTGGACCGCATGCTGGAGAAACGGGGTACGCCACTGCAGGCGGCGCTGCTGATCAATGTGGATGTGGAGGTCCTGATCGAGCGTCTTACCGGCCGGCGTACCTGTGAATCCTGCGGCCAAATGTACAATGTCTATACTTCCCCCTCGCGCCTCGACGATCGCTGCGACAAGTGCGGCGGCAACCTTCGCCACCGCGCCGATGACAATGAAGAGACCATCAGCAACCGTTTGCGGGTATACGATCAACAGACCGCGCCCCTGGTGTCCTATTACCGGGAACAGGGCAAATTGCGCACAGTGGAAGGAGAAGGCGAGATCCCGCAGATCTTTGCCGCCATGGAAGACGTATTGAGCAACCTGCCCGAAGACGTGCCCGTGGCAAGCCAGGCTGCCGCGACGCCGGACGTAGTCGAGGCCGAGGCCGAGGCCAACAAGCCGACGGTGACCATGGAGGAACTGCAAAAGAAGGTGATGGCGCACGCCAAGGCGGCCAAGAGCGCCTCCGTCAAGACGGTCCCAGCCGAGGAAAAGCAGCCGGCTGAAAGGAGATCCGAGGCTGTCGAGCCAGCGGTGAAGCAGCCTGCCCAGCAGGCTACCGCTAAGAAGGCCGCCGCTAAGAAAAAGGCCACGGCCAAGAAAAAAGCGACCGCCAAGAAGGCAACCGCCAAGAAAGCCGCCACCAAGAAGGCCACGGCCAAGAAAAAAGCGACCGCCAAGAAGGTAACCGCCAAGAAAGCCGCCACCAAGAAGGCCACGGCCAAGAAAAAGGCAACCGCCAAGAAGGCATCCGCCAAGAAGGCCGTCGCCAAGAAGAAGGCCACGGCCAAGAAGGCCGTCGGGAAGAAAAAGGCCGCGGCGAAGAAGAAAGCCACCGTCAAGAAAAAAGCCACGGCGAGGAAGGCGACCGCCAAGAAGGCCGCCACCAAGAAGTCCACGGCCAAGAAAAAGGCGACCGCCAAGAAGGCGACCGCCAAGAAGGCATCCGCCAAGAAGGCCGCCACCAAGAAGAAGGCCACGGCCAAGAAGGCCGTCGGGAAGAAAAAAGCCGCCAGGAAAGTGGTGAAAAAAGGCGCCAAGAAAAAGCGTTGATAAATAGTGGAGCAGGGTGATGAAGTGGCTTCCAAAGCAGTGACATCAGGGCGGTTCCCGGGACGGCGCATGCGCCGTATGCGACACGACGATTTTTCGCGACGCCTGATGCGCGAGACCGTACTCACCGTGGACGATCTGATCTATCCGCTGTTCGTGTTGAACGGCGAGGGTCGCCGCGAGGCGGTGGCCTCCATGCCCGGCATCGAGCGCCTCAGCATCGATCTGTTACTGGAGCATCTCGGTGGTGTGGTCGCGGCGGGCGTCCCCGCTGTGGCCTTGTTTCCGGTTACCGCGCCGGAGAGCAAGTCCGACGATGCCCGCGAGGCCTATAACCCTGAGGGCGTGGCGCAGCAGGCGGTGCGTGCCCTGAAGCAGGCCTACCCCCAGCTCGGCGTGATCACCGATGTGGCCTTGGATCCCTTTACCAGTCATGGTCAGGACGGCCTGATCGACGCCACGGGCTACGTATTGAACGACGAGACCGTGGAGGTACTGGTCAAGCAGGCCTTGTCCCATGCCGAGGCCGGTGCCGACGTGGTGGCCCCTTCCGACATGATGGACGGCCGTATCGGCGCCATTCGTGTTGCTCTGGAAGAGCGCGGGTTTATCCATACCCGCATCCTCGCCTATGCCGCCAAGTACGCCTCCAGCTTTTACGGACCGTTCCGCGACGCGGTAGGGTCCGCCGCCAATCTGGGCGGCGGCAACAAATACAGCTATCAGATGGATCCCGCCAACAGCGACGAAGCCCTGCAGGAGGTGGCCTTGGATCTGGAGGAAGGCGCCGACATGGTGATGGTCAAGCCGGGGATGCCCTATCTCGATATCGTGCAGCGGGTCAAAGATCGTTACGGTGTTCCTACCTATGTGTATCAGGTGAGCGGCGAATACGCCATGCTTATGGCGGCGGCCAACAACGGTTGGCTAGACGAGCGGGCGGTGGTGATGGAATCTCTGCTGGCCTGCAAGCGTGCCGGTGCCGACGGCATCCTCACCTATTTCGCGAGCCGTGTCGCCGGCTGGTTGCGGCAAGGCTGAACATATCCTCCGTGGCGCTGGCGAATGCCACTGTCCGGAATTTCAGACATCGCAGATCACCATCCCCCGGCTGTCGGCGCAGGTCGGCCTGACGAACATAATGGTTTCAAAGGATTTTTTGTCGCGCCGCTAAGATCCGGGAGATGACCTCCGGACTCGATTAATGGCAATATGCCCGCACGATGAAGTTTCCGCTGTCCAAAAAAATCACCTTGCCCATCCTGCTGCTGGTGGCGGCCGTCGCCGGCGCTTGGCTACTCCACGCCACCAAACCGAAAACCCCACCCATGCAGGTGGAGGAGCAGGCCTGGGTGGTCGAGACGCGGCCGCTCAAGCTGGAGACGGTCGCCCCCAGTCTACCGCTCTACGGCCGGGTCGAGACGCCACGCACCGCCAAGCTGGCCGCGGCGGTTAGCGCCGAAGTACGCGAAGTCCCGGTCCATGAAGGGGACGCGGTGCACAAAGGCCGGCTTCTGGTCCGGCTCGATGACCGTGATAGTCGATTACAGCTGGCGAGCCGCGAAGCGGATGTGCGGGAAATGCAGGCCGTGATCGATAACGCCCGGCACACCCATGACACCGATGTGGCGGCCCTTGCTCACGAAGAGACCTTGCTCAAGCTCAACGAAAAGGCCCTGCAACGGGCCAAGGACGTGGCGGCGAAGGGCTTGGCCGCGCAATCCATCGTCGACGACGCCCGCCAGACGGTGGAGCGCCAAGCCCTGTCCGTGGCGACGCGCCGTCTTGCCGTGAAGAATTTTCCGGCGCAACTGGCGCAATTGCGGGCGCGGCTGGACAAGGCCGTGGCCGATCGGGATACGGCGGCCTTGAACGTGAAGCGCACGCGAATCACGGCACCATTTGCCGGTCGCATCGCCAAGGTAACCGTGGCGGCCGGTGATCGGGTCGATGTAGGCAGCGCACTGCTGGAACTCTACGATACCCAAGCCTTGGAGCTGCGCGCCCAGATCCCCACGCCCCATGTGGCGACCTTGCGCCAGGCATTGGCCAAGGGGGAAGAAGTCCGGGGCAGCGGACGCAGCGACGGCCAGCCGGTGAGCGTGGTACTGGCCCGGCTGGCGGGACAAGTGCAGCAGGGGAGCGGGGGCATCGATGGTTTGTTCCGCGTCACCGCCGGCCGCGATACCCTCGCCCTGGGGCAGTTCGTGGATCTGTCCGTGGAACTGGCGCCGGTGGCCGGTGTGGCGGTCTTGCCTGCGACGGCCCTGTACGGGATGAAGCGCATCTATCTATTGCGTGACGGGCGCATGGCCGGCATAGACGTCAGTGTGGTGGGCGAGCGCCGTGATGAGAATGACAGCGAGGTGTTGGTGCGCAGCCCTCAACTCCATGACGGCGACCAGGTCATCGTGACCCACCTGCCCAATGCCATCGATGGCCTACGAGTGAAGACCGCGGCCGCGCACTCATGAGTAGCGTGCCGCGCCGCGATCTCCTCGGCACCTTCGCCCATCACCGGGTGGCGGCCAATCTGCTCATGCTGCTGATGATCCTGGCCGGCATCTGGGCACTGTTCAAACTCAACACCCAGTTCTTCCCCAATTTCACCCTGGACATCATCAATGTGCAGGTGAAGTGGAGCGGCGCTGCGGCGGAGGACGTGGAGACCGCCATCACAGTGCCTCTGGAGCAGACCCTGCGCAGCCTGGATGACCTGCACGAGATGACGTCTACATCCGCCGACGGCGTTTCCGCCGTTAGTCTGGAGTTCAACGAAGGCACCAACATGGACAGCGCCATGGAGAAGGTCAAGGAGGACGTGGCCCAGCTGCGCAGCCTGCCCCAGACCGCCGAGAAACCGGAAATCACCCGGGTGGTGCGCTATGAACCGGTGGCGCGGGTGCTGGTATACGGTTCGACGGATCCCGCCGGACTGCGTACCCTGGTACGGGGCATGGAAGCGGACCTGTTGGCGCGCGGCATCGCCAAGATCACCATCACCGGCCTGCCGAAGCAAGAGATCGCCATCCAGATCCCCAGTGCGCGCCTTGCGGAGCTGGGGATGACCCTGGATCAGGTGGCGGACCGGGTGGAACGCCTGAGCCGCGACCTGCCCGCCGGGACGGTGGGCCGGGACGAGGCCGGCAGGCAGTTGCGCAGTCTCGATCAGCGCCGTACCGAGGAAGGCTTCGCCCGCCTGCCCCTGCGCGCCGACGAGCGCGGGCGCTTGCTGCGCCTGGGCGACGTGGCCAGCATCGAACGCCGTGCCAAGGACGGCGAAGCGACGGTGCGTTATGACGGCAAGCCAGCGGTGGAGCTGCAATTGTTCCGCGCCGAGCACGGCGATTCCCTCAAGGCGGCGCATGTTCTGGACAAATGGCTGTCGGACCAGCGCCCACGCCTGCCCGCCGGCGTGGCACTCAAGGTGTTCGACCAGTCCTGGGAACTCATCGACGAGCGTATCAACCTGATGCTCAAGAACGGGGGCGGCGGCCTGCTGGTGGTGATGGCGGTGTTGTTCCTGTTCCTGAATGGTCGGGTGGCGTGGTGGGTGACGGCGGGGATCCCGGTATCCTTCCTCGCCACCCTGGCGATCCTCTACGCGGCGGGGGGCAGTATCAACATGATCAGCCTGTTCGCCCTGATCATGGCCCTGGGGATCATTGTCGACGACGCCATCGTGGTGGGCGAGGACGCGCTTACCCATTATCAAAACGGCGAACCGGCGCTCACTGCGGCGGAGGGCGGGGCCCGGCGCATGCTCATCCCGGTGCTGGCCTCGTCTTTGACCACGGTGGCGGCGTTTCTGCCCTTGATGCTGGTGCGCGGTCCCATCGGCAAGATCATGTTCGCCATTCCCTTCGTGATCATCTGCGTGCTGTTCGCCTCCCTGGTGGAAAGTTTTTATGTGTTGCCTGGGCATCTGCGTCATGCCTTCCTCAAGATGCACAGCCATTCCGCCAGCCCCCTGCGCCAACGGCTCGAGACGGGCTTCGATCGCCTGCGCGAGCGGTGGTTTCGGCCGCTGGTCACCCAGGCGGTGGCCTATCGCGGCACCACCATCGCCGCCGTGGTGGCGATCATGATCCTGTGTATCGGCCTGGTGGCCGGGGGACGCGTCGGCTTTGAATTCTTTCCCACGCCGGAAGGCACGGTGCTTTACGCCAATGTGGCCTTTGCCGCCGGAACCCCCAAGCGGCGGGTCAGTGAGTTCATCGATCAACTTGAGAATACCCTGGAGCAAACCGACAAGGCGCTGGGCGGCGGACTGGTGCAGACTCACGTGGGCTATCTGGGCATGGGCACCGCCGCGGGCGGCGGATTTACGCGCAACGGTGATCGCTTCGGCTACGTGATGGCGGAACTGGTCTCGCCCGACCATCGCAAGGTACGTATCCCGCAGTTCATCAAGGCCTGGAAGCAGCGGGTTCACCTGCCGCCGGGCGTGGACACCTTCACCATCTCGGAGCGCTTCTCAGGCCCGCCGGGGCGGGCGATCGATGTGCGCCTGACCGGCGATAGCGCCGCCAAGCTCAAGGCCGCCGCCCTGAGCCTGGCCGACACCCTCAAGGGGGTGCCTGGCGTAAACGGCATCGAAGACGACATGGCCTATGGGCAGGAGCAATTCGTCTTTCGTCTCACCCCGGCTGGCCAGGCCCTGGGTCTGACCGTGGATGCGGTGGGCCGCCAATTGCGCGCCGCCTATGCCGGCCGGTTGGTGCAGCTCTTTCAGCAGGGCGCCGATGAGGTGGAGGTGCGCGTCATGTTGCCGGACGACGAGCGCAATCGCCTATCCAGTCTGCAAGCCCTGACCATCGCCCTGCCCGACGGCGACCGTGTGCCGCTGAGTTCGGTGGTGACCCTCAGTGCCCGGCAGGGCTTCGAGGCCCTGCGCCACGATCAGGGCAAGCTGGCGGTACATGTCACCGCCGACGTGGATCGTTCGCTCAACAGTGCCGATCGCATCCGCGGTTCCCTGGAACAAGATGTGCTGCCCGGCCTGCGCGCCCGTTATGGCGTTCAAAGCTCCTTCGCCGGGCGCGCCGCTGATCAGGCCGAGACCATGAGCGACATGCGCCGCGGCGCGGTATTCGGTCTGGTGTTGATTTACGTGATCCTCGCCTGGGTGTTCGCCTCCTACGGTTGGCCGCTGGTGGTCATGAGCGCCATCCCCTTCGGCTTGGTGGGGGCGGTGCTGGGGCATTGGGTGATGGGGCTGGATCTCACCCTGCTGTCTCTGTTCGGTCTGTTCGGCCTGTCGGGTATCGTGGTCAACGACTCCATCATTCTCGTGACCTTCTATAAGCACTTACGCCAACAGGGTATGGCGGTGCAGGAGGCGATCATCGAGGCGGCCTGCCAACGCTTGCGCGCGGTATTGCTCACCTCCCTCACTACCATCGGCGGCCTGGCGCCCTTGCTGTTCGAGACCTCCCTGCAGGCGCAGTTTCTGATCCCCATGGCGGTGACCATCTCCTTCGGCCTGATGTTCTCCACGGTGCTGGTGCTGCTGGTAGTGCCCGCCATCCTCTCAGTCCATGAAAGCGCGGCACACCGATTCAGTCGCCGCAAGATCGCCGCCGAAGAGACGGCGACTCGCAGCACCTGACCGGCCTGGTCCGGCGGCCCCGCGCAGGCCTGAATTCGGTGGGACCGCAAGTCCGCCGTGCGACTTGCAGAGTGCCTTTTAGCGATGGCGTTGCCGTCCCGATGTATGTGTCGATTGGCATGGGGAACATGGGATGCGCAATGATCGTCGCGTCGAATTAATTTGAGCAAGAGTGAGGTTCTCGATGTCGGCGATGGCCGGCTCACCCGCGATGTTCACCCCGGCCAGGAGCTGATCTGTGGCGAATGCCACTACAGGGCGAACGTATCACCTGATCCACGAATCAGCGGCGCCGCGAGGGTATGGTGGATCCCCTATAGCATTTCCTCGGCCGCACACCTGGTCGCCGCGGCGGTGGCCCTGTTTACTCCTGGTCCGGCGCGTCGATAAAAATATTGAGTAGCCCTGATTGAGTCATTGTTGCGAGAACGGGCAGGTAGTCCTGATGCCGCGGCATCAGTTGGAATGCAAGTTGCAATATTTTTCCTGAAACGGGAATGACGACATGAAATCAATAGGATCATTTCCGATCTAAATTTTAGAGAATGCCCGAAGGCAGACGATGAGGGCGAGGTCTGCGAAGGAGCACGGTATGAAGCGGTGGCTGGTGATTTTACTGCTTGCGGTCCCTGCTGTAGCAGGGGCGCAGCCCCTCTTGGATTTTCGCCATGATCTCGCCTTTCTGCCCGCCACCGTCAACGCCTTCGCCGCCCATGTCTATCGTGAGCGTATCATGCGCCTCGCCGCCGCCGGCGATCTGGACGTGGACCACGCCCTGCTCAACCACCTCCGCGGCTTGCTGGCGCGTCTGCGTCCCGCCGTCGAGTACGAGCGGCCCGCCGCGGCGCGCATCGCCTGGGAGGTGCATGTGTGCCGCCACTGCGACGAGAACGCCTCCGCCATGGCGGGGGGCAAACTGCTGGTGGGAGAGAAATTCATTAAAAGCATCCATCCCTCGGACGCTGAACTCGCCTATTTGTTGGCCCACGAGATGGCCCACGTCATCGCCGAACACACCCGGGAGTTCGCCACCACCGCGCGCTATTTCGTCGGTATGGGTTTGAAACGGGATTACGCCGATATCCAGCACGAGCTGGATGAAAGCCTCTCGCTGCAACTGCGGATGGCGCCGCTGTACAAGCAGCAGGAATTGGAGGCCGACTATATCGGCTTCATCGTAGGCGCACGTTCCGGCTTCGCTCCCCGGGCCATGCTCAGCCTGCTGCAAAAGTTGCACACGGACGGCCCGTCGCTGTTCGATCCCCACCCGAGCGCGGAAAGGCGTTTGCAGCAGGCGCGGGCCATGCTGCCGGCGGCGGAGCGTCTTTACGCGCGCGGTTTGCCCGGGCACTGAGTAACGGAGGCTGAACAAAAACGGCTAAGCGGCGGAAGATGGCATCTCACGCCGGCTTGTCCTCCCGAACGGTCCACCGATTGAATACCAGCTGTATATGCGCCGACCGCCACCAGCAAGCCCACGGCCTAATCCTGCGGCACCCTGAGCGAGACCGCGGCGATCATCCACTTTTATCAGCGTGTTGACCGGCTGATAAAGTCTACGTCGTCCCATATCATGGCGCCGTTCTACGCGTTTCTAGCCAGCGCCAGCATGCCCATTACAGCCATCACCCACACCAATCCGCCCAGGGCGATGAAGATGTAATTGTAGACGGTGAAGCTCCGATTGAGCGCGCCGCCGGGATCATCGTTGATCATGTTGACGAGTTCCTGCGCCTTGCAAAGCGGCAGGACCAAGACGAACACCAGCGCCAAGCCGATGATGTTGAGATATGCCATGCCGGCAAGCTCACTAGAGGCACGATCCATGAAGTTTGAGGCGATGGTCACTACTACAAAAACTGTCGCCCACATGTCGGCGGGCCAATCCGTGGCTATCCCCTTTCTTTCCGCCGCTCGTTTGATGTTTCTGAACAGGGAATGAGTGAAGAA
>JARRQJ010000005.1:0-87191 GCA_037381915.1 Gammaproteobacteria bacterium | reverse complement strand
GTCTCGCGCGTTTTCGATCGGTCCGCCGAAGGCGTCATGATTACCGATGAAAATCAGCTGATTCTCACGATAAACGATTCCTTCATGCAAGTAACCGGCTATACACGCGATGAAGTAATCGGTAAGACTCCGGCCATCCTCCAATCAGGGAAACAGAGCGCCGACTTTTACAGGGAAATGTGGGATAGCCTGGAATGCCGCGGCTGGTGGCAAGGTGAAATATGGAACCGCCGCAAAAACGGAGAACGCTATCTCGAATGGCTTTCCATCAATGTCGTACGCGACGAACACGGCAAGATCATAAACTATATCGGCATGTTCAGCGATATCACTCTCGTCAAGGAATCGCGCCAACGCATGGAATTTCTCGCGACTCACGACGAACTGACCAGACTGCCCAATCGCTCGATCTTCAATGAACATCTGAAGCAGGCATTGGCGCGTTCCGCCCGCGCCGGAACCCAGTTGGCGCTATTATTCGTCGACTTGGATAATTTCAAGATGATCAATGACACCCTAGGCCATGAGGAAGGCGATGAATTGCTCAAACAGGTGGCCAACCGCCTGAAAAAATGTATCCGGGAAGTGGATACCGTCGCACGCCTGGGTGGCGACGAGTTCGTGGTGTTGCTGGAGATCGAACACCGTCACGCGGCGAATATTATGGCCAAGCGTATTCTCGAATCGTTCATCGCCGGTTTTTTACTTAAGGATCAGGAGTACAAGATATCACCGAGCATAGGCATCAGCCTCTTCCCCGAGGACGCCACCGATGCCAAAATCCTGATGAGCCATGCCGACACAGCCATGTATCGCGCCAAGGAGCGCGGCAAGAATACATATCTGTTCTTCACCAGGGAAATGGCGGAACATATCAGCCATCGCATGCTTATTGAGCGAGGCGCTGCTGCGGTGGCGGCACCAAGGCGAGGTGATTCCACCCGGCGGTTTCATTCACATTGCCGAAGAGTCCGGGCTGATCGTCGAGATAGGCAACTGGGTAGTCGGCGAGGTATGCCGCCAGATCCGCATTTGGAGCCAAATGGATCTCCCTCCCTTCTGGGTGAGCATCAACATCTCGGCAAAGCATTTTCGTCGCCCCAACATATTCTCCCAGATTATGGGAATCATCTCCTTGGCCAATATCTCACCGCAGCGACTATCCCTCGAAATCACCGAAAGCAGCCTGATGGATTTGGAAAGCGCGAGCCGCATGCTCCGCAAATTGCACGAGGCGGGATTTCGGATCAGCGTCGATGACTTCGGAACGGGTTTTTCGTCACTCTCCTACCTGAAGCGCTTTCCAGTCAGTGAACTCAAAATCGACCGTAGTTTTGTCGACGGCATCGCCAACGAGGCCGAAGATCGGTCTATCACCACCGCCATCATTGCCATGGCCCGCGAACTGGGATTGAAGACCGTGGCCGAAGGCGTCGAAACCCACACTCAGCACGAAGTATTGAAGAAACTCGGCTGCGACATAGGTCAGGGTTACCTGTACTCCCCTCCCGTGCCGGGCTCCCAGATACCGGACTGGTTGCTCGATCGCGGCGCAAAACGACTTGCCGAAGGGAGACGCTGAGCCACGGTGGCGGCCCGTGCCGCCTCATACGCTAAAATCCCCGATCACCGGTTTCCACATCCACCAGTTCGCCGTTTTCAAATCTCAGGATGCGTAAAAACTTAGTGGGGCCGAAATTATAAGTCCACTCGTCGACCCGCGTTATCGTTAGTCTATTGGTGTTTTTATCAACAACGGTGAGCCGCTCCTCTTGACGGGTATCCTTGAATGCGGGCTCCCCGCAGCGCTGCAGTACTTCGTATTGACTGGCCCCTTTATGTATATCACCGATATCGCAACGCCCTGCGGATGGATGGCCGCTGTCGTAGCCGTAATCGCCGGTGGTGATCTTGACCAACCTGCCGTTTTCGAACAACAAATAGCGCAGAAACGAATTGTGCCCGAAATTGTAAACCCAGCGTTCACGTTCGGTACTCACCCGCAGCGCATTGGCGGTATTTACGTTATCGATGACCTGGTCCGTCCAGGCGTCCTTCCACGCCGGCGAGCCGCACTTGATCAGCACTTCCGCCTTGTTGTCCCCCACCGATACCAGGCGGTTGCCGCATCGCAGCGTATCGGAGGCGGCGACCGCCGCGTTGGCAAAGGCGGCGAGGAACAGCCAGGTGCAACACGCCGCCATTCCTGGAAATTTGGCCATAGATGTTCCTCGCTGTGGTCGCAATCGTCACGCTCACAATTGCCGTGATCGATCGCCGGCCATTCGGCGCAATAACGCTACACCCTAGTTTATACTATTGCCCCTTGCTTTCTTCCCTAACGCAACCGGAAGACCCGCAGCATGTTGAAACTCTATGATTTTCTTCCTTCCGGCAACAGCTACAAGGTGCGCCTGCTCCTGTCCCAGCTCCGCATCCCCTACGAGCGCATCGACGTGGACATCCTCAAAGGTGAAAACCGCAACCCGACGTTCCTGGCCAGAAACCCCACCGGCCGCATCCCGCTTTTGGAAATCGCGCCGCAGGTCTGCTTGAGCGAATCCAATGCCATCATGTGCTATCTGGCCCGAGGCGGTGCGCTGCTGCCGAGCGATCCATTGCAGTACGCACAAGTGCTGCAGTGGTTGTTCTTCGAACAGTACAGCCATGAACCCTATATCGCCACTTCCCGCTATTGGATCGCCTTATTGGGAAAGGAGCGGCAGTACCGGGACGAGCTGGCCAAGAAGCGCGGCCCCGGCTGCGCGGCCCTCAAGATCATGGAGCACCACCTGGCTGCGCACCCTTTTTTCGTCGCGGACCGCTACAGCCTCGCCGATATCGGCCTGTATGCCTACACGCACGTAGCTCCGGAAGGCGGCTTCGAACTCGACCCCTTTCCCAATATCCTGACATGGCTGGACAGAGTCAGATCGCAGCCCGGTCATATCGATATCCACCATATCCCCGCCGGAGCCTGACGCCCAGCCCGGGAGGTGCATCTGTTAAAATGCCGGCATGGATGTTTCCGATCTGCTCGATCCCCTCAATGACGCGCAGCGCGAGGCAGTGACTGCACCGCCGGGCCCGGTGCTGGTCATCGCCGGCGCCGGCAGCGGCAAGACCCGGGTGCTGGTGCACCGCATCGCTTGGCTGATCCGCGTCGAGGGCGCCTCGCCCTATGGGGTATTGGCGGTGACCTTCACCAACAAGGCCGCCGCGGAGATGCGTGGCCGCACCGAACAATTGCTGGGCATTCCGGTGGGCGGCATGTGGGTGGGAACATTCCACAATCTGGCCCACCGCCTGCTGCGCGCCCATTGGCGCGAGGCGGATCTGCCGCAGACCTTTCAGATCCTCGACGCCGACGATCAATACCGCTTGATCCGGCGCCTGCTGAAAAGCCTGGAACTGGACGAGTCCAAATGGCCGCCCAAACAGGTGCAGTGGTACATCAACGGCCGTAAGGAAGAGGGGCTGCGTCCGCAGCACATTGACGCCCGCGGCGATATCTTCACCGCGCAAATGGTACGTATCTACCAAGCTTATGAAGACAACTGCCGGCGCGCCGGGCTGGTGGATTTCGCCGAATTGCTGCTGCGGGCCCACGAGCTGCTCCGCGACCGCGGCGACATCCTCGCGCATTATCAAAGCCGCTTCCAGCACCTCCTGGTGGACGAATTCCAGGACACCAACGCCATCCAATATGCCTGGCTGCGGCTGCTGGCGGGCGGGCGCGGCAATCTGTTCGCCGTGGGCGACGACGATCAATCCATCTATGGCTGGCGGGGGGCGCGCATCGAGAATATCCAGCGTTTCAGCAAGGATTTTCCCGGCACCCGGGTGTTGCGCCTCGAGGAAAATTACCGTTCGACCCGCACCATACTCGCCGCGGCCAATGCCCTCATCGCCCACAACAGCGGCCGTCTCGGCAAGGAATTATGGACCCGCGGCGATGAAGGCGACCCGATCCTGCTCTACGCCGCCTTCAATGAATTGGACGAGGCGCGCTTTGTCGTCGAACGGCTGCGCCACTGGGCGGAAGCGGGCAACCGCCGCAGCGAGGCGGCGATCCTCTATCGCTCCAACGCCCAATCCCGCGTCCTGGAAGAGGCCTTATTGATGGCGGGCATGCCCTATCGGGTCTATGGCGGCCTGCGCTTTTTTGAACGCGCCGAGATCAAGGATGCCCTCGCCTATCTGCGCCTGCTGGCGAATCGCGACGACGACGCCTCCTTCGAGCGGGTGGTGAACACGCCCACCCGCGGCGTCGGCGAGCGCACGGTCGCAGCTGTCCGCGATCATGCGCGGCTGCATCAGGTCCCCTTATTCCGGGCCGCTGTCGCATTGATCCAGACACCGCAGCTGCCGGGACGGGCCATCACGGCGTTAAAGGGATTCGTCCAGCTCATCGAGCGCCTCAGCGCCGACGCCGCGCCGTTGGACCTGGGTGACAAGGTGGAACATGTCATTCATCACAGCGGACTGCTGGACCACTACCGCAAGGAAAAGGGCGAAGCGGGGCTGGCGCGGATCGAGAACCTGGAGGAACTGGTCACCGCCGCCCGCCAATTCCAAGGCGAGGAGGACAGCGAACTGGATCCCCTTTCCGCATTCCTCACCCATGCGGCCCTGGAAGCGGGAGAGGGTCAAAGCAGCGAATGGGAAGACTGCGTGCAACTGATGACCCTGCATGCCGCCAAGGGGCTGGAATTTCCTCTGGTATTTATCTGCGGGGTGGAAGAGGGCCTGTTCCCCCATCAGATGTCGCTTGCCGAAGAGGGCCGCCTCGAAGAGGAACGGCGGCTGTGTTACGTGGGCATCACCCGCGCGGCCCGGGAACTGTATCTCACCTACGCGGAGAGCCGGCGCCTGCACGGCAGTGAAACCTATCCCCGTCCCTCGCGTTTTCTCAGCGAACTGCCCGCGGAGTTAGTACAGGAAGTACGGCCCCGCGCCCACGTCACCCGCCCCGTCGCGCTGGGCACCAGTTCCGTGGCACCGGAGATGAGCAACGGATTGCGCCTGGGACAACATGTAGCCCATCCCACCTTCGGCGAGGGCGTGGTCACCAACTACGAAGGGCAGGGCAGTACCGCCCGGGTCCAGGTGAATTTCGCCGGAGTAGGCAGCAAATGGCTGGTGCTGGCCTATGCCAAACTGCAAACCATTTGATTCACCAAATCCCCGGGCTATGCGGGCAACTTGGCCGCAAGCACATCGACCTTTTCGATGACGGGCGGCTTTGCCAGGAGTTCGCCGGCCTTTTCCATCAACGCCGCGGCGACCCGCCCGGCAAGATGCGCCTGCCGGCCCGCTTCGTCGGGGAAGGCGTCGAAAATGCCGTAGCGCCGGGGGCCGAGACGAAGCGCGAACCAGGCGGTGGTGGCCGGCTCTTCCTCCACGACCGGCAAACCCCCATGCAAAAAGTCCTCTACCGCCGACTCTTTTCCGGGTTTGGCCTCCAATTGAACGAACAATGCCAGCTTGACCATGATCTTCCTCCTTTGCTCCGAGGTAATAAGATGGCCATGCCCGCAACCGGACAAGCATGAATAAAGGGTAAAAAATTCCAGACGTTAAAACTGGAAGCCGGCTCGGACACAACTACAGCGGCGGACCGCCATTACAACTATAGACTACTTTTTGCCGATCACCAGATCCGTGAACAAATCATGTCCGGGTACGCGCCGATCCCGAAATCGCTCTGAATCAATGGATGTCGGTGGCGATATAGCGCTCGGCTCCGATGGCCCGTTCCGGCCGCCCCAAGTAATAACCCTGCACGTAATCCACGCCGAGATCACGCAACAGCATGAGGGTTTCCTTGTTTTCCACATGGGGCGCGATCGTGACCTTGCCCAGGGCGTGAGCGACTTGATTGATGGATCGCACCACCACCTGGTTGACCACCGATTGCGTCAAACCTTGTATATAGGAGCCGTCGATCTTAAGCGCATCCACCGGCAAGTGTTTGAGATAGGTGAAAGAGCTGAAGCCCAAGCCGAAGTGCTCCAACACCACGCGGCCGCCCATCTCCTTAATAACGCGGATAAAATCGGCGGCCGCGACCAGATCGGCCACCGCCGCGGTCTCATTGATCTCGAAGGTAAGCACCGAGGCGTCCAGCTTGGTCTCCACTAGCGTGTCGCGGATCCTGGTCAGCAGCGTATCGTCGCGCATCGCGGCGGGAGTCAGGTTGATGAAAAACCGAACCGATTGTCCCGCTTCGCGCAGCAACGCCAACTCCTGAATCGACTTCAATACCACGGAGCGATCCAGACTCTGGCTCAATCCCAGGCGCTCCGCCGTAGGCAGGAATGCACCGGGATTCAGCAAATGTCCCTCGCTCTCAACCATGCGCACCAGCACCTCGTAGTCGTAAATGCTGCCGGTCGTCACGGAGGCGATGGGTTGATAGACCAACTGATAGTGTTCTTTCTCTATCAATCCTTTGATGCGGTCCAGCCAGGTGGCGTCCTGCAACGCCGGTCGTTTGGTCACGCCGGCGTCGTAAAACACCACTTGGTTCCGCCCCAGGGTCTTGGCGTTCTTGCAGGCGCGCTCCGCTTGCGCCAGGCATTCGTCCGCCGATTTCACGCCTTCGTCGATCAGCGCCAGACCGATACTGCAGGTCAGGGAATAGGCGTTACCGCCTTCGAGAAATTTGAATTCGCCGAACCGCGCCCGCATGTTTTCCGCCACCTTGCGCGCGCCTTCCGCGTCTACGTTGTAAAGCAACACAGTAAACTCGTCACCACCATAGCGCGCCAACAGATCGCTCTCACGGGTGTGATTCTTCAGCAAGCGGCCTGCCTCCACCAATAAGCGGTCACCGGCGCCGTGACCGATGGTATCGTTGATAAACTTGAGCTGATCCAGGTCTACGAACATCAACACCCCGTACTCGTTGCCGCGCGCCACCCTGGCCACCATGCGCTCCAGCTCCTGATGCAGATAATTCCGATTGAACAGGCCAGTGAGTGCGTCATGGGACGCCTGATAGGCGAGTTTTTGTTCATAGACCTTTTGCTCGGTGATATCGCGGGTGACGCCGTTTATGGCTGCCACCCTACCCTGCTGATCCTTGCGCGTTACGGCGCTGAAGTGCAAATGATGGAGAGCCCCGTCGCGATCATGATGTACGCTCTCGAAGTCCAGCCAATCCTTTCCCTCCCACAGCGCCTGATACGCGGCCTTTTCCCGTTTAAGATAATCGGGCTCGGTAAATTCATGCACGGTGCAACCGATCAATTCCGCCGGCTCGACGCCGTAGATATGCTTGGCCGCACGGTTGACGAATGTCCAATGGCCCTCTTCATTCATGCTCCAGATCAAATCGCGGGAAGATTCCACCAGATCCTCATAGCGGGATTCCGTCTCCTGCGCGTGCCGTCGCATCCTTTCATCGGACTCGTTTTCCGAAAGAAAGCAGACAAACCGGGCGTGCCCGCCCCCACGCTCCATTGCGGCGATCCTGGCCGTCAGGGCGAGGTTGCGCCCATCCGGGTTTTGCACCCACAGCTGTTGTGCCTCCCGCGTGGGAAGCGGTAAATCGCCTTCGCAGCGCAAACCCGGCAATAAATCGCAAATCGGCAAACCTTGCAGCTCGGTCAGCCGCGACCCGAGCAGGCCATCCGCGACGGCGTTGAACATTTGGATATGGCCGCTTTCATCGGTCAGCAGGATCCCGCCCGGAGCGGCATCGATGAGGGCCTGGATCTCTGGATCCTTGGCCTCCAGGCTGTGTCCCAAACGACTCAGAGACTGGATGAGCAACCCCAAGTCGTCGGTCGACGTCGGGCGCAAGGCGGCCAATTTCTGCAAATACGAGGCGGTATCCTGATTTGTTATCACCGGCTGCAATGGTTGCAGCGCCCTCAGGATGCTGCGCGAACCGATCATCACGCTGCTCAAGACCAACACGCCCAAACCGCTCCACACCAGCAATGTCTCCTCCGTCCATAATCCGGTGCGCAACCAGTAGAAGTACATCATGGCCATCCCGGCCAGCAACGGCACCAATACCCCGGACAGCACCAGCTTGCTTTCAACGAAGACGTGGGCCTTTTCCAGACCCGCCGCCGCAGCAAATCCGCCCAGGGCATTCAAGGCCAGCAGATAGAAGGGAACTCCGACCAGCACCGCCACCACCAGTTGAATCAGCAGACAACGCAGCCAATCCACCGCCGCGGTGGCGGATGTGGCGGGTTCGGCGGCGTAAATCAGGGAGGCAATCACCACATAGGCACACAACCAGCGCCAATAGTGGCTATGGAGCCGGGAAAGCCCCCGCGATAGGAGCTTGGGCTGTACGATGACATCGCCTTCCCCAGGGAGCAGTAAGGTAAAGATCTGGCGGTAGTGGGCGAGGGCCACCAGCCACCAGCCGACGGCGAATGTCGCCAATAGTCGACCGGCGCCTGATAGGAATAAGGAAGTGTCGTGCCAGTTCCCCAGCCAGAGCGCAACGCCATAGCCGACCACGGGCACGGCGGCAAATCCTATTGCCACTATACCCAGGTAACGTTGACGCACTGCGCGAAGCTCCGACCACATATTATTTAGGAACCCATCACTGCCGATTATTTCCACACGGGGCGTGCTAGTTGACGTCTTCCTAAAGTGTGGGCTGTCCGTGGCGAATTCGCGGTCACGCCCCGACTCGTCATCCCATGATGTCAAAAAGAATTACAACTCACCAGCTTTTTACATTACAAATACAGGTGCTTGGCCGCATGAATTGAATTAAGTGCTGGATATTTTGGAAGAAAATTACATAAGCCTGCGGTAAGACGCGGCGTTGTTTCTTCTTGGGTCGGCGGGCAATGCGGCTAGGCTGTTGAGAAAACTGCCCTAACAGCAACGGCTTATGCCGTTCCACTTGCGCTCTTGATGCTGCTTGTAAAAGGTCTTGCGATCCAGGGGAACGCCCTCAGCGCCGTGGTGGTCATGCCAATGGGCCAGATAACGCTCATAGGCGTCCTCACCGGTCAGGGTGCGGACCCCTTGCCACAGGTACTTAAGGCGGGTCAAGGCACGAATCATGATTGATATTCTAGTCCCGCATCCATTGTTCGGCCATACGGGTGGGCACATGGGGCGCCTCCGAGAGCGGCGGATGCCGACGCCCGCTCAGGATCCTGTGGGAGACGCGCGCGGTCTCGAATACCAGGACCCAGGTGGTTACCAGAAAGACAATGGTCAACAGGGCATCCACCCGGATGTTGAAGATGAGTTGCTGGGTGACGGCGATTTTATCCGGCGGCAGACTCCCACTTGCCAACTGCGCGGCCAGTTCATTGGCCTTGGCGATAAAGCCCACGCGCAACTCCGGCGAAAACAACTTTTCGATCGCGGCCCAACTGGTCACCATCACCAGCCAGGCCAGGGGCAGCGCGGTCACCCACGCGTAACGGGCCTTGCCGGATTTGACGAGAATGGTGGTGGCGACGCACAAGGCGATCGCCGCCAGCATCTGATTGGATATGCCGAACAGGGGCCACAGACTGTTGATCCCCCCCAAGGGATCGATGGTTCCCATGTAGAGAAAATAGCCCCAGGCCGCCACGACCACGCCGCTGGTGGTGATCACCCCCGGGTACCACGCGGTGCGTCCCAGAGGTTCATAGAGATTGCCCAGCATGTCCTGCAGCATGAAGCGCGCCACCCGCGTCCCGGCGTCCAGCGTGGTCAGGATGAACAAGGCCTCGAACATGATGGCGAAGTGGTACCACATCGCGAGCAGGCCCGTACCGAAGGCGCTGCCGAAAATGCTGGCCATCCCCACCGCCAGTGAGGGCGCGCCGCCGGTGCGGGCGAACAAGGTCGCCTCGCCCATGGTATGGGCCAGGGCGCTCATCTGCTCTGCGGACACGGGGAAGCCCCAGCCGGAAATCGTCGCCACCGCCTGCGCCGCCGCGCCGCCCACCACGCCGGCGGGACTGTTGATGGCGAAGAACACCCCCGGGTCCAGGACGCAGGCGGCGATCATCGCCATGATGGCAACGAAGGATTCCATCATCATCCCCCCGTAGCCGATCATGCGCGCATGGACCTCGTTGGTGAGAAGCTTGGGTGTGGTCCCCGAAGAGATCAAGGAATGAAAACCGGATATGGCTCCGCAGGCGATGGTGATGAACACGAAGGGAAACAGCTTGCCGCCGAAGATCGGCCCGGTGCCGTCAACGAATTGGGTCAGGGCCGGCATCTTCACCTCAGGATGGAGTAGCACGATGGCGATGCACAGCAAGGCCATGGTCCCCATCTTCATGAAGGTGGAAAGATAATCGCGCGGCGCCAGCAGCAACCACACCGGCAGTACCGCGGCGCAAAGGCCGTAGGCGATCACCAGCACCGCCAGGTGGGGGGCGTCGAAATCGAACCAGGTGCGCAGGATCTGATGGTGATCGACCCAACCGCCGCCCGCCACCGCCAATATCAGCAGGGCAACGCCGATCAGGGTCCCCTCCAACACCCGTCCCGGGCGGATATTGCGCATGTAAATACCGACCAGGATCGCGATGGGAATGGTGGCGGCGATGGTTGAGGTCCCCCATGGACTGTGTTTCATGGCGTTGACCACCACCAGTCCCAGCACCGCGATCAGGATGATCATGATCATCATGACCCCGATGAGCGCCGCTACCCCGCCCACCGGTCCCAGTTCGTCCCGGGCCATCTGTCCCAGCGAACGACCGTCGCGGCGGGTGGAAAAGAACAGGATGACGAAATCCTGCACGCAGCCGCCGAACACCGCGCCGATCAAGATCCACAGGGTCCCGGGAAGATAGCCGAATTGGGCCGCCAGGGTCGGACCAACCAGCGGACCGGGACCGGCGATGGCGGCGAAGTGGTGGCCGAACACCACCCATTTGTTGGTGGGTACGTAATCACGCCCGTCGTTCAACCGCTCTGCGGGTGTGGCCCGGCTGGCGTCCAGGGCCAGGACCTTGGCGGCGACGAAGGCGCTGTAGAACCGATAACCCAGGGCATAGACGCACAAGGCGGCGGTGACGAACCAGACGCTATTGATGGTTTCACCCCGATGCAGGGCGATACCGCCTAAAGCGGCGGCGCCGGCCACCGCCACGCCTATCCAAATTACAAGCTTTCCTACGGACTTAGCCGGCTCCATTTCCCCCCGCCTTATGATGAGCTTGATAAAACAGCGTTGCCCAAGGATTCTGTACCACCCTCACCAAGCTGTCAAAGTCGCCCCGCCGCGCCTTCTGGAGCAGAAATATAACATTGCCGCCAGACTTGCAGTTGCGAGCCATGACGATAATCCCTAAAATTTGAGCGGGTGCTTTGGAACCATTGGAACCTTTAGCAATTGGAATGTCTCAACCATGCACTTCCCCGGCCTTGGAAGAAGTTACGCAGCGCATTATCGGCCACAGGAGAATCTCCGGTTTTCGGAAATAATCTACCCAACAGCAATTCGAAAAGAGGAATACCAACATGTTAAAAAGGACTGCCTTACTCACCATCCCGGTACTTGCCTTGATATTAGGCGGCTGCGCATCCACCAGTGAATTGAAAGCTTCGATAGATCAGGCGCAAAGGACCGCCGACGAAGCCAAGAAGAGTGCCGATGATGCCAAACAGTTGGCTACGGACGCCAAGAGCGAAGCGGACCGCGCCATGGACGCCGCCTCCAAGGCGCAGGCGGACGCCAACGACGCCAAGAACATGGCCAGCCAGGCTCAGCAAGATGCCGCCGCCGCCAAGACGGCCGCCGATAACGCCAATGAAAAGGCGGACCGCATGTTCAAGAAGGCCATGAGCAAATAAGAAAAGGGCGGACGCCATGCCGCGCGTCACCGTAGACCGGCGCGGCGAACCAGGAAGCGCCGCCCGCAGTTACAGGCAGCTAAGGAGTCCGGATGGCCGTTTCACCTCGGCCATCCGGCGCGAAGCGGCGGTCAATTACTTAGCCGGCAAGCAGGGGCATAAGCGAGATGCTGCGGCACCAGAAAATTGTCCAGGCCGGTATTTTTAGAAATTCTGTCGGCCGTCACCGTCGCCACCTTACGCGTAGGGAACGGCCCCACCAATATCCGGCACAAGCGATTCTCCCCCGCCTTACTCACTCTGACGGGGAGGTCCAAACTCTGCATCATCTTCGCCACATGTTGCACCTTGTCACGGTCGTGAAACACGCCCACCTGCACCATCCACCGCGGGTCATCGATCTTCCTCGCTTCGATATGGGCGAGCACCGCTTGGGCCTGCTTGGCACCCACCGCAAATATCGGCGTGGGGATACCCGAATCCCGGCCCGCCACCCGGACCGCAGCCTGCCAGGCATGATCATTGAGGCGTTGGCTGACTACCCTGGTCAGGGCCACCACCATGGGGGTCAGATCCGTCTCGGCAGCATGGGTTAACTCCACTAAGGGGGGATGGGCCTCTAGGTATAAGACGTCCCCCTGCCAACCCGCTTTATAGGGCTGATTGATGATGCGCACCGGCGTACCAACCGGCACTTTGCCAAAAAGCTGTTCGATATTCTCGGGATACATACGCAGGCAACCATGGCTGATACGCATGCCCACGCTGTAAGGATGGTTGGTACTGTGAATCAGAAAGCTTCCCAAACCCAAACGCATCGCGTAACGGCCCAGGGGATTATCCGGCCCCGGCGGCACCACCTTGGGCAAGGGATCGCCCTCCGCCTCATGCTCGGCGAGGATGGACTCGGGCACCACCCAGCGGGGATCGATTTCCTTTTGGATGACACTGGTGAGCGTCACGGGAATGGCCCGCCCTTCCGAACCGATGCCCACCGGATAGGTCATCACCACGCGCCGACCACCCGGCTTCGCCGGTGGGAAATAATATAGCCGCAACTCGGGTAAGTTGACCACGATGCCCTCGCGGGGGACATTGGGCAAAATATACTGGCTGGGGATCACAACCCGCTGGCCCACCGCCGGCAACCATGGATCAACGCCGGGATTGGCGTCCTCCAACTCGTCCAAGCCCACATCGAAGCGCCGCGCGATGTCCAACAGCGTGTCGCCGGATTGCACCCGGGTGTCCTGTAATTGCCCTACCATGAACTGTCCACCCGGCGGCAAGGGGTAGGTACTCGCCTGCGCGTAGGCGCAGAGACTCAAGCACCCAAGCAGTACGGTGCGCCATATACAGCGTGCTTCGATTGGTTTACGCGACACCGAGCAAATCTCCCTGCATTATCCGCCCCGCCATTCCGACGCTCACTCCTCTCGGGTGTACGACCGTGAAAACCCCGTAAAGCTCCCGTCCAAACCGTTTCCTTAAGCTTAGCGGCCCGGCACCGCTAAAAAATAATATGTTATCAGTTTATCTTTGCAGGATAGTCGCATCCTTGACACTCAGGAAATCTCCCGACCGCTATGGTACCCTAAGTAGCAGGTACCCGGTTGTGAACCGGTTCGATCAACTGCCCGCCACCAATGGGTGAAGCATATGCGCCGCGTACTCATTTGCTTGAGTTTGATCTGGCTGGCTGCCACCACCCCTGTCCAGGCCCAGGCTGCAGGGCAGCCGTGGGTGATGATCGACGTCGCCAAGCAAACCCTGTCCATCCTCAAAGGCAATCACATCGAGAAAATATTTCGTAACATCTCCGTGGGACGCAACGGTTACACCCTCGACCATCACGAAGGTGACGGCAAAACGCCCCTCGGTGTGTTCCACGTCGCCTGGATCAATCCCAACAGCCGTTTTCACATGTTCTTCGGCCTGGATTATCCCAACCGGCAATACGCCGAAGCGGCGCTGAGCCACAATCTCATCGATTACGCTACCTATACCGCCATTAACCAGGCCATCTACCATGGGGACCTGCCTCCGCAGGACACGCCCTTGGGCGGCAATATCGGTATCCACGGCATCGGGCACGGCAATCGCTTTATCCATGAAACCACCAATTGGACGGAAGGCTGCGTCGCCCTTACCAATAAACAGATCGACCAACTGGCCCGGTGGATCACCCTGGGCACCAAGGTCGTGATCTATTGAGCGCCACCGCTCAACGCCACACCACGGCCAGATATGTCAGGTAAAGGGCGCCGTTGACCATGGCATGCCACACCCGCAGACCTCCGCTGTTAATCAGAAAACGCAACCACAAGGCACCACCGAGCGTGATGACGACGCCGACAAACACCTCATGGCGTGGTTCCCACGGGGTCAACATCACCCCGATTGCCGGCAACAACGCCCCTTGGAATACCATGGCGCCGGTCAAATTGCCGAAAGCGAGGGTATCCTTGCGGCGGCGGATCCACAATATGCTGTTGACCTTCTCTGGTAGTTCAGTGGCGATGGGCACTACCAGCAGGGAGATCAGCAAGGCCGACACGCCGAAGTGCGTCGCGAGCTGTTCCACACCGTAAATAAAACCCTTCGCACCCGCGATCAGCAGCGATACACCCAGGCCGATTTGGATCATCACGACGAACAGATTATCGGGAAGGCCCATGCGGCTCAGCAGCATGGGATGATCGGCCTCCGTAGCATGGCCATTTTCCACCAGCTTCTCCGAAGCGCGCAGCGTCAACATGATATAGACAAAATAAGTCAACACCAGAACCGAGGCGATGGCCACACGCACAACGGCGAGATGATGGGGAACAAACAGGGCCACGGTCGCGGCGCCGAAGGCCAGGAGAAAGAAATTGAGGTCGCGGCGGATACCGGAAATTTCCGGGTGAAACGCCCCGCCTAAACCGCGCTTGCGCAGCGTAGCGATCGCCAACAGACCCATGGCCAGGGTCACCAGCATCAATGGCGCGCCCAGGATCGCGCCGACACCGATTTCCTCGTTGATGGTTTGATTGTCGGTACCGGCGAACAGGGCGATCAATGGCACCATGGTCTCCGGCATGGCGGTGCCCACCGCGGCGAACAATGAGCCGGTGACGCCCTCGGAAATCTTCAGGCGTTCACCCAAATGCTCCAGGGCATTGACGAAGATCTCGGATGCCACCAGGATCACCAGCAACATCACCACCAACAGCACAAAATACATTCCGCATCCTCGTTACACCGTTCACCCCGCCGGCACCCCATTCCCGGTCCGGCAGTAAGCCGGGATGCTTGTCTCGCGCCGAACTCTGTCAACCCGGCATAGATTACCGTGAATCGGCGGCGAACATGCCGCTCGACCTGAGCCGCCGAAACGACCGGGCATCAAACGGTCCCAGGAATGAGGGACGGCACGACACCCGCGGCCGAATATTTGACCCGACCATCGGGACCCGGGGTACCGAAGAGCCGCAAGCCCTGGGTGATGAGGGGTTGCCGTGGGTCGCGCGAGGCAAACGTTGCCGTAAATCGGTATTTGCCGTCGGCGTTCAATTTCAATATCCCCTGTGCCTGCACCGCGCCGCCATGATCCAGCAAGGTACCGCTGACACCCTCCGCGGTGGTTTTAAGATCGACCGTGAAGGTCCCCAGGTCCACCGCCACCGGTTTACGCACCGCGGCCTTCTCCCACGCCACACTGCCCGCGGCCGCCGTTATCCGCCCCTGCTTCACCGTGAGTTCGGACAAGTTGACCCTCAGTTTGCCGCCCAGTTGGGCGCCGGGCAGGCGCAGCAGGGGGGTCAAGCGTTCGGCGGGCAGTTCCAGGTCGACATCATCGGCATGCCAGGCGCCGGTGAAACTTCGACCCACTACCATGGCGCTAGGCGCCGCCGCATATTCAAAGTGCAAGCCCACTTCCACCCTGCCCAGCAGCAGACTCAAGGGATGGAAATCCCAATGCAGGTTGTCTACCTCAAGATTCCCCGATCGCGCCAAGGTGGCGCGCCCTTCCCAGACCGTGCCCTGCACGCCGTACAACACCCAGTTTCCCAGACGGGCATGGAGCCAATGGCTGTATATCCACGGTGCCGGCAAGGTTCCCGCCAGGAAGACCATATACATCACCACGCCGAGCAGTATATATTTCACCGCCTTTTTCACTGCTCACCCCTCTTGAGGGTAAGGTGGACATTAACCAGACCGCTGTCGGCCTGACGGTCGATGGAAACATCGGCGACGCTCACGGCGAAGTCGCGCTGCAGACTCCCCAGCCATGTCACCAAGTCATCGAACGCGGCCTTCTCCAGGGTAACGCGCACCAATGTCTGGCCGTCGGGCTCGATGCGTTTCACAGCCGGCGCCACTTTTGATTGCTTGGAAGTCTGATCCACCACCGCCAGCAGGGAACGATGGTCACCGCCGGCACCCCCTCCGGCATGACGCAGGCGATTCACCTCGGCGGCCGATTGCTGCATCCATTGCTTGAGGGCCTGCTCTTCTGTTACGGATTGCTCCAAGTGGTCGACGGACGACGTCAAGGGGCTCCAGGCCGCGGCATAAACCAGGGCCAACACGACGACGGCGGCAGCGATGCTCACCATAAGCCGCTCGCGGGGCGCCAAAGCGTTGAACCACTCCTTCATGAGCGCCCCCGCTTGATTTGCAAGTGGGCTTCAACACGATCGTTGCGCGCCGTAGCGGACTGGATCTCCACGGACAATCGCCCGCCGCCGCTCAAACGGTCTTTGAGTTGTTCCAAGCGCTGCAGATCGGAGATCATCAGGGCGACATTCAACTCGCCTTGCTTATAGCTGAGGCGATCGATCTCCACCCCGCCGAGATCGGTGGTCGGCCCGCTTATCTGGTCAAGGAGGGTGAGGAACTCACCCACGTTGCCCGTGCCGCCGCGCAACTCATCAAGGTGCTGCTGCATCTGCAGCCGCGCATTGACGACCCGCTTCGCCTCGGGGAAGGTCTGCAGATAAATCCGGCTGATTTCCTCGCGCAACTGCTGCTCCTGCCGTTGCAGCTCGTGGTGCTGAAAGATCTTGACGCCGAACTGCAGGACCACCCACACCGCCAATAGCGCCGCCACGGGCCGCCACGGCCGCCACAACTTGCCCAGTTGTTCGCGTCGACTATAGGCGCCCTGCAACAGATCGATGCTGGATTCCGCCTGCGCCTGTTGCGCCAAAAACGCCAAGGG
Source organism: Gammaproteobacteria bacterium (assembly GCA_037381915.1). GTDB lineage: Bacteria > Pseudomonadota > Gammaproteobacteria > DRLM01 > DRLM01 > JARRQJ01. The sequence goes on along the minus strand of JARRQJ010000005.1, from coordinate 70,186 downwards.
CGGAACAGCCAGGGGCTCAATCCGCACCGCTACTCCCAGATCATCGGAGAACATCGTGGTATCCGCCGCGTCCCCGGCGACCCAGGCATGCAGTTGTGCGGGGGCGAGGTCCGTTTCCGCCAAAGCGCGCCGCAGAAGGAAGGCCGCATTGGCGCTGTCCATGGCCATCCCGCCCTGGGGCTGGTTACGCAGGGTGACGCAATCGGGCTCCACCAGCAGGCTCCATGCATCGGATTGGTAGGGTAGCAAGAGGGTCTCGGGGATAAGCTTGTCCGCCTGTATCCCGACTTCGGCGAGGAGCGCCAGCCAGGCATCCATGCGCGCCTGGCTCACCACTGCTACGGCCACCCGACCTTCGGCGTCACGCTCCCCCAAGGCAAAATGGGAGTCGTCCACGTCGGCGGCCAGTTGCTCCTCGAGGAGATAGGGCACCGCCGCGGCCATGCGGTTGCGGTTACGGGTGGGGACGGCGACTCTGGTCAATATGACGTCAGTACCGGGGACCATCGCGATGACTTGCCTGCCTGCCGCAGCGGCGGCGGCCTCGGCGAGCGTACCCTCGTAGACCTGGCCGGGTTCGCTTTCCTTCAGCCACGTCACTCGCCCAGACGCGCCGAGGCGTAAGAAAAGATTCTCCCGCACCTAGAAAGCCCCCTGTCCTCTGTAAATGACCCTAATGCCGGTGTCGCTCCGCGCCAGCAGACTATACAAGTGGGTTTGCGCCCGATCGAATTTGGTCGCCGCGTCCAGTAAGAAATAGTCCGAGGCCACACTCAAGCCATCCGCTTTGAGGCCGCTTCCCGCCAAAACCTTCTCCTGACGAAAGGCGTCGACGCTGGCATAGCCTTTATCCCCGCGCCCGTCGATCAATTGCTGCGCATCATCCTCGGTGATTTTGTCCGCCAAGGCCATGAGCACCTCCTTGGGGGCGGTGTTGACATTGATCGTGGTACGCACCGGCAAGGCGCAAATGAAAGGCGCCAGCTTCTGATAGACGTCGCTGCTGAAACCCTGTACCAGTACTAATTCGCTGGGACTCACGAAGGGACGATTCGCCGCCCGGTAAGGGACGTCGGCACGCAGGTACTGGGGATCCTCGGCGCCGGCCGGCTGGGTGATGTCACTATCGGGATCGATCCAATCCACCACGGCGTCGGCAAGATTGGGATCCAGCCCCAAGATAACCAGCAAACGCTGAAAGCGCCGCATGTCCAAGGCGCTGATCTTGCCGTCCTTAATCAGATTATTGAGGTTGAATCGCCCTTGCATGTCTTCGATATGTCCGCTTACCACTGCACCCTCTACAGTGATGGGGGGAAGTTGCGACGCCCAGTCCTCATGCAAATTGTCGGTCTTGTTATCGCGCCGGTCCCGCATCAGTATTTGCGTCGCCCAGCTTTCCACCCCCAAGGCGAACACGTAGGAGCGGTCGCCGTTGATTATATTGGCGGTGCGCCGCACGTCCAGGTTCTGCTGCGCCGCCATCGCGACCGCCGCGATGGCGATGGCGGCGGTGATCAACACCGCGGTGATCAACGCCACCCCTTGATTGTGCCGCCTTGTGGATAATGAGTATCTCATACTTTTGTCGGTCGCATTCTCTATGCCTCATCCCGGGACACGGAACAGGCGCACTATCCTACCCCAGCCCTTCACATCCACGCTGATTTCAACCGCCAGCGGCATTTGCGCCAGGTCTGGGTTCTGCGCAGCGATGTTGGACTCGGGCGGCCAGTATCCCAGCCATTGGCGGTCCTGCCCCAGAAACCTTACATCCACTGCCGACACGCCGTTTATCAGCACCTCCTGGTAGGGCTCGTTCCCGGGGCCGCGATCCAAGGTACCCCAGCTCTCCCGCAACAGCTGATGGTTGGTAAACCCGTAGGCCACGCGCTGCAGGTCGCTGCGCGCCACACCCAAGGGATTGCGCCAACCGGTGCGCGTCAACATCAGGACGTTGGTGCCCACCCCGCCGCCCTTGAGCGCGGGCTGCTCATCGCCCAGGTCATCGCGCACCGGCCTGGCCACCGCCTCCTCGATATCACGCTCCATGGCCATGAACGCGGTTTGCAGCTCGGTGAGGCGCGCCGCGCGCTTCTCCACTTCTTTGCGCGCGTTCATCACCGTATTGAGGGCCGTATAGGCCATGGTCGCCAGGATTGCAAAGATGGCCAGGGACACCAGCAATTCCAGCAGGGTAAAACCCTTGCTGCGCCATCGCCCGTTCATCGCGCCACCGTGCCCGTGGCGGCGGCGTTGCTCTGGGTAGAACGCCCCACATACGCCACCAGGGTGGCCAGCACATCTTTCTGGCCCTTGTCGCCGTAGACGTCCACGTCGAGCCGGCGCACATCCTTGTCATCCGTGGTGGACACGGTGATCTGCCATGACCACTTCTGCTCGGCCATGAGGCTGTCACCGTGCTTCGTTCCCGGCGACGGCCAATCACCGTCCACCTGCATCTCGGCGACCTTATTCATGGCCACCCAATGGGCGAGCGTACGATCCCGCAAATAGGCGGCGTTGCTGACGTTGGCGCTCACCGCCGCCACCACTGCGGCCACCGCGATAGCCAAGATCGCCAAGGCCACCAGAATCTCGACCAGCGTGAATCCAGCGGCGCGCTGCCGAGAGTTTGCGTTATCCGCCATCGCCCGTTCCGCGCAATTCGGTCTTGCCCCGTGCGCTGCCGGTCAAGACATAACCATCCAGTTCACCGCGGCGATGCAGGCTTAAACGAAATGGCGTCATCTCGCCGCTGGAAAAGAAATAGATGCGCGGCGGCTTCGCCTCCTCATCCATGCCCTTCAGCGTCACCTTCTGCCCTTCGGGCTCGTAGTCCACAGCGACGTTGTCGGGCAGTTTACGCGGCCGCAATATTTCATCGTCCGTGATGGGTTGCCACTTTTTCCCGTCGTATGCCAGGAACTCGTAACCGCCGTCATCAAATTGCAGCGCCAATTCGGTACTCTGCAATACCGCTTCCTGACCCGTCAATTTGATCAACGCCTCGAGACGCCGCGCATCCTCTTCCAAGGTCTTATCGTCGCTGTTGATCGACAGTACCGCGAAACTGATGACCACGCCGATGATGATCACCACCACCAACACTTCCAGCAAGGTGAAGCCGCGTGACGGGGTATCTGCCCTTTTCCAGGCGAGGCACTGGCGGGTAATCACAAAGCAAAACCGCTACTCAAGCATCCAGTTGCCGATGTCCGCATCCTTGCCGTCTCCTCCCGGCTGGCCGTCGGCCCCCAGACTGAAGATGTCGATGTTGCCGTGGGCGCCGGGATTGAGATACTGATAGGGCCGCCCCCAGGGATCCTTGGGAAGGCGGTCGAGGTAGCCGCCTTCCTTCCAGCTCGGCGCATCCTTGGGTTTTTGCACCAGCGCCTCCAGCCCCTCATCGGTCGTGGGATAATTATGGTTATCCAATCTGTAGAGGTTGAGGGCGCTCTCCAAGGAGCGGATATCGGCCTTAGCCTTGACGATACGGGCCTTTTCGGGTCGATCCATGATGCGCGGCACGATGATCGCGGCGAGAATACTGAGTATCACCACCACGACCATGACCTCGATCAGGGTAAAGCCTTGCTCATCGCGAGCCCGCGGGGGCCGCATTAATTTGGATCTGTTTACGGACATCATCATGGTTACCATCTCTCACATTGAAAACTAATCCCTATATCACCGCGGTCGCACTTTGCGTATCGTTCGCCGCCGCAACCCCTCATTTCACCAGCTGATTCAAATCGAAGATAGGCAGCAGGATCGCCAACACGATCACCAGCACAATGCCGCCCATGACCAAAATCAACAGCGGCCCGAACAATTCGGTAATGGTGGTGACCAACACCTCCATCTCCCGTTCCTGCGAGGCCGCCGCTCGCTCCAGCATCTCATCCAGCTTGCCGCTGGACTCCCCGCTGGCGATCAGATGGACCGTCATGGGCGGGAAATAGCCGCTGTGTTCCAAGGCGGTATGCAAAGCGGCCCCTTCCCGCACTCGCCGCGCCCCCTCCTCCACCGCCGCGCGCATGGGTAGATTGCCCACCACGGTGGCCGAGATACGCAAGGCCTCCAGCACCGGCACGCCGCTGCCGGTCAGGATGCTCAAGGTCCGTGCGAAACGCGCGGTATTCAAGCCCCGCACCAGGCGCCCGATCATGGGCAAGCCTAATAGAATACGATGAAGCTGCCGTTTCGGCCCGCTGCGGCGCAGTAGCGCGCGTAGCGCTGCCACCGCTGCCGCAATCCCCACCAACAGCACGATGCCGTTATCGCGGATGAAGTCGCTGGTGGCGATCAGACTGCGGGTCAACAGGGGCAGTTTCTGCCCGATACCTTCGAACACCTGGACGATCTCCGGCACCACGTAGACCATCAAGAACACCACCACCAGCAAGGACACGCCCATCACGATCAAGGGGTAGATCAAGGCGAGCATGGTCTTTTGCTGCAATGTCTGACGGCTTTCCGTGTAGTCCGCCAGCCGCTCCAATACAGCGTCGAGATAACCGGACTGCTCTCCCGCCGCCACCGTGGCACGGTAGAGGTCGGGAAACACGTGGGGAAAGTCCTCGAAGGCCGTCGCCAGGGCATGCCCTTCCATGACCCGCGACCGCACTGCCATCAACAGGCTTTTGAGGCGCGGTTTCTCGGTCTGGCGGGACAGGGTCTGTAAGGCCTCCTCCACCGGCAGGCCCGAGCGGATCAAGGTGGCGAACTGGCGGGTGATGAGAGCCAGATCCACGGCACTGATGCGCCGCCGCAACAGCGGGGAACTGATCTGACGCCGTGCCTCCTGTTGCTTCACCTCCGCCACCGCCAGCGGCGCCCAGCCCTTTTCCCGCAACTGCTGGCGGATCTGGCGCGGCGTGTCCGCCTCGAGCACGCCTTTGCGCTCCCGACCCCCTTCGTCCAATGCGGTGAATTCGAAGGCGCCCACCGTTTAGCCCTCGTGGGTGACGCGCAACACTTCCTCCAGGGAGGTATCACCCGCCAACACACGCCGCATCCCGTCCTGGAACAGGCCGCGATAACGCGCATGGGCGTAGGCCTCGAGCTCCTGTTCGCCGGCGCCGTCGTGAATCATGCCGCGCATCTTCTCGTCCACCTCCAGCAGCTCATAGATCCCGGTGCGGCCGCTGTAGCCGGATTGATTGCACGTGGGACAACCGCCGGCAGTATAGAGGGTGGGTGGCTTATCCACGGCGAAACCGAAGCGCTGGCAATCCGTGGCGGGGGGGACATAGGGCTTTTTGCACTGCGGGCACAACAAACGCACCAAGCGTTGCGCCAAGACGCCGATCAGGCTGGACGACAGCAGAAACGGTTCCACCCCCATATCGCGCAAACGGGTCACCGCGCCCACGGCGCTGTTGGTATGCAGGGTGGACAGCACCAGGTGACCGGTGAGACTGGCCTGCACGGCGATCTCGGCGGTATCCAGGTCGCGGATCTCGCCCACCATGACGATATCCGGGTCCTGGCGCAGGATGGCGCGCAGACCGCGTGCGAAGGTCATCTCCACCCGGGTGTTGACGTGGGTCTGGCTGATGCCGTCCAGATAATATTCGATGGGATCTTCCACGGTCATAATATTGCGCAAACGGTCGTTGAGCCGGATAAGCGCCGCGTACAGGGTGGTGGTCTTGCCCGAACCGGTGGGACCGGTGACCAGCACGATGCCGTGGGGACGGCGGATGATCTGGTCCATCAGCGTCAGGGCATCGGGGGCCATCCCGAGATGCTCCAGATCGAGGCGCCCCGCCTGTTTATCCAGCAGGCGCAACACCACCCGTTCGCCGTGCCCCGAGGGGATGGTGGAGACGCGCACGTCCACCGGCCGCCCGGCGATGCGCAGGGAGATGCGGCCGTCCTGCGGCAGGCGTTTTTCGGCGATATCCAGTTTGGCCATGACCTTGATGCGCGAGGTGATGAGAGGCGCCAGCACCCGCCGCGGCTCCAAGACCTCACGCAACACGCCGTCGACACGATAGCGCACCACCAGCCGATGTTCATAAGGCTCGATGTGTATATCGGAGGCGTTCTCCTTCACCGCCTGGGTCAACAGGGCGTTGAGCAGGCGGATGATAGGGGCGTCGTCCTCGCTTTCCAGCAGATCCTCCGGTTCCGGAAGTTGCTGGGCGATACTGGACAGATCCTCGTCATCTCCCATGTCCTCCATGATCTCCATGGCCTCGGAGGAACCCTGTTCGTAGGCCTGGCGCAACTGATAATCGAACTTGTCCAGCTCAAGGGGTTCCAGCCGCACCGGCGCGCCCAGATGACGGCGCACCTCGGTGATCACCTGGCTGTCCACATCGGGGCGACACCACACCACGGCGTGACCGTTCTCCCAGCGATTAACCAGCACGCCGTGCCGTTTGGCGTAGGCGAAGGGCAAACGCCGTTCCTCCACCGGGGGCGGTGTCGACTCCACACTGACCTGCTGAGCAATCTCGTTTGACATGGCTGCGGGGCTCAAGATCGAGCTTAAGGTTTGGCCGGGGGCGGCGGGTTGTTGCTAAAGGGTGCGGGCAATTCACGTAATTCGTCCAAGGGGCGCATCAGAGGGGTACTTTCATCGGGCAGCAAGGATACGCCTTTCTCCCGCAAGGCCAGTTCCTTGGCGCGAATATAATTATATTTGTCGCCGGAGACGTTGGCCAACAGCTGCTCGTCGCGCATGATCACGGGGTGCAGGAACACCATGAGATCGGTCTTGTCCTTGGTGGAGGTTTTATAACGGAATAATCCGCCTATGAGGGGGAGATCGCCCAGCCCCGGCACCTTTTGCTCGCTCTCCTTAAGATCATTCTTGATCAGCCCGCCCAATACCACCACCTGGCCGTCGTCCACCAGCACCGTGGTCTTGATGGAGCGGGTATTGGTGATCAGATCCGCCGCGCCCGCGGAGCTGGCTGCCAAGCTGTCCACCTTTTGTTCCACATCCAGCTTGATGGTATTACCTTCGTTGATCTGAGGCTTGACCTTGAGATCGATACCGACGTTTTGCCGCTGGATCGTCTGGAAGGGATTGGACACCGTGTTGGCGTTGCTCACACTGGAATAAGAGCCGGTCACAAACGGCACGTTCTGGCCGACGACGATCTCCGCCTCTTGATTATCCAAGGTCAGCAGGGTGGGGGTGGACAACACATTGGTGGATCCGTCGCCTCGCAGGGCGCGAAGCAGGGCGCCAAAATTGATGTTGTTACTGTTAAAGCGTCCGACACCGAGGCTCAAGCCTTCCGGCACCGATGTCACGGTGCCGCTCACCGCCGCAGCGGCGATCTCACCCAAGCTGGAACCGGTACCGCTGGCGAAATTGGTGAAACCGATTGGACCATGACCGCCGGGGGTGGCGTCCACGGCCCATTGGATACCCAATTGCGCCGCCTTGTTAACAGAGATCTCGGCGATGATGCCTTCCACCAGAACCTGTGCGCGGCGCACATCCAACTGACGGATCACCGCCCGCAGGGAACGGAACACTTCCAGGCTCGCGGTGATTACCAGCGCGTTTGTACTCTCGTCGGCCTGGATATCGAAGGCCGGTGACGAGGATTGGCGCTTCGCCGCCGCGCCGCCCTTTTTCGCCTGCTCCTCCTTTACCACGCTTTGTCCGATGCCGGTGAGGACCGGCACCAGGTCCTTGGCATTGGCGTAGCGCAAATAGATCACATGAATGTTGCCTTCCCGTTCCAAGGGGATGTCGAGATTGGAGACCAGCGCGCGGATTTGCAGGCGGTTGGTCTTACCGCCGCCCAACAGGATGCTGTTGGTCCGTTCATCGGCAATGATGGTTGCCCTGCCCTCCAAATGCCCGCCTTGTTTCTGGACGTTCCGCTGATTCTGCTGTTCCAGGGTGGTGAGGATACGCGCGACCTCCACCGCCGAGGCGTGATGCAGGTGAATGACCTCCACCTGGTTTTCCGCACTGGGCACGTCGACCCGCGAGATGATCTTCGCGATACGATCGATATTTACCGCATGGTCGGAAATGATCAAAACGTTGCTGGGGGGATAGGCCACCATATGCCCCTGTTGGGGAATCAGGGGCCTCAGGATGGGCACCAACTGGGCGGCGGGTACGTTTTCCAGTGGAATGACGCGGGTGATCACCTCGTCGCCCCGCCCCGGGTGTCGGGCATCTCCCACCGGCACCCCGTCTTGTTTGGCGTTGATGTCCGGCACGATCTTGATGACCTCGCCGCTGGGCACCGCGGCAAACCCATGTACCTGCAGGACCGACAGGAAGACCTGATATAGTTCGTCTTTGTTGAGAGGTTTGCCGGAAATAATGGTGACCTTGCTCTTGACTCGCGGATCAACCACAAAGTTCTTGCCGGTCTGTTCCGCCATCCAACCGATCACCGAGTCAATGTCCGCATCCTTGAAATTCAAGGTGACCGTATTCGCGGCGAAGGCCGGCACAATACCCGACAGGAACAACAAATAGATCCCCATCACCCAGCGCAAGGTTTTACCCAGGCAATTCTTATCGCTTATGTTTTTGCGCATTTGTCATCCTAATTCACCGAAGACCTTCGACGGCCATCCCGAATCGCCTGTAGTCATGTTCATCACTTCCAATCCTTGCCGGCCGCCATTTTAACCCGGACGGCCCACGGGTATGGAAATGGAGACAGGGCTGCCGCGGCGGATCACGTTCAGGTTAATCTGCGTTGCGCTGTTTATATCGCGCAGCAGCTTCATTCTCCCTGACGGATCGGTCAAGCTCACGCCGTTTACGGTCGTCACCACGTCTCCCGGTTGTATGCCGAATTTTTCCAGAACGCCGGGATTGCGACCCGGACGTAAGCGATAGCCGATCATGCGGCCGTTTTGCCAATAGGGCTCCCCCTGGAACAGGTTAATGAGACTTTGGGGATTCTTCATAAATTCATCACGGTAGCGTCGTATCAGCGCTCCCGCCTCAGGGGAGACGCCGCTGGAGGCGGTATTGGCGACGACGGACGGCGGCGGCGCGCCATTGGCAACCTGCAAGGCATCGGTGGGCAAGCGCAGAGTCTCCAGGCGCCCACCCCGGGACAACACAATATACTGAGGGTGCACCTCCTTGAGGACCGCGCCGCCGGGCAATTCCTTGCCCACCGTGTAAAAGTCCTCATGACCACTGGGGTCCGCCACAATCGCCGTCGCGGTGTGCACATCCGGAGAGGCCATGACGCCGCGCAACACCAACTTCAGTTGCGTCTCCGGAATGGCGGCGGGCCCCGGAGTCGCGCCGGCAGTTTGCGCCTCACCAAACAAATGCCGGGCGACGACGGCGCGGCTCATGGAAAGGGCGTCCGCGCCCTGGGACGTTGGGGCGGGGGTGGGTAGAGGCCGGGGAGGCATAACCGCGCCGCCACCCGACTGCAGCGGCACCACCATCCAAGTAATACGAGCGGCACTATAGGCCAACAACACCACGCACAAGACCAACACCCAAGATGCAGATCGCTCCGTAATCAGCGCCTCCGCTCCCAAGGATTTGTATTGTATCCAATTCATCAATGCCGTATCAGGCTCCGTGCTCACGCTCGATTTTAAGGAAGCAAATCCTGCACATCATACGCCTTTAGCCCATCGTCACCAAAAAAATGCAGAAAATTTAATCTCCTCGAAAGAGCGCGGCCGGTCTTTAAGCTTCATCATGCCGTTTTGACCTGAAACAACGCTTAACTTTCCGTCCCCTGGCAAATCCTTAAAGCCTCTCAGATCCTAGCCAGGGCGACCCGTGCTTTTCCCACTGTGTCTCAAACGCAGGGCATGGTGCTGGATTCAGAGCCGTCTTATGCACAATTCCGGTGCCGACACAGATCATGAACTAAGTTTATGATGTTTTGCCTGGAGAGCTATGCGGAAATTAGTAACGTTTTGTTTTTACAAAAAAATAATCGATGGTCATTTTCGCGCCAATTCCGGAAACGCCGGATATGACTAGCTTTAGCAAACATCAGTCGCAACTCATCCACATACTTATCCACAGGTTTTGTGGATAGTCAAAAATTACAACCTTCGGCAAGGGTTTATCAAATAATGGTAGCGGGCAACTTTAAAATTGATCAGCTCAGAAGGAAATTATCCTTCGGAGACATGTCGATATCATTACAGCGGCACTTTTTCCCTGAGATTTCCGGCTTACGCGCCTGTCCGGGAAAATTTCGTGCTCTTACCTCTTGCTCGCAGGTCCTTGATAATAATGACGAGGGACAATAGCCACTCCAGCTATTTCCAACGAAACAACACCCACTGGGGAACCACGGGCGGGGTATTCAGCTGGGGCCGCCGCGTATCGAAATTGCCGTCACCAGTGGTGTCGACAAGATAATAGGGGTAACCCATGGCTGGCGTAATCTTGACCATATAGATCTGATTGTTCACGCGATATTCTTCCACCCGTTCCTTGCCCCGCTGGATGATGGTGATTTCGGGCTGTTGAGGCACGCTGGACGCAGACTGGTCCGGGGCGGACGCACCGCCCTCGGTAGCGGCCATGGCCATCCCGATGGAGCAAAAAAACAAGACAGCTGCTTGCGGCACAACGCTAGAAGACATAACCGGGTCCCGTTCCGAAGGGGAAGATGTTACAAATCCAACAGCATTTCCTGCTCTTCAGCAGAAGGCTCGAAGCCACGACTCTCATAATGGTTAAAGATAGCATCTACTACCTCTTGCGGCTTGTCCAGCACTTGCACCAAGTCCAGGTCGCCGGCATCGATGGTTACTTCTTTGACAAGTGTAGTCTTAAACCATTCGATTAAACCTCCCCAAAATGGGCTGTGCACCAGGATGATGGGAATCCGCCGGGTCTTGCCGGTCTGCACCAGCGTCAATATTTCGGCCAATTCATCCAAGGTGCCGAAACCGCCGGGCAGAACCACATAGGCCGAGGCGTATTTCACAAACATCACCTTGCGCGAAAAAAAGTGCCTGAAATTCAATGAGATATCTTGGTACTGGTTGGCGAGCTGCTCCTGGGGCAGCGCAATATTGAGGCCGATGCTCGGTGACTTGCCGGCGAAGGCCCCCTTGTTCGCCGCCTCCATCAGTCCCGGCCCCCCGCCGCTCACCACGCTGAACCCGGCATCGGACAACGCCCGCGCGATCTCCTCCGTGAGCTGGTAATAGGGATGATCGGGTGCCATGCGCGCCGAGCCGAACAGGCTCACGGAAGGCTTGATCTGAGCAAGACGCTCGAAGCCTTCGACGAACTCCGCCATGATCTGAAAGATCTTCCACGACTCCCTGCTGAGCAGAGAATCGTTGACGGGCATGAAACTGGGATGGGTGGCGCGGTGTTTATCGTCCATAGTAATGCTTTTCCTCGCTGCTGCTGATGCTATCGGCCGCGTCGAGAACAATTTTTAGTACAATCTCCGCATGCACCGCGGCCCGGCCCAGTATTTAACACCTTATCATTCATGAATAAAAAATCCTCGCAATTGCTGGTTCTGGTGGACGGCTCCTCGTATCTATACCGCGCCTTTTTCGCCCTGCCGCCCCTCACCAACTCCCGCGGCGAACCCACCGGCGCGGTGTACGGCGTGGCCAACATGTTGCGCAAGCTGCTGAGCGATTATGAGGCCGATTACGTGGCGGTGGTCTTCGACGCCAAGGGCAAGACCTTTCGCGACGAGCTGTTCGAACAATACAAGGCCCACCGCCCCCCCATGCCCGACGATCTGCGCGCCCAGATCGAACCCTTGCACGCCATCGTGCGCGCCAGCGGCCTACCCTGTCTGGTGGTGGATGGGGTGGAGGCGGATGACGTTATCGGCACCCTGGCGCGCCAGGCCGCCGTCGCGGGCATAGACACGCTGATCTCCACCGGCGACAAGGATATGGCCCAGCTGGTCGACAGCCATATCACGCTGATCAACACCATGTCCAACAGTGTCCTGGACCGCCAGGGCGTGGCGGAAAAATTCGGTATCACCCCGGAACAGATCGTCGATTATCTCGCCCTTGTGGGCGACAGCTCTGACAATATTCCGGGTGTGCCCAAGGTGGGACCCAAAACCGCGGTCAAGTGGCTCACGGCCTACGGAACGCTGGACAATTTGGTGGCCCATGCCGGGGAGATCCCGGGCAAGGTCGGCGAAAATCTCCGCAGCCATCTGGAGCAGCTGCCACTCGCGCGCCGGCTCGCCACCATACACTGTGACGTCACACTCGATGTTACACCCACCACGCTGCGCCCGCAGCCCCCTGATGTCGGCGCGCTATCCGACCTGTATCGGCATTTGGAGTTCAAAACCTGGTTAAGGCAGCTTGAGGAACAAGGCGACACCGCCCGGGCCGACACCACCGCCCAAGCCGCCCCGGCGCCCGCCCGCTACGACACGGTGTTGGGCGCCGCGGCGCTCGATAGCTGGGTGACGCGTCTGAGCGAGGCCGAACTGTTCGCCTTCGATACTGAGACCACCAGCCTGGATTATATGCAGGCGCAGATCGTGGGCGTGTCGTTTGCCGTCACGCCCGGCGAGGCCGCCTATGTCCCCCTGGCCCACGATTATCTGGACGCCCCGCCGCAATTGGCGCGCGAGGCGGTGCTGGCCAGGCTGCGACCGTTGCTGGAGGATGAGACGCGGGCCAAGCTGGGACACAATCTGAAATACGACATGAGCGTGCTGGCCAACCACGGGATTCGCCTGGCGGGCATCGCCCACGACACCATGCTGGAGTCCTATGTGCTGAACAGCACCGCCAGCCGCCATGATATGGACTCCCTGTCCCGCAAATATCTGGACCATGCCACCATCGCCTTCAAAGACATCGCCGGCAAGGGCGCCAAGCAGCGCAGCTTCAACCAGATCCCCGTGGAGCAGGCCGCCCCCTATGCCGCGGAAGACGCCGATATCACCCTGCGCCTCCACCGGCATCTCTGGCCGCAACTCGCCCAGGTGCCCGGCCTGGCCTCCTTGTACAGGGACATTGAGATTCCCCTGGTGAGCGTTCTGTCCCGCATGGAGCGCACCGGGGTGCTGGTGGATGCGGCCATGTTGCGCCAACAAAGTGCCGAGTTGGCCGAGGCTATGGCGGAACAGGAGCGCCGCGCCCATGAGCTGGCGGGCCAGGCCTTCAATCTCGGCTCGCCCAAGCAGATCCAGGAGATCCTCTACGGCAAGCTTGGCCTGCCGGTTAACTTCAAGACCCCCACCGGGCAACCCTCCACCGGGGAAGAGGCCCTCCAGGAACTGGCCGACCACCACCCCCTGGCGGCCTTGATCCTGGACTACCGGGCCATGAGCAAGCTCAAATCCACCTACACCGATCGCCTGCCCCAACAAATCAATCCCGGCAGCGGCCGGGTCCACACCTCCTATCACCAGGCGGTGGCCGCCACCGGGCGCCTGTCCTCCAGCGATCCCAACCTGCAGAATATCCCCATCCGCACCCGGGAAGGGCGCCGGATCCGCCAAGCCTTTGTCGCGCCGCCGGGTTACAAGATCATCGCAGCGGACTATTCCCAGATCGAACTGCGCATCATGGCCCATCTGTCGGAAGATGAGCGCCTGCTTCACGCCTTCGCCTCCAACGCCGATATCCACACTGCCACCGCGGCGGAGATCTTCGGTGTGGCGCCGGACACGGTCAGCGCCGAACAGCGCCGCAACGCCAAGGCCATCAACTTCGGCCTGATCTACGGCATGTCCGCCTTCGGCCTGGCGCGCCAACTGGGCATCGACCGCAATGCCGCCCAGCAATACATCGACCTTTATTTCGCCCGCTATCCCGGCGCCAAGCAATTCATGGACCGCACCCGGCTGCTGGCCCGGAAACAGGGCTACGTGGAAACACTGTTCGGCAGGCGACTTTATCTCACGGATATCAATGCCCGCCAGCAACAACGCCGGCAATACGCCGAACGGGCCGCCATCAACGCCCCCATGCAGGGTACGGCCGCGGACATCATCAAGCGTGCCATGCTGCTCACCGATGCCCGGCTGCGGGCAAGCGGTGCGGACGCCAGAATGATCATGCAGGTTCACGATGAATTGGTGTTCGAGGTCGCTGCCGCGAGCGTGGAACCGATCGCGGCCGACATCGAACGGTGCATGATGGCGGCCGCCGCACTGGCGGTACCCCTGGTGGTCGACATCGGCATCGGGGCGAACTGGGACGAAGCTCATTGAGCCCGTCAACCACTTGCCCCAGGCATAAGCTATAAGTATTTAATTTATATAAATTTTATTCTTTTCGCCAAAAATTTGGTGTCGGGCATGAACTTTTTCCCTGCCCGACACTCTCATGATGGTGAGTACGGTTTCTACATTTCTGGCCCGTGCTCTCCCGCTCGCCCTCCCTTGAGCGGGAACCCCTCTAGCCTGGCTTCCCCAAGCCGGGTATCTTCGGCCCCGGTTCCTCCTCCCTCTTATAAACCGGGGCCTTTTTTCTTTTCTAAAATCCCATCCATTTTGCAAGTATTTGCTGCGCCTCCGCAACCCCCGCTTGCTTCAGGGCGGAGAACAACTGCACCGTGATGGCTTCACTTCCCGGATATTCATGGATGAGCCGGGCGCGTACCTGGTGTAGCACCGCCGTCGCGGCGCCGCGGCTGAGCTTGTCGGCCTTAGTGAGCAGGATATGCACGGGAAGCCGCGCATGGTCACACCACACCAGCATCTGCCGATCGAAGTCCGTCAGCGGATGGCGGCAATCCATGACCACCACCACGCCCCGCAGACAGTGACGATGAGCGAAATAGTTCTCTATCAAGCGCCGCCAGGCCTCCCGCACCGGGACGGGCACCCGCGCGTAGCCGTAGCCGGGCAAGTCCACCAACCGACGCCGGGCAGCCACGTGAAAAAAATTGATCTCGCGGGTGCGACCCGGGGTCTTGCTGACCCGCGCCAACCCCCTTATCCCGGTGATAGCGTTGATGGCGCTGGATTTGCCGGCATTGGAACGCCCCGCGATCGCCACCTCCCAGCCGTCGTCGGCCGGAAACTGTTTGGGTCGGGCGGCGCCCAACAAGAAGGCGGTATGGCGTAAGTCCAATGGGGAAAGTGTCCCGGCCCCTTCCTCCGTGTCTTGCACCGCAAGCTCGCGATTACTTCTTGCCGACGCCGTAGATATAGCGCGTCAAGGTCGCCTCGTCTTCGCTTACCCGGCGCACCAGGCGATCCAGGCTGATGATGGCATGCTCCAGGAGATTGACGGCGATATAAGGGTGCTCGACCCGCAGACGATCGTACATGGGGCGCGGCAACTTCAAGAGCTGGGTCTCCGCACTCAAGGCGCGCATCCGCAGCAAGCGGGGATGGCGGTCGAAAAAGGACATCTCCCCCATCAGTTCACCCTCGTGCATGCGCCCCACCTCGATCTCTCGGCCATGGTCGTCATACAGTAAGACCGCCTCCCCTGTGATGACGAAGAACAGGGCCTCGCCCACCTCCCCGATGTCGGCGATCACCTGGTTCTTTTTCAGTTCCACCAGTTCGGTAAAATCCAGAAGGGTTTCCACCTCTTTTACCGTCAGGGATTCACACAGGTACTGTTGGTTGAGAAACTTGGTGAGTTTGGCTCGTTTTTCCGTCATGGATATGCACTCCGCTGAAGACCCCAGGTCAAGGGCGATAAGTTCTTTTATTCCCGACGACCGGTGCGGCAATCGCCAGGCATCGAGCATTGCGCCAACTTAATGAGCCGCATAGGCTAGGCATGTTACCATGCCGCTCTGGCCACGGCGGCGACCCATTATCAAGGTTTCCGCCGACAAACGGCAAGACTTTGCAACAAACTGGCCCGAACATGCTCTAAGCTCAACGACCGAATAATCATCCACTAGAATCAACAGGTGCTGTCCTCATGAAAATTTTTGCCCGCTCTTTGTTGCTCCTGCTCATCGTTTTTCCCTTGCTGGCTCAGGCGGCCACCTACCAGGAAGGCGTCAATTACAAACGCATCGTCCCCGCCCAACCCACCGAGGGCCAAGGCAAGATCGAAGTAGTGGAATTGTTCTGGTATGGTTGCCCTCATTGTTACCGTTTCCAACCCTATATGGCCCGCTGGCTGAAGCATAAGCCGGCCGACGTGGTATACCGCCGCATGCCGGCCATCCTCAGGCCAAACTGGGCGCTGCTGGCACGGGCCTTTTACACCGCGCAGGCCCTGGGAATCGCCGATCGCATTCATCAGCCCCTGTTCGACGCCATTCACGCCGAGAAACGTCGCATGGACAGCGAGACGGACCTCATGAAATTTTTCGCCGAACAAGGCATAAGCAACGATGAGTTCAAGAAGACCTTCCATTCCTTCACGGTGGAGGCCAAGGTCAATCGGGCGCGGGAAATGAGCCGCCGCTACCAGGCGGAGGCCACGCCGTCCGTGGTCGTCGACGGCAAGTATATTCTCAATCCGGACAACTCTAACGGCAATTTCAATACCATGATCAAGATCATGAACTACCTGATAGACAAAGAACGCGCCGCCGGCAAGGGCTAGGCGGCGTTCCATCAGCCAACGGGAGCGGGACAGCATAAGGGCCATTGCCATGAAGGCCGCCGAGCTATTCATCAAGTGTCTGGAAAATGAGGACGTAGCGTATATCTTCGGCATTCCCGGAGAAGAAAACCTGGCCCTCATGGATGCCTTGTTGGATACTTCCATCCAGTTCGTCACCACCCGGCACGAACAAGGCGCCGCCTTCATGGCCGACGTCTATGGGCGGCTCACCTGGCGGGCCGGGGTGTGCCTGTCGACCCTGGGGCCCGGCGCCACTAATCTGCTCACGGGCGTGGCGGACGCCAATATGGATCATGCCCCGCTGGTGGCCATCGCCGGTCAGGCGGATACCAATCGTCTCCACAAAGAATCCCACCAGGTATTGGACCTGCAGAGTATTTTCGCACCGGTCACCAAGTATGCCTCGCGGGTGCTGACCCCCAATGTGGTCCCCGAGGTGATACGCAAGGCCTTCAAACTCGCCCAGACGGAAAAAACCGGGGCCTGCTTTATCGAGTTTCCGGAAAACCTGGCCGAGATGGAGATCGACTCCAAGCCCTTGCAGGCCCAGCAACCCACCATGCCGGAACCCGCCGACGACCGGGTGGCCGTGGCGGCCGAACTCATCTCACAGGCCCGCTACCCCATCATTCTCGCCGGCAACGGCGTGATCCGCGCCAAGGCCTGGCGGCAACTCGCCGACTTCGCCACCAAACTCAATATTCCCGTGGCCAACACCTTCATGGCCAAAGGTGTCATCCCCTTCAAGCACCCCATGGCGTTGGGCAGCGTGGGGCTGCAGGCCCATGACTACGTGAACACCGGTTTCGACAAGGCCGATGTGATCCTGTGCGTCGGCTATGACCTGGTGGAATATCATCCGCGCCTGTGGCATCCCACCTGCGATCGCAAGATCATCCACATCGACACCGCCCCGGCGGAGGTCGACACCAGCTATATGGTGGAGGTGGGGGTGGTGGGCGATATCGGCCACAGCCTGGCGCAGATCGGTGAGCGGGCGCATCCACAGCAGGGGCATAAACTGCGGCCGTTGCGCAACGCCCTCATTGAAGACATGAACCGTCATCGGAACGATACGGACTTCCCCCTGAAACCCCAAAAGATCATCTGGGATCTGCGCACCGCCATGGACCTGGAGGACATCGCCATATGCGACGTGGGAGCCCACAAGTTGTGGATGGCGCGCATGTTCCGCTGCGAGCATCCCAATACCTGCATCATTTCCAATGGCTTCGCCAGCATGGGCATCGCGGTGCCCGGCGCCATCGCGGCCCGGCTGGCCCATCCTCAACGCCGGGTGCTGGCGGTCACCGGCGATGCCGGATTTATGATGAATTCCCAGGAAATCGAAACGGCGATACGCTTGGATATCCCGCTGACGATCTTGATCTGGAACGATGGCGCCTACGGATTAATTGAGTCGAAACAAATGGTTACATATGGACGCGCCGCCCATGTGCGCTTTAACAACCCGGATTTCGTAAAATATGCCGAGTCCTTCGGGGCGAGGGGGTACCGGGTCAGTCACGCCGCGGAGTTGCTGCCCGTCCTCAAGGAGGCCTTGAGTAACGACAAAGTAAACATTATTGACTGCCCGGTCGATTATACTGAGAACATCAAATTGACCGCGAAACTTGGCGAGGCGATCTTCCAGCTATGAAGACAAACACCGCAATCCTAGACGCTGCCGCAGAGACACCGTTCGACGCGCCGCGGCCAAGCAAGCTCAAGTCTTCGCTGCGCTTGCTGAGCTATAACATTCAAGCGGGCATCGCCTCGACCCGGCCTCATCATTATCTGACCCATAGCTGGAAGCACGTGCTACCCCACCCCTCCAGTTTCGACAATCTCGACCGCATTGCCCGCCTGGCCTCCAATTACGACATCGTGGCGATCCAAGAGGCCGACGCCGGCAGCATGCGCAGTTATTTCGTCAATCAGGTGGAATACCTGGCGCGCCGCGGCCGTTTCCCCTTTTGGTGCCATCAGACCAATCGCGACCTGGGCAAATTCGCGCAGCACAGCAACGGCCTGTTGAGCAAGTTTCGTCCCCATCTCATTGCCCAGCACAAGCTGCCCGGCTTAATCCCGGGCCGCGGCGCGATGATGATCCAACTCGGCCACGGTGACACCACCCTGAACGTGTTACTGGTGCATCTGGCTTTGGGACGTCGCGCGCGCCTCCGCCAATTCGACTTTATCAGTGAATTGATCCGGGATTTTAAGCATGTGGTGGTGATGGGGGATTTCAATTGCGTCCCGGAAAGCCATGAAATGGATCTGTTGCTCAACAAAACCCATCTATGTGAGCCGGCGAGCGCCTTGCATACCTTCCCCAGTTGGCGCCCTTACCGCAATATTGATCACATCTTGGTCACCCCAACCTTGAAGATCTCCAATCTTCAGGTGATCCATCACGCCTTGTCGGACCATCTCCCCATCGCCATGGAGATCGAGGTCCCGGAGGACATCCAATTGCTGAGCCCCTAAGCGGCGACGCCCCCGCTTAGCCCATCCAACAGCCTCCCGGCGGCTACTCACTTACCGTTTGTCGCTCGATCCGCCACCAACTTCAGAAAGGCCATGGGAGTCTGTTCCGGCGTAGCGCCGACACCGCTGAGCAGGACACGCCGTTCATGGATCCGCTCTTCTACGACGAAGGCCTGTTCCTCGGACAACATGCCCGTCGCCACCATGTCCGACAGCGTGCCATCCGCAACGGCCAGTTCATACTCATAGTCCAGCGCCGGGGGAAAGATGCGGTATACATCGACGACATTGATGACCCGAATCCGGTGCAAGCGGACCCGCCGCGCCGCCGCAGCCGCTTTCTCCTGCAAATGGCGCCGCCAGACTTTCTTACGTTCGGCGTAGGCCGCAGGATTGAATTCCTTATCCAGATTAATGGCGGAGAAAAATTGCTCCACTTCCTCCACCACGCCGGCGGTGACCTGATTCGGAGGATGGAGAATCCGTCGACAACCCAACACTGCCTGCGGGGGAATCGCAATCTGTACGACATGCCCTTTATAATTGGCCTCGCCGGACCCGGCCCACATGGATGATTTGCGAAAGGGGACCCCGTCCACGTCGAGCCAACTGACCCCGGCCTCGCCATGGCGGGGATCCGTATAATCCTTGTAGGCCTTATGGAAGGCAAAGCATGCCGCCGTGTCGCCCTCCTCGGCCAGAGCGATGAAATCCTGCATGGCCTCCCGGCGCGTCCGGCCCAAGTTACCCAGCACCTTCAAGTGACGCGCCATCAGATTGTATGCGGTACGCGTCTGCCGCGCATTCAATATCACTTGGGGATGGGTATAGTCCGTATAGCCCAGGGCGGCGTTGACCCTGCCGAAAAATTCCGGATCCACACCCACCCAAAAATCAACGAAGGCTTTCTTGTCCAGGGTCTTGCGCAGATCATCCAGGGCCGATTCGGCCGCCCCCCGCGAGGCGCGCACATCACGCCCGCCTTCGGCCGCCAGATAGACATTGTCGGTGAAGTAGCGAATCTTCTCGGCGAGAACCAAGCTATCCAGTTCCGTACTGGACAAGGGCGTGCGGTACTTGATACCGGCGAACTTCGCCGCGTCCTTTTTGTCACCCCACTGGGCGCAACCGCTCAACAGCATTACACAGATGAAGGCAAGCCAGGCCCATCCCCCCCGGCCCGCGGGCCCGCATGCGAAAAGGCTTTCCCTCGTCACGACCTCACGTCCGCGCCACAGTGATCCCATTCATTGAACCTGTTTGATCTATAAAAAATTTCTAGATTATGCCATGCTTATTGCCGCGAGCATGGCGCTCGTTCCTTCGAAGCACCCAGAGCGAGGCGATTGACGAATTGCCTTAACTTCTGCTAACTAGAAAAGGAGAGGCAACTGATGGGACAAACACTGTGATGGTGCTCAAGCTACCGCGCGACGATCTTGGGTTGCTGCGCCTTGAACAGGCCAACCTCAGCAAAGCCACTGCGTCCGTATCCTCGCTCACCACCACCACCACTGGCATAGTCCCTCAATCATCTCCCATCCGCTCGGCACCGACCAGCATTCCCGAGGAACGCCGTCGTGACTGCCGCGGCCAGAACCGCCAATCCGTCGTATTGCCCGACACCCGCAGCCACTACGAAAGACGGACCCACGAACGCCGCCATGATTCCGCTGACCAAGAAACACAGCATCTGCCGCTCGGCATTGCCATCCATATTTAGCTTCCCGCATCGACTAAGCTTTCCGGGTTCAGTGTGTATTTCCCGTCATAATCACGCCCACGCCCGCCAAACATAAGGAAATCGTGTCGCCATGTTTTCAAGAGCGAATCGCTGAGGCATATAGATGATCTGGGGCTTACTGGGTCTAATCCTGGTACTGGTATTGATCGGGGTGGCCTTTACCAACTCGAATGCCGGCCGCGTACTTCCCGTGGCGCTTGCCATGGTCATCGGCATCATCGGTTATCTGGCCTGGTATCAGAATCATGAATTGGACCTCTCTAAGCGACGTATTCCCGTGGCGGAAGTTGAGCTGGCGGACATGAAAATCACCCATGAGACGCGGGGCAGACAGGTTACCGGCCGCGTTCGCAATCATTCCCAAAAATACACCCTGACCGAACTGCAGCTGCGCGTTTCCATGGAAGATTGCGCGAAAAACGGCCACTGCGAGGTTATCAACCAGACGGACATTACACTCAAACCCGAGGTCCCCCCCGGGCAGGCCCGCGATTTCCGTGAACCGCTGTACCTCAGCTCGCCCCTCGCCCCGCGCGGCAAGTTGGTGCTGCATTATGCGGTGATGAGCACCCGCGGTGAATAGGATTCCGCCATGCCTCAACGGTCCAATCAGTATACAGCCATAAGCATGCGGAGGGTTAACCCGGTGTTAAGTAGTCAGGAAACCACCTGGCCTGCGGCTTGAAGATCGGCGTGATACGAAGAACGGACCATGGGTCCGCTGGCAACGTTACTGAAACCCAAGGCCTTGGCACGTTCCCCCAGGACCGCAAATTCATCTGGCGTTACATATCTGGTCACGGGCAGGTGGTGACGGCTGGGTTGCAAATACTGGCCGAGGGTCAGCATGTCACATCCATGTTGACGCAAGTCCGCCATGACCGCTTCGATTTCTGCAGGGTCCTCTCCCAGACCCAGCATCAAGCCGGATTTGGTGGGAACTTCGGGACGGTACTCCTTGAAGTGCTGCAGCAAGCGCAGCGAGCCCCGGTAATCCGCTCCCGGGCGCACGGCTTTGTACAGCCGTGGAATGGTTTCCAGATTGTGATTGAACACATCGGGCGGAGACTCGCCCAATATTTCCAAGGCCGCATCGGCCCGGCCGCGAAAATCCGGCACCAGAATCTCGATCTTGGTATGGGGAGACTGGCGGCGCACTTCGTCAATACAGGCCTTAAAATGCCCGGCGCCGCCGTCGCGCAGATCATCGCGATCCACCGACGTAATCACCACATACCGCAGGTCCATGGCGGCGATGGTCTTGGCCAGGTTGGCGGGTTCCTCCCCGTCCAGCATCCCGGGACGGCCGTGCGCTACGTCGCAAAATGGGCAACGTCGGGTACAAAGATCGCCCATGATCATGAAGGTGGCGGTACCGTGACTGAAACATTCGCCAAGATTGGGGCAGGAGGCCTCCTCGCACACCGTATGCAGGCGGTGCTCGCGCAGCACCGTTTTCAGACGCGACACTTCCGGCGAGGTGGGCGCCTTGGCGCGGATCCACCGGGGTTTACGCAGAAACTCCACCGTGGGTTCGATCTTGACCGGGATGCGCGCGACCTTGGCGGCACCACGCTCCCGCACCGTGCCGGCCGCCGCTCCTCTTTTCATAGACGACATGACTTCTCCTAAGCTTAAGCAAAGCGGGAGGCGTTGCGCTCGAGCTGAGCGCCGCCCGCCCACGTCATCCCCATACCGAGACGCCCGGCAAGTTTATCGGCCAGCCGGCGGGCGACGGCTGCATGGTCCGCCACTGGCGCCAAGTCACTGAGCTGCGTCACTGCCATGCCGGAATAACCGCAGGGATTGATACGCCTGAAGGGCTCCAAATCCATGGCCACGTTAAAACTGAGCCCATGATAACAGCAGCCGCGCCGCACCCGCAGCCCCACGGCGGCGATCTTGGCCCCGCCGACGTAAACCCCCGGCGCATCGCGGCGGCCGATGGCGTCAATCTCGTATTCGGCCAGCAGGTCGATCACACCCTGTTCCAAGGCCATCACCAATTGCCTGGGCCCCAAGCCCAAACGACGCAAGTCCAGCAGGGCGTAGACCACGGTCTGTCCCGGACCGTGATAGGTAACCTGACCGCCGCGGTCCACCGCCACCACCGGCACACCCGCCGGCTCAAGTACATGCTCGGGCTTGCCATTGAGCCCCAAGGTGTATACCGGCGGATGCTCCACCAGCCACAATTCGTCACCCCGGTGCGCGTCCCGCTCATCGGTGAAGACCTGCATGGCCCGCCACACCTTGACGTATGCCTGGCATCCCAGATTACGCACCACCAGCCCGGCCGGCGCGATCATAGCGCAACCAGTACCTGTTCGCAGGCCACCAGGTCCTGATAAATGGCATCCAACTGCGCCCGGCTCCGCGCCTGAATAGTCACCGTTACCGCCAGGTATTTGCCCGCCGCGCTAGGCCGCACCGTCACCGCCCCCTCGGCGATATCGGGGGTGTGGCGCCGCACGATGCTCACCACCAAGGCGTCAAAGGATGCTGTCGCCGGCCCCATGGCCTTGATCGGAAAGGCGCAGGGAAACTGCAAGGGGGATTCATCGCTACCGGGTATTGGGAGTTCATCGCGATGCATGGGTCTGCAACTCTGCGTGCGGCGAACGGGGCGAGGCGCCGTCAAGCCGCCGGCGCCTCGCCCCGTTCGCGCACGCCCTGTTTGTAGTCTTGATACAAGCTTATCATCTTCCGCCACAAGGGACCGGGCTTGCCATTCCCCACCGCGACCTGGTCGAGGCGGGTCACTGGGAGGATTTCCCGCGTGGAACTGGTCAACCACACCTCCTCGGCAAGCGCCAGATCCCCGGTCGTGATCGGCTCCTCGCGATAGGCGATGCCATGGGACGCCGCCAATTCCAATATCAGGTCGCGCGTGATTCCCGGCAGCAGATGCGGTCCCTTGGGCGGGGTCAACAGCACGCCCGCCTTGACGATGAACAGATTACTCGCCGCCCCTTCATTGACGTGGCCGTCCCGCGTCAGGATCGCCTCAACGGCCCCTTGGTCGATGGCCTGCTGCCGCAACAGGATGTTGGGCAACAAGGTGATGGCCTTGATATCGCAACGCTGCCAGCGGATGTCGGGCAAGGTAACGGCCGCCACGCCGTACTCCGCCGCATCCGGCGACATGGGTCGCAGCACACTGGATGCCGCATAGACTGTAGGTTTGACCTCACCGGGAAAGGCGTGGTCGCGCGGGGCAGCCCCTCGCGTGATCTGCACGTATACCGATTGATCGCCGCCGCCGTTGTGCGTTACCAGCTCCTGTAGACACTGCCGCCACTGCTCACCGCTCGCGGGGTTTGTCAGCCGGATCTCCGCCAAACTCCGCGCCAGACGCTGCAGGTGTTGGTCCAGCCGGAACAGACGGCCACCGTACGCCGGAATGACCTCATAGACGCCGTCACCGAAGATAAATCCGCGATCCTGAACCGAGACCCGCGCCCGTTCGACGGGCAGAAATTCCCCATTGAGATAGACGATATCCATCCGCCGCCTATTCAAACCACAGCATGACGTCGTCCATGACCTGCTGGAAAAAACCGCCCTCCGCCACATTCTTCAAGGCAACCAGGGGCTTGGTCACCACGGTCTGACCATCAAGGCTGACGTTCAAGCTGCCGTAGAGCTTTCCTTTGCTGGCGGGGGCAACGATGGGTTGTTGAAATTTCATCTTGGCGTCGAGCTTGTCATACGCACCGCGCGGGATGGTGACATATAATTCGCGGCGCAGCCCCAGCGGCAGCCTGTCGGTCGCCCCTTTCCAGATCTTCACCGTGGACAAGGGCTTGTTGGCGGCATACAGACGATGGGTTTCATAGAAACGAAAACCGTAGCGCAACAGCTTCTCACTTTCATCCGCCCGCGCCTCTTCGCTGTCGGTCCCCAAGACCACGGAGATGAGCCGCATATGATTCTGCAGCGCCGAGGCCACCAGACAATAGCCTGCCGATTCGGTATGGCCGGTCTTGACACCGTCCACCGTCTTATCGCGCCACAACAATTTATTGCGGTTGTGCTGGGTGATGCCGTTGAAGGTGAAGGTGCGCATCGAATAAAGCTGGTAATGGTCGGGAAATTCCTTGATGATGGCGCGTGTCAGCACGGCGAGATCGTGGGCGGTGGTATAGTGGTCGGCGTTGGGCATGCCGGTACTGTCCACGAAATGAGTACCGGTCATCCCGAGGCGTTTCGCCTCCTGATTCATGATCGACACGAATACATCTTCACTGCCGCCGACGTACTCCGCCAAGGCCACCGTAGCATCGTTTCCTGACTGGACGATCATACCCTTGAGCAGATCTTCCACGGACACCTTCTTGCCCACCGGGACGAAGGTCCGGGACCCCCCCATACGCCAGGCGTGCTTGCTGATGGTTACCATGTCACTGAGCTTGATGCGGCCGTCCCGCATCTCCTTATAGATCACGTAAGACGTCATCAATTTGGTCAGGCTCGCCGGTTGCATGCGCGCGTCGGCCTTGGACGCCGCGAGAACCTGGCCGCTGTCGTAATCCATCAAAATATAGGCCCGCGCCTTGATGGCGGGCGGCGGCGGTATATTCATGGCCGCTGCGGCGATACCGCTCCATGACGCGGAGATTAGGAATAAGCAATATGATCCTCGCAATATTGCGCGGAAGAATGATTTCATAAACGTCAACTTCACTGGCAGAAACCCTTGTTGGATGAGTGCCTCAGCCAATCGGCGCGGCACGGTGCTCGGTAAGAATAAAAGCGGATGATAGGATGGTATTTTAGCGCGCATCGCGGCAATTTACAGCCCTGCCGTCGCTGACGGTTCAGTTTATCACAACCTGGGAATCAACGACGCCGATATTGCTCAGTTTACGCGTCAAGCTGTCCACCGCATCGACGTCGGGCAAGGGGCCGATGCGTACTCGAAAAATCGGCACACTGCCCCTGGCGCTACTGGCCTCGCTGACCTGAATCGCGGCACCCGGCTTGAGCGAGTCCACGCGTCGCGACAAACGCTCCGCGTTCTTGCGGTCGGTGAAGGCGCCGACTTGCAGATACAGGTCGGAGGCGGCGTGACCGGCGTCGGAACCGGCCTTGACTTGGGTAAGTCGCGCCCGCCGGGACGGATCGATGGCCCGCACCTCCACCAATCCCGTACCCTTGGCGGTAATCCCGAGCTTCACCGCCGCCACATAGGAAAGGTCGATGATCCGATTACGCACAAAAGGACCGCGATCGTTGACCTTGACGATCACTTTGCGCCCGTTGCGCAGGTTGGTGACTTGGACATAGGTCGGGATGGGGAGGGTGCGGTGGGCCGCGGTCATGGCGGTCATATTGTAAAGCTCGCCGCTGGACGTGCGCCGACCGTGAAATTTCGAACCGTACCATGAGGCGATACCGCGCTCCACGTAGCCCTTACTGCTCTTCATAATGTAATAGCGCCGACCGTCGACCTCATAATAAGGGGGATTGCCGTAGGGGCTACGCGGCTCGACGCGCGGCACCGCATCGGGAATCGCCGCGGCGTCAACCGGTACCGGGGGCGGCCCGTCCTGGCCCAAACCACTGCGGGATGGGGGCAAGCTGCCGCATGACGAGAGAAATGGGAGTAATATCAGCGCCCACCAGGCGCGCCGTCCGTGCCGACGTATCCCCGCCACGCCGGTAAGGTACGAAGCGCGCATGCTAGTGCCGGCGCCCCACGTGTTCATTATCATCCGACTGTTTATCGTGCATGTCGCGGATCTCTTCACTCAGCTGATAGACCGCCATCGCGTACAAGGGACTGTGATTATAGCGAGTAATCACGTAAAAATTCTGCAAACCCGCCCAATATTCGGGCCCATCCTGTTGTTCCAACTCGATGAGCGCAACCATGTCGTCTCCGGAAAGCGGCTTCCCCAGTTTGATCCCGCGATGCTGCAAATCCACAACTCTGAAGGAGGGTTTGAGCCCCTTGGCCACCAAGGCTGCAACTCGCGCGTCTCCGACCATGACGGGAACTGCAATCGCAGCACCTCGCTGCCAACCGTGCTCCTTGAAGTAATTGCCGACGCTGCCGACGGCATCCGCGGCGTTATGCCACAAATCCCGCTCACCGTCGCCGTCAAAATCAACGGCATAATGGCGGTAACTGCTGGCGATGAACTGGGTCTGACCCATGGCCCCTGCATACGACCCGGTCACGGCCAGGGGGTCGAGGCCCTCCTCCCGGGCCAGCAATAGATACTGTTCCAGTTCATCCTTGAAGAACGCGGCGCGCGGCGGATAATCGAACGCCAGGGTGACCAGGGAATCCATCACCCGGTAACGGCCTTGACGGCTGCCGTAACGTGTTTCCACACCCAGGATGGCCGTAATGATCTGCGGGGGTACCCCATAGATTTTTTCAGCACGGTCCAGCGCCTGGGCGTGTTCAGTCCAGAATTGCACCCCGCCCTCGATGCGTCCCGCCTGCAAAAAGATCGGCCGATATTGGTACCACGGCTTGCTCTCCGCCGGCCGGGAAATCGCATCAATGATGTCGCCGCGTACCCGCGTCGCCCGAAACCATGACTCCAATTGCGCCCGGTCAAAACCGTGGCGTTGCACCATCTCGGTGATAAAGGCGCCCATGTCGCCTTGCCGGGAAAGGTCGGGAGCCCTGGCCATGCTGGTGCATGCCACCAGGAAAAAGGGGATAAGCGCGATATTCCGCCAGGCCTGCATGCGCGATCCGGCCTAGCTGGACAGCAAGCGGCGATGGGTGTGTATGGACATCAAGACGCCGAAAGCGGCCATCATGGTCACCAAGGACGTCCCGCCGTAACTCACCAAGGGCAACGGCAATCCCACCACCGGCAACAGCCCGGTCACCATGCCGATATTGACGAACACATAGACAAAGAAGGTCAGGATCAAGCTGCCGGCAACCAGGCGGTTAAAACTGCTCTGGGCTTGAGTGGCGACGTAGAGTCCGCGCGCCACGATAAAAAAGTAGATCGCCAATAGCAATAGAATCCCGATAAAACCGAATTCCTCCGCCAGCACGGCGAAAATGAAGTCCGTGGAATGCTCCGGCAGGAAATCCAAATGCGCCTGGGTGCCGTTGAGCCAACCCTTGCCGTACAAGCCACCCGAACCGATGGCGATCTTGGATTGGATGATGTGATAACCGGCCCCCAACGGGTCGCTCTCGGGATTCAAGAAAGTGAGCACCCGCTGTTTTTGATAATCGCGCAGGAAATACCACAATACTGGTGCGGCGGTGGCCAGCAGCCCCACCACCGAGGCGACCAGCCACCAGGAAATCCCCGACAACAACAGGACGAAGATGCCGGAACTCGCCACCAGCAGGGCGGTCCCCAGATCAGGCTGGCGAATAATCAAGAAGGTGGGGACGATGATCATCAGGCTCGCCACCACCACGGCGCGGCGACTCGGCGGCAGAGGGTTTTCCGCCAGATACCAGGCCACCATCATCGGCACCACCACTTTCATCATCTCCGACGGCTGGAAACGCAGCAACCCGAAGTTCAACCAGCGCTGTGCACCCTTGCCGATTTCGCCCATTACCAGTACCGCGAGCAACAGGAGCACGCCGATGCCGTATATCCAAGGTATCCAGCGCGCGAAGTGTTGCGGGGGGATCCGCGCCAGCAGCAGTAGGACCGTGAAGCCCGCCGCCAAACGGATACACTGGCGGATGATCACGTCCATATTCTGCCCGCTGGCGCTGTAAAGGACGATCAAGCCCACCGCGGAAAGCAGCAGCAACCCCACCAATAACGGAACGTCCATGTGCAGCTCGCGCATCAACGGACCGCTGCGACGGCGCTCATACCAGCGGGGTTGTTGTATATCCATGGCCATGTCTATGACGCCGGTTTTGAGGAAAAGTATCGATCCATCACCGCCCGTGCGATGGGACCCGCCGCACTGCCGCCGTGCCCGCCGTTTTCCACCACCACCGCCACGGCGATCTCCGGATCATCGGCCGGCGCGAAGGCGATGAAGAGGGCGTGGTCGCGCAGGCGTTCTTCCACATCTTTGGCTTTATATCGTTCGTTTTGCTTAATGCCGAATACCTGCGCCGTCCCGGTCTTGGCCGCGATCAGGTAAGGCGCTCCGTGACCGACCCTGTATGCCGTTCCCGTCGGCTTGTTTGCCGCATCTTCCATGGCCGAAATCACCGTATCCCAATTCTTCGACGACGCGATGGGAACCTTGCCCCGTGCCACGGGCGCCTCCGGCTCGGGTTCGGCACCGGAAACCTGGGTCGCATGCACGACATGAGGTTGAACGATCGTCCCACGGTTGGCAAGAATCGCCGTAGCCTCCGCCAATTGCATGGGCGTAATCAGATCGTACCCCTGACCGATACCGCTGATCAACGTCTCCCCCGGGTACCATACCTCATGACGCGCTGCCTTCTTCCATTCGCGCGACGGCAACAATCCTCCCAGTTCCCCCGGCAGATCGACCCCGGTCTTTTGGCCGAAGCCAAAATAGTGGAGGTATTTATGCATGCGATCGATCCCGAGGTCGTGGGCAAGCTGATAAAAATACACGTCGCATGAATGCATGATGGCCGTGGTCACATTCATGAAACCGTGCCCACCCCGCTTCCAATCACGATAGCGATGGCTGTCGCCGGGCAAGGAATAAGAGCCTTGGCACAATACTTGGGTAGCGGGCGTCACCTCCTTATATTCCAGACCCGCCAAGGCCATGAAGGGCTTTATCGTCGATCCCGGCGGATACTGGCCGGTCAAAGCGCGATTAAACAGCGGCTGATCGATGTCATCCTGGAGGGCCTGATATTGCCGGGAACTGATCCCGTTGACAAAAAGATTGGGATCGACCCCGGGCGCGCTGACCATTGCCAATACTTCGCCGGTCTTGGGATTGATCGCCACCAAGGCGCCGCGCTTCCCCTCCAAGGACGATTCGGCGACCGTCTGCAGATCCATATCAATCGTCAGATAGAGATTCTCGCCGGGCTTGGGCGGAATGCGCTGCAGCACCCGCAAAACCCGCCCGCGGGCGTTACTCTCCTCATGCTGATAACCCACCGTCCCGTGCAGGATGTTCTCGTAAGACTTTTCCACGCCGGTCTTGCCGATGTGGGTAGTACCGCTGTAATTGGAGGGATCGACTTGATTCAATTCCTCCTCATTGATACGGCCGACGTAGCCGATGGTATGTGAGGCGATCTTGCCGAAGGGATAGTCGCGGGTCAGTCGCGCCTGAACGTCCACCCCGGGAAAGCGGTAACGGTTGACGGCGAAGCGCGCCACCTCGTCCTCGCCGAGCCGAAAGCGCAGGGGAATCGATTCGAAGGGCCGCTTCTGCTGCAAACGCTTGCGAAAACTGTCCAGGTCGTCGTCGCTGATCGCGATCAGTTTTCGCAAACCCTTTAAGGTCGACTCCAGATTGTCGGTCTGTTCGGGGATAATCTCCAGGCTGAAGGACGGCAGATTCTGCGCCAGCAGTACGCCGTTGCGATCGAAGATCAGCCCGCGGGTAGGCGGCACCGGAACGATGTTGACGCGGTTATTTTCCGAGAGCGTGGCGAAATGTTCATGATTGACGATCTGCAGATAGACCAGACGCACGATCACGACCCCTAACAACAAGCCCACGCACACCAAGGCGATCACCACCCGATTGGTAAAGGAGTGGGTCTCTCGCAGGTGGTCTTTTAGGTGGGTGCGCTGCTGCATGGCACGGGGACCGGGGTCACGTCACATGGAAACGGCGGCGCACGCCCCGCAACCCGGCGAACATCCATGGCCACAATACGGCGCTGGAGACGCTCGGCAGCCAGTAGCTGAATGTGCCTCGCGACTGACCGATTATACCCAATACCCACAATACCAATAGTTGATGAAGTGCGATAAACACCATAATCGTCAATGCCTGCTGCCACTGTGGAAAGACCCGTATCCGGCGGTGAAGCTTCAGGGCGAGGTAGGCCATCACCGCGAAGCCCAAGGCGTGTTGGCCCAGCAGCGCGCCGCGCAGTACGTCCACCACCAGGCCTACCAACCAACCGATCCCCACCCCCACCCGTTGCGGCAGGGCCAAACACCAGTAGATCAACACCATCGCCGACCACTCGGGGCGGAACGCGACGATCCAGTCCGGCAGGGGCGCGATATCCAGCATCATGGCCCCGATGAAGGTGACGACGATGACCCAGCCGCGGTGATGGGTGGCCAATACCATGCTCAGCTTCCCTTCCCGGACTTGGCCTTCGCCGGCGCCTTATCGTCCGCTGACGGACACGGCCCGTGATCGGGATCGCATGGCGCGTCCGCCGGCTGCTGTGACGAACGCCACACCAACAACACTTCGCGGCTCTGCTCTAAATGGGCGGTCGGCCGGGCCGTCACATCGGCAAAAGGCTGACCGGGATTACGTACCACCTTTTTCACCACCGCTACCGGATAACCCGGTGGAAATCGGCCGCCCAGTCCGGAGGTCACCAACAGATCACCCGTCTGGATATCGGCGTTCAGCGGCAAATTGGGGATATCCAGACGGTCCGCCGCTCCCGTCCCCATGGCGATGGCCCGTAAACCGTTTCGGTTCACCGCCACCGGTATGGCGTGACTGGGATCGGTGATCAACATGGCCGTGCTGGTGAACGGCGCCACATGTACCACCTGCCCCATCACCCCCTCGGCGTCCACAATGGATTGACCTATCTCCACGCCGTCATGGCTGCCCTTGTTGATGACGATCTCCTGGGAGAAGGGATCGAAGTCCACTTCCAGCAGTTCCGCCACCAGCACCCGCTCCCCGACCTTGAAAGAAGAATCCAGCAGGGAACGCAGGCGCGTATTCTCGGCCTCGAGTGCCGCCAACTTTTGCAGACGTGCGCTCTGCAAGAGCTCGCGGGAACGCAACTCGGCGATTTGCTGCTCCAAGGTTTGGCGGCTGCTTAAGGCCTCGCCCAACCAATGGCCGGCACCCACGGGCACGCTCAACATGTATTCCAGGGGGGATATCACAAAGGAGAGCGCTGACCGAACGCTTTCCAAGTGGTGTTGACGATGATCCACGGTCATCAGCACCAAGGATATGGCCACGAATACCACGAGCCGGCTATTCTCGGACGGCCCTCGTATGAACAGCGGCTTAATGGGAGGATCCCCCGAAAACCGTCGGTTTCGCGGCCGCTGCTGCCCTTAACGCCATGGCCCGGTAACCGACAAAGTGACGGCCCATGCTTTCCTGCGAAAGCGCCGCCGCCACTTACTATTCAACCACAAATACGTCGCCACCACCTTCGTCTATCATCTCCAAGGCCTTGCCGCCGCCGCGGGCGACGCAGGTGAGCGGGTCCTCGGCCACCACCACCGGCAGCCCGGTCTCCTCGGTCAGCAGGCGGTCCAGATCGCGCAGCAGCGCACCGCCGCCGGTCAGCACCATGCCGCGCTCGGCGATATCGGCGCCCAGATCCGGCGGGGTCTGCTCCAAGGCAGTCTTCACCGAGCCGACAATACCCGACAGCGGATCTTGCAAGGCTTCCAGAATCTCGTTGCTGTTCAACTTGAAGCTGCGCGGCACCCCCTCGGACAGATTGCGGCCCTTGACCTCCAGCTCGCGCACCTCCTTGGCCGGATAGGCGGAACCGATTTCATGCTTAACCTTCTCCGCCGTGGATTCACCGATGAGGGTGCCGTAGTTGCGGCGCACGTAGTTGATGATGGCCTCGTCGAAACCATCGCCGCCGATGCGCACCGATGCGGAGTAAACGATGCCGTTCAAGGACATGATCGCCACCTCGGTAGTACCGCCACCGATATCCAGGACCATCGAGCCTCGCGCCTCGCTCACCGGCATGCCGGCGCCGATGGCCGCCGCCATGGGCTCCTCAATAAGATACACCTCGCGCGCCCCGGCCCCTGCTGCCGATTCCTTGATGGCACGCCGTTCCACCTGGGTGGAACCGCAGGGCACACAGATCAACACCCGCGGGCTGGGATGGAAGAATCGCGTCTCATGCACCTTGTGGATGAAGTACTGCAACATCTTCTCGGTTATGGTGAAATCTGCGATTACCCCGTCCTTCAACGGCCGGATGGCGGTGATGTTGCCGGGAGTGCGGCCGATCATGGCCTTGGCCTCGGCGCCCACCGCGGCGACGGTCTTGGGCCCGCCCGGTCCGCGGTCCTGGCGGACCGCCACCACCGATGGCTCATTCAAGACTATTCCCTTGCCGCGGACATAAATCAACGTATTGGCGGTACCAAGGTCGATAGAAAGGTCGTTGGAAAAAACTCCCCGGAGGCGTTTGAAGAACATTAGATGGATTATCCTGTGGCAAAAAAGTGGTCTGGCTTCCCTGGCCCTTGCCAGACAAAGGGCTCTATTTTCAGCGCTGTGTAATTTAACAACCTGCAGGGGTTTGGGGCAAGCTGATAAGTGTGATAACTTTCGCTCTCTTGAAAAGCGATGGAGTCACTCAATCCCATGAGTCTGCAGCATTCCGACATCGAAAAAATCGCCCATTTGGCGCGCCTGGCCGTTGCCGAGGAAGATATACCCCGCTACGTCCGCGAGCTTTCCAACATCCTCCACATGGTGGAACAGATGAATAGTGTGGATACCCACTCCGTGATTCCCATGGCCCACCCCATGGAGGCCGGCCAGCGCTTGCGCGCCGACGAAATCACCGAAGCCGATCAACGCGACCATTTCCAATCCATCGCACCGCAAGTGGAGGCGGGATTGTACCTGGTCCCCAAGGTTATCGAATGATAGGGCCAACACTTTAACCCAGATTGCAAGGAAAGTTGCGTAATGCACAACCGATCACTCGCCGAACTCGCCGCGGCCCTGCGAGCCAAGGAATGTTCCAGCGTGGAGTTGACCCGTCATTTCCTAAAACGTATTCGGCGTCTGGACGAACGGCTCAACAGTTTTATCACCGTCACCGAGGAATCCGCCCTGGCTGCCGCCGCCGAGGCCGACCGCCGCCGGCACGAGGGAGACACCACGCCGCTCACCGGGCTCCCCATCGCCCATAAGGACATTTTCTGCACCGAAGGGACCAAGACCAGTTGCGGCTCCAAGATGCTGGACAACTTCATCGCCCCCTATGACGCTGCCTGTGTCACCAAACTCAAGGCGGTCGGCGCGGTGATGCTGGGCAAGACCAACATGGACGAATTCGCCATGGGTTCCAGCAACGAAACCAGCTACTACGGACCCGTACACAACCCCTGGGACACAGCCGCCGTGCCCGGCGGTTCGTCCGGCGGCTCGGCGGCGGCGGTGGCGGCGCGTCTCACCCCCGGCGCCACCGGCACCGACACCGGCGGCTCCATCCGCCAGCCGGCGGCGCTATGCGGGATCACCGGCATCAAACCCACCTACGGCCGGGTATCGCGCTACGGCATGATCGCCTTCGCCTCCAGCCTGGACCAGGGCGGACCCATGGCGCGCAGCGCGGAAGACTGCGCCCTGCTGCTGGGCGCCATGGCCGGTTTCGATGCGCGGGATTCCACCAGCGTCGAACAGGCGGTGCCCGATTACAGCGCCACGCTCAATAATTCCATCACGGGACTCAAGATCGGCCTGCCCAAGGAGTATTTCAGCGGCGGCCTGGACGGCGAGGTGGCCAAGATCATCGACGCCGCGATCCAGGAATTGCGTACCCTGGGCGCGGAGGTAAAAGAGGTCTCGCTGCGCAACAGCCAACTCGCCGTCCCCACTTATTATGTAGTGGCGCCGGCGGAGGCCTCCTCCAACCTGGCGCGCTACGACGGGGTGCGCTTCGGCCACCGCTGCGCCGAACCCCAGGATCTTATCGATCTCTACAAGCGCTCCCGCGGCGAGGGCTTTGGCGCCGAAGTCAAACGCCGCATCATGATCGGCACCTATGTATTGTCCGCCGGTTATTATGATGCCTACTACCTCAAGGCCCAGCAGCTGCGCCAGCTCATCAGCCAGGACTTCAAGCAGGCCTTCGCCGAAGTAGACGTGATCATGGGCCCGACCACCCCCACTGCGGCCTTCAATCTCGGTGAAAAGGTCGATGACCCGGTGACCATGTACCTGTCGGACATCTACACCATCGCCGCCAACCTGGCGGGACTGCCCGGCATGTCCGTCCCCGCGGGATTCATCGGCAAGCGGCCGGTGGGCCTGCAACTCATCGGTAATTATTTCGACGAGGCGCGCCTGCTCAATGTCGCCCATAGCTTTCAGCGGGCGACCGACTGGCATACCCGTTGTCCGGAGGGCTTTCAATGATCTCGGCGGTGCAACGCCGTTCGCCCGCGGTCACAAATTAACGGCTACTCGTTACTCGGAACTCTGAATATGGAATGGGAAACTGTCATCGGCCTTGAAATCCATGCCCAACTGGCCACCCGCAGCAAGATCTTCTCGGGTGCGGCCACCGCTTACGGCGCGCTGCCCAATACCCAGGCCTGCGCCGTGGATCTGGGCCTGCCCGGGGTATTGCCGGTATTGAATAAGAAGGCGGTGCGCATGGCGGCCAAGTTCGGCCTGGCCATTCAGGCCACGGTGGCGCCGCGCTCGGTCTTCGCCCGCAAGAATTATTTTTACCCCGATCTGCCCAAGGGCTATCAGATCAGTCAATATGAGCTCCCGGTGGTACAGCACGGCCAGGTGCAGATCGAGCTGGAAAACGGCGAAAGCAAGACCATAGGCGTCACCCGCGCCCATCTGGAAGAGGACGCCGGCAAATCCCTGCACGAGGATTTTCATGGCCTGACCGGCATCGACCTCAACCGCGCCGGCACCCCCCTGCTGGAGATCGTCTCCGAACCGGACATGCGCTCCGCCAAGGAGGCGGTGGCCTACATGAAGAAAATCCACTCCCTGGTGACCTACCTGGAGATCTGCGACGGCAACATGCAGGAGGGTTCGTTTCGCTGCGACGCCAATGTTTCGGTGCGCCACAAGGGCGAACACCGTTTCGGCACGCGCTGCGAGATCAAGAACCTCAACTCCTTCCGTTTCGTGGAGCGCGCCATCAATTTCGAAGTAGAGCGCCAGATCGAGATCCTGGAATCCGGCGGCCACATCTCGCAGGAGACCCGCCTTTACGACGCCAACAAGGATGAGACTCGCTCGATGCGCTCCAAGGAAGAAGCATTCGATTACCGCTATTTCCCCGATCCCGATCTGCTGCCGCTGGAAATCGACCAGGCGTTCGTCGAAGAGGTGCGCGCCACCCTGCCGGAATTGCCCGACAGCAAGCGCGAACGCTTCTGCTATGAATTCGGCCTGCCACCCTACGACGCCGGGGTGCTCACTTCCAGCCGCGAGTTGGCCGACTATTACGAGGCGGTGGTCGAGAGCAGCGGTGGCGAACCCAAGCTTGCCGCCAACTGGGTGATGGGCGACCTGCTGGGCGCCCTCAACAAGGAAGGCAAGGAACTGGCCGCCAGTCCGGTAAGCGCCGCCATGCTGGGCGGCATGCTCAAACGCATCGCCGACAACACCATCTCCGGCAAGATCGCCAAACAGGTATTCGAGGCCATGTGGAACGGGGACGGCGACGCCGATGCCATTATCGAAAAGCGCGGTCTCAAGCAAGTCACCGACAGCGGCGCCATCGAAAAGATCATCGACGAGGTGCTGGCCAAGAACCCGCAACAGCTGGCGGACTACCGGGCAGGCAAGGACAAATTGTTCGGCTTCTTCGTCGGTCAGGTGATGAAGGCCACCCAGGGCAAGGCCAATCCGCAGCAGCTGAACGAACTGTTGAAGATAAAACTGAGCGCCTGAGATTCACCCCGGAATCCGGTCTGCGCCCGATGATTACGATCCGGGTCCCACCCTGCACCATGCTGACGGCGTGCATATCATCCAGGCCGTTCCCGTATGCAACTCTGCCTCCGTGCAGCGCCACGCCGGACGGTTAACCGCGCCGTGCAATCGTCACCAAGGCCGCCGCGGAAACCGCAGTCAGGGCCGCAGCCACCGCGAAGGCGGTGCTCATGCCCGCCCACTCCCATAGGGTGCCGAACAACAAGGCTCCCGGCAGGGCGCACAAGCCGCTCAACATGTGATAGGTGCCGAAGGCGGTGGCCTTGCTTTCAGGTGGCGCCACGTCACCGATCAGGGCCCGCTCAGCCCCTTCGGTCGAGGCAACCGCGGCAGCATAGGCCAGCAACATTCCCCACGCCAGCCCAGTACCGTTGCTGAACCAGCCCAGCCCCAACAGCAATATTACCCGGGCGCACCAGCCGCCGGTCACCACGGTCAGACGGGAGGTCCGGTCCGACAACATGCCGAAGGGCATGGCCACCATACCCTTGACGGCGTGCATGGCGGCCCACAGCAACGGAACCCACAGGATGTTGAATCCCCGCGCCTCCATCCACAACACCAGAAAGGCATCGGGGACCGCCGCCAGGGCCAAGGCGGCCGAGGCGACGATCAAGCCGCGCAAGCGGCTGTCCAATTGCCGCCAGGCGAATCGCGGCGCGCTCGCAGGCGGTGGCTGAACGGTGGTATGGGACAGGCCGAAGATCAACAGCAGCATCACCAGCACTCCGGGAACCACCGAGGCGAAAAAAATATGGCGCAATGGCACCTGCGCTTCCAGCATGGCATAGGCCAGTAAGGGACCGAGCACGGCGCCGCCGTGGTCCAGGGCGCGATGGAAACCGAAGGCGCGGCCGCTGATGCTCGGCGACACCGACGCGGCGATCATGGCGTCACGGGGTGCGGTGCGCAGCCCCTTGCCCACCCGATCGAGGAAGCGCAGCACCAGCACCGGCGCCCAACTCGCAGCCACACCGATCAGCGGCCGTGCGGCGTTGGACAGGCCGTAGCCCCCGATCACCAATCCTTTTTGGTTCCAGCCGCGGTCCGCCAGCCACCCCGCTATCAACTTCAGGATGCTGGCGGTAGCCTCGGCGACACCCTCGATCAGACCCACGATCACAGGCCCGCCTCCCAGGGTGACTGTGAGGAACACGGGCAACAACGGCGCCAGCATATCGCTGGCGGCGTCGTTGAGCATCGATACACCGCCGAGGACCAGCACCGTTCGGGGCAATGAGAGAAGATTGGCTTTCATAATGGCAACGGCGGATGTCCTTACCAGCCGGCTATGGTAACAAGACCCGCCGCTGAGGCTTTGCCCTTAAATACCCGACGAAATCGGTCATAATAACCATAAGATATTTATTGACTTTTTGCTTATCCCCCCTAAAATGTATCTTTGATACATCTTTTGTGCCCGTTAACGCCTCAGTCTCAAAAGGAGATCTCATCATGACCCAGAGTCTTTATGATCGTATCGGCGGTGAAGCCGCCGTCAATGCCGCCGTGGACATCTTTTATCGCAAGGTCCTTGCCGACGACCGCATCAGCGAGTTTTTCGAGGATGTGGATATGGACAGGCAGGCGGCGAAACAAAAGGCCTTCCTGACCGTGGCTTTCGGCGGCCCCAACAATTACACCGACAAGTCCATGCGCGAGGGCCATGCCCATCTGGTGAAGCGGGGCCTGAATGA
Organism: Gammaproteobacteria bacterium; assembly: GCA_037381915.1. Lineage (GTDB taxonomy): Bacteria > Pseudomonadota > Gammaproteobacteria > DRLM01 > DRLM01 > JARRQJ01. Next base: position 31,972 of record JARRQJ010000005.1, on the reverse strand, counting down.
CAGCCACTTCGATGCGGTGATGGAAGATCTGGCCGCCACCCTGCAAGAGCTCAACGTCCCCGAGGAGCTGATCGCCGAGGCAGCCGCCATCGCCGAAAGCACCCGCAACGACGTATTGGGCCGCTAAACGCGAAAAGGAGCGGGAGCCGTGTCGCCTGTCATTACCTTTGATAACCACCGTTATCCACTGGGGGAACAGGAATCGGTACTCGAAGGTTTGACGCGGCACGGCCTCCCGATTCCGTCTTCCTGCCGCAGCGGTATTTGCCAAACCTGCCTGATGCGCGCCGTCGACAAGGCGCCGCCTGTCGAGGCACAAAAGGGTTTGAAGCCGTCGCTGCGCGAGCGCAACCACTTTCTCGCCTGTCAATGCAAACCTAGCTCGGACATGGAGGTGGCATTGCCGAGTGATGCCGATATGCCGTTGCATGCAGCGCAAGTCGTGGCCAAGGAACCCCTCGCCGAGCGCGTCATGCGCGTGCGTCTGCGATGCGCGGATAAGCTCTCCTATCGCGCGGGACAATTCATCAATGTGAAACATGGGGACGTGATGCGCAGTTATTCCCTGGCGAGTGTTCCGGGCGTGGACGAGTCGCTGGAACTGCACGTACAGCGGGTCGCCGACGGCAGCATGAGCAGCTGGATCCACGACGGGATGGCGGTGGGCGACAAGGTGCAAATCCAGGGGCCTTTCGGCGACTGCGTCTATACGCCCGGGGAACCTCAACAACCGCTGCTTATGATCGCCACCGGCACCGGCCTCGCCCCCTTATGGGGTGTGCTGCGCGACGCCCTGCATCATGCCCATCAAGGCCCCATTCATCTATTCCACGGCAGTCGCGGCGGCCACGGCCTATATCTGGTGAACGAGTTGCGCGCCACGGCCGTGCGCTACCCCAATGTCTCCTACACAAGCTGTATTTCCGGTGAAACCCCTTCCGACGGGCTCACCGCGGGCCGCGCCAATGCCGTCGCACTGGCGGCCTACCCGCGACTCAAAGGCTGGCGCATCTACCTGTGTGGCAACGTCTACATGGTGAAGACCACGAAGAAGAAAGTGTTCCTCGCCGGCGCCGCGTTCAAGGACATCCTGGCCGACCCCTTCGAATTCAGCCATGCCAAGGCGGCATCGGCGCCTGACGCGAGCGGCGAGCGCGCCACCCTCTAAGCCGGCGCACTATCACCGGCCTTGCTCTGCGCAGCTGTCGCGTTTGACCCCTCATGCAATCCTGATGCTTGTTTTTCATTCTCCGGCGGCAACAGACTGATCACGGTCCAGCCCGGCCCGGGCTCCAGTTCGCCACCCACATAAAAGACCCGCAATTCACCGTGGGTGTCGAGGGCAAACAGGGGGACGAGTCCCTTTCCGTACTTTTCCCGATAGCTGGCGTAATCGAAAGATTCGGAGAGTTGCGTGCCGCGGATCTCCGCGCCCTGACCGATCATGCTTGCCAACTTGCTATGGGTGACGTTCTCGCCGAAGAGACGCGGACCGGCGATATGGGTGGCGATGGCCTGCTTTTCCGGCGCCCCTTCTTCTTCGGCGGTTTGCAGGGTATACACATTATTGGCACCGAATTCGCTCCTATAGCGCATACAGGCCAGGGCGTTGAGCGCGGGGCGGCGCGACATCGCGAACAGGCGCCCGACGCCCACCAAATCGAGATGGCGGTCGGCGTGTTCGGATACCACATTACCGTAATAGGTAGCCAAACCCTCCATGCGCGCGGTGCGCACATCATCCCAATAGGTATCGGCGATGACGACGCGAAAGCCCTTTGTGGTTAAAAACTTGGCGATGGCGCGCGACACCGGATTGGCGCCGACGATCAGGACACCGCGCGGCTCGGGCTCCGACACCTTCAAGCGATTTGCCAAGGGTCGAGCCGTGGCGCTCTGCAAGACTACGGTGCCGATGATCACCATGAAGGTCAAGGGCACCAGCAAATCGGCATGGGCAAACCCCAGCTTCTGCAACCGCAGGGCAAACAGGGCGGAGACCGCCGCGGCGACGATGCCGCGCGGTGCCACCCAGCTGAGCAGGGTCTTTTCCCGCCAATTGAGTTTGGAGCCCAGGGTGGAGACCAGTACCATCGCCGGGCGCGCAACGAACAAGATCACCAGAAACACCAGCAGCGCGCCCCATCCCACTGCGGCGAACAATTGGAAATCCACCCGCGCCGCCAGCACGATGAACAACAAAGAGATCAGCAGCACACTGAGACTCTCCTTGAAATCCAGGATCTCCTCGATGGGCACATTCTTCATGTTTGCCAGGATCATGCCCATCACGGTAACCGCCAACAGACCGGACTCGTTCTGCAGACCATTGGCGAGGGTAAACACCCCCACCACCAGCGCCAAGGTCGAGACGTTGTGCAAATACTCGGGGATGAGGTGACGCCGCAGCAGGGTCGCAAGACCGTAGGCTGCGGCCGACCCGGACCCGCCTCCGATCAGCAACATCTTGCCGAATACCAACAAGGTCTGATGGTCTCGTCCGGAAACGATGAATTCGAAAACCAACACCGCCATCAAGGCGCCCAGGGGATCGATGATGATGCCTTCCCAACGCAGGATGTTGGCCAGTTTGCTGTTGGGACGCACGGTGCGCAACATGGGGACGATCACCGTGGGACCGGTCACCGATACCAGGGCACCGAACAAAAAGGCCATTTCCCAGGAAAAATCCAGGAACCAGCGGGTGGCGGCGGCGATGATCACTGCATTCAGCACCGCGCCGACGGTTACCAGGTTGCGCACCACGCGGGCCAGCCCCTTGATCTCTCCGAGGTGTAAGGTGAGGCTGCCTTCAAACAGGATCACCGCGACGCCCAGCGACACCATGGGAAACAACAGATCACCGAACAGTTGGTCGGGCCGGAAATAGCCTGTAAACGGTCCAACTACAAGCCCCGCCAGCAGCAAAAACAGGATCGCAGGCAATTTGAGCCACCACGCCAGCCATTGGCAAGCAATGCCAAAGACGACGATCACGGCCAAGGTGACCATGGCGTGTTCCATCATACGGTGATCTTTCCCGGAATGTTGTGCAGCTCAGCGGCAAGCATGGCGAAAGGCCCTGATCTCCCCTCTGTCACGGCGACGGTCCCGGCGCACGGCGATTCAAAAGCACGCCGGCTTAAGACCTATGTCAATGCTGACCTTGTTTGGATTCGGCCAGGCGATCCATGAGCGCAAACAACACGCCCGACACCACTAACGTGATATGAATACCGACCTTCCATTTCAATTGATCGGCGTTCAGCACCTTGTCGAGATTGACGAAGGCCTTGAGCAACTCGATCGCCGAAATGGCGACGATGGAGGCGATGAGCTTCAACTTTAAGCCGGAGAAATCCACCTTACCCATCCATTCCGGCTTGTCCTCATGGCCCGCCGCATCGATCTTGGACACGAAATTTTCATAACCGCTGAAAATGATGATGAGCAGCAGGTTAGCCACCAACGACATGTCCACTAGGGACAGGATGGCGAGGATGGCCTCGGTCTCGGAAGAATCCAGGATATGCGGCGCTACATGAATAAACTCCTGAATGAACTTGACCAGCAGCAAGAACACGGCGCCCACCAAGCCGATATAGAAAGGTGCCAACAGCCAACGGCTGTTGAACATCGTCCGCTCCAGAGCCGTTTCGACTTTTTTCAGCATTAGGGTAATCGTTCCATGGCTACGCGGCCTACCCGCAAGATTGCCAACATTGTAACCCTACCGGGCCCTCAGGCAAGCCGTCGGTTGAGATTGCAGATTGTCGGACTCCGCCCCCGGCTTAAGGCATAGGGGACGGACGGTGACGAAACGACAGCATGGATGGCCGCCTCGGGGCCGGGCGCGACCCTAACGAGGCGACGAATTTACAGGCCCGCGTCTTGCGTACTGCTGCGAGGGTGTGCTCTACGCGTCTCGACCACATGCCGGTAGAGATCGACCATGCGCCGCGCCATGACCGGCGCCGCCCATGACTTGACATATTCTCTGCCGGCCTTGCCCAGCCTCGACGCCAGATCCTGGTCAACCAGCACACGCACAACGGCCGCCGCGAATTCCTGTTCGTCTTCCCTGACAACTTCCGCGCCGCAACCGGGTTGCAGTACATCCGTGGTGCCCATCACGGCCGTGGATACCACCGGAACACCCAAGGCCATCGCTTCTAACAGCACCAGGCCCTGCGTTTCGGTGCGGGAGGCGAACACTTTCACATTCGCGGCGCGATAACAGTCCAGCAGCTCCGTGTCACGCTGCATGTTGCCGACGAATAGCACATTGCCCTCGACCCCCAGATCCCGCGCTTCGCGACGCAGCGCCACCGTTGCCGGACCTTCGCCGGCGATCACGAACAAGATGTCCGCAATCTCGGCCTTGACACGCTTCACCATGCGCAACAGAAAGCCGATGTTCTTTTCAAAGGCCACGCGGCCGACATGCAGCAGCAGTGGCCGCTCGCGCGGGATCTGATGGACAGCACGAAAGCGCGCTCCGTCGCCACCCTCGAATTGCTCCAGCTGAATGCCGGTGGGGAGCACTTCCGTAGGCGTCGTCACCCCGTACCCTGCCAGGATATCGCGCATGGCGATGGACGGCACCACGACGGCATCGACTTCATTGCATTGCGCCCGGGAGAATCGTCTTGCCGCATAACGCAGCCACGACGCGGGCAGATAGGGCACATAATGAAACAGATATTCCTCGAAGAACGTGTGATAGGTTTCAATGCGCGGTACGTTCAAATCGCGCGAGAGTTCGACGCCCGCGTAATGGGCGACAAACGGTGTCTGAATGTGAATCACATCGACATCCTGACGCCGCAGCTCATCCGCCAAATCGAGAATGCGGCGTTTGTGCATCATGCGATCCTCGGGATCGAACATGACGACCCGTGCGGGAATGCGTCTCAAGCAGGGATCATCACCCTCCTGGCGGCCATAGTCGGGCGCGATAATGATGACCTCGTGCCCCAGGCGCTCCAGCTCCCGCCAAAACGTCTGCAGCGACGTGGACACCCCGTTGACGCGGGGAAAGAACACATCGGAGATAAACAGGATGCGCACGGTTCGACTAATGGTGTTCGTCGCCGTCAGGCGAGTTGTAGGTCACGGCAATACCATGAAGCTGCCCCATGCCAGTAACGCACCGATCAACGCGCCGGCAAAGACATCACTGGGATAATGCAGTCCCAATATCACCCGCGACATCGCCACCAGGCTGGCGAAGGGGACAAGCAACCAGGCCAGGTGTGGATAATAAGACAAACACACCACGGTAAAGGTGACGGCGTGCAGGGTATGCCCCGAAGGAAAGCTGTAGAGATCCAGCGGGGCGGCCCCGAGGGTAATCCCGCCGTGCAGGATATAAGGCCGCTGTCGTGCCAGATGGGATTTCAGATACTTATACAGTACCACGCCTATCATGCCCGCAAAGCACATATGCAATGAGGCCTGCAGGGCGTCCTTCCCGTACCGGAAGGGCAAGAGGATGATAAGTAGATACCAGAAAACACCGTTGCCAAGCCGACTGACGGCGATGAACAAGCGCTTTATCGCGCGGAGGCGACAGGCGCGGTTGCACAGTTCACACAGCGCTAGCTCCCGGCTTTCCATGCGTTTGAAAGCGGAATGGACACTCATAAGTCCTGCTCGCTTGCCTTACTTCAATAGTAATATCGGCAAGTAAGATGTCCGCCGCGTGAAAATTTGATGAATCTTTTGTGACTCGGCTATATTTCCGGTAAGAGTACGTTTGGCGGGAACGTCTCTGGAATGCCCCCTAGATGTGGCACCGATACGGAAGAACACTGGTCAATTTCTGCCGCCTTGATCGCGGCATTTGGCAAAGGAGCGCGGACCGTGAAGCGACCCCTGTATCGGAAAGCGTCGAACAGTCGGCTGGAAAAGTACGAAGCGTCGTGATAGATTGAAAAATCATCCCCGCCGAGGCGGGGATGCCGTTCAACAAGATGAAAGTATGATCACTGCTTTACTACTTCTGTTACTCTGCCGTTAGCTTGCCGCACTAACTCACGAAAAAAACTCATGCCGTTACCCGCAATACCGAGTTGGTCCCGCCCATATCGTTGGGTACCCGCACCGGATTGACCGGGTCTTCCTGCCACTCGCCGTCGATGATCACCCGATACTGATAGGCGCCCGGCGGCACCTTCAGTACCTTCTGCACCGTACCGTTGAAGCTGCGGGTCTCCACGAGATAGTCCGGGATCCAATCGTTGAAGTCGCCGGCGATCTGCAATTCCCGCCCCAGGAAATGGTGATAGCTCAATACCACCCGCCGCTCGCCGACGAGGCCCATGCTCTCGCTGAAGGTCATGCTGGCGGGACGCGCCGCATCGCTCTCGGACGACGCCTGTTCCTCTTCGACGGTTTCGACCTCACCGGTCAACAGCTCGGTTAGATTCAAGAAATCCTCCGCCACCGCGGATTTGGGCGCAAAATCGATCACCGGACGACCGGTACCCGCCGCCTCCCGCACCCGCACGCTTTCCCGTATCATCACCGGCAGCAGCTCATCCGCCAAGTCACGCCGCAGATTCTCCAACAGCCTGTTGGCCAGGCGCGTGCGGGTATTGACCCGCGAGGGAACGATCTTGATCTCCGCATAACCGCCGTGCCGCTCGCACATTTGCGTCACCACTTCCCGCACCCGCGAGATGCCATCCAGGGCAAAGGAACTCAGCTCGATCGGAACGAGAATCTGATGGGCGGCGCGGATGGCGTTGACCGCCAGGATGTTTAGAGCCAGATGGCTGTCCAGCACCACGTAGTCGTAGCGCCTGCCCAACATGGACAGTTGTTTGAAGAGTTCGGCTTCCGGATCCTGGCGAAACGCCAGCCGCTGTTCCACGAACGCGAGATCTGGCAACCCAGGCACCAGGTCCACGCCCCGGGCCACCGATGGGACGATCACGTTGGAGAGAGCGAGGTCACCCATAAAGACTTCATAGAGGCTTGCCCAGGTTTCCTCGGGTTTGACGCCCAAACCCAATCCGCAATGGCCTTGTGAATCCATGTCGACGAGCAGGACACTCAATCCCTTGCGCCCCAAACACGCTGCGAGATTGATGGCGAAGGTGGTCTTGCCGCAGCCACCCTTCTGGTTAGTAATGGCGATAACATTCATTCCACATCCCTCCGTATGCCTTATAGGATATTTCCGCTGTTTTCCGGGCGAGCCCGTTCCTCCTTTCGCTTAAACGCCGTCGCCGGTATCGCTATCGAATCGGTGCGACGACTAAAACATAAACGATGCCGACACTTCGTTTCGTACAGCTTAAAGGGAACCACCCCGACCCCAGGCCACCTCTTCTTTAAAAGGAGGAGTCACACCCTGTGTCTCCCCCTCCATCCTTGGAAGAACGGAAGGAAACCTCCCGTCCTCGTTACGGAAGAATGCCCCCATTCGGGCCGGGGTGGTAACGCTTGTGAGCAATTTCGACAATGGACTGCGCACGGAGCCTGGCGCCGTACACACTGGACGTCGTCCGCGCCTAGGCGCGCAGGGATGCACCGTCCATTGCCGTCTCCGCTGCATGACGGGCGGAACGATCGGGTAAGACAAACTCGGAAGGGAATGAGCGGGGGTGACGGGGCTGACGCAGCGCCAGTGTAAGGTCCGGCGCAACTTGGTTTGAACAAAACCATGTATCCGACGGGCATAGGATCCCGTATCGGTCATACTCACCCCTCGTGAGATACTTAACGAGTAAGTAAAGTATCTATACTGTCAAATGTCAAGTCGAAAATTTTTCATTCGATCGAAGTTCGAATAAGCGCCGCAGTTCAAGCGCAACATCGTCATCCGGAACTCAACAATCCGCGCAGATTGGCGAGGTGGGCCTGGCCGCGCTCCTGACGTTGCACGGGGTCCTCTTCGCGGCGGCCGCCCTCCCACTGCAAATCGTCGGCGGGCAGTTCGGCAACGGGTGATGCCCACATAGGCCAAACGCCGTTCCTCTTCTATATCATCCGCTTCGATACTGCTGCGGTGCGGCAATAGCGATTCTTCCATCCCCGCCAAGAATACGTGGGGAAATTCCAAACCTTTGGCGGCATGCAACGTCAACAGGTGCACACAATCGGCGCTGCTGTCGTCCTCGCCGCGTTCGAGGATATCCATCAAACTCATGTGCGCTACCAGGTCGGCGAGGGTCTTGTCTTCGCTGTTATGTTCGGCGACGCGCTGCATCCATGCGATCAACTCCCAAACATTGGCCATGCGCCGTTCCGCGCTCTTTTCGTCTTTGCTGGTGTCCTGCAGCCACTGTTCGTAGTTGGCACCGGCGATCATGTCCCGCGCCGCGGCGATGGGTCGTAGTTGGCACCGGCGATCATGTCCCGCGCCGCGGCGATGGGGTCGCCACGTTGACCGCGGTCGCCCAGCTCTACCAGCCAGCGGGTGAATTGTTCGAGACGGGTCGCAGCGCGCTCGGGCAATTGCGTCTTGAGCCCCAGCTCAAAACAGGCGGCAAACAGGCTGACACCGCGTCCCCCGGCGTACGCGGCCAGCTTTTCCACGGTGGTGGGACCGATCTCGCGGCGGGGAACGTTCACCACGCGGAGAAATGCGCTGTCGTCGTCGGGATTCACCAGCAGGCGCAGGTAGGCCATGATGTCCTTGACCTCGGCATAGCTGAAAAACGAAGTGCCGCCGCTGAGATAATAGGGGATGCGTTGTTCACGCAGGGTCTTCTCGAGCCTGATGGTTGCCGCGATAGAGAATGACATAATCGCGGTAAGCGCCGCGGTGCTTGAATTTGTGGCTCAGAATCTCCGAGACCACCACCTCCGCTTCATGTTCGTCGCTGCGGGTCTCGATCACCCGTAGCGGGTCGCCGTAACCCAGTTCGCACCACAAGGATTTCGGGAATACGTGGGGATTGTTGGCGATGAGCTGATTGGCGGCCTTGAGGATCCGCCCGGTGGAGCGATAATTCTGCTCCAGCTTGATCACCTTCAAACTGGGAAAATCCTGCTGCAACAGGGCAAGGTTCTCCGGTTGGGCGCCGCGCCAGGCGTAAATCGATTGATCGTCGTCCCCCACCGCGGTGAGGGCGCCGCGCGCCCCGGTGAGGATACGTACCAGTTGATATTGGCCGCTGTTAGTGTCCTGATACTCGTCCACCAGCAGGTAGCGGATGCGGTTCTGCCAGGCATCCAGGATTGCGGGCTGTTCACCCAGGAGCCGCGCCGGCAGAAAGATCAGATCGTCGAAGTCCACGGCATTGTAGGATTTGAGGTGGCGTTGATACTGGCCGTACAAACCCGCCGCCATGGCCCGGGCCGCATCGCCGGCGGCGAGGGTAAATGCCTGTTCGGCGTCCACCATGGCGTTCTTCCACGCGGAGATCTGCCGCTGCACCGCACCGACCTGGCCGTCGTCGCTGAATTCCCGGCGCAACAGGTCGCGGATCAAGCCGGCGCTGTCCTCGGCATCGAGAATGGAGAAGTTCGGGCGGTATCCCAGGGCCGCCGTCTCGCGGCGCAGGATGTGCAAACCGAGGCTGTGAAAGGTGGACACCCGCAGCCCCTGGGCCTTCCCGCCGCCCAGCAGGGCGGCGACACGGCTGTGCATCTCGCGCGCCGCCTTGTTGGTAAAGGTCACCGCGGCAATGTGCTGTGGCGCGATGCCGCACTGCTTAATAAGATAGGTGATCTTGTGGGTGATCAGCCGGGTCTTGCCGCTGCCGGCGCCCGCCAGCACCAGCAGGGGACCGTCCAAATAGCGCACCGCGGCGCGCTGCTGGGCATTGAGACTCACGACCATACCTCGCGTAAGAAAATATCCACTACTATGGGAGTGTCTGAATAATCAGCTATGCCGGCCAAGGGAGGCACGGAATGGTGGGCTTCGAATCATTCAGGCTTTCTCTATATTATTAGAGCGTCACCGCCGCGGTTCGGCGGACACCGGGTGCATCTTACCTGTTATTTCATTCCGGCGCGCTCTTGACAAGATGGGCGAGAAAGGGCTTGCTGGCCTCGCCGAAATACACCGACAGGTGGGGGAAAGGGATCTCGATCCCCGCTTGATCGAAGGCCTTCTTCACCCGGCGCTGAAACTCCCGTCCCACGTCCCATTGCTTGATGGGCAGTGTCCGGGTACGCCCCTTGATGACCACCGCCGAATCGGCGAATTTGTCCACGCCGAAGATCTCCACGTCGTCGAGCATCAGCGGCCCGAAGTGCGGATCCTGGCGCAGCTCGGCACCCACCTGCCGCAGCAGCGCGACCACCTTGTCGGTGTCTTCCTTGTAGGCCACGCCGATATCGAAGACGAAGGCCGACCATTCGCGGGTCATGTTGGCCAGGGTATTGATGGTGCCGTTAGGGAAGGTGTGTACGATGCCGCTGAGGTCGCGCAGCACGATGGTGCGGAAATTGATCTTTTCCACCAGGCCGCCCGTACCGTTGATGATGGCCACGTCGCCGACGCGCACCTGGTTCTCCAGGATCATGAAAAAGCCGGAGATCACATCGCGCACCAGATGCTGGGCGCCGAAACCCACCGCCACCCCGACAATACCGGCACTGGCCAGAACGGGACCGATGTCCACGCCCAGTTGCCGCAAGATCAGCAGAAACGCCATAACCCACACGACGATGACCACCCCTTGGCGCAACAGGCGCACCAGGGTCTCGGCGCGCTTGGCCGCCTCGCCGGGCACCTCGCCTTCTGCGTGGGCCTTGGCGATCAAGGCCTCCTCCAGCCGGTGAAGCAGCTTGCGCACGACAGCGATGAAGACCCACACCATGATAAGGATCAGCAGGATCCTCAAGCCGGCAAAGATGATGTCTTCCCATTTGATATTGCGAAAATATTCCAGGATCAAGTCCATGATTCACCTCCATGCTCTGCGCCGGGGACCGATCAATGATACTCGACCGGGTCAGCGTGGCAGCAGTTTTTCCGCCAGAGGCCGGTACTGCAGGCCGTAGAACATCTGTAGGTAACGCCGTGTCTCGTCGCGCTCCAGATTGGTCACGTATTTCCAAAAGCCGTAGATACGCGACAGGGTCATCATCCGCTCCGCATAGAGTTCCCAGGTGTAACGACGCTGCACCCGCTGTACCGCGCCACCCGAGATCCTATGCCAATAATCTGACTCGGCCCGGCAGCGAGCGAAGAATTCCGCGATGCTGGCGGCGGCGCGATCGCCATGGTTGGGGTCGATATGGAATCCGGATACGCCGTTTTCGATAATCTCCAGGGGACCGCCGAACCAGGTGGCGAAGGTGGGCAGACCGGAGGTCATGGCCTCGATGACAGTGAGGCCGAAGGCCTCGAACAGGGCCGGCTGCACGAAGGCGCCGCGGCGGTCGGCGATGTAACGGTACAACTCCCCGGTGAAATTCTTTTCCAGACGGAGGCCCAACCAGCGCATGTCACCATCCAACTGATAATGGCTCATCAGCTCGTGCATGCGGGCGATCTGCTCCTGTTCCTCCGCGTCCGTCGACTGAGCGGCATCGATATAGCCCGCCACCACCACCAGATTGGCCTGCTCGCGCAGCGCCTTGCTCTGACCATACCACTCCACCAGCCCGGTGATGTTCTTGATGCGGTCGAGACGCGCCATGGTAAACAACAGGGGTTTATCGTGATTCGCCAACTGACCGCGCGCCCCGGGATAATCCGGCTGGTAAATCATGGCCTCGATTTCGTCCACCAGTTTGGTCAAGCGCCGCGGGGTTTCGCTGTAGGGAAAATACACCTGGGCGTCGGCCCCCGGAGAGACGATGTTGAATTTGGGATCGAAGGGATCCATGCCCTGCACCACGCGATACAATCCCGGCATGGTGAAGGCGCTGTAGCTCTCGTACTGGCCGACGCTGTCCTCGCGCCCGGCGATCTCCTGATAGGTGCTGGTAATGATGAAGTCGGCGGCGTTCATGGCGATGAGATCGGCGGTGAACTGGCAGCTGAAATGATATTGCGGTTCGTTGTCGCGCCAATAAAGGTCGGACATCAGGTATTTGGTCTTTTCCAGGGCGTGGGCGATGTTGCACTGGGTCACGTGCAGGCGTTGTGACAGCAGCGTGGCCACCAGATTGCCGTCGGAGTAATTGCCGACGACGAGATCGGGTCGTGCGCCCAATTCCGCCAGGACCTCCTTTTCCACTTCGATGCTGAAACGTTCCAGATAGGGCCAGATCTCGAAACGGGAGACCCACTGCGGAATCACTTCGTCGTTGGGACCGCGGAACGGCACCCGCAGGACTGCAGCATTGCTGGTACCGGCGATGTCTTCCAGGCGCTGATTGCAGGTGGTACCGTGGGGCGTCTCGGGGATCAGGCGCGTCACCACCAGAATCTTCGGCTCGATGTCCAAACCCTGTTCGTCGAGCCGTTTGCGCATCTCGTGCTCCAGGGCCCGCACTTGATCGAGGATATAGACGACCTGGCCGCCGGTATCGGGCAGTCCCAGGACGTTGGCCTGGCCGAAATAGCCGTGGGGCGACAGGATCACCACGCTGAAGATCATGGGGATGCGGCTCAAGAAGCGTTCCAGGTTGCCCGGCTCCGGGGCCTCGAGGATATCGGATAGTAGGGCCAGGGTCTCGCGCATGCGCGCCACCGTGCGCCCCCACCCCGGTTCCAGCCCGATGCCCTGCAAGGCGGAACCCACTTGCTCCCAGCCGGCATCGGCGGGCTGGCGCGCCAGATAGTCATCCGCTTCGCGCAAACAGCGCCGCAGATCGGTGACCTCGTCGATGCGGCCGCTCAACATCAATTGCTGACCCTGGACCTGATGCACGCGCAGGAAATCCAGCAGGCCCCGGTCGCCCTTCCCCAGTGCCTGAAAGAGCTGGCTGGAGAGGCGGCGGTTGAGGAACTCCACGCCGCGGCCGATGGAGCGCGTCTCCTGCAGCTTGGGAAAGTCGCGATTGAACGGCGCAATATCGAATTCCAGCGCCCAGGGATCGACTCCCCCGCCATTCACCAGGAGTTCCTTGAACTGCAGATATTCCGAGACGGAGACGCTCTCCATGCGCAGGGACTCGGTGTGAATACGAAAGTGCCGCGAGCGCGCTACATAGCGTCGCGTCACATAGTAAATCCACGGCGATCCCACCGCCGCCTCCTGGGTGATGCGGATCGTATCCGCCAAGGGCGAATCCAGCAAGGCGGCGAAGTCGCTATCGTGGCAAAAATTGGAAAACTCGTCCCATAACTCCGACCGCAGCAGGAACGGTCTACCCAGCGCGGCATAGCGGCGCAACAACATGTACACGGCCTCGCGATGGGATTCGACGAACGTCCCTAACTTATCATCATTCATTGACCACACCTTGTTCTTGTTCACGGACGGCGCGCAGCGATCCGAAAAAATCGTAATACTCTATGCCTTCCAGAATCCCCCAAGCATAATGGCCATCTGCGAAATATATGCGTTCGCGGTCGCGCAACACCTCCAGTTCTGCACTGTGATTGCCCACCACCACACCCAGGGTATTGCCGCTCAGCATCTCCTCATCGTTGCCGGAATCGCCCGCCACCAAAATGCTATCGACCGGTATTCCCCATTTGTCAGCCAAATAACGAATAGCGCCGCCCTTCGAGGCGCGCACCGGCAAAATGTCCAGATACATGCCGTGGGAAAAGACCACATTGGCATGCAGGTGCCGTTGGCGGAGGCGGCCGATGATCTCCCGCACACTGGGCGCCTTTTCCGGATCCATGAAATAACTGATCTTATAACGGCGCTGTTCCGTCGGCCCCTGCACGCGGATGCCCGACAGGCTCTGCATCGCCTCGCGCACGGCATTCGGTTCCCAGCGGTAATCCAGATGCATCTGATAACCCGGGTCGGGCTCCGTCGAATCGCGGTAGTAGATTTCGGTGCCCACCGCGGTAACCAGTACGTCCGGCAAGGGTACCTTCCACTCCTTCAAGACCTTGAGCGCACTCTCCAGGCGCCGGCCGGTGGCAATCCCGAAACCCACCTGGCCGTTGGCGTTGCGGATCTTTTCCAGCAAGGCCTGCAGGGCCTCCCAGTCGCCGATCAAGGTGTTGTCGATATCGCTTACCAACAGGCGGTCGGACGTCGGCAGCTTGCTCTTGGTCGCGGCCGTCTGGCGCTTGCGCTGGGACTTCTTGCGCACTTTGTCCACTTCCTGCAAATATTTCTTGACGTGGCCCTCCCAGGAGAAATGGCGGTGGGCGCCCAGCACGCCGTTCTTGGACCAGCGCCGCCAGCGGCTGCGGTTGGCGATGGCGTCGAACAGCGCCTGCCCCATGCGCGTCGCATCCAGCGGGTCGATCAATACGCCGTTGCGGCAATGGGAAACAATGTCGCGCGGCCCGCCGTCCTCGGTGGCGACGATGGGCAGCCCGCTGGCGGCGGCCTCGATCAAGGTCAGGCCGAAGGGTTCGGTGAGGGCGGGATTGATGAACACGCCGCCGCTCTTGGCGGCCAGACGGTATAGGATGGGCACGTCGTCGGCAAGATGGTGCTTGGGATAGGCCACCCGCCCGTAAAGATCGTAACGATCGATCAACATCAACACTTCGCTCAGGACGCCGCGCGGACCCTTTTCCATGGATTGAATGTCATCGCGGTTCCCGGCGATCAAGACCAGATTCGCCATATCCTGCAGTTCACGATGCTCGCCATAGGCGCGCAGCAAAGTCGCGATATTCTTGCGCTCATCGGGGCGCGACAGGGCGAGGATCATGGGCTTGCGCGGTTCGCGCAGAAAACGCTCGAGTTCCAGATAAATCGGCGGCCTGAACCAGCCGCGGTGCGGCGGATAAAAGCGACTCAGCTGCACGCCCGGTGGGATCACCACCATGTTCTCCGGCTGATAATTGTCGTAAATGCTGTACTGCTGTTCCACTTCCTGGCGGGTGCTGGCGATCACCATGGCGGCATTGTCCAGAGCGAACTCTTCCGCTTCGATGCGCGCGCTCATATTGTAGTTCTTTTCGATGCTCTCGGGCTTCACGCCTTGATCGAGAAGCCGGCGCTGTTTTTCCCGCCCCAACGAATGACCGGTGTGGACGAGCGGCACGCCCAGCAAACCCACCAGGCGAGCGCCCACGTGGCCCGCGTCGGCGTAATGGCTGTGGATCACGTCCGGAACCTTGCCGATGCGGCGGATGTACTTCAGGGCGTTATCGGCGAAACTGTCGAGATAGGGCCATAGCACCTCCTTGCGCAAATAGCGGCGCGGGCCGCAGGGAATACGGATGAGGAAGGCCTTGTCCGTCAAAGGCTCTTCCGGTCTGGCGTAAGCGTCGTCGACCTTGGCGTCTTCGACCAACCGGGTGAGCAGGTCGACGCGCGCGATGCGCGGATGCCGCGCCAGGGCCCGCGCCAGTTCCACCACATAGGTGATCTGGCCGCCGGTATCGGCATCGCGCCCCAATTCCAGATCATGGCTGCGGATCAAGCCGTGGACGCTGATCAACATCACGTACAGGCCTTCGTCTGCTTGCGTCATGCCCCCCACTTCCGCAAATAGCGTTCATATAAGCCACGATCCTGCCCGGTGGCGCCGCGCATGCGGCAGAGCTCGGCGGCGAACTCCACCGCCCTTTCCGCCAACACCGCCACAGGCCAACCGGACAGCAATCCCATTATGCTGACCGCACTGAATGCATCGCCGGCGCCGACCGTATCCACCAGCTCGCCCGCCACAACCGGTGCGACCTCGGCCTTCTCCTCATCCGTCAGGATCAAGGCGCCGGCTTGTCCCCTGGTCACCACCACTACCTGCAGACCGCGGCTGCGCTGGAATTGCTCGGCCAGCTTATCGAGCTCGGCGGTGGAGGGCTCGTCACCCCCCATCACGATGCGCAACTCGTGCTCGTTGAGTTTCGCCCAGCGCGCCTGGCGCAGGGCGGCGTCGAGCCATTGCCGCTGCCACCACGGGTCGCGGAGGTTGACATCGACGAACGAGGGAATACCCGCGGAGCGCAATGTATCCAGGGCCGCGCGCGCCGCGGCATGCCGTGCGATCAGGCTGCCGTGATACAGCAGGCCGTAGCGGCTGTCACGCAACAGGTCCGCCACCGAAGCCTCTTCAATAAAGTCGTAGGCCTGTTCCGGTACGATGTCGTAACTCGGCTCATGATCGTGCAAGCTCACCACCACCCGGCCGGTGGCATGAACCGGATCCTTTTGTACGCCGCGGACATCCATGCCCCATGCGGACATGGCCGCGAGTACGCGTTCCCCCAGTTCGTCCGTCCCGATCCGGCTTACGAACACCGGTGCCAAACCAAAACCCTGAAGATGCCACGCGACGTTGAACGGTGCACCACCCAACACCACGCTGCCGTCGGGAAAGCTGTCGTACAGGACCTCGCCGAATACCAGCGGCCGCAATGAATGTAGTGTGCTTCGCTCCTGTTCCATGACCCCAATCTCCGCGCTATGTCTCTCGGTCCTTTCGGAGGACCCGTTCGGTCGCATGAGAAGGATAATCTCCCGCATTGATCCGACCGGCCGGATCGGGCGACCCGGGAATATCGAACCATGCGCATGGCAGCGCGTTATCGCCACCCTTAAAAAGGCAAAAAGGACGGTCGTACCCCTCCGCCCGGAAACCCTCCACCGCGGGCTCCCTCTGCTGAGTCATTATTTTAATTGACGACGATTAGCGCCGAAAACTTCGGATAACCGAAAGTATCATACATCCGCCCATATAGCGATATGACCTTAAAAATCTTAGCATTTTTAGGGGCTGATTTCAAACGAGCAGGGGCGACACAGCATCTGCGACGTACGGTACCGCCACGCGCACGGATGGTCGACGCTGGGCGGTTTCAACCGAATCGACAGGCGGAAACGGCCACATCCATTACATGGTCGCTGAAAACACACGCCCCGGTATCGCTGCCGGCCGCGCCCGCCGCCACCATCAACGGCAACAGGTGTTCCTCGCGCGGATGGATGTGGCGCGCGTGGGGCAGGGACGTCCACGCACCCAGGCCTGCATTGCGCCTCTCCCATGACGGCAGGCATACGAGCTCGGTCAAGGCCGCATCGAATTCGTCCGCCAGCGGGGTCGAGCTTGGGGAGCCGAAACCGCGCATGTTGTGATAGCTCATGCCGCTGCCGATAATCAGGACACCGTCATTGCGCAAAGGCTCCAGCGCCCGGCCCGCCGCGATATGCTCGGCGGGGCCGAGCCCGGTCTTGAGCGAGAGCTGTACGATGGGAATATCCGCATCGGGATAGATTAGTTTCAAAGGTATGAATACCCCATGGTCGAAACCGCGTTCGGTGTCTCCCCGCGTCACCATGCCTGCATCATCCAGCAGTTGGCGGATACGCCTCGCCAGTTCCACGTCACCCGCGGCGGGATAGGTCAAACGATAGGTATGCGCCGGAAACCCGTAATAATCGAAGAGCAACGGCGGCCGCAGTGATTCCGTCACGGAAAATTCCGCCTCTTCCCAATGGGCGGAGACGACAACCAAGGCCTTGGGCCGGTCTCCAATGTTCGCACCGAGCCCGCGCAACCATCCGGCCATCTTGTCCCAGGTGTCGGCGGGACCCATGGTCCATTGCATGAAGAAACATGGCCCGCCGCCGTGGGGAATATAGAGGGTCGGAAATTTCATCATCTCTCTCCTCGGTCGCAGCGACCCCCTTTACCAGGCACCCGCCGCGGAGGGAACACCCTCCGCCCATATACGCCATTGATTTTCATAAACTTATTAGCCTGAAGGGAATCTGAATTCGGCCGATATTAACAATAGTCCTACCACGCTTCAATGTCGAGATATGCAGCACGGGTATCATGATCACGAAACACACCAGACTCTTGCCGCCGCTCTGCGGCGGAAAGACTGCGTCGTTCCACAGTGTGGATTTCAACTCATTGAATTACTAATCGCCTTAGCGGTGATCTCACTATTGGCGATCATCGCCGTCCCCAGTTACTCCCGCTATCGAGATAAGGCGGATAACGCCATCGCCACCGCCGACATTGTCGCCATCAGCCAGGCGGTCGAGCGCTACTACGTGGATTACCATGCTTATCCCGACAGTCTTAATCAGGTCAACATGGACACCATGCAAGACCCCTGGAAGCACCCTTATGAATACCTGAGGATCAAAGGCGCGGGGCTCTCGAGCAAAACAGCACTGAGAAAGGACAAGAATCTGGTGCCGATCAATACCGACTTCGATCTCCTCACCGCCAAGGCAAGTCAGGACGATATCGTGCGCGCCAATAACGGCGCATACATCGGGCTCGCCTCGGATTACTGAAGCGGCAGCGACGGATGCTCCAAATCGACAACAGTTTTCTGCGCAGCAAATTCGCCCGGCGCATTTTCCTGCTCTTTGTCTTATCCGCCGTTATTCCCGTCGTGGCCGTCGCACTGCTGTCCTTCTCCCACATCTCCACCCAATTCAGCAAGCAAAGTTACGAACAATCCCGCATCGTATGCAAAGCCATCGGCATGGAGCTGTACCGCCGCCTTACCATGGCCCATGATGAACTGCTTGCGCTCGGCAAAAATCTGAGAGGGGCAGCGAGCCGTCAGGAGATGGCGGCAGCCGGCCTGGCACGGAATCTCGCACCGGATTTTCAGGACATTACCTACATCAGCGGCACGGGAACAGCGTTCCACCTACGCGGCAAACGCGACCAGTTGCCGATGCCCGACCAGGTGCAACGGCAGCGGCTTTCACAGGGCAAAACCATCATCCAAACCCAATATGACCTTGAGGGCCGGCGCGACATCCTATTGATCCAGGCGGTTAACAAGCCTGGCCCTGCCGGCGGAATGTTGATCGGCACAGTAGACCCCGATTTCATATGGGCGGTAAATGACCTATTACCCACCGCCAACGACCTTCTCGTCCTCAATCCTGACGGCATGATTCTGTATAGTTCCAGACCCTCATTACGGTCGATGCTTCCGCAGTTGATGCCTCTGCTCACCAGGTCCATCTCTGACCATTTCGACTGGCGTTTCGACGGCGAGAATAATCAGGCCAGCTTCTGGTCGGTATTTACCCAAGACCTGTTTTCCAGCCCCAATCTGGTGCTGGTCGTAAGCGAACCCGAATCCATCGCGCTCACGCCCATCAAGAATTTTACGACCATCTACATTCCGCTGCTTTTGCTCACCATACTGGGCATATCGTTCGTCGCTGCCAAACAGATCCGCAGCAAACTGCTGCCCCTGGTGACGCTGCAGAAGGCAACCCAACGTATCGCCAGCGGCGACTTCAGCGGGAGAATCAACATCAGTACCGACGACGAGTTCTCCGAATTGGGAAGCGCATTCAACGTCATGGCCGGGCACCTGGATTCACAATTCACCAGCCTGACCACTCTGGCGGAAATCGACCGCATGATCCTTTCTTCTTTCGACGCCCGCTTTATCGTCTCCACCGTACTGGGCCACGCCGGCGATCTCGCGCCCTGCACCCTTGCCGCCGTATTGGAGCTTGATGAGGGCGGATCGGGTGATGGCAAACTCTCGATTCGCCACACTGCGCCCGAAAGCGCCATAGAGGAACACCGGGTCCGCTTGAGTCACGACGAAATCCGCAACCTGCAGCAAAACTTGTCGTGTTTGCAGTACGACACCGGGGCCAATTATCCCGGCTACCTGGAGGCCTTGTCTGAGTCCGTAACCCGGATCGTTCTATTTCCGACCCTTATAAAAGGACGGTTGTCGAGCGTGCTGCTCTTCGGCTTTAGCGGCGAAACGCCGCTTAGCGAAGAAGCGCAGAATTCATTGCGCAAATTCGCCGACCACGTAGCGGTCGCGCTGTCCAACGCCAGTTGGGAGGAGCGGCTTTATCATCAGGCGCATTACGATCCTCTGACCAACCTGCCTAATCGGGCTCTGCTCAAGGACCGCCTTGAGCAGGCCATCGCCCGCGCCCAGCGCAACCTTTCCCGCGTCGGCCTGCTGTTTCTTGATCTTGATCGATTTAAGTTGGTCAATGACTCGCTGGGACATGCGGAAGGCGATGCGATACTAAAAAAGATGGCGAATATATTGACGGGACAAATCAGAAGCGTCGATACCGTGGTGCGCTTCGGCGGCGATGAATTCATTATCATCATTCCCGACATCGACGGCAGAGACGATGCGGCGCTAACTCTCGGCGGAATAGCGGAAAAAATTTTCCAGGCCACCCAGAGCGGCTTCGAAACCGACCGCCAAATCGTTCATCCGAAAATGAGCATCGGCATCGCGCTCTATCCGAAAGACGGTCAATCACCCGAGGAATTGATAAAGAACGCCGATGCCGCCATGTACCACGCCAAGGGCAAAGGACGCGCCCGTTACGAATTCTTTGCCCCCGATCTGAATGCGGCGGCTTCCTATCGCCTGCAGCTAGAAGGGGATCTGCGTCGCGCCATAGGGCAGGACGAATTCTTCCTTACCTACCAGCCCAAGGTCGACTGTAATAGCGGTAGACTGATCGGCGCGGAGGCGCTCATTCGTTGGCGCCACCCGACAAGGGGCATGGTTTCCCCGATGGAGTTCATTACCATCGCCGAAGAAACCGGCATGATACTGGAAATAGGCGAATGGGTGATACGCACCGCCTGCCAGCAAATCGCCGCCTGGGATGCCGCCGGCCTCAACCCGGCCCCCATCGCCGTCAATGTATCACCGCGCCAGTTTCAGGAAGACAATTTCACTGCCATCGTGACCAAGGTCCTCGGTGAAACCGGACTGCAGACCAGAATGCTGCAACTAGAGATTACCGAAACCACGGTCATGGTCGACGCGGAGCAGTCCATCGCAAAACTGAAGGCGTGCCGGGATTCGGGATTGCACATTTCCATGGACGATTTCGGCACAGGCTATTCGTCGTTGAGCTATCTACGCAAACTGCCCATTCATTCGCTGAAAATCGATCAATCCTTCATCGCAGCCATAAGTGAGGATGATCATACGCATGCGATTGTCGGAGCGACCATTATCCTCGCCCACAAATTGGGGCTAAAAGTGATCGCCGAAGGCGTGGAAACCGAACAACATAGACAAATGCTGCAGCAGCTGCACTGCGACATACTCCAGGGCTATCTGATCAGCAAACCCCTAACCGCGGAGCAATTCACCGAGCGATTCCTAAAAACGGGCGCCGAATCACATGCGGCGGACACTTCCGGACTGCATCGCCTGCGCAACGCAGCAAAGTAGCCTACTCGGCAAGCTGAGACGGCCGGAAGATCAATCGTACCGTGCTTTCCCCTTAACCCTTATTTTCCGCTATCGAACTCTTTCTCAGCCTGTTGCCAGGCATTGTGCAGGTCAGCATAAGAATCCGAAAATCCCTTTTTCATCCGTTCCCAAGCACCGGCGGAGCTTCGCTTCAATGCGCGGTAGGACTCGGCCGTCCGCCTGCGGCGGCTTTCGAGTTCATCCAAAGCCGCCTGTGCCTTGCGGCGGGCGGCCTGATCCATTTTTCCCCAGTGCCGCTGTATGGACGTTTGCAGCTCTTTGATTTTAGCGTCCAGATCATCCATGACGGCTTTGGCCTTGGCCAGCGCCTCGTCGCGTTGCGCCACGGAATAGTCTTTGATGGCCGCGGCCGCCTCCCCCGTCTCCTTCTTCACATCCTCCATGGTCGGTTTGTCGCCTGCGGCCCGCACTGTCCCTATCGATGCAACACCCAATGTCGCAAACGTAACCAGGACTAGCATAACCTGATAAACATTTTTGGCCTTCATGTTGGTGCCTTTCCGATCCTCATATGCCGTGCGCAGCCACTCTGCAGCCCTGCACAGCGGGTCGCTCCATAATGGGCATTAAACTGCCGGTCAACAGCGCGCGCAAGGCGGAAGTGTACGCGAACGCCGGCGAATAATCACTCTACGGTAACGGACTTGGCAAGGTTGCGCGGCTGATCGACGTCGGTGCCCTTGAGCACCGCGACGTGATAGGCCAGCAATTGCAAAGGAACGGTAAACACGATGGGTGCGATGGTGTCCGGCACGCTCGCCACCTTGAACAATTGCAGCTGAGGATCGGCCTCTACATCAACGGACTCATCGGCGAACACGATAAGTTCGCCCCCACGGGCGCGTACCTCGTGGAGGTTGGACTTGAGTTTTTCCAGGAGTTCATTGTTGGGCGCCACGGCGATGACCGGCATCTCCGCATCCACTAAGGCCAGAGGACCATGCTTCAACTCGCCGGCGGGATAGGCCTCGGCATGAATATAGGAGATTTCTTTCAATTTCAGCGCGCCTTCCAGCGCAACGGGAAATTGGGTGCCGCGCCCGAGAAACAGGGCGTGGCGTTTGTCCGCGAAGCGTTCCGCGAGCTTTTGAATCTGTTCATTGAGCGTCAGGGCCTGTTCGATCTTGGCCGGCAGGCTGGTGAGTTGTTGCACCAGTTCGATCTCGGCCTGGGCCGCCAGGCCGTGACGGCGGCCCAATACCACCACCAGCATCAACAGGGCCACCAATTGGGTGGTAAAGGCCTTGGTGGAGGCCACACCGATTTCGGGACCGGCACGGGTCATCAACACCAGATCGCTCTCGCGCACCAGCGAACTCTCCGGCACGTTGCAGATGGCGAGCGTGGCGCCGAAGCCGCGCAATTTGGCTTCGCGCAGGGCAGCCAGGGTGTCGGCGGTCTCACCGGATTGGGAAATGGCCACCACCAGGGAGTTGCGGCGCACCACCGGGCGGCGATAGCGGAATTCGCTGGCCACCTCCACGCTGCACGGGATGCCCGCCAGGGATTCGAACCAGTAACGCGCCACCATCCCGGCGTGATAACTGGTGCCGCAAGCGATGATATGCACGCCGCGCACCTCGGCGAAGATCTGCGCGGCGTCGGGACCGAAGGCCGCCTCCAGCACGCTTTGGCCGCCAAGACGCGCCTCCAGGGTCTCGGCGACGGCGCGGGGCTGCTCGAAGATCTCTTTCAGCATGTAGTGGCGGTACTGGCCGCGCTCCACAGCATCCACGGTAAGCTCGCTTATCTTGAGCGGCCGTTCCACCACCTCGCCGTCCGCGTTGAAGATGGTCAGGCTGTCCTTGGTAATTTCCGCGATGTCACCGTCTTCGAGAAATATGAAACGCTGGGTTACGGGAATGAGCGCCGCCACGTCGGAGGCGATGAAGTGTTCGCCGATACCGACCCCGATCACCAGGGGGCTGCCACGGCGCGCCGCCACCAGCACCCCGGGTTCGATGTTGCTCACCACGCCCAAGGCATATGTGCCGCGCAGATCCCGGGTGGCGGCCTGTACCGCGGCGAGCAGGTTCTTCCCCTCATCGACGTGGTGGTGGATCTGATGCACCACCACCTCGGTGTCGGTCTCGGAAGTGAATTCATAGCCTTCCTTGACCTGAGCGGAGCGCAGCAGATCGTGGTTTTCGATGATGCCGTTGTGCACCACCGCCACGGTCTTTTGGCAGATATGGGGATGGGCGTTGGCCTGGGTGGGCTTGCCGTGGGTGGCCCAGCGGGTATGGGCGATGCCGCAGCTGCCGCGCAGCTGCTGCTCCCTGACCAGTGCCTCCACCTGCCTGACCTTGCCGGGGGTACGTGCCCGTTCCAGGCAGTTGTCGTTATCCAGGACCACGACGCCGGCGGAGTCATAGCCACGATACTCGAGGCGTTTGAGGCCCTCGATCAAAATAGGCACTACGTCACGCTCTGCCACCGCACCCACGATACCGCACATAACACCACCTCAACATAGAATTCAGCGGGAATTTCGGCTGAATTATCCCATAACGACCGTTTCAATTACATGTCTATCGGCAAACGGGGTAACGGGGTAAAGATCTACAAAAGCCGCCCGATAACAGTGTGTCCGGTATTGCTTGAGCTAATATGCCGCCGGGCACAGGTAAGTAAGCCGCCGGCCCTGCCGGAGCGTCCACCGAAATGAGAGGCGACTTATTCTGTTTGACTAGCGGCCCCGGCGATGCTAAAGAAGCTGCATTTATGCACGGGTTCGCGTTTTTTTATCCGTCATGGCGCTAAGGTACCGACAGATCTAGTAGAGGGAGAACATCATGAAGTTCAAAGCCATCGCCGCCGTAGCCGCGTTCAGCATCGCCTCACCCTGCTTTGCCACCAACAACATCGATCAATTGCAGAACCTGGGGCAAGCAGAGTTCAAGGCCTTTTCCCAGGACTTAGGCGCCACCTTGAGCTACAAGGCCGTCAGCCCGGCCGAACCCCTGGGCATCACCGGTTTCGACGTCGGTCTGGAGATCACCGGCACCAAATTGAAGCACAGCAGTGTCTGGGACAAGGCGAGCAGCGGCAGTGCTCCAAGTACTGTTGCCGTGCCTAAACTGCACGTCATCAAGGGCCTGCCGCTCAACTTAGACGTCGGCGCGGTCTATAGCAAGATCCCCAGTACCAATATCTCGCTGCTGGGCGGCGAACTGCGCTATGCCATCATGGAAGGCGGTGTAGCCACGCCGGCGGTGGCGATACGCGGCACCTTGACCAAATTGACCGGTGTTAGTCAATTGGACTTCTCGACCAAGGGCCTGGAACTGTCGGCCTCCAAGGGCTTCGCCATGTTGACGCCGTACGCGGGCATCGGCGAGGTGTGGGTGGACAGCAAGCCCCAAGGCGTTGCCGCCACCCTCCTCACCAAAGAGAGTTTCCAGCAAACCAAGTTTTTCGTCGGCACCAACATCAATCTTGGCCTGTTGAACATTGACCTAGATTACGACAACACCGACAGCACCAATTCCTATACCGTCAAGCTTGGCTGGCGGTTTTAAGGAAATAAGGCGTTGCGGCGCTAACGGCGCCGCTGGCCGGCCAGGGTCGCGTTGATCCGCCGCAACTCGTCCTCGCCGAGCGCGCGGCTGGCGCCCTTCGCCAGGTCGCCCAAACGTAGCGGCCCGACGGCGACGCGCACCAGGCGCAATACCTTCAAACCCAGCACCTCGACGATGCGGCGGATTTGGCGATTCCGGCCTTCATGTAGGGTGATCTCCAGCCAGCAGTTCTTTTCCCCGCGGCGCAACAACCGCACGGCGCTTACCCCCAAGGTGTCACCGTCCTGCAGCCGGACTCCACCGCGTATATGTTCAAGTTCATCCTCCCCCACCGGCGCATCCACCTGCACATGGTATAGCTTGGGCAGATGAGCGGCGGGATCAAGCAGACGGTTCGCCCACTCGCTGTCATTACTGAACAACAGCAAACCTTCGCTGGCCTTGTCCAGGCGCCCCACCGGCGCCAAGCGCCGGTCCCGCTCATCGCTGAAACAGGCGTACACCGTGGCGCGCCCCTTTTCGTCCCGTGCGGTAGTCACCAGGCCGCGCGGCTTGTTGAGCATCACATAGCGGCGCGGCACCGCATGTACTGGATGGCCGTCTACGGTAAGCCGGTCGCGACCTTCCGCCACTGCTGTCTGCGGATCATGTACGATCCTGTCATTGACCGCCACCCGCCCGGCGCGGACCCATTGCGCGGCGACGGAGCGCGAGGCTATACCCAGCTTGGAGAGCGCCCGTGCCACGCCGATGCGGCGCTGCGGTGACGCCTCTTTGGGAGACCTTTCCCTGTTCGCCACAGGCTTCATCGGGGCGCGGCGGCGAGAGAATCCGCTTCGTCGTCGCGCGCGCGCTCTCCCGCCGCGCACAGACATAATGCGGCAATAATCAGAAAGGCGATAAGGGGCGTAGGATAAGCTTTCATAGGGGCGCGATCGGTAGCCGGTTGGATAATAATAATGCGAACCGAGAACGACCGCTTATCCTGAATGACGATCCATCCCCAGGCGTTGAGGGCGTCCATCATCCGACTCATCCGGCCGGGAGGCATTACCCACGACGGCAAGAGACCTCCTTACCGGCCCGTGCATACCAATGCAGTAGAAGCCGCTACGCCGTCGAAATCAGAAGCGGCGTGGAGGCGTTATGGTTTCTCTTGCGGTTTTTTCACCGGGCGCTTCCAGCCTTCGCGGGTCTGTTGCGGCGTACGGCTCAAGGTCAGCTCGCCGGGCGGGGCGTCCTTGGTGATGGTGGAACCGGCGCCGATGGTGGCGCCCGCCCCCACGGTGACCGGGGCCACCAACTGGGTGTCGGAACCGACGAAGACATCGTCCTCGATCACCGTCTGATATTTATTGGCGCCGTCGTAATTGCAGGTAATGGTCCCCGCGCCGATATTGACGCGCGCGCCCACTGTGGCGTCACCCACGTAGCTGAGGTGATTGATCTTGGAACCCAGCGCCACCTCAGCCTTCTTGATCTCGACGAAATTGCCGATGTGCACCTCGGCCGCCAACCGCGTCCCGGGGCGGATGCGGGCGAAAGGACCGATGCGGCAGCCGTCGCCGATCTCGGCTTCCTCAATCACCGAATTGGGCAGGATGATCGCATTGTCGCCGATGGTTACGTCTCGCAAATGGCAATTGGCTCCGATCGTGACGTCGTTGCCGATCACAACGCTGCCCTCACACACCACGTTGATATCGATACTCACGTCGCGCCCGGCGCGCACGTCGCCGCGCACATCGAACCTGGCGGGATCGCGCAGCGTCACGCCTTCCACCATGAGACGCTGCGCCTGCCGGTATTGGTAAATCCGCTCCACTTCGGCGAGCTGGGCCTTGGTATTGACGCCCAGGATCTCGTCATTGCTGTCAGGAAAGACGGTCTTGACGGTGACAGCGTCCCTCACCGCCATGGCGATGACATCGGTAAGATAAAACTCGCCTTGGCTGTTATTGTTGTCCAGCTCCGCCACCCATTTCTGCAAATTGCCGGCCTTGACCGCCAGCATGCCGGTATTGATCTCATTGACATCGCGCTCCTCGGCGCTGGCGTCTTTATGCTCGATGATGGCGATGACATCTCCCTCTGCGTCACGCATAATGCGCCCGTAGCCGCCGGGGTCCGCCAGATGCGCGGTCAACAAGCCGAGGGCCCCGTTTTCCGCGGCGGCAGTCAAGCGCTGCAGGGTCGCGGCGCCGATCAACGGCACATCACCGTAGAGCACCAATACCAGATGATCGTCTGGAATCATCGGTGCCGCCTGCGCAACCGCGTGGCCGGTGCCCAGTTGTCGAGCCTGATCCACCCAGTTGACGGGTGACGCCGCCAAGCCAGCGCGGACACGGTCGCCCCCATGACCCACCACGACATAGATTGCGTCCGCCGCCAGGCCTTGCGCGGTATCGATCACATGACCGAGCAGGGACTGGCCGCCCAACGGCTGCAAGACCTTGGGGAGATCGGAACGCATGCGCGTCCCCTGACCAGCGGCGAGGATGATGACGCTGAGATTCATGATTGAGCGACTTCCTGGAAGGTTATGGCTTGTTCGAGTTATTTAAACATAGCACTAAGCGGCAAGGAAGTCGTCCAGCGGGCAGCGGCAACGGATCCGGCGATCAGGGAATTTGACGAAAAAGCCCGCACCGCCCAGCCGAGCGGTGCGGGCGATGGGAACATCTCCCTGCCGCCCCCTTATTTGGGTTTCCGGAATCTAAAAATGAACTTATCGGTCCTGCCGCGTATGGCGGGATCGAAAACCTTTCTGGTGTGATCATCCTTGGGGTTGTGCAACACATCCGACGATGCTTCCAGCACGAATCCCGCAGCCAGCACCTCTTTCTTTACGGCCGCGGGGTCGATGCGATGGAGGGTTTCGGTATCGCGCAGTCCCGAACCGGCCGCGGCGGCATGATCGAGCACCAGATAGATCCCACCCGGCTTGAGTGCATTGAAGATTCGCTTGTTGAGAACTGCCATGTCCACCGGTCCGAGGAATTTGTCGTGCAGGTCATGATAATTCATGGAGGTCCACACCATGTCGAGTTTTTCGGGAACGGCAAAGCGCTGTGCGGGCTCCGTGATGACCGTGACGTTCGAATATTCCTTATCGGCGGCAATCGCCTTCACCGCGGCGTCCGCCTTCGCATTCATGCTGAAGAGTTCTTTGGGTACGATGGCGTAGACGTGCCCGCGTTTGCCCACGATTTTGGAGAAAAGGCGCGTGACGTAGCCGCGGCCGGGGATGAAATCCGCAACGCGATCGCCCGGTTTGACACCCGCGAATTCCAGCACCTTCAAGGGTTTTCGATTTACGTCCTGCTTGCGGTCGGCGGCCGGGCGGCCGGGGTCGGCGATGGCGGCGGAGATGACGTCCGCCACACTCGATGCGGCGCTCGCCTGGCCGACGACACCGAGGATCACCACTATCAGACTCGCCAGGATAACGGTTGGATAACGGGACATGTTCTGCTCCTTACATGTTGCGGACAAGCGCTCGGGGGCGAATACTCCGATTGTCAAAGCATTCCTCCCGCCGGCGGGAATGTTCCCAAGCACCGCGGGTCGCGGCGAACGATTCTGTATTTCCCCGTGGATGGGGAACGGGGCCCGACGCATCCATCGGCATTCAGGCGCAGTAAATCTAACGAAGGCCTATCCGCTTGGCAAGTCCGCTCCCGGCCCATGCGCCCAAGCTTTGCCGCACCCAGTCGAACCCTGCGGGCGATTGATGGTCTACATCAGCCAGATTTCCCTCATCGACATCGGCAATCGCACCGATGCCGGGAAATCGCGAGTTATGCACTTGCGCTGCAAAAATCTGACACAAAAATAGTGCCATTAACACGGAGGTAACTACCATGAAAAACGCTTATCCCCTGCTAGCCATAGTCTTGAGCATGTCCGTCGCAACACCGGTGCTGGCCGATCAGTATGGCGGCAATGGGCA
The DNA here is from genome assembly GCA_037381915.1 of Gammaproteobacteria bacterium. GTDB lineage: Bacteria > Pseudomonadota > Gammaproteobacteria > DRLM01 > DRLM01 > JARRQJ01. The sequence goes on along the minus strand of JARRQJ010000005.1, from coordinate 3,288 downwards.
CGACAAGAACATGGCTACCGGCGCGAAGGAAATGGGTGAACATCACATGGACGGGACGGTAACCAAGGTCAATCACCACACGGGCTTCATCACGGTCAAAACCGCCGAAGGTGCGATGCACCTCCACTACCCACCCAAGAGCATCAAGAATATCAAGGACGGCAATAAAATCCGCATCTATCTGGGCTTCAGCGAGACCACCAAGAAGATGTGAGCGGCACGGGTCCTCGACCTGGCTCCCCCACGCGTGGGGATCGCATGGTTGCTGGGAGACGGCGTGCCGACCGGCGGTCGGGCGCTATCGCGAACTCGGCTGGCCGGCGTCGGCAAGCGGCACGAAGACCAGTTTGAAGCGGACATCCAGGCGGTCGGCAACCTTGAGCGCCCCGGCCAATGCACTGAAGGGCGTAATGCCCAATTCCGTCTGCAAGGGATGAAACGCGCCGGTAACGAGCACACGATTGTGATCGACGCGAATATCTACCGGCACCTGATAGTCGCGCCGGGTAGTGCGGATGCCGACGGTTACCGCCACCGTCCCGTCGGACAGCGAGCCGTGGAGCCAATGGCCGTCGACCGTTATCTGCGGGAAACGCGCGGCCGCGAGGACTCGATCCCCCAGCATATTTCGCCGCGTCCCGGCGCGGTCCTTGTCCGGCACGACCGTGCCAAACCGTCCCCCGGCAGCTTGTCGCTGCTCCGGATCGTCTACCACCAGGTCATCCACGGGGATGCTCAGATGAAAGGCGGCGGCCAGGGCGGGGGGCGGTGTGTAGCTCAACTTTCCGTCAATAGCCGAGGTGCTGACGATATGATCGTGTCCGGCAAATGCCAACAGGCCCGCTCGATACACGTAAATCTGCACCATCGATCCGTGGGGAGCGACGGTGTAGTATGCCGGCGCCCCGCTATCGTCCGCATGGCCGCGAACCGGCAGCAGAATAATCAAGGCCGCCGCCAGAATAGGGCCGCCGATACGGTGCGCGCGCCTCTTCGCGCGGCTTGCGAATCTCCTGCTCATCATGACCACGGTTACGATTCCTCACAGGATCCAGAGCGCCGGGGAAAAACGCTATGCTGCACCCGCCTCGGCCCATGCACGCAAGCGGTCGGCCGGGGCCCAGCCCGCGCTCAAGCCGGCGGCGGACGGGATATTGGGCAAAGGCGCGTCGACACGGGCATCATGTATTTCTGCGTACAGTTGAGTTTAGTCTTTTCGCACCCGAAAGTGCACCGCACCCGCCATGATTCATGCATGAAAGAAGCGGCCCTTTGTCCGCATCCCGTTACTTGAAAACCTTCCTCGAACTGCCGACCATCGTGAATCCTATCAGCGGCATTGTCATCTTTTCGGTGCCCGTTTCAATGCGCGCCGGGATCAGCCACGTGCTTCAAAACCCCAGGAGCCCGAAAAATCCCGGGACAGGGACCGAATCGCCATCGTACCCCCGGGGATACCCCCTTCTGGCGGGGACCCGCGCGCCATCGGCACGGTGATTCTCGTCGCGCATCGGTCTTGCGGCCTGATGCACTATGGCAACCTCGTCATCGAGATCGGAATGTTGAACCCGTCTTGTGGGTGGTCCTGCGCCGGTCGCCGCCGATAGCCGCCGATCGCCCCACGCATCACGGTGTCCGGCAGCAATTTATCAAAATTCTTCCCTAAAGCTAATGTCCAGGCTGCCGACAAACTAGGCAAGCAAGCTGGAGGTCCCTGATGGATCTTTACAACGTTCACACCAAAATTCTCATGCCCTTCGTCAACGAGACGATCAAGGCCCTTGCCGATATGGCCGATCTCACGGCCACCGCCGGCCGAGGCGTTCAGGAAGACGTCGCCAATTACGATTTCAAGGGCTACGCCGTCTGCGTCGTCGCTCGCACCTACGGCAGCATCGAGGGCAAGGTGGTCATGAATCACCAAGTCAAGTCCGCCTTGACCATCGGCAACCGCTTTCTCGCTAAATTGCTCGGCGAGCCGTGCAATTTCCGTGAAATAAATGGGGAGATCGGCGAGGCGCTCACGGAATTTTCCAACACCATAATCGGCCTGGCCACAAGATCTCTCAGCGATTCCGGCTCACAGCTTCAATTCAGTGCGCCGTTGTTCATCAACGGTCCTGCGGACATAGATTTCATTAAGGAAGGCGTCCAGGAAATTTTATCCATCCCCATCGACGTTGAGGGCGTGGGCGCCTTCTCCTTTAGCTACTTACTGCACCAAAAGACGGGCTAAACAAGGGATAGAGCTATGCTTGATCGTGATGCTTTGATATTGATCGTTGACGACATGAGATTGGTGAGAACCGCCATCAAATCATATTTGAACTCGCTGGGTTACAACAATCTCATTGAGGCCGAAAACGGCGCCGAAGCGCTGAAGAAATTCCAGGACAACAAAGTCGGTTTTATCTTTATGGACGTGGTCATGCCGATCATGACCGGCGCGGATGCCTTGAAGAAGATCCGGGAAACAGACACCGATATTCCCATCGCCATGCTTACTTCCGTGGCGGAGGATAAGACCGTCGAGGATTGCCGTATCCACGGGATCATCGACTACATCTTGAAACCCCTGAATGCTACCTCGGGCCCTGAAACTCTCAAGAAGGTGTTGGAGAAGGCGTATTTCGCCACGGCATCGGGCTGAAGACTTTGCGGTTACGAACAGGGATGTCATGAAACACAACTTCTCGGGCGTAATCTTCACCTCTCGGCTCGTCGACATTCCAGGCGACGCCTCATTGGATAGTTCGCATGTCGCCGGTCGCGATATTCATGGCCTGGCGTCCGGACGACTAGGGGACCCGGAGATCTCGTGCGGCGCCAGCGGCATAGTGCATCCTGACAATCGTCAAAGCCGGCTTACAGCCGTAACATATCTGCGACTTTCCCACCGATGTTTTCATTTAGTAATTAATGGTGATTTATTAGCGTACCCGGGGCGGCGCGTGACGGGGAGACCGTCCGCCGTGTAACGTTCGATTATATGAGTCCAAGCACACATGAACCCGCAATTGGAAGAACGCATACGTTTCTGTAAATCCCTACCCACCATTCCGGCCATCGCCATGCACGTGATTGAGCTGGCCAGCCAGCCGGATGCCACCCTGCCGGAGATTGCACGACTCATCAGCCACGACCCCGCACTTGCCGCAAAGTTCCTAAAGGTGGCGAACAGTCCGCTATACGGCTACCGCCGCAAAACAGAGAACTTGCGCCAAGAATTGCACATACTGGGTCTGAACGCGGCGATGACCTTGGCGCTGAGCTTTTCCCTGGCGGGCG